>CAVPCW010000013.1:0-474266 GCA_963702555.1 uncultured Actinomycetes bacterium
CCACCGGCTCCGGCAAGAGCTTGATCGCGGTCGCCGCCCACTTCGCCGCTCTGGCCGGTCGGCGCCGCAGCTATTACACCGCACCCATCAAGGCGCTGGTGTCGGAGAAGTTCTTCGACCTGTCGGCCACTTCGGGGCCGATAACGTCGGGATGATGACCGGCGACGCGGCGGTCAACCCCGACACCCCGATCATCTGCTCCACCGCGGAGATCCTCGCCAACCTCGCCCTGCGCGAGGGCCGGGACGCCGGGGTCGGCCAGGTCGTCATGGACGAGTTCCACTACTTCGCCGACCCCGACCGTGGCTGGGCGTGGCAGGTCCCGCTGCTCGAACTACTCGACACCCAGCACATCCTCCTGTCCGCCACCCTCGGCGACGTGTCCCGGTTCGCCGAGACCTGCCCGAGCGCACCGGGCGACCGGTGGCCGTGGTCGCCGGCCGACCGGCCGGTGCCCCTCGTGCACGAGTACAAGGAGGTCCCGCTCACCGAGACGCTCGAGGAGCTCCTCGGCCGGGCAGGCACCCATCTACCTCGTGCACGTCACCCAGGCGTCCGCGGTCGAGCGGGCGCAGTCGCTGATGAGCCTCAACCTGTTGCACCCGAGAGGAGAAGGACGAGATCGCCGAGATCGGCGGGTTCCGGTACAGCGCCGGGTTCGGAAGATCTTGCCCGAAGTTCCTGCGCCACGGGGTCGGCGTCCACCACGCGGGGATGCTGCCCAAGTACCGGCGGCTCGTGGAGCGGCTGACCCAGGCGGGCCTGCTCAAGGTGATCTGCGGCACCGACACGCTCGGCGTCGGGATCAACGTGCCCATCCGCACCGTGGTGTTCACCTCGCTCTCCAAGTACGACGGCATCTCGACGCGCCTGCTGAGCGCTCGGGAGTTCCACCAGATCGGCGGCCGAGCCGGACGGGCCGGCTACGACGCGATGGGCACCGTCGTGGCCCTCGCCCCCGAGCACGTGCTCGACAACCAGCGGCCATGAAGGCGCGGCGAGGCGAGCAGGAAAGAAGCAGCGCAAGGTCGTGAAGAAGAAGCCGCCCCTCGGCACCGTCTCGTGGGGGCAGCCCACGTTCGACCGCCTCGTGGCCGCCCCGCCCGAGACGCTCACGTCGAGCTTCACCGTGACCAACTCGATGCTGTTCAACGTGCTCGACCGGCCGGGCGACGGACGGGCCGCGCTCGAGCACCTGCTCACCGACAACTACGAGACCGAGGCCAACAAGGCCGACCACGTGGCCCGGCCGAGGACCTGCTCGCCACGCTGCTCGACGCCGGGGCGATCGAGGAGCTCGACGAGCCCGACGACTACGGGCGGACCATCCGGGTCACGATCGACCTGCCTCGCAGTTCGTCCTCAACCAGCCGCTGGCGCCGTTCGCCCTGGCCGCGCTGGAACTGCTCGACCCCGAGTCCGAGACCTACGCCCTCGACATGGTGTCCGTGTTCGAGGCGGTGCTCGACGATCCCCGCCAGATCCTGAGGCCCAGCGCAGCAAGGCCAAGGGCGAAGCCGTGGCGGAGATGAAGGCCGAGGGCATGGAGTACGACGAGCGCATGGTGGCCCTCGAGGCGATCAGTCACCCAGGCCGCTCGCCGAGGTCCTCGAGCCGATGTTCGAGGTCTACGGGCAGAGCCACCCGTGGGTGGCCGTGACTCCGCCTCAGCCCAAGTCGGTGGTCCGGGACCTGTTGGAGCAGGCCATGGACTTCGGCGAGTACACCCGCTACTACAACCTGGCCAGGTCAGAGGGCGGTCCTGCGCTACCTCACCGACGCCTACCGGACCCTCAAGCGCACAGTGCCCGGGACGCCAAGTCCGATGACCTGCTCGACCTGATCGAGTGGCTCGGCGAGCTGGTCCGCCAGGTCGACTCCAGCCTCCTCGACGAGTGGGAGGCGCTGCGGAACCCGGGCGGCGAGCCCCGCACGCGGGCCGCCGATCGACGCCGCCGCGGCCCTCACCGAGAACCGGCGGGCGTTCTCGGTCCTGGTCCGCAACGCGCTGTTCCACCGGGTCGAGCACATCGGCACCCGGCAGTGGAGCGAGCTGGAGACCTCGACGGCGACGACGGCTGGACCACCGAGCGCTGGTTCGAGGCCATGGCGCCCTACTTCGCCGAGTACGAGCACCTCGGCATCGACCCGACGCCCGCAACCCGGCGCTGCTGCTGATCGAGGAGCACCCGGTCGACCACCCCTGGGTCGTCCACCAGCTCCTCGACGACCCCGCCGGACCACGACTGGCGCATCCTCGCCCTCGTCGACCTCGCCGCCAGCGACGAAGCCGGCCGAGCTGTCGTCCACATCACCGACGTCAGCTGTGAATCGCCAGGTTGACCTCCACGGTGGTGACTCTCCGCAATCGGGCAGGAACTCCCCGGAAAACGAACGAACCCCAGGCCTCTGGCCTGGGGTTTCGTGGTGTCGGAGGGGAGACAGGTCCTGTAGCCCCCACTCCTCTAGTCCGAATCACCGGCAAGCCCAGTATCTGGTCTTCCTTCAACCGCCGCTGCGCTGAAGTGCCTTGAAGGCTCCGTCAGACGAGGAATGCTGGCCAGACGACGGCCTTCAGCACTCCGAGGACATGCTCCTCAGGCCCTTCAGCTTCTTCCAAACCACACCAGCGCCCCGATCAACCCAAGCCCGTAGACGGCGCCGCCGCTCCCACCCGAGGGAGGTCCTGGCCGGTCCTTCGCCTCGTCCTCTTGTACCTCAGGTCGGTCCTCAGCCATGACACGCCTCCCAACGCCGTAACCACAGCCTCGCACCTGGCCAAGACTTCTGGGAAAGGCCGGTCGTCGCTCACCCTCCCCGTTTCCTCCGAGCAGGGTCGCCCATCTTCAGTGAGGGTCGTGCCTTCGCTGGGCGAGGGGTCTCCGCTCGTCGGTGCCAAGCAGCTGACTGGCCCGACAGGACGCTGGAAGCGGCCGAATGGCCGAGGAAGCGCGGCCGCCTCGACTCCAACTCCAAGGGAACCCCCGCCGTCACTCGGCTCGTGAGATTGCTCCTCCCGGTGAGCCGTCAGCCCACCGCAGGAAGGGCCCGGAGATGAGCAAATCGCGGGCCGGCTGGAGGGCTCGCTTCGGACGCAGTCGCGGCTGCTGCGGTGTAGAAAGTGCTGACGTTGACGTTGGCGTTGGTGAAGAAGCCGAAGAGGTCGATGATGAGATGGGTGTAACCGTAAGGGTTGTAGAACACCACCGACGCAGCGGGCAGACCCATCAGGTTGGGCTGCGACGTCCGGACCATCACCTGGTTCGGGACGGTCCAGCCCGGCGAGAAGTTGAGGTTCGACACCACGGGATCTCCGATGCGTCGAGGGGAACGCGGTGATCCAACCGTCAGAGGTCGGCTCGGTCACCGTCACGTTGGCCACGATCCCGCCGAGCGTGCTCAACGGCTGGCCAGAATCGTCCTGCCAGGTGATCACCACACCGTCGTCGGGCGGGATCGGGACACCCCAGTCCACCCGCGAGTCGAAGGTGCGATCCGGGCTCATAGGGATGAACCGACCTGCCTCGGTCGAGCGGTCGTCGTCGTAGTAGCCCATCACATCCGCGATCACCTGCGTGGTCCCGAACTGGTTGTAGAAGTTCACGACCCCCGCCCGGAACCCGCACGATCACCATGTTGGCGACCGTCTGACCGCCGAAGAAGTTGATGCTCGATGCCAGCGGCTTGCCCACATCTCCCGGGTACACCGTGAGCCACCCCCACGACGTCGGCTGGGTCACCGTGACATTCAGCGCCACCGCCGTCACACCGCTGGCCGGAACACCCCCGGCACCGGTGAACTTCATAGACAGCGTTCCACCGGGACCAACCGGTGTCCGGGGACACGGGTGTCGAGGAACCTCACCGGCGTGATCCGTGGAACCGACTCCCGGCGACACCATCGGACAACGCGTAGGAACCGACCACGTCGAAGATCACATCGGTGGTGCCGTTCGCCAGCTGATGCTCACCTGCCGTCCCGCTCCACCGGCACCGTCACCAGGTTCGCCACTGTTTGGCCCGCCACCCAGTTCATGTTCGACACCGGCGGCTCAGTCTCATCCGATGGCCAAACCCGCAACCATCCCCATGACGACGGATTGGTTACGGTCACGTTCATCACCACCGCCGCCACACCCGACACCGGCAGACCGCCCTCACCCGCGATCTGCACGTCACGGACCTCGCCCACGGGGAGGCTCGCCGGCACGCCTCCCTGCCCGGTGCCCACCCGGGTGTCGAACACCCGAGCCGGCGTCACGGGCGTGTATTCGCCGTAGGCGTCGACGGTATCCCCCTGGAGCGACGTGACCCGAAGACGTTGCCGATCGCGTCGACGAGCGACACCGTTGCCGAGGCGGTGGAAGCGGTGTCGGAGGGGACAAAGGTCACCGGCACCTCGCAGGACCCCCCGCCTGCGATCGACCCGGGGCTGAAGCAGGCCGGCCGGTCGACGATGACGAAGGAGGAGGAGGAGCCTGAGCCTTCGATCACCGCGTCGTCGATGACGAGCGGCGACGTGCCGTTGTTGGTGACGGTGATCGACTTGGCCACCGGCGCCGAGGACAACGGCGCCACGTAGGTCAGCGCCGACGGGACGACGACCCAGCTCCGCGCCGTGGCGTAGCCGCTCAGGGAGACCGCGGCGTAGTGGTTGGAGACCCGTCGACGAGGTACACGGTGACGGCCCGAGGGCCGGCGGCGCCGGTGGGCACGAACACCAGCACACGGTGCACGAGGCGCCTCGCTCCAACAGGTTCGGCCCCGAGGCAGTCGGGTCGCTCGACCACGGTCCACTGATCGGAGCCCTGGAGATCGATGCCCCCGATGTACAGCGCAGTCGGACCGTCGTTGCTCATGGTCAGGTCCATGGGCGCGCTGCGGAACCCGACGGGCACGTCGCCGAACCCCAGCTCGTTCGCGCTCACGGTCCAGGTCGTCGACGACCCCCGCAGGGCGATCGCACGGCCACTGCCGCCGACGGGTGCCCCGTCGAACAGGCGCAGCTCCGCAGTCTTCGGTCCCGGGGCCCGACGGGGAGTCGCTCGGTGAGAACGCCACCGACAACGAGCACGAGCCACCCGCTGCATCGTCGCACCCAAGCAGGAGTCGCTCGTGATGGTGAAGTCACCAGCGTCAAAGCCCTGCAGCTCCACCCCAGCGTTGTGGAGGGCCGCGGGCCCATCGTTGGTGACGGTGACGGCCTGCGCCGCGGTCGTCTGCCCTGAATGCACCGTCGGGAAGTCGAGGGAGTTCGGGGCGATGGTCCTGGTCGTGTACGCGGCGTGGGCCGACCACCAGACACCACCGAAGACCCGCGCCGCGGCACCCGCGACTCGCACTCCATCTGGAAGCGTGCGGCGAAAGAGGTGATGACGTCACCCGAGTAGGCGACCTCCAGCACGGTGAAGCGGCCACCGACGGTGTTGCAGCCCCGACCCTGCCCGAACACGTCGAGCCCGGGGTTGTCCGGCGAAGCCCCAAAGCGGACGACGTCGGTGTACGTGCCGACGGAGAAGTGGGCATCCGCCACGGGCGTGGCGAACCACATCTCGAACTGGTCGGGGAAGACCCCCACCACGAAACGGGCCGTGTTGCCCGCCAACATCCCCAGCCCGTCGCTCACCTGCACCTGGGCGGCGGGGAAGGTCAGCTGCTGCCCGTCGCCCACGTAGGCGTCGGCCTCGCTGTCGAGGTACGCGCCTGTGAACGCCGGTGTGTCGGCGGCCGCCGCCTCCGGGTGGGCGGAGACACCCACCGCCATGGAGGAGAGGAGCAGGGAGGCGAGCGCGAGGAACGAGCCCAGCCTGCGGCACGTCGTCGTGGGGACGTCGGCGCTGGAAGCGGAGTGTCTCGCATCGTGGCCTCCCTGGGGATGACGGGCGTCCTTCGCAAGAGGACGTCACCTGATGGGCTCTACCATCGAACGTGCGCTCCGCTGCCGGCACGGCCAAGGGCAGAAGGTCCCGGATGTGGTTCTCGACGACCTGGTGAGCCAGCGAACCAATGGAAGAGCCTTCAAGGCCCATCGCCGACGACTTGAAACGGGCACGGCGTGCCCAACGGCCCAGGGGCGGCGGCCGGTTGCGCTAAGAAGAGGCCCGCCAGGCCGCCGACAAACAGTGCCGACGCTGCCGCTGCGATCATGACCGACCGGACATGGAACTTGGCTAGGGGCTCAAGGTCTTGCTGGAACCGTCGAAGTGCAAGTCGCCCCACGCTCCTTCAACCGGTCCTGGTAGACGCCCTCTCGAAGCTCGGCCACGAGTAATTCCAGGAGAACTCCAGCGGCCGCAATGCCGAGAACCCTCCCGACAGAACCCATGACGGTGTGACTGCTGATCGACGGGGTTCGAGGGTGAGCCAAACCGTCAGCGACCATTCTGTGACCGATAGGCCCACTAAGAACGAAACCCAGGCCTGTGGCCTGGGCTTTCGTGGTGTCGGAGGGGCGAAGTCGGCCCCGACCCCACGACTGCTCGGGACCGGCCGGTATGAGGTCTGACGCCACGGCGACAGGCCGTGGGGCTTCTCAACAACAGCGCTCATGAGGAGGCCTCGGATCCTCGCCAGCGGTCGGTCATGGCGTCGACACGCACTTGTAGCTCAGGCGAGGAAGTCGATCATCGCCTGGGCAACAGCGTCTCGGCCCCGTCGCCGGTCTCGGCTGTGTCCGCAGAGGAGCCCGCCGAGCTGTGCCTCGATCCCGTTGAGCACGTCGGCGTGACCGCAGTCGGGGACGATGGTGTGATGGCAGCCGGGAAGAGCCGCAACGAACACTTCGTGATTGCGCCCCGCTGGGGCGCAACGTCCGTGCATGCCGCAGCCGACGACGAGACTCGGACAGTCGAGTTGCACCGGAGGAAGTGGCTCGGGCGCTGCCCACGGGCCGCCGCCGCCCGAGACGGGGTCGACCAGCACGAGACCAGCCGGACGAGTACTCCGGGACGCCAGCCAGGCGACGAGCCCACCCCGAGAGTGGCCACCGAGGATCACCTCGATCCCGTCGTTCTGGAGTTCACCGGCCAAGTAGAGAACGCTCTCGGCCTGGTCCGCTGGGGAGTAGCGCCCGGCGAGCATGGCGACACGGGATCTCTCCGGGGCAAGGACGAGGACACGACCGACCCCTTCCGCAACCGGTCGAAGAAGTGCGGTGTAGGCGCGTGGGGCCACAAGGAACCCGGGCACGAAGAGGAGGCATCTAGGTGCGCTGGACGCGCCGAACTCGAACGATCCTCGGGGCATCTCCACTCCTTGCGCCGACACTTTGACGTATCAGGAGGCGTTCGCTGCCAGTTGCGCCGCGAAGGCGGCGTGGTCGCGCTCGTTCTGGTCGGCGTAGGCGTTCGAGAACTCGGCCATCGCTTGACCGAGAGCGTTGCCGCCGCCCAGGTAGGCCCTGATCGCAAGGCTGTCGCCGCTTCGGGCGTGAGCGCGGGCGAGGGTGTTGCCGCAGATCTTGGCGTAGAGGCGCAGCAGGGTCGGTGACATGGTGTCGATGTCGGCGGAGGCCTTCCAGTCCCACAGCTGGCGGAAGTAGTAGTCGTGGATCTGGCCGTCGAGCCCGACGACACGTTCCCAGCCGAGGAAGATGTCGCTGGCCGACTGCATCATCCGCTGTCCTTCGACGACCCTGCGTCCCTTCTCCGGGTACGCGGACTCCCCCAGGTACCGCTCGAGCACGGACGACTCCGCCTCCTTGACCTGAATGAAGAGCGGGTCGCCGTCCTCGCGACCCACGAGCAGCGCGACCCAGCATCGGGTCCCCACGCTGCCGACGCCCACGACTTTGCGGGCGAGATCGACGAACTCGTAGCGCTGGAAGAGGAACTGGCGATCGGCCTGCATCGTGGACTGGTACTCGGTCAGCACCTTGGAGATCTGGGCGACCATCCGAGCCTGTTCCTGCTCGCCCATGAGCTCGTGCACCGGCTGCAGCAGCGGAGGGTCACTCAGGAAGTGAGGCGGCCCGTCGGCGAGGGACGTGAGACGGCCGAGCGCCCGCACCCGGTCCTTGCCCTTGGCCTTCGCCACGGTCTTGGCGAAGCGACGAAGGATCGCCGGGGTGGCCTCGTCGCCCCATCTGACCAGGATGTCCTCGACGCTGAGACGCAGGTACCAGAGATCGAGGTGGTCCATGCCGGCGAACTCGGCCATCGAACTCGCGTAGGCGGACGCAAGGGCGAACTGCACGGCCTGGCGGTCGGGCTCGTCGAAGCCGTTGGAGCGGCCGGCCACCTCGAAGCTGGCGGCCAGGCGCTTGACGTCCCACTCGAATGGGCCCGGGAGCGTCTCGTCGAAGTCGTTGATGTCGAACACCAGTGACCGCTCCGGCGACGCGAAACCCGCCGAAGTTGGCCAGGTGGGCATCACCGCAGAGCTGGACCCGCAGACCGGTGCGAGGCGAATCCGCCAGGTCGCCGCGAACACGGCCGCCGCCCCGGAAGAACGCGAACGGTGACGCCGCCATCCGCTCGTGGCGAAGCGGCAGGAGCTCCGGCACCCGAGCCCGCTCCTGGGCGTCGAGCAGGGCGAGGGGATTCCGGTCGGAGGGCGGCTCCCAACGTCCGAGTTGAGGTCGACGCACCTGCTGGCGCACCGCCCTCCCTTCCGGCGACACGTTCCGCCCTGGTGGGTCTGCTGGGCGGTGGGATCTCGGACATGGACAAACTCCTTCATCGGGCGCGTCGTCAGGTGAGGAGCGCGAGTGTTCGAGGCGGGGCCCCTCCGGCGGTTGATTCCGAAACGCGGACTCTCGGCGAGAGCGCTTCGACTCAGCTAGGGCCCGAATGTGAGCAGGAGCGAGAACGCTTCGCCACCACCGCTGCTCGGGACCGGAACGCTCCAGCGAGCGCCGCGACAGATGGGACCAGCGGCGCTAGCCGAGTCTGGCGTGGCCGATCCCGAGGTCAGTCGCCTCCGGCAGCTTCGAGGTCGTGACCATCGTCCACTGCTCCTCGAGGAGTTCCCTCGCGGCTTGTTCCAGGAACTCCGGAGCGGCCCACTCGTGAACGTCGAAGTCGTTCTCGATGTACCCCTTGTCGACCATGAAGTCCTTGCCGATCTCGATCGAGACAAGGTTCTGCGGCGACAGGTTGGGGACCATGTCGATGTGCCTGATGCCCTCGTAGGTGTCCTCGATGTCGCGGTAGAAGGTCTGCTTGTTGAGGATCGCGGCGGCGGCGTGCTTGTGCTCGTTGGCCCAGCGGCCGACCTTGATCATGCCCTTCATGAACGTGACGACGAGCTCGGGGTGCTGTTGGGCCATCTCTTCGGTGCAGGTGATGACGGCCGGGATGTTGGCGACCTGGAGTGTCCAGTCGGGGTACCGGGAGAGATCCTCGATGGCCTTGAAGTTGCCGGTCGCCTCCTGGAGGTGCTGGAACGGCTTCGACTGGGTGTAGATCGCATCGACGACCCCTTGCTCGAGCGCGGTCTCCAGCGGCCGGAACGCAAGGTCGTGCTTGTGGTCGCGCTTGAGCCACAGCTCGGAGGGGTTCTCCATCGGGTCGAGCATCTCGGGCTTGTCGTACCAGTCGTCGGGGTACGGGAACTCGACGATCTCGACGTCGTCGCGAGTCATCCCGTTCACGCGGAGCATCAGCTCGATGCCCTGCTCCTCCTGGATGCGCCACCAGTCGTTCTTGATGGTGTTCAGGCTCTTCGTGAGCCCGACCTTCTTCCCCTTGAGCTCGTCCATCCGGTAGATGTCGTCGCGGGCCCGCACCAACATGCAGCCACCCTCATGGGGCGCGTGGGTCGCGCCCAGCAACCTGGTGCGACGGAGGTCGGCGTGAACGTGGATCGGAGGGAACAGGCCGCCGAATCGGATCAGGTTGTCGAGGTTGTGGATGTAGTGCGGGTACCAGTTGTTCTCACGCTGAGACCGGAGGAAGGCGTACTTCACGCCGATCTTCTTGTACTCCTCGCGAGTCCAGCCGAGCTCCTGGTCGACGTTGCTGGCCGACACGAGCGGGCAGTTGGTGTAGTACACCTCATCCCAACTCAGCGGCACGGTGTCGGAGTGGCGTTCCTGATCTGTCATGACTGTTCCCTTCACTTCTTGATCGCATCGCGATCTGGACCGCGACTGGTCCTTGGTCAACGGCACGGGATCGGGTCAGATCCCGGCGAACTCGTGCTCCACGATCGGTAGTCCTCCGGCCAGCCATGCCTCCATGCCGCCCTCGAGCAGCGCGACATCGGTGTATCCGAGGGTCTGGAGCGTGTGGCCGGCGAGCGCAGCTCGAGTCCCGGTGTGGCACACCATGATCACCCGGCGTGTGGGATCGAGCGCCTGGTCATGGCGAGGGCTGGCCGGGTCCGCGAGGAACTCCAACAGGCCTCGGGGGGCCTTGATCGCACCCTCGATGTGACCGTGCTGCCACTCCTCGTTCTGGCGCACGTCCACGAACACCGAACGTCCCGATGCGGCCTCCGCCGAGGCGTCCTGCGGTGACACCAGGTCGAGGTCCGCCCGGGCGGCCAGCACGAGGTCCTTCGCTGTGGTTGCCATGGGTCTGCGTCTCTCGATCAGCGGCGGTCGCGCCGGTCGTCACGTCGGTCGTCGCGGCGGTCATCGCCGTCGCGGCGGTCGTCTCGTCGGTCACGACGGCGACCGACGCCGTGGGCGACGACCGCGGCCGTGCCGACCGTGGCGGCAGTGCGGGCGACAGGGGCGCCGACGACGCCTCGTCGCATGGCTCGTGCTGGTCGCAGCGGCATCTCAGGCTCCTTCGTTCAGTTCGGCCTCGATGGAGGCGGCGATGGCTTGGATGGGAATGCGGCCGTTGGCGATGAGCTGGCCGCCGGCGCGCCGGGCCGCCGAGGCGAACGGGGCCGCCCAGGCGTTCTCCCACACGAGGACACCGGCGACGCTGCCCGGCTCCATCGCCGCGGCGAGGTGCGCGACGTCCTCCTCGGCGAGGATCTCGGCGATCTCGGTCTCCAAGGCCCGGAGCTCGTCGACCCCTTCGAGGTCGTCGATCTCCATCGCCTCGATGGAGCCGTCGGCGTTCTTCTGGATGATCAGGAGGTCGAGCAGGCGGATGGTGCCTGTGTCGACCAGAGCGGCGAGGGCGGCTGCCATCTCACCGTTGAAGTTCGATTCGCCCTCGGGGAACTCGACGACGAGGTAGTCGACCGGTCCCATCTCGTCGATGTCGGGTTCAGTCATTCGAGCGTCCTCTCGGCCTGCGGCACGTTGCCAAAGTGATCGTGCGACGACACGACCGCGGGCGTATCACCCACGTGGGATGGTTCTCGAGAGGCCGTCAGCCGAAGTCGACGCCGTCGAGCGGAGCGGCGGGGGTGATGTCGGGGAGTCGCAGCATGCGCAGCGAGTTGGCGAGCCCGAGGAGCGCGGCGATGGCGGGGACGAGGAGCGCGACCTGAAGGGAGAGGTTGCGGGCGTCGGTGTTGATGGAGAGGACCGCGTCCTGCACGTCCTGGGGCTCGTCGGCGATCTGTTGTTGGAGCTGGGTGTTGCTCATGACCTCCGCGTCGGTGTTCAGCTCGGTCGCGATCTGCTGTTGTTGGGCCGGCGGGATGACCGTGCTGTTCTCGGTCATGTTCGTGAAGCTGAGGGCGAGCGCCCAGAGCATGAGGCCACCGGCGAGCGCGAGCCCGAACGACAGGCCGAAGGAGCCAGAGGCGGAGTTCACTCCTGCGGCCTCGCTGATGCGGTCCTCGGAGATGGGGGCGAGGGTGAAGTTGTTCAACTGGGAGACCAGCAGGCCGAGCCCGGAGCCCGTGATCAGCAGTGGGATGACCAGGTACCAACCCGAGTCGATTCGGGGCACCAGGGGGATGATGGCGGTCATCCCCACCGCTGCGAGCGCGAAGCCGGCCAACACGATGCGGGCGGGGCGACGCTTGCCGGCCTTCTTCCCGGCGAGCATCGCCATGCCGAACATGGACAACGACAGTGGTGCCAGGCAGAGACCGGTCTGCATTGCGTTGTATTCCAGGGTCATCTGGAGGAACAGCGGCAGGGCGATCATGGCCCCGCCCAGGGTGATGTTCTGCAGCATCTGCTGGGAGATGCCGATCCTGAAGTTCAGGTGCCGGAACAGGTCCGGGTCCAACAAGGTGGGCTTTCCGTGGCGCTTGCGTCGGACGAGCCAGTAGGCGAGCACGGCGAGCGCGACAGCACCGACGGCCATCAAGAGGCCGACGAACTCGCCACCCTCCTGCCACACGAGGATCCCGAGCACCAGGCCGCCCATGCCGACAACCGACAAGACGGCGCCGACCAGGTCGACCTGGCGAGGGCCGGTGTAGGGCACGTCCTTGACCAGGCGGATCTGGGAGAGGATCACGGCGATGATGACCACCTCGAGGCCGAAGCCGACCCGCCACGAAAGGTAGGTGGTGACGAACCCGCCGAGGAGCGGGCCGATGGCGGCGGCGATGGCCGCGGCGGCACCGACCAGCGCGTAGGTCTTCTTCTGCGCTGCCCCTTCGAAGTTGCCGTGGATCAGCGACTGCATCGCCGGGAGCAACAGGGACGCGCCGAGTCCGCCGATGATGGCCCAGAAGATGATGACGGCGGTGAGGCTCTGGGCCAGGGTCATGGCCAGCGCCCCGATCGCGTAGGCGGCCAGGCCGAGCACGTAGGCCCGCCGGCGACCCATGAGGTCGCCCATCTTGGAGTTGATCAGGATGAACGCCGCCGAGACGAGCGCCTCGAGCGCGATAGCGGACTGGACGCCGCTGGCGGTGGTGTCGAGATCCTTCACCACCGCAGAGATCGACACGTTCATCAGCGACGTGTCGACGACGAGCACGAACATCGCCATGGCCAGGAGGAGGGCCAACCGTGGATTGCCCTTGTCGGCCTCGGCCGTGTCGGTTTCTGGTTCTGCAGCCACGGATGGCTCCTGTCGGTTGCGTGGGAGGTCGGCCCGTGCAGGGTCGTGTCTCAGTCGGTGTCGGGGCTGATGTCGGCGAGCGCCTGATCGAGGCTGGGGTAGAAGTGCTCGCGGTCGAGGGTGGTGTGCAGGCCGTAGCGGAGGACGAGGTCCTGTAGGCGGTCGCGCAGCTCGGCGAAGGCGAGGTGAACGCCGTTGGCGTTGAGCTCCTCGTCGAGGTCGCGCAGCATGTCGGCGGCGGTGACGTCGATGTCGGTGACGGCTTCGCACTGCAGGACCACCCAGCCGGGCTGGCTGTCCCGGACGAGAGCTCTGACCTGGTCGCGGAACTGGCCGCTGTTGGCGAAGAAGAGCGGGGCCTCCCAGCGGAACACCACGACGCCTGGCAGTTGACGGGCATCCGGATAGACCTTCGTGCTGTGCCAGCCGCTGAGCTCGGGCACCTCGCCGAGCACGGCACCGTGGGGCCACCAGCTGCGCCGGAAGAAGAGGAGCACGGCCAACACGATGGCGATGACGATGCCCTGCAGCACGCCGAAGAAGATGACGCCGCCGGCGGCGACGAGGCTGATGGCCAGGGCCGACGGTCGGATGGTGGCGTAGCGGCGCAGCACTCCCAGATCCATGAGCGAGAGGGCGGCGGAGATGACCACGGCGGCGAGGGCGGCCTGGGGCAGGTCGGCGAGCAGGCCGCTGAAGGCGAGCAACAAGAGGGCGACGAGTCCGGCTCCGACCAGCCCGGTGGCCTGGGTCTTCGCGCCCGCCTGGTCGGCCACCGCGGTGCGAGAGCCGCTCACCGAGACGGCGAAGCCCTGGAAGAGCCCGGCGGCGACGTTGGCGAGGCCGACGCCGACCATCTCCTGGTCGGGCTTCACCTCGTCACCGTGGCGAGCGGCGAAGCTGCTGGAGGTGGCGATGGTGTCGGTGAGCGACACCATCGTGATGCCGACCGCGCCGACGAGGAGGGCGCCGACGTCCTGCCAGTTCGTGAAGGGCAGCGCCGGCGTGGGCACCCCTTGAGGCAGCACGCCGACGGTGGTGACGCCGTGCGAGGCCAGGTCGAACACGGCCGATGCGACGGTGGCGCCGACGACGGCGACCAGCACGGCGGGGATTCGCCCGGTGATGCGAGGCAGGACGAGCAGCACGACCAACACGGCCATCCCGGTGACGAGGGTGGCGGTGTTGCGGCCGTCGAGCCCCTGGAAGAAGGCCCTGAGCTCGTTCAGGAAGCCGTCAGCGTCGGTCGAGAACCCGAAGAGCTTGGGGAGCTGGCCGACGATGATGGTGACGGCCAGCCCGTTGAGGTAGCCGACCCGGATCTCGCTGGAGAGCAGGTCGGCGACGAAACCCAGGCGGGCAACGCCGAGACCGACCTCGATGAGCCCGACGAGGATGGCGAGCATGCCCGCGAGCGTGATCGCGCTCGCCGGGTCGTTCGTGACGACCAGGGGGACGATGGCAGCGAGGATCAGCGGCGAGACCGACGAGTCCGGCCCCAGCACGAGCACCTTCGACGGTCCGAAGATCGCGTAGGCCACCAGGCAGGCGATGGTCGTGTAGAGCCCGGTGACCGGCGGCAGACCGGCCAGCTCGGCATAGGCCATCCCCTGGGGCACGAGGATCGCGGCCAGCACGACCCCGGCCACTACATCGGGACGAAGCCACGCCCGGTGGTACCCGCGCAGCGTCACGAGACCGGGAGCCCATCGTGAGAACACCCCCTCGGCGGCTTCGGTCACTGGTCGCGGGCTCGCGGTTGCACTGGTAGGCCCCTGCCTACCGTCCACCGGCTCCGCCGCCTCAGGCGCGTCGTTCGACATCGCGACCAACCGTCGGGCGGATCAGCAGGTGGACGCTGAGCACGAGCACCCACAGCGGGAACAGCATCTGGACCCAGGCGAAACGTTCGACCGTGAGCAGCAGGATCACCGCCACGAGGACGCTGACGGCGGCCAGCCACCTCGGCATGATCCGAAGTCGTACACCGATGGCCGTGGTGGACAGGGTGAAGGCCCCTGCCATGCGCATGGCGTAGACGTTGAGCACCTGATGGCTCGTCGAGCGACCGAGGCGCCACATCTCCGATGACATCTCGGTGGGTCGGCGCCAGGCCTCCGTGGCGATGAGCGCACCGGCCACGGCGGCGGCGACGAACAGCATCGCGACGAACAGCAGGCCGGTGCCCAGGAAGACGGTCGCGAAGAATTTGTCCTCCTCGGCCCCGATCCGATCGCGCACGACGCCGATGAACCAGAGGAAGGCGAGGCCGGCGAATGGCACGAGGTTCAGTGCCACCACCACCGAGGTCCGGCGCCACGAGTCGTCGAGCCAGGTCGGGGCATCGGCTGGATCGCCCGGGACGGCCACGCGCAACAGGACGAGGGCGGCACCGAGCAACAGGGCGAACGCCACCCCGGCGATCGCCGCGGCTCGCGGCGTGCGCAACGACGCCCTGGTGATCTCCGACGGGCCGGTCATGATTCCCGATCACGGCGAGTCACGAGGTCACCGGCAAGCGGCTGGGGATGCGCAGCATCCGACCAGAATGGACCGGGAGACCTGTCGCCGCCATCGCCCGTCTGGGGTGACTCCGGGAGGACTGCCTGCGGTCAGAGCAGACCGAGTTCAGTGGCGCGCCTCACAGCCTCGTCGCGGTCGGCCACATCGAGCTTGCGGTAGATGCTCCGCAGGTGGGACTTGAGGGTGTTGGCCGAGATGTACAGCGACGCGGCAACCTCGTGGTTGCGGGCGCGGCCCGGGAGGCAGGCCAGGATCTCGAGCTCGCGGGCGGTCAGCGGTTCGATCAGGTGGGCGAGCGCGTCCCTTCGGGCATCGAGCGACAATCGCTGTCCGCTGAGCAGAGGCTTCAGCAGGGTGCCGTTCGACCACGGACCCTGCCGGACCATGTCGACGGCCGCCGGGGCTTCGAGGAAGGGCCAGCGGAGCTGCTCGGTCTCCGCCAGGGCGATGGCCTCTCCGATCGCCGCCCGCGAGAGATCGCGCTCCCCTTCCGCGTCGAGCACGATGGTCCACCGGAGCAACCGGGCAACATGGGCCTGGAGGTCCTCCTGTTCCGGACTCCAGCGCTCGAGAGATCGCCGGGCGGAGTCCCGGTCGCCGACGCTGAGAGCGACGTCGACCTGCGCTGCCGCCAGGCCCGGACACCCGGAAGATGTGTCGATGATCGCCGCGGCCGACTCGATCTCCCCCGCCTGCAGACGCAGATGGACCTGGAAAGCGCTGTTCGCTCCGGCCACCAGCGGCGGCTCCACCACGCATGCCGAGGGCTCGCGAAGGAGTGCGAGCGCTCGGCGCGGGCCATCGGTGAGGGCAATGACTCGGGCCGCCAGGGCACGGTGCAGATCGATGAAGACGAAGCTCGAGCGTCGGTACCGGTTCTGGTCGGCCGCGAAGGAGAGGTGGGTCGCCGCCTCGTCGAGCTCGAGCCGATTGAGGTGGACCAACGCGAGCGCGAGCCGGGAGCTCGTCACCGCCTCGTGGTGGATGGCGCCGAAGCGCTCGGCGATTCCGATGGCCCCCGTCGCGAGCGACGAAGCCTCGCTGGAGTGGCCACCCCACGCCCTGACCAGGGACAGGGCGCCGAGCAGGTAGACCCGCCACATCGGATAGTCACAGCCCGGACGGCTCAATCCCCCCCGCAACAGCTCGGTGCTGGTGGTGAGGTCACCGAGAACGAAGTGGGCCCAGGCCTCGCCGTAGATGCCCATCACCTCGACCGAGTCACGGCCGCCCAGGCCGAGGAAGTCGATGACCTCTTCTGCGTCCGCAAGCGGGAGGTTGTCCCGGACGAAGCCCGCGGACTTGATGCACTCCTCGGGCGAGAGCTCGCGGAACACCAGGAGCGAGTGCAGGGCCGCTGCGGCCAGGCTCTCACCGAGCGACAGGTCCCGCCGCCGCATGAGGTGCCGATGGGTCTCCGCCGCGGCGGCCGAGTCGTCGGCTGCGATCTGGGCGGCCAGGAGGTTGATCGAGACCGCGGCCGCAGCATCGGGGTCCTGATCGACGATGGTTCCCAGCCATCTCACGAGGGTCGCCGACTCCCCTCGCTCGAACCACTGGTGGCCTTCGCTGGAGATGACCCCGAACGCCTCGCCGTGATCGCCCGCGTCGAGGAGGTGGTCGACCGCATCCATGGTGTGCCCGTGGTCGAGCAACCATCGCGCCGCGGTGCGGTGCAGCTCACGGACCTGCGCCGGCTCGTCCCTCCGCAACCGGTAGCGCAGCAGGTCGGCGAAGAGGTGGTGGTAGCGGTAGCGCTCCTCTCCATCGAGGCGCACCAGGAACAGCGATCGCCGCTCGAGCTCCTCGATCATCGTCCGGGCCGAGCTCTCCCCGCTGACCGCCTCACACAGCTCCGGCGTGAACCACTCCAGGATCGCCGTGCGCAAGAGGAACCGGCACACCGTTGGGTCCTGTTGATCGACCACCTCCTCGAGGAGGTACTCACCGATCGATCGGTCGCTTCCCGTGACCGTGTCGATCACCCGGTCGGGGTCGTCGGCATCCTGGAGCGAGATCCCCGCCAACTGCAGGCCGGCCGCCCAGCCGTCGGTGCGGTCGACGAGCCGTACGACCTGGTCGGTGGAGAGCGACTGGCCCGACACCGTGTTCAGCATCTCCTGACCGTGCGGCACGTCGAACGCGAGATCCTGCCCCCGCAGCTCCACGAGCCGACCGTCCATGCGCATGGGCGTGAGCACCCAGGGCGGGTCCCACCGGCTCGTGACGATCAACCGAACCTGTGGCGGGAGAGCCAGCGCCAGACTGCCCAGGTCCGACACCAGACCCTGCGAGGAGAGCCGGTGGAGGTCCTCGACCACCAGCACGATGTCTCGATCGAGTTCGGAGAACCGCTCGACGATCGTGTCCACCAGAATGGACCCCAGCCTCGATCCGCCGACGGGGACGAGGTCGACGAGATCCGCCAGCAGGCCCGGGACGATGGTGTCCCCGGCGTCGACCAGGCTCCTGACGAACAGCACGGCATCGTCGTGGCGGGAATCGACGTTCGACCCACACGACATGATCTGGAACGACCTCGGCCGCCCACTGGCGTACGAGCACGGACTTGCCCGCTCCCGCGGCCGCGATGATCAGCGCAGTGCCACCCCGCGGCGTGCGTTCGACCTTCCGGACGAGCGGCGCACGACGGACCGATCGGCCCGGCAGCCACGGCGAAGGCAGGTCGACACGGTCCGGCGGCATACGGGCCATGGTCTCACCCTCAGACCGCCCTGGGCTCGTCAAGACGCCGGAAGCCGGCGGCGACCTCTCACTCGACCCGGTGCACATCGACGATGGACACGTGGATGTCGTCGAGGCGCCGCAGGATCGAGTGGAGGTACGCCTGGTCCACCACGTCCCCCACGAGACGCGTGCGTCCATCAGCCAGAGGTTCGACCTCGAAACCCTCGACTGCGGTTCTCACGAGTGACCCGGCCGTGCCCTCGACAACGATCTCATAGCGACTCATCCCGACCCGTCCTCTCGCCGTCGACCGGAAACGTACCGAGCAGGTGTCGGCGCCGCACCACCCGAGCCGGGTGATGCGGCCGGTGGGTGATGCGCCCGGCGACCGAGGTTCCCCGGCGACGAGGCCTCCCCACTCGTGGTCCGTGGTCGTTTCACCCGCGAGGGATGAGGTGCCCCGTCGGGCCGAGGGCGACGATGCAGTCCTTCGACGACGTCCACAGGCTGCGAGACGAGGACCGCATGAACCCAGGCCCAGTCACGAGAGGTGCCTGGCGGCGCCGAGAGAACCCGATGATCGGACGTTCGCCACACCCGGGCTCACGTCGGGCGCGCCGTCTGGTCCATGCCGTCGGCTTCCTCGCCAGTATCGCCGTCGTGGTGGCGGTGGCGGGATGCGGTGCGGAGCCCAGCGGCGCCGGGGCCCCACCGACGACCGTGACCCCCATGGCGTGTGGCGCGACGCAGACGTTCAGCTACGCCGAGATGGCAGGTGTTGACCCGAACCAGATCAGCCTCGACGTCTACACGCCGCCGGCGACCGACGGCGCCTGCGCCGACCGCCCGCTGGTGGTCTGGGTCCACGGTGGGGGCTGGGCCGGCGGCGACAAGTCCGAGTTCATGGAGGACAAGATCCCGTTGTTCAACGGCGCCGGCTTCGTGTTCGCCAGCGTCAACTACCGCCTGACCGACGAAACCCTCGTCCCTCCCTCGCCCCAGTACCCGGTGCACAACGACGACACCGCTGCCTCCCTCGCCTGGCTGGTCGAGCACGCTGTCCAGATCGGAGCCGATCCGGAGCAGATTGCGGTGCTCGGTCACAGCGCTGGGGGCGGCATCACCGCCGCCATCAGCACCGACGAGCGGTACCTGGGTCGACTCGGCCTCCCGCTCGACATCATTCGATGCGCTGGGTCGATGGACGGCGAGGGGTACGACGTCACCGCTGGGGCGACCACCTCTCCTCCGGAGTGGCAGCCGACCTACACCACGGCGTTCGGCACCGACCCGGCGGTCTGGGCGGATGCCTCTCCGATCAACCACGTCGCCGCTGGCAAGGGGGTCCCGTCCTTCTTCATCGCCGCCCGAGGCATCGACTGGCGCGTCGAACAGCACCTCGCGTTCATCGCGGCCCTCGATCAGGCCGGCGTGCCGGTGACCGTGCTCGACTCACGAGAGCTTGAGCACGCCGATCTCACCACCCTCGTCGGAGCACCTGAGGACACCATCGTCACCCCGGCACTCATGGAGTTCCTCGACGGTTGCTTCCCTCGATGATCCTGACGCAACGCGGGGCGGCTCACCAAGGTCCACAGACCGGGCGAGAAATGGCTCCGCGGCACGACTGAGCCGTGGATCCGGTCTCACACAGGGCAAGTAACCTCGCAGGTGCCGTCGGCTCCGGGGTTTTCCGCCGCGAAGTCAGGCATCCCCGCCCTCGTAGCTCAGGGGATAGAGCGTCGGTTTCCTAAACCGTGCGTCGGAGGTTCGAGTCCTCCCGGGGGCGCTTCAGGTCTGGTCGGGATCGGCCGTCGCCGGCTCTCCCCTGCTGCCGATGCAGTACGCGGGAAGCCTGCCGTGGGAGGACGACGCGGGCGGCGCGTCGGAGGATCGTGGACCCCATGATCCAGGTAGAGCACCTCACCAAGCGCTACGGGCACCAGACCGCCGTCGACGGGCTCAGCTTCACCGTCCGCCCCGGCATCGTCACCGGCTTCCTCGGGCCCAACGGCGCCGGCAAGTCCACGACGATGCGGATGATCCTCGGCCTCGACGCCCCCACCTCCGGCCGGGCCACGGTCAACGGCCGCCCCCTCACCGAGCACGACGCCCCCCTCACCGAGATCGGCGCCCTGCTCGAGGCCAAGGCGGTGCACCCCAAGCGCTCGGCTCGCAACCACCTGCGGGCCCTCGCCGCCACCACCGGCATCCCCGACCGCCGGGTCGACGAGGTCATCGACATGGTCGGCCTCGAAGCCGTCGCCGGTCGCCCGGCCGGCGGGTTCTCCCTCGGCATGGGCCAGCGCCTCGGCATCGCGTCAGCGCTGCTCGGTGACCCCGAGACGATCATGCTCGACGAGCCCGTGAACGGCCTCGACCCCGAGGGCATCCAGTGGATCCGCGGGCTGCTCAAGGGCCTGGCCGACGAGGGCCGCACGGTGTTCGTCTCCTCGCACCTCATGAGCGAGATGGCCATGACCGCCGAGCACTTCGTGATCATCGGCGGCGGCAAGCTCATCGCCGACGTGCCCGCCGCCGACCTCGAGGCCACCGCCGCCGTCGACTCGGTGATCGTCCGGTCGCCCGACAGCACCCGCCTGCGGGAGGTCGTCATCGGCGCCGGCGGCACCGTCGACGTCGAGGCCGGCGCCACCGACCGCTTCTCGGTGACCGGACTGGGGGCCGAGCGCATCGGCGCCCTCGCCGCCAGCGACGGGCTCGTCCTCCACGAGCTCACCCCCCAACAGGCCTCCCTCGAGGAGATCTTCATGGACCTCACCCGCGACGCCGTTGAGTACCACGCCGTCGCCCCCACCACGGAAAGGGCTGCGTGACCGCCATGGCCACGACCATCGACACCACCTCGACCCTGATCGACGACATCGCCTCGGCGGCCCCCGACCACGGGACCGTCGAGCGCACACCCGGCGCCCGGGTCACCCACCGACGGGTCTTCCGCAGCGAGTGGATCAAGCTCCGCACCGTCCGCTCCACCACCATCGGGCTCGGCATGGCGGCCCTGGCCGCGGTGCTGCTCGGCGTCATGTTCTCGTCGATCGCCGGCTCCGGCGGCACGACCGGCGGAGGCGGCCCCGGGCCGGCGATGACCAGCAGCGACCCGGTCGCCCTGAGCCTGGCCGGCTTCCACCTCACCCAGCTCATCGTCGGCGTGCTCGGGGTGCTGGTCGTCACGGCCGAGTACTCGACCGGCATGATCCGCACGACCTTCTCGGCGGTCACCCGCCGACTGTCGGTCCTCGAGAGCAAGGTCGTCGTGTTCGGCGGCGTCACCCTCGCCCTGATGACGGTCGTCGCCTTCATCGCCTTCTTCGTCGGCCAGGCCACCTACACCGGCTCGGGCGTCACCGCCGCCATCACCGATTCCGGCGTGCTGCGGGCGGTGCTCGGCA
Organism: uncultured Actinomycetes bacterium; assembly: GCA_963702555.1. Classification (GTDB taxonomy): domain Bacteria; phylum Actinomycetota; class Acidimicrobiia; order Acidimicrobiales; family Acidimicrobilacustridaceae; genus CAMFLJ01. Next base: position 21,497 of record CAVPCW010000013.1, read on the forward strand.
CGGCCGTCTACACCGCAGGCATCGGCATCATGGGCATCGCCCTCGGGTTCCTGCTGCGCAGCACAGCTGCCGGCGTCGGGGTGCTGCTGGCCGGCATCCTGGTGATCCCGCTGCTGGTCGGGCTCATCCCCGGCACCATCGGCGACTGGCTCTACAAGCTGCTGCCCAGCCAGGCCGGCTCGGCGTTCACCTCGGTGACCGCCCAGAGCGACCTGCTCTCACCCGGTGCCGGTGCCCTGGTCTTCGGGGCCTGGCTGGTGGGCCTGCTGGTCGCCGCCGCCGTGGTCGTGCGCCGGCGTGATGCCTGACCTCGGCTCCACGCTCGACCATCATGGCGGCGTGGCCCTCGAGCCGGCCGACGACCGGCCACCACCCCCGCCGCCCCGGCTGGCCAACCTCTCCCCGGTGGCCGTCGACCTCCTGCTGGTCGCGGTCATCACCGTGGTGCCCCTCCTGTTCGTGGCCATCCGGCCCGGGGAGGGGCGCCCCATGTTCCAGGGCGAGCTGCTCATCGGTGCCGCCATCGCCATCCCGCTGCTGGTGCTGCGGCGGCGCTGGCCGGTGCCGCTGCTCGGGGTGGCCCTGGTCGGGTCCGTCGTCCTCATGGCGATCACCGAGGAGCGCACCCCGCTGCTCGCCGCGGTCGTCGTGCTGCTCTTCACCGTCGCCACGGCGTACGAGCGCCGCACCGCGGTGATCGCCGGGATCGTCACCGTGGCGGTGCTGTACACCGCCGCCCTCACGTTCCTCGACACGGGCTGGATCAGCCCCGAGGTCTTCGCCATCGTGGCGTGGTCGGCCCTCGCCGTAGCTGCGGGCGACGCCGTCCGCAGCCGCCGCGCCTACGACGTCGAGGTCGCCGACCGGGCCCGACGCGCCGAGGCCGCCCGCGAGGAGGCGGCGCGGCGCCAGGTGGTCGAGGAGCGCCTCCGCATCGCCCGCGACCTCCACGACCTCGTCGCCCACCGGATGGCGGTGATCACCGTGCAGTCCGCCGCCGCCAAGGTGCTGCTGCGCTCCGACCCCGACAAGGCGGAGGAGTCCCTGGAGTCCGTGCGGGCCTCGGCCTCGACGGTGCTCGACGAGCTGGGCGGTCTGCTCCAGGTCCTGCGCGAGCCGGGAGACGACAACGACCCGGCCACCACGCACACGGCGCCGACGGTCCCGGCCCCCGGGCTCGGCGACCTCGACGAGCTGATCGAATCGTTCGCCGCCGCCGGACTCCAGGTCGACACCCGCACCACCGGCGCCACGAGCGGCGTGCCCGAGACCGTCCAGCTGGCGGCGTACCGCATCGTCCAGGAGGCCCTCACCAACGCCCAGCGCCACGGCGACGGCCGGGCCCTGCTCGAGTTCACCCGCACCCCGGCGGCCGTCGACCTGGTCGTCGAGAACCACCAGCCGGCCGGCGCGCCCGACACCGCCGGCAGCGGGTTCGGGCTGATCGGCATGCACGAGCGCGTGGCCGCGTGCGGCGGCACCATCGACGCCGGCCCTGTCGGCACCGACCAGTTCCGCGTCGCCGTGCATCTGCCCTTCACCCCGGAGCCGGAGCGATGACGATCCGCGTGGTGCTCGCCGACGACCAGGCCCTGCTGCGGGCCGGCTTCCGCGTGCTCATCGACGCGGCCGACGACCTCGAGGTGGTTGGTGAGGCAGCCGACGGCGCCGAGGCCCTCACCGTCGTGCGCGAGACCCGCCCCGACGTCGTGCTCATGGACATCCGGATGCCCGGCACCGACGGCCTGGCCGCCACCGAGGCGATCGTCGCCGACCCCGACCTCGCCGACGTCCGCATCATCGTGCTCACCACCTTCGAGCTCGACGAGTACGTCGTCGCCGCCATCCGGGCCGGCGCCAGCGGATTCCTCGGCAAGGGCGTCGACCCCGTCGACCTCCTCGAGGCCATCCGGGTCGTGGCCGGCGGCGACGCCCTCCTCTCCCCCGCCGCCACCAGGGTGCTCATCGGCCGCTTCGTCGAGCCGGCGGCCGAGGCGGGCGCACCTGCCCCACCGCCGGCAGCCGCGGCCGCGCTCGACGTGCTCACACCCCGGGAGCGGGAGGTCGTCACCCTCGTCGGCTCCGGCCTCACCAACGACGAGATCGCCGAGACGCTCTTCGTCTCGCCCCTCACCGCCAAGACCCACGTCAACCGGGCCATGATGAAGCTCGGTGCCCGCGACCGGGCCCAGCTCGTGGTGCTCGCCTACGAGTCGGGGCTGGTCCGACCCTCCGGCAGCGCCGGTTGAGCGGGTCATGACGACCGGGTCTCACGCCTGCAAGGGCGTCGAGGCGACGGCTGAAGGTGGCGAAGGAAGACCTGGTCGAGTTCACCGCGGTCGACGGCACGCAGTACCACTGCGGTCCGGCCAACCCGCAGGTGCCGAACGAGGCCATCCTCGACTGGGTCGACGGCATCCTCGGTCGCTGAACCGACCCGAGCCGAACCGACCCGAGCGGCCCGGGCGCGACACTGCCCCGGTCGGTGACCGGGGCAGTGTCGAGTGCCGGCTGGCAGGGCTGGAGAGCGCCGCTCGGCGTCAGTAGTAGTGACGCCGACCGGCGACCGGACGGCCGATGCCGCCGAGGATCATCAGCACCACGCCGACGATCACCAGCACGACACCGAGGGTCCAGAGGATCGGGATGCCGAGCAACAGGCCCAGCAGGAGGAGGACGACTCCGACGATGATCATGGTGGTCCTACCCCTCAGACCGTCGATCGACCACGGAAGATCGACCAACCGCCGGGCCCGACGGCCGCAGCGACGATGAGGAGGATGATCCCCAGGAGGATCTGACCTTGGAGCAGCTGTACGACGCCGATGACGGCGATGACGACTGCGATCAACCACAGGATGAGTGCCATGTCCTCCATGTACCCATCCCGCCGTTCGACAGAACGTTGAACCGACGAAGTTTTCCGGAAACCGGATTCAGGCGACCGCGACCGTCGTCCCCTTGGCCCGGAAGTGCGGGATCACGTGCTCGCCCAGGGCCCGGATGGTCTGGAGCTGCACGTCCTGGGGGACGGTGCCCATCTGGGTGAAGAACAGCACCTCGTCGGCGCCGGCCTCGATGAGGGCGTCGACGTAGTGGATGGCGTCGTCGACGGTGCCGTAGGCGTTGTTCGGGTTGAGCAGCGCACCGCTCGGCTTGGAGAAGTCGACCTCGATGAGCTCGGAGCCGATGAGCACGACCATCTTCCCGTCGTCGGTGACGCTGGTGAGGTCGTCGCCCCACGAGTCGACGTCGGGCCCCGGCCAACCCTGGGCCCACTGGTTGAGCGACTCGACGAAGAAGCGCTGGCCCCGCAGGCCGATGCGCCGGGCCTTCTCGCGGTCCTCGTCGATGATCACCGGGCAGAGGGCCGCGAAGTGCTCGGTGGGCACGAACCCGACCTGGTCGGCGAGGTCTCGGCCGTTCCAGGCCTCGCGGTAGATGCGGTTCTTGCGGGCGATCTCGTCGAGGCCACCGAACCCGAAGGCCAGCGCCCCGATGCCGCGGCTCCCGGCGATGGTGAGCGACTCGTCGCCGGTGCAGGCGAGGTACATCGGCGGGTGCGGGTCCTGGTACGGCTTGGGGTGGATCGAGCGCTCCTCGAACTGCACCCACTTGCCGTCGTGGGAGAGCGACTCCTCCACCATGATCTTGGGGATCAGGTACATCATCTCGTCGACCATGTCGGCGGCGTCGACCTTCTGGTAGCCGAAGGTGCCGGCCTCCTGCTGGGTGCCGCCCTTGCCGATGCCGAAGTGCACCCGGCCCCCCGAGAGGATGTCGAGCGTCGAGATGCGCTCGGCCACCTGCACGGGGTGGTTCATCATCGGCGGCAGGCACACGACGCCGTGGCCGATGCCGATGTTCGTCGTGCGCCCGGCGATGAAGGCGAGGAACGTCTCCGGCGCGCTCATGTGGGCGTACTGGTTGAGCGCGGTGTGCTCGACAGCCCAGATCACGTCGAAGCCGAGCGCCTCGGCGAGGTCGACCTGCTCGAGGATCTCGTGGAAGACCCGGTGGTCGGCCTCCCTCGACACCTCGACCGTCTGGGCTTCGTAGATGAGTGAGAACCGCATCGGACACACCTCTCCCCCGGGGTTCCCCACCCCGATTGACTTCCTATTCGAAATAGTATGAGTAGAAGGTCAGACGGTGCAAGGGGCATCGGCGGCGATCACCTGACCGGACGCGGAAGGGGCGGTCCCTCTCGGGACCGCCCCTCCTCGAACTACGTGATCGTCACCCCTGGGGGGCGACGCCCGGTCAGCCCGCCGCGGTGGAGACGCGGTTGGCGTCGAGCTTGGCGCGATCGACCACCGGCCCGGTGATCGACACGAGGTACTTCGGGTCACAGCCCATCTTGGCGATGGTGGTCGGGAAGACCTGCTCGTAGGCGGTGCCGTTCAGCTTGAGCGTCATGCCACAGTCGCCGGGCATGTTGCCACCGACGTCCATGGGGGCCTGGAGCCCACCGGCGGTGTAGTCGGTCACCTTCGAGAGGTTGTCGAGCACGCACTGACGGCTGAGGTCGGCACCACACTCCTGGGTGGCCTGGGCCCACAGGAGGAAGGCCGCAGTGGCCTGCATGCCCAGCAGCGAGGTGGAGCCGCCGCTGTCAGCGAGGATGTCGAGGTACTGCTGCACGGCCGGCACCTCGCCGGCCTCCTCGAACGGGAAGTACGCCATGCGGACGTAGACGTTGTCGGCGTTGCCGGAGGTGTTCCACGCCGACAGCTTGGCGTCGTAGAAGTTGGCCTCGGTCATCCACTTCGGCTGGTAGTCGATCTGCTTGGCGGCATCGAGGACGTTCTGGAAGTTCGGGTACGGGGAGCCCGAGAAGTACACGATCTCGGCCCCGCAGTCCTTGAGCTGCTGGACGAACGGCTTCCAGTCCGACTCACCCTGGATGTTGTAGACCTGCGGGCAGTCGAGGTAGGTCCAGCCGGCCTGCTCCGAGGCCAGCTGCCACTTCTCGGTGGAGTCGATGGTGGCGGCGTAGTTGGCGTACATGACGGAGGCCTTCTTGACCTCGGTCGGGAAGGCTTCGGCCATCTGGAAGGCGGCCGGGACCGACATCTCGTCGACCGGGTTCGGCGTCGGCTGGTACATCAGCTTGCCGTGGGCGAACTGCGGGCTCACGGTGTAGGTCGGCACGGCCGGGAGGCTGCAGCCGAGGCGGGTCGCCTCCTGGGAGGAGTCGAGCGACCAGCCCTGACCCACGAGGAAGAAGTTGTTGCCCTCGCACGCCTCGGTCATCGCGTTGTTGACGTTGAGGATCGCCGCGTCGTAGTAGTTGCCCTTGACCGTGCGACCGTTGATGCCACCCTGGTCGTTGCACCAGGAGATCATCGCCTTGACGGCGTCCGACATCTCCTTGTTGAGTCCCGGGGACCCGGTGAAGCCGGCATCGTCGCCGTAGGCGATGGTGACGGAGTCGGCGGTGACGCCCGGATCGGTGCCGGCGGCGTTGGTGCCCTCGGCGGGACCGCACGGCGACGCCAGGTCGCCGAAGCCGCTGGATTCGGCGGCCTTGGTGGTGTCGGTGCTGCCACCGTCACCGGAGTCGGAGCGGCCGCCGCCGCAGGCGGTGGCGACGAGGCTGAGCACCGCCACGAGGGCGATGACTGCGGCACCGGCACGCGCCGGGCGACGGGACCGGATGGTCCTCTGCGCCTGCGCTGGTTCGAACTGGTCCCCGATGGGCACTGTGGGGTTCCCCCTTGGTCGTGGTCGCCGGATGGCGGCCGGTGTGGCACGGCGCGTCCCCCGACGGCCGGACTGTCGGTGACGCTCGTCACCGACCGCCCGACGTTACAGACCCCACGACCTAGGCCACAAGCTTGTGGTTGTCGGCGATCAGTGTTTCTCCGCGGCGGCGTAGCCACCCCTGGTGCCGGGTCTCCCCGGAACGACCGCGTCAGACGCCGCGGTAGGTGATGTCGTCGCGGCTGCGGACGCCGACGGTGAAGTCCTCGGCGAACTGGAACCCGGCGGTCGAGTCGAACGGGATCGTGTAGTTCCAGTCGAAGGCACAGACCCGCTTGGCGATCAGCCAGGTGCCATCGCGGCGCTCGAACCGGTCGACGTAGCGGAGGCCCAGCACCATGTCGGTGGCCTGCCCGTCGGCGTCGGCCTTCGCCACGTGGTGGGCGACGCAGTAGGTGTCGACCTGGGCCACGTCACCGTCGAGGCGGATGTGGGGCAGGGCGATGAAGTGCATCGTCGCCGCGAAGTGGGGCAGCACCTCGCAGACCCAGTCGGCGAAGTCGTCGCCCGAGCCCCGGAAGCTGTTGTGGTCGTCGAAGCCGTCCGGGTGGTAGCAGGACGCCATCAGCTCCCGATCGAGGCGGTCGGTGCCCCGGGCGAGGCGCTGGATGACGTCGGTGATCTCGGCCCGGGCCAGCAGGTCGTCGGTGGTCAGCATGGGCGCAGTCTGTCCCCGCCCGGTTCCGCCGTGCGTCGGATCGTGCCAAAGCCTGAAGGTGGCTCACCAGGTGTCGTCTTCCGACACGAGGTGAGCCACCTTCAGGGATCGGGTCAGGCGCCGGCGCCGGTCGGCCTGTCGGCCGGGGTGTAGAGCCAGAACTCCATGCCCTGGTCGTCGGTGCACTCGCTCGACCAGCCGTAGGGCATGAGCTCGGGGTCGGTGGCGGTGCCGCCCAGCGCCCGCACCTTGACGACCGCCTGGGTGATCTCGGGCACGTGGTACATCAGCTTCGGCGCGTTGGGCGCATCGTCGCCCCTGCCCCAGAGGCCGCCGAGGAGGTTCGAGCCGTCCATCTGGAGCGCGTGGTCGACCGAGCCGGCGGTGAAGGTCCAGCCGAGGAGCTCGCCGAAGAAGGCGGCGGTGCGCACCTCGTCCTTCACCATCCAGGTGACGTACACGATGTCGCCGGGCTCGGTGTAGACCTCGTGCTCGTCGACCATCTCCCGGGCGGTGCGGGGTCGGGGCCGTTCCGCCGCCACCGGGGCGGACACGACGGCCGCCGGGGCACTGTCCGCGAGCGGCGCCTCGATCAGCCAGCGGTGGCCGAAGGGGTCGACCACGGCGGCGGCACGGAACCCGTAGGGCATGTCGGCCGGCTCGCGCTCGACCGTCGCCCCCCGCTCGGCGGCAGCCGCGGTGGTGGCGTCGACATCGGCCACGTCGAGCACGAGCGAGACCGTCGTGCCGCCGCGGGCGCCGGGGGCGAGCAGGCCCATCTCGGGGAACTCGTCGGACATCATCAGCACCGCGGCGCCGATGTGGACCTCGGCGTGGCCGAGGCGGCCATCGGGCGATCTCGACGGTCTCCCCGAGGGTGCCGCCGAACACGTCGCCGTACCAGGCAACGGCCGCACGGGCGTCGGCGACCACGAGGTAGGGCGACAGCGAGGGCCGGGGCGGCGCGGCGGGAGCGTTGGTGGGGGTGGGATCGGTCGGCATGGTCGGACCTCCGGAACTGGTCGGGTCGAGGGCGGCGGCGACGCGGGCCCGGAGGCCGGCGGCGAACGCGGGGTCGGGGGCGAGCGGGGTCGCCGGCAGGCGCAGGGCGTCGAGCGGGTCGGTGGTCGGATCGGTCATCGCCCCTCCTCCCCTTCGTAGGCGTGACGGAACGCGGCGCGGGCCCGCACCACCAGCGCCTCGGTGGCGTGGCGGCTGCGGCCGAGCTCCCGGGCCATCTCGGGGATGGACAGCCCGTCGAGGTAGCGCAGGGTGAGCGCCAGGCGGTTGGCGGGGCCGAGCCGTTCGAGGGTGGCCCGGGCCTCGAGCACGTCGAGGCGGGTGTCCCACGGGTCGTCGTGGCGCTCGGGCTGGGCGGCGACGGCGCGGAGCTTGCGCTCGTCCCGCTCCCGGCGGCGCCAGTGGTCGACGAGCTTGTGGCGGGCCACGCCGACGAGCCATCCCGTGTCGACCGGCGGCGTACCCGGACGGTTGACGGCGTCGACCGCGGCGAGGAAGACCTCCGAGGTGAGCTCCTCGGCCGTGGCCCGATCTCCGACGCGGGAGACGAAGTAGCCGTAGACCACGGGCAGGGCCCGGTCGTAGAGGTCGAGGAGCCCAACCCCTGCGGGCGTCGGCTCCGGTGTCATCCCGCTCACGTCCCTACTGTCGTCGCGTCCGGCCGAACTCCGACGGTCGTCCACAGGATTTTCCCGGCGAACCCGGGTTCCTCCCCCGGCCCGACGCGAAGGTGGCTCACGACGTGTCGGATTTCCGACACGAGGTGAGCCACCTTCGGCAGTGCTGCGGGCCCGGGACGGGCCCTCGGGTCAGGCGTGCTCGGGGGCGAGGTCGCCGAGGCCCGGGAAGCTGCCCATGGCGTCGAGCTCGAGCTCGTCCTCCGGGGTGAGGCGGCCGGGCAGGAACAGGGCGGCGGCGATGGCACCGACGAAGGCGACGCCGGCAGCGACGAGGCTGCCCCGGGACATGCCCTGCACGAAGGCCGACGAGGCGGCGTCGGCGAACGAGCCCTGGAGCTCGGCCGGGGCCTGCGAGGCCACCGACAGCGCCGCGGCCACCGACTCCTTGGCGGCGGCGACCGCCTCGGTCGGCACCGGGTACTGGGCGAGGAAGTCGCCGATCTTCGGCCCGTAGACCGAGGCGAACACGCTGCCCACGACGGCGACGCCGAGGGTGCCACCGAGCTCCCGGGTGGTGTCGTTCACCGCAGCACCCGCACCCGCCTGCTCCCTCGGCAGCGAGCTCATGACCGCCTCGGTGGCCGGTGCGGTGACCAACGACAGGCCCATGGCGAGCAGAGCCATGGAGATGATGACCGGCCCGAAGTAGGCGCTGTCGGCGTCGAAGGTGCTCGCCAGCACCAGGCCGGCGGTCATCGACAACAGGCCGCTGGTGACCACCCGTCGGGGCCCGTAGCGCAGGGCGAACCGGGCGCCGATGGGTGCGGTGATGCCGGCGAAGATGGCGAACGGGAGGGTGTGCAGGCCGGCCGACAGCGTCGAGTAGCCCTTCACGAACTGGAAGTACTGGGTGACCAGGAAGATGAAGCCGAACAGGGCGAAGAACGCCATGGCGATGGCGGCCGCCGCGGCACTGAACCGGGCCACCTTGAAGATGCGGACGTCGAGCAGCGGCTTGGCGACCCGCAGCTCCCAGGCCACGAAGGCGACCAGCAGCAGGGCGGCGGTGACGAAGCCGGCGGCTGTGGTGAGCGAGGTCCAGCCCCAGCGGGGGCCCTCGATGACGGTGAACACCAGCAGGCCGATGGCGCTGATCGACAGCAGCGTGCCGAGGACGTCGAAGCGGCCGACCTCGGGGTCACGGGAGGTCGGGACGAGCAGGGCGCCGGCCACCAGGGCGATGATCACGATCGGCACGTTGACGAGGAAGACCGACCCCCACCAGAAGTGCTCGAGGAGGAAGCCGCCGGTGATGGGACCGAAGGCGACCGCGAGGCCCGACACGGCCGACCAGGCGCCGATGGCCTTGGCCCGTTCGGTCGGCTCGGTGAAGACGTTGGTGAGGATGGCGAGCGTGGCCGGAAAGACCAGAGCGGCGCCGATGCCCATGGCGCCCCGGGCGGCGATGAGCTGGCCGGAGCTGGTGGCGAAGGCGCCGAGCGCCGAGGTGATGCCGAACAGCACCAGGCCGATCTGCATGGCGCCCTTGCGACCGAGCCGGTCGCCCAGGCCGCCGGCGGCCAGCAGCAGGCCGGCGAACACGAGGCTGTAGGCGTCGACGATCCACTGGAGCTCGGAGACGCTGGCACCGAGCTCGCGGTTCAGGGTGGGAAGCGCCACGTTGACGATGGTGTTGTCGACGACGACGAGGAAGACGCTGACCGACAGCACGGCCAGGATCAACCAACGTCGGCGGTGCACGGTTGCTGCATCCATGGGTGGGACCTCCGGAACCTGGGGGGGGGATCTAGAACACTGTGCTACAGTTATGGCACACCGTTCTAGAGATGTCCAGGGGATACTCTCGAAATGATGAAGGAAGCCCGTCGGCGCACCCCGTCGACCAAGATCGAGGACCGGCTCGTCGCCGCCGCGTTCCACCTCCTCGAGGCCGAAGGGCCCGAGGCGTTGTCGGTCCGACGGGTCGCGGCCGAGGCGGGTGTGGCGCCCATGGGCGTCTACAACCACTTCGAGGGCGGCAAGAACGGCGTGGTCGACGCCATCTTCCGCGCCGGCTTCGCCACCCTCACCGAGGAGCTCGCCGACCTGAGCGCCATGGCCGATCCGGTCGAGGCACTGTGCGAGGGGCTGCGCCGCTACCGGCGCCTCGCCCTCGACCACCCCCGCACCTACGAGGTCATGTTCTTCTGCTCGATCCCCGGGTTCGAGCCGAGCGACGAGTCCCACGTGGTGGCGGCGTCGTCGTTCGAGGTGCTCGTCCAGGCCATCGACCGGGGCATGCAGGCCGGCGCGTTCGCGGTCGGCGACCCCGTCCAGGTCGCCCAGCAGATGTGGGCGGCGTGCCATGGCGCGGTGGCCCTCGAGATCGCCGACATCTGCATGGTCGACGACATGGAGAAGCTCTACGAGGACCTGCTCGACACGCTCGTGCGCGGCATCAGCCCTGCGGGCGGTCCGACTCCGTCGGGATCACCAGCACGCGCCGCACGCCCGGCTCGTGCTCGGTGACGTGCCCCTTGCCGTGAAGGTCGTCGACCAGCACCACCGAGCCCGCCGGTAGCCGACAGCTGTCGCCGTCGCTGACGGTGAGCTGCACCCAGCCGTCGAGGAACACGACGAACTGGCGACGCGGGCCGCAGTGCCAGTCCGGGTCCTGCGCGTGGGCATGGACGCTGACGAACTCGACGCGGTCGGCGCGGTGCGGTTGCGACACGTGGAGCTCGGCCACCCCGGGCTCCGCCTCCGAGACGTGGCGCGCCACGGCGACCCACTCGAGATGGCTCTCCCCCTCCGCGTCGGCCCAGATGCGCACGTAGTCCATCCCCCGACTCTGCCACCCCGCACCCCCGCCCCGCTCCGCCGCACCCGACGGACCGGTTGCCAGGAGTGACTCCTCAGCGCACTCTCGCCAACCGATCACCGCCGCCCGCAGGACCGGTTGCCAGGAGTGACTCCTCAACGCACTCCTGGCAACCGATCGGGGGCTGTCACAGGGTCTCGGCAGACTCTCGTCCCATGGCTCCCACCTTCGACAGGGCCATCGAGGCGCTCGCCCGGAAGCAACACGGCGTCTTCAACATCCAGCAGGTCCGCCAGCTCGGAGGGGACCGCTTCGTCGCTCGGCGGCGGGTCGACTCCGCCCAGTGGCTCAGACTCGACACCGGCGTGTACGCGCTGCCCGGGAACCCACCGACGGTTCGTCGACAGATGAAGGCTGCAGAGTTGGCGGTTCCGGGGGCGTCCCTCTCCGGCATCGGCTCAGCGGTCCTGCACGAGTTGCCGGAGTTCCGCCTCGGACGGCTCGAGGTGAGCACCCACAGGACGGGCGGCTCCACCCACCTCGCCCGGGTGCGGCATCGACGGCCGGTGCCCACCACCTGGGTCGACGGCATCCGGACAACGACCGTTGCCCAGACCCTCGCCGACGTCGCCGCGTCCGTCGGGGCCGACGTGCTCGGACCAGCCGTCGACGCCGCCCTGCTCGCCCGCACCACGACCTGGGGCGAGCTCGACCTCGCCCACCGAGTCGCCCGGGCCCGTCGCTCCCCTACCGCCCGGCCCTTCGCCGAGGTGCTGCTCGCCCGCGACCCGACAGTCGCGATCCCCCAGAGCGTGCTCGAGTCGAGGCTCTACCCCCTGCTCGACGACCCCCGGCTCCCACCCCATGTCCGTCAGGCGCCGGCACCCTGGGATCCGACCGGCCGCGAGCGCGTCGACGTCAGCTTCCCGACGATGCGTTGGATCGTCGAGGGCGACGGCCGCAGCTGGCACGCCCGCGTGGCCGACTTCGAGCGCGACCGACAGCGCGACCACGAGGCTCAGCGCATCGGCTGGGGCACCTGCCGCTTCACCGACGCCGACATCAGCCGCCGCGGCTACGTCGTCGAGACGCTCCTCGCCATCTTCGACCGCATCACCGGCGTCGCCTGAGGGACCGGTTGCTACGAGTGACTCCTCAGCGCACTCTCAGCAACCGATCACCGCCGCCCGCAGGACCGGTTGCCGGGAGTGACTCCTCGGCGCACTCTCGGCAACCGGTCGGGAGAGGGCGGGCGATGAAGGGGCGGAGGACTCTCACGGTGATGGACGGCACTGCAATAGCCTGCGGATGACCGGGGGGTCACGCCTCGGCCGAGCAATGGGAGAGGCTCCGGATGATCCACGCAGACTTCACCGAGTTCAGCGAGACGACGGGGGCCGACCCGTTCACCCTCCAGAACAAGAAGCTGCTGAAGGTCTTCCTTCAGTACGGGCCGGTGAAGGCGCGCATCGGCTCGATGGTCGCCTACCAGGGCGATGCCCGGTTCGAGCACGCCGGCTCCGGCGGCGTCGGCGGCTTCCTCAAGCAGAAGATGACCGGCGAGGGCGTGCCCACAATGGACGTCGTCGGCAGCGGTGAGGTCTTCCTCGCCAACGCCGCCGCCGAGATCCAGATCATGTACCTCGACAACGACCAGATCTGGGTCAACGGCGCCAACGTGCTCGCGTACAGCGCCTCGCTCAAGAGCGACATCCAGATGATCGGCGGCGCCGGCGCCATGACCGGCGGCCTCTACAACGTCACCCTCACCGGCACCGGCTACGTCGCCATCACCACCGACGGCCCGCCCGTCGTGCTCGACGTGGCCGGCGCGCCGACCTTCGCCGACCCCCAGGCGGTCGTGATGTGGACCACGGGTGTCACGATGAACGTGAAGAGCGACGTGAGCATGAAGACCCTCATCGGCAAGGGCTCCGGCGAGACCTTCCAGATGGGCTTCAGCGGTCAGGGCTGGGTGATGGTGCAGCCGTCCGAGGGTGTCGCCCAGGGCTCGGGCGCCAAGTCCGGCCTCGGCTTCTGATCCGAGCTGACCCGCTCGTCCCGGCTGAGGGAAGCGGGTCAGCGACAGGCTGGCGGAAACGGTGGGCCAACCGCCTCAGCCCACGACGTCGGCGTAGTCGGAGGTCTTGCCCTCGAAGCTGACGACCTCACCCTGCAGGTCCCAGAAGCTGCCGTTGTACTGGCCGATCTGCATCTGCTCGATCACGTACGGGTCCTTCGAACCGGCCGTGTTGACGCTGATGCCGGGCAGGAGCAGCCCCGGCGTCAGACCGCTGAGGCTGTAGGCGGTCTGCATGACGGCTTGACGGGTGAGCTCGGGGGACTGCTCGAGGGTGTCGGCGAGCAACGCCCCCATCGTCCAGCCGTAGCCGACGAGGCCGTTCTGCAGCTCCGTGTCGGTCAGCCCGTACTGCTTGCCCAGCGTCTGGAACTCCTGCATCGCGGGGTCACTGGCCCACTCGGGGTCCGCAGGGTCCTTGAGGTAGATGGAGCTGAGCACCCCGACGTTGGCGTCCTTGGCCAAGCCCACCACGGTGCTCGAGGTGCACGTGGCCGAGATGTAGGTGGTCGGTTGCCAGCCCGACTCCTTCACCGTGTTGAGGGCCTGCGGGCACTTCAGCGCGGTGGCAGCCAGCAGGGCGGTGTCGGCACCGCTCTGGCTCATGGTGGTGATCTGCGACTTCACGTCAGGGTCGGTGGTGTTGTACTTCTGCTCGTCGACCACGGTGATGCCCGTGCCCTCGATCGCCTTCTTGAAGCCGACTGTGTAGCCCTGACCAAAGTCGTCGTTCTGGGCGAGGATCGCCACCTTGGCATCGGGCTTGTTGGCCTTCAGGTAGTCGGCGAAGATCGCCGCTTCGGTCGCGTACGACGGGATCGAGCCGATGAGCCATGGATAGGCCTCCTGGTCACCCCACAGCTGCGAGCCGGTCGCCACGAACAGGTTGGGGATGCAGCTCTCGCCGAGGTCGTCACGGATGGCGAGGTTGTTGGGCGTGCCCACCACGTTGAACATGGCGAACACCCCCTCCTGCTGCGTGAGCTCCTGGGTGTTCGTCTTCGTCTTGCCCGAGTCGTACTGGTCGTCCTTGGTGATGACCTCGACCTGCTTGCCCTGCACCCCGCCCTGGGCGTTCAGGTACTTGAAGTAGGCGACGTAGCCCTTCGAGATCTCGGCGAACGCGGCGAACGCACCCGACTGGGGGAAGCTCGAGCCGAAGGTGATGGTGTCGCCTTCGGCGCCCTGGGTGGGCTGGTAGTCGATGCAGTCGTCGGTGGAGATGGTGACACCGCCGGTACCGGCCGTGCCGCTGGTGGCGTCGTCGGTGGAGCTCGACGAGTCGTCGCTCCCACCGCAGGCGGCCCCCAGCATCAGCAGCGCCACGACCACGGCACCGATCCGAGTCCGCTGCCCCGCTCGCGAGATGGTCATGGGTCCTCCCCCGTCGTTCAACCAGACCGCCGGCGTTGACCGGCGGCCCCTTCCAACCGGGCCTCTCATCGAGTGCGCGGCGCCGGAGTCAGGATGAAGCAAGGGTGCACCCGGACCATGCACCGGGCCAGGGCAAAAGGTCATGACGCCCCCCGCCGAGGCAACTGCCGGGTCGGGTCGGCTAGGGGGAGGCGAGCGCGTCGGATCCCGGCGCGGGAGGGGAACCGGACGCCGACGGGGCGAAGCGATGCCTGAACCAGCCGGTCGCCATTCGGACCAGCCCGAGGAAGCCTCCGGGGGCGAGCATCATCAGCAGGATCAACGACCCGCCGAACAGCACCGGTGACAGCTGCGGGTACCGGTTCGGCAGCCACGTGGGGATCATCACCACGAAGAACGCACCCCACGCCGGTCCGAAGATCGTCGCCGCACCGCCCCCGACCACCGCCACCAGGAGAGTGATCGACAGGTTGACGTTGTACTTCTCGGCGTTCACGAACGGCTCGTTGAACACCGACAGCGCTCCGGCGACACCGGCCAACATGGCGCTGATGCCGAACGTCAGCACCCGGTAGGAGGCCAGGTCTACGCCCATCACCTGCGCCGCCGTCTCGTTGTCGCGCGTGGCGATGATCGCGCGCCCCACCCGGCTCTTGACGAGGTTCCGGACGAGGACGTACGCGACGACGGCGAACGCCAGCAGGACGTAGTACTTCCACTGGGCGTCGTTCAGCCCCGTCCACTCGGGGGCTCGCACCCGGGGGACCCGCATGCCCTGCGTTCCCCCGGTGACGCTGCTGAACCGGGTGACGACGAGAGGAAACGCAGCCGCCAGCGCGAGTGTGACGAGGGCCAGGTAGAGGCCCCGGATGCGCAGCGCCGGTAGCCCGACGAGCACCCCGAGGGCGAACGCGAGCACGGCCGCGACCGCCACCGTGCCGAAGTGGGGCCAACCGTGATCGGCCACGAGGATGGCCGTGGTGTAGGCCCCCACCCCGAAGAACGCTCCGTGCCCGATGGAGATCTGTCCGCTGTAGCCCGTCAGCAGGTTGAGGCCCAGCGCGGCGATGGCGTAGGTGAGGATGACGTTGAACTGCCCCTCGATGCGGAACCGGGGGTAGATCTGCGGGACGGCGAGCAGCACCGCGCCCACCACCACGGCGACCACGACCCGCACGGCGAGGCGCCTGCGGTCGTGCAGGAAGCCTCTGGGCTGCACCGGGGCGGCCGGCAGGGTCATACCCGACTCACCTGCTTGTGGCCGAACAGGCCCTGGGGCCGCACGAGGAGCACGACGAGGATCAACGCGAAGGCGGCAAGGAGCTTGAGGTCCTCGCCCAGCCATCCGATGTAGCCGCCGGCCAGGACTGTGACCACACCGACGACGAGGCCACCGACCACCGCTCCGGGCGGGCTGTCGAAGCCTCCCAACGTCGCCGACGCGAAGGCGTAGATGAGCAGCTGCACGAAGATGTTGGCGTCGAGCACCCCCAGGTCCGAGGCATAGAGGGCACCGGCGAGCGCCCCGACCGACGCGGCGAGGCCCCATCCGAACATCAGGATCCGTCCGACTCGGATGCCCGCCAGCCGCGCTCGACTCGCTGTTGCTGGCCACCGAACGCGTCGCGAGCCCGAGCCTGGTGCGCATGAACAACACGTAGAGGAGCCCCAACTCGACGGCGAGGACGGCGAAGGTGCCGAGCGCCTGGTAGGAGATCGACACGCTCCCGATCTCGACCGTGCCCGCCGAGAAGATCTTGGGGAAGCGACGGCCGGCGGTGCCCCAGATCCAGCCCACCAGAGCGTTGAGGGCGAGCAGCATGCCCACCGTGACGATGACCAACGACAGCGCGTGGTGCTCGACGTCGCCGATCGGCCGGATGATCACCCGTTCGATGAGGGCCCCTCCCAGGAACGAGATCGCCATCGAGGCCACGATCGCCAACGCGATGGGTGCACCCCACTCCCAGAACTGCCAGGTCAGGAACGTCGAGAAGAGCGCCATCTCCCCCTGGGCGAAGTTCACGAACCCGGTGGATCGGTAGATGAGCACGAGGGCGAGGGCGACTGAGCCGTACACCGCCCCTTGTTCGAGGCCGATGACGAGGCGGTCGAGGAAGAGATCCATGGTCAGTACCCCAGATAGGCCTTGCGGACGGACTCGTCGCGCATCAGCTCGTCGGCTGAGCCGGCGGCAGCGATGGTCCCTGCCTCGAGGACGTAGCCACGGACGGCGATCTCGAGGGCGAGGTTGGCGTTCTGCTCGACGACGAGCACGGTCGTGCCGAGCTCGCGGTTGATCTGGCCCAGGCGCTCGAACACCTCGCGGGTGACCAGGGGCGCCAGGCCGAGCGACGGCTCGTCGAGGAGGAGCATCCGGGGGCGGCCCATCAACGCCCGGGCGATGGCGAGCATCTGCTGCTCGCCCCCGCTCATGTTGCCGGCGTGCTGCTGCCGCCTCTCGGCGAGGCGCGGGAACAGCTCGTACCAGTGGTCCATGTCGGCGACGACCTCACCGTCGCGCCGCGTGATGGCGCCGACCCGCAGGTTCTCCTCGACGCTGAGGTCGGCGATCGTCCCCCGGCCCTGGGGAACGTGAGCGATGCCGAGCCGCACGATCTCCTCCGGCTTGCGTCCCAGGATGGGCACACCGTCGAAGGTGACCTCGCCCTTCGCCGCGATCATGCCGGACAGGGCCCGCAGGGTGGTGGTCTTCCCGGCCCCGTTGGCGCCGAGGATGACCACGACCTCCCCTTCGTCGACGAAGAAGTCCATGCCGAGCAGCACCCGCATCGGGCCGTACCCGGCGGTCAGTCCACGGGCGTCGAGGAGCGGGCTCACGCAGGAGTCCCCAGGTACGCCTCGATGACCGCCGGATCGGCGGCGACCTCGGCCGGAAGTCCCTCGGCGATCTTGCGGCCGAAATCCATGACGACGACCTTCTCGGAGATGCTCATCACCATGTTCATGTGGTGCTCCACGAGCACGATGGTGAGGTCGAAGCGGTCGCGCAGGTCGCTGATCAGTTGCCCGAGCTCGGCCACCTCGCCGTGGGTCAGACCGCTCGCCGGCTCGTCGAGCAAGAGGAGCTTCGGTCGGGCGGCGAGAGCACGCGCCAACTCGACCCGCTTGAGCGTGCCGTACGGGAGGCCTGCCGCCGGACGGTCGGCCAGGTCGCCGAGCTCGAGCAGCTCGAGCAGCTCGGCCACGACCGCCCGCGCCCGCCGCTCCTCCGAAGGCACCGGGGGCAACCGGAACGCGGAGGTGAGGAATCCGCCACGGGTTCGGGAGTGGGCCCCCACCATGACGTTCTCGAGGACCGACAGGCCCCCGAAGAGCGCCAGGTTCTGGAACGTCCGGGTGACCCCGCGGTCGGTGATCCGGTGCGCCGGGGCCCGCAACAGATCCTGGCCGGCGAAGACGACGGTTCCACCGTCTGGTTCGTAGATCCGGCTCACGACGTTGAAGAACGTGGTCTTGCCCGAGCCGTTGGGTCCGATCAGTGCGCAGATCTGTCCCTCGTCCACGGCGAAGGAGAGACCGTCGAGCCCGATCACGCCGCCGAAACTCACGCTGACGTCCTGCACCTCGAGCAGTGCCATCACCAGCACGCCGGCTAGCCGGCTGCACTCCGGATCTCGCTCACGAACCACCATCCCCCGATGCCGACGGGTGCGACGAACGCAACGTTGGCACACATCGGGCCGGCTCGCGTTTCCGTGTCGACGACCTGCCTGGTCACCACAGCTAGGAGAAGCCGAGCCACCCGGCCACTGTCTGCACGAACACCACCGACGCCAGGATCGCCACGACCACCACGCACACGGTGGCGAGGATGCGGAAGCGCGGCCCGTTCACCGCGTCGCCGAGCACGTTGCGGCGGTTGGCCAGGATCAGGATGAAGGTCAGCACCACCGGGGCGATGAAGCCGTTCAGCACCTGCATGTTGAGCAGCAGCTGGATGAGGTTGCCGGGGATGAGGGCCACCGCCGCGCCGACCAGCACCAGCGCGGTGAACAGCCCCATGAACAGCGGGGCCTCCCGGAAGGTGCGTGACACCGACCGCTCCACCCCGAGTGCCTCGGCCACCGCATACGAGGTGGCCAGCGGCACGATGGCGGCGGCCAGCGCCGACGCGCCCAGCAGGCCGATGCCGAACAACGTCTCGGCGCTCGCGCCGGCGACGGGCTCGAGGGCCTGGGCCGCCTCGGCCGCGGAGTTCAGTGGGCCGGAGCCCCCGATGGCGGCGGCC
Organism: uncultured Actinomycetes bacterium; assembly: GCA_963702555.1. Taxonomy (GTDB): domain Bacteria; phylum Actinomycetota; class Acidimicrobiia; order Acidimicrobiales; family Acidimicrobilacustridaceae; genus CAMFLJ01. The sequence goes on from CAVPCW010000013.1 coordinate 40,088, forward strand.
GTGGCGATGATGATCGCCATCGACACCACGTTGGCGAAGATCGCCCCGGTGATGGTGTCGACCTTGACCTTCTTGTAGTCCTCGGGGTCGCCACCCCGGTCGGCCACGGCGGACGCCTGGTAGAGCTGCATGTACGGCGTGATCGTCGTGCCGATGAGGGCCACGACCAGGAACAGGTACTCCTTGCTCCACACCCCGTGCGGGATGAACAGGTTCTTGGCGATCTCGTGGCCGTCGGGCCGACCCATGATGGCGGCGATCGGATAGGCGATGAACGCCAGGCTCAACAGCAGGAAGACCCGCTCGGCGTAGCGGTAGTTGCCGAGCACGACGACGGCCCACACCACGACGGCGGCGATGGGCACGGCGATGTAGCGCGACACGCCGAAGAGCTCGAAGGCGGCACCGATGCCGGCGAACTCCGACACGACCAGCCCGAGGTTGGCGACGAGGAGGCAGATGATGGCGAAGGCCGACGCCCGCAGCGGGAACTGCTCCCGGATGAGCGACATCAGCCCCTCACCCGTGTGGGCGCCGAGGCGGGCCGACATCTCCTGCACCACCACGAGCGCCACCGTCACCAGCAGCATCACGAAGAGGGTCGAGTACCCGAACTCAGAACCGGCCGACGCGTAGGTGGCGATGCCACCGGCGTCGTTGCCGGCGTTGGCGGCGATGAGGCCCGGGCCGAGCACCATCACCCACGCCAGCCACTTGGGCCGGCGTCGACGGCTCGCCGGGCGCGCGGACTCGGACGCGCCGGAAGCCGGGGTGGTGGTCTCGTCGGTCATGACGGTGCCTAGTTGAGGATGCCGGCGAACCGGCGGCGCTCGCGCTCGTGGGGAAGGAGCGCGTCGACGACGTCGTCGGCGAGGATGCGCCCGATCGGACGGCCGGCGGAGTCGATCACCACGACCGACGACCCACGGTTCTCGACGAAGGCCTCGACGACCTCCTCGAGGGGGACGTCGGCGGTGACGGTGACCGGCCACGGCGGCTTGGTGAGGTCGCGCAGGCGCTGGTCGGGCTCGGCGGTGAAGAGCTCGATCATGTGCACGTCGTCGACGAGGCAGCCGTCGGCGTCGATCACGAGCACACCGTCGATGTCGGTGTTCTCGTCGCGGTCGCGCAGGCGCCGGCGGGCCTCGGCCACGGTGGCCTCGCCCTCGAACACGAGGATGTTGGTGGTCATGACGCCACCCGCGGTCTCCTCGTCGTAGTCGAGCAGGTCGGTGAGCACGCCGGCGACGTCGTCGGGCATGGCGGCGAGGAGCTCGTCGCGGGTGTCGTCATCGAGGTCGCGCAGGGCGTCGGCGGCCTCGTCGGGCTCCATCTCGGCCACGAGCGCGGCGGCCTGCTCCGGCTCGGCGTCGCGGAGCAGCACGGCGAGCTCGTCGCTCTCCATCTCCTCGAGCGCGTCGGCGGCGGTCTCGGCGTCGAGCGCGTTGAGCAGCTCCTGGCGCTGCGAGCGGCCCAGCTCCTCGAGCAGGTCGGCCAGCTCACCGGGGCGCAGGCGCCGCAGCTCGCTGTTGGCCCGGCTCAGGCGCACGGGCTCGCCCGGGTCGGAGAACGGCTGGATGGCCGCCCAGTCGATGACCCGGTCGGGATGGGGACGGGCCCGCCAGCGGGCGGGGCCGAGGCGGCGCAGCAGGGTGGCGAAGCCGACGTCGGCACCCACCAGGCGGTAGCCACCGCCGACCTTGGCGAGGAAGAGGTCGGCGGCCCGGAACACCCGGACGCCGTCGACGTCGACCATCTGGTGGTCGATGACGTCGTCGACCAGCTTCACCTCGTTGTCGCGACGGGAGAAGTCGCGGAGGTCGAGCTTGGCCGAGCGCAGCACGACCTGGCGCTGCTCGAGCTCGTCGACCTTGTCGGCCGGCACCCACGCCAGGCGACGGCCGACGCGGACGACCAGCCCGGTCAGCGGCGGGTAGGGCTCGCCCTCCCACCGCACGACGATGTCGACGAGCTGGCCGACCTCGGCGCCGGAGCGGTGGACGACGGGCGCGCCGGTGAGCCCGGCGACGGAGAGCAGGGATTCGGCGACGGCCTCGAGGGCCAGCAGCCGCTTGGTTCGCTGAGTGCGCCGCTGGGTGATGGCGCGCGCGGCGCGTGGAGGGTGTGCGACATGATCGGCTCCACAGGCTGGGGGGCGGACACGAACGGGTCATGCCACCTCCACGCCGACCACGGGGGTCGGCTCCGTCAGCAGACGGAGTGGTGCCGCGACGGTGTCAGCGGCGACCGGAAGAGGTGGCGCAGGGCAACCGCGGCGTACTTGGGGGCTCGCTGGTCGGCATGGCGCATCACCTCCTCGTCAGGTCGAAACGGCCTCCGCGAAAGGAAGCCGACGTCCGTTTCTACCACGGCCGGGCACCCGTTCCTCCTTTCGCAAGGCCGCGAGCGACGGAGTTCACCGGTCGTCAACGGCTCCGGTGCCGTCGTGTCCACCGACTGCCGACCGGGGCGTTCCGGTGCGGCAGGATGGCCCCATGCCCCCCGCTCCCGTCCTCCTGCTCCCTCCGTCCGAAGGGAAGTCGCCGGGCGGCAGCGGTGCCCCGTGGGCGCCGGGGCAGAGCGCCTTCCCCGAGCTCGACGCCCATCGGGAGAAGGCGGTGGCGGCCCTCCTGCGGGCCATGCGGTCGGCCGAGCCGGCCCGTCGGAAGCTGCTGGGCGTGAAGGGTGACGCCCTCGCCGCGGCCACCGCCGCCAACCGTGGGGTGCGCACCGGCCCGACCATGCCGGCCATCGAGCGCTACACCGGCGTGCTCTACGACGCGCTCGATGCCGCGTCCCTCCCCGCCCGGGACAAGAAGCGCCTCGCCGCCCAGGTCGTGATCTTCAGCGGCCTCTGGGGTGCGTCGATGCCGGGTGATCCGCTGCCCGACCACAAACTGAAGATGAGCGCCGCGCTCGCCCCGCTCGGCAAGCTCTCGACCTGGTGGCGGGCGCCCCTCACCGACGCGCTCGCTCCCCTCGTGGCGCGGCGGGTCGTCTGGAACCTGCTGCCCATCGAGCACGACGCGGCATGGGCCCCTCCGACGCCGGGCAGCGGCGAGCCGGGCGCCCCCGCCGGGGTGCTGACGGTGCGGTTCCTCGACGAGACCACCGCCCGGAAGGGCGCGCCGCGCACGTTCACGACGGTGAACCACTGGAACAAGTTGCTGAAGGGGGCGCTGGTGCGTCACGTCCTCGCCACCGGCGCCGACGAGCCCGACGCCCTCGCCGCGTTCGAGCACCCCGAGGGCTACGTCTACGACGCCTCGCTCACCGAGGACATCGGCGACCGCGTCGTGGTGTCGATGGTGCGCCCCGCCCGCTGAGCCCCCTCCCCAGGCGCGCCGGGCCCGGCACCCACCACCCCGTTCTGGTTGTGGATCTGCACGCCAGAGCGTGCAGATCCACAACCAGTTCGACGGAGGTCAGGTGCGGAGCATGCGCTCGATGGCCACCATCGCCTCGTCGAGCTTGGCGTCGCCCTCGGCCCCGTCCTGGTGGGCCGCGGCCATCACGCAGTGGTGCAGGTGCTGGTCGAGCAGGCCGAGCCCCACCCCCTGCAGCGCCTTGGTGACCGACGCGATCTGGGTGAGCACGTCGATGCAGTACTTGTCGTCCTCGATCATCCCCTGCAGCCCCCGCACCTGACCTTCGATGCGCCGCAGCCGCTTGAGGTAGTCGTCCTTGCCGATGGAGTAGCCCCGGGTAGCCATGAGTGCAGCATAGCGGTTGTCAAGCATAGGGTGGGGGGGTATGGTCGAACGCATGGCAGGAACCGCGGTCCCCCAGCCCCAGCGCATCGACCTCCCCGTCGAGGGGATGACCTGCGCCGCCTGCGCCACCCGCATCAGCAAGGGCCTGGGCAAGCTCGACGGCGTCGACCGCGCCGACGTCAACCTCGCCGCCGCCCGGGCCACCGTCGTCTTCGACCCCGACGTCGTCGACACCGCAGCCCTCACCGCCAAGATCGAGAGCCTCGGGTACACCGTGCCCGAGGAGGACCGCCACGCCGAGGCCGAGGCCGCCTACGTGAAGGTGCTCGGCCGGCGGCTGCTGGTGGCCACCGTGCTCACCGTCCCGACGCTGCTGATCTCCATGATCCCGGCGCTGATGTTCGACGGCTGGCAGTGGGTCGCCTTCGTGCTGACCACCCCGGTCGTCTTCTACAGCGGCTGGGGCTTCCACCGAGCCGCGCTGGTGAACCTCCGGCACGGCACCGCCACCATGGACACGCTCGTCTCGATGGGCACCCTCGCGGCGTGGACGTGGTCGACGGTGGCGCTGCTGTTCCTCGGGGCCGCCGACACCGGCGACTCGGGCATGGGCGGCATGAGCGGGATGACCGGCTCGTCGGGCTCCGACGCCCACGTGTACTTCGAGACCGCCGGCGTCATCATCACGCTGATCCTGCTGGGCAAGTGGTTCGAGGCCCGGGCCCGACGCCGCTCCGGCGACGCCCTGCGCAAGCTGGCCGAGCTCGGCGCCAAGACCGCCCGCCTGGTCGACGGCACCGAGATCCCCCTGGCCTCGCTCGAGGTGGGCGACCGGTTCGTCGTGCGCCCCGGCGAGAAGGTCGCCACCGACGGCGTGGTCGTCGAGGGGCACTCCGCCGTCGACGTCTCGATGCTCACGGGTGAGCCCGTGCCCGTCGAGGTCGGGCCCGGCGACGACGTCATCGGCGCCACCGTCAACGCCAACGGCCACCTGGTGGTCGAGGCCACGCGGGTCGGGGCCGACACCGCCCTCGCCCAGATCGTCACCCTCGTCGAGGAGGCCCAGGGCTCGAAGGCGCCCATCCAGCGCCTGGCCGACCAGATCGCCGGCATCTTCGTGCCGACCGTGCTGGTCATCGCGGTGCTCACCGTCGTGGGCTGGCTCGTCACCGGCCACAGCGTCGAGGACGCCTTCACCGCGGCCGTCGCCGTGCTGATCATCGCCTGCCCGTGCGCCCTCGGCCTGGCCACGCCCACCGCGATCATGGTGGGCACCGGTCGGGGCGCCCAGATGGGCATCATCATCAAGGGCGGCGAGGTGCTCGAGCAGACCCGCCGCGTCGACGTCGCCGTCGTCGACAAGACCGGCACCATCACCGAGGGCCGCATGGAGCTCGTCGCGACCACGGTGGTCGACGGGGCCGACGCCGCCACCGTGCTGCACCTCGCCGCCGCGGTCGAGGCCCGCTCCGAGCACCCGATCGCCACCGCCGTCGTGGCCGGGGCCGACGCCGTCCGCCCCGGCGCAGCCGCGGCCGCTGAGGTCGACGACTTCGAGAACCTGCCCGGCCGGGGCGTCGTCGCCACGGTCCACACCGAGGCCGGCGTCCCGTTCCGGGTCGGCGTGGGGCGGCGCTCGCTGTTCGTCGAGGTCCCCGAGGTCATCGAGCAGGCGGCCAGCGCCGCCGAGCTCGACGGCCGCACCGCCGTGATCGCCGGATGGGCCGACCACGACGGCGGGCCGCTCGTCGCCAAGGGCGCGCTCGTCGTCGCCGACCGGCTGAAGGCGACCAGCGTCGAGGCCGTCGCCGACCTGCACCGGCTGGGGCTCCAGGTCGTGCTGCTCACCGGCGACAACAGCCGCACCGCCGAGGCCGTCGGCCGCGAGGTCGGCGTCGACCGGGTCGTGGCCGAGGTGCTGCCCGGCGACAAGGTGGCCGAGGTGAAGCGCCTCCAGGAGGAAGGCCACATGGTGGCCATGGTGGGCGACGGCATCAACGACGCCCCCGCCCTCGCCCAGGCCGACCTGGGCATCGCCATCGGCACCGGCACCGACGTCGCCATCGAGGCCAGCGACCTCACGATCGTCAGCGGCGACCTGCGGGCGGCGGCCGACGCCATCGCCCTCTCCCGCCGCACCCTGGCCACCATCAAGGGCAACCTGTTCTGGGCCTTCGCCTACAACGTGGCCGCCATCCCGCTGGCCGCCCTCGGCGTGCTCAACCCGATGATCGCGGCGGGCACGATGGGCTTCTCGTCCGTCTTCGTCGTCACCAACAGCCTGCGGCTCCGGCGCTTCCGTGGCGTCACCGGCCGCAAGGGCCGCACCGCCGCCGGCCGCCACCGGCACCGGCACCGCCTCCCCCATCGCCCACACCGAGAGGACCTCCTCATGACCACCCGCACCTACTCCGTCCCCGGCATCTCCTGCGGCCACTGCAAGGCCGCCATCGAGGGCGAGCTCGACGGGGCCGACGGCGTCGAGTCCGTCGTCGTCGACATCGAGGCCAAGACGGTCGCCGTCACCGGCGAGATCGGCGAGGACGCCGTGCGCGCCGCCGTCGACGAGGCCGGCTACGAGGTCGCCGGCGTCAGTTAGCCGGCTCAGAGGGTGCCGGCCGCCAGGCGGCCGCGCACCTCGACCGCCCGCTCGCGCACGGCCGGCAGGTCCTTCAGCCGCCGCATCGAGGCGAGCTGGTTCCCGAGGCGGTGGTTGCCGCGCAGCGCCTCCTCGTTGCGGGCGAGGAAGTCCCAGTAGAGGGTCGTGAACGGGCAGGCGTCGTCGCCCACCCGCTTCCCCGGGTCGAAGCGGCAGCCACCGCAGTGGTCGGTCATCCGCTTCAGGTAGGCGCCGCCCGAGGCATACGGCTTGGTCGCCATGCGGCCGCCGTCGGCGTGCAGCGCCATGCCGATCACGTTGGGCAGCATCACCCACTCGGCGCCGTCGACGAAGCCCGCCCACATCCACTCGACCAACTCCTGGGGGCGCACCCCCGCGGTCAACGAGAGGTTGCCCAGCACCATGAGCCGCTCGATGTGGTGCACCCACCCGCGGGCGCGCAGCGCCTCGACGGTGTGACCGACACAGGCCATGTCGGTGTGGGCCCCGGTGAAGGCCGGCGGGAGGGGCTGGTCGGCGGCCAGCCCGTTCTCGTCGCGGTAGGTGGGCATCCACTGCCAGTAGAGGCCCCAGACGTACTCCCGCCAGCCGATGACCTGGCGGATGAAGCCCTCGGCCGAGGCCAGCGGCACCCGCCCGGCCCGGAGCTCGGCCTCCGCCGCGGCGACGACCTCCCCCGGATCGAGCAGGCCCAGGTTCAGGTAGGGGCTCAGGGTGGAGTGGGCCATCTTCCACTCGGCCCGCACGACGGCGTCCTCGTGGGGACCGAACAGGGGCAGGACCTCGGTGACGAACTGCTGCAGGCGGCGGAGGGCACCGGCCCGGTCGGTGGCCCACGTGCCGTCGGGCGGGGCCCCGAACGCGGCGGGGCAGCGCTGCTCGATGTCGGCCATCACCTCGCGGTCGAGGTCGTCGAGCGGGTCGACCACGGGCTCGGGCCAGCCGCGGCCGTCCTTCGGGGGCGGCTCGCGGTTCTCGGCGTCGAAGTTCCAACGACCACCGACCGGGTCGGGGCCGTCCATCAGCACGTCGAGCCGGCGGCGCTGCCAGCGGTAGAAGTCCTCCATCCGCGGCGACGGCCGACCCGCCATCCACCGGGCGAAGTCGTCCTCGCCGCAGAGGAACTGCTCGTTGGGCACGACGTCGACCCCTGCGGCCGCCAGCATCCGACGGCCGTCCCACGACATGGGGCTCATGGCGAGGACGGTCTCGGGGCGGTGCTCCCGGCGGTGCTCCTCCAACCCGGCGGGCAACGTGGGGGCGACCCGGAGGTCGACGTCGAAGCCCTCGGCCCGCAGCTCCAGGGCGAAGCGCCGCATCGATGCCAGCACGAGGTGCAGGCGCTGGCGGTGCCACGGCTTCGACGCGGCCTTCGCCGTGCTCTCGACCAGCAGCACCCGGACCTCGCCCGGCAGGCGGTCACGGAGCGGGCCGACGTCGCGTCGGAGCTGGTCGCCGAGCACCCAGACCGTGTCCACACCGGCACGGTAACGGCGACGCCGCGGCCGGCACCGGGTCGGGGCAGACTTCCCCGATGGCCGACGGCGCCCGCCCCACCTCCCTCGCCCCCGATCCGGGCGCGACGCGCAGCGCCAGGGCCGAGCGCAGCCGGGCCGCCATCGCCGACGCCGCCCTCGAGCTGCTCCGCCAGGGCGACCTGCGCCCGACCGCCGGGCAGGTCGCGGCCCACGCCGGGATCTCCGAGCGGCTGATCTACCACCACTTCAGCGACCTGGAGGAGTTGTTCCAGGTGGTGGCCGCCCGGCAGGTGGCGGCGCTGCACGAACGCCAACCACCCGTCCTCACCAGCGGACCGCTCGACGGCCGGGTGAAGGCCGTCGTCGACGCCCGGGCCGACGTGAACGAGTGGATCACGCCCGTCCGCCGGGCCAGCGTCCTGCGCGAGCCGTTCTCCGAGACCCTCGCCGCCAACCGGGCCCTGCTCAACGCCGGCAACCGGCGCCAGGTGGGCGACGTGTTCGCCACCGAGCTGGCCGGCCGGTCGCCGGTCGACGCCGATGAGCTGCTCGCCGCCCTCGACCTCGCCCTGTCGTGGCCGGCGTGGGACGCGCTGCGGACCCGGGGCTCGTCGATCGACCAGGCCCGACGGGTGGTCGAGCGCACCGTCCGAGCCCTCCTCGCCGACTGACCCCGCTCGGACCCCCTGGGGGCGGTCAGGGAGGCGGGGGGTCGCCGGCGTGCTGGCGGACCCAGGTGTGCATGGCGATGCCGGCGGCGACGCCGACGTTGATCGAGCGGGTGGAGCCGAACTGGGCGATCGAGCAGACCATCGCCGCGGCGGCGCAGGCCTCGTCGGTGAGGCCGGGGCCCTCCTGGCCGAACAGCAGCACGCATCGACCCGGGAGCTCGGCCGACTCGAGGGGCACCGCCCCGGGCACGATGTCGATGGCCACGATCGGCAGCCCCTCCTCCCCGGCCCACGTGGCCAGGTCGGCGACGTCGGCGTGGTGGTGCACGTGGAGGTAGCGGTCGGTGACCATGGCGCCGCGGCGGTTGTAGCGACGGCGGCCGACGATGTGGACCCCAGCGGCGTTGAAGGCGTTCGCCGTGCGGATCACCGTGCCGATGTTGAGGTCGTGCTGCCAGTTCTCGATGGCGACGTGGAACGGGTGCCGGCGGGTGTCGAGCTCGGCGACGATCGCCGCGTTCGACCAGTAGCGGTAGCGATCGGCGACGTTGCGGCGGTCGCCGTCGGCGAGCAGCACCGGGTCGAGGCGGGGGTCGTCGGGCCACGGCTCGGGATGCGGACCGACACCGACCTCACGGTCGTCGGCCACCAGGCGAGTCGCCCTCCTGATGCCCGTCGGACGAGTCGACGCCCGTACCCTCGTCGGCGATGTCCGCTCTCCTCCGCTCCGGTGACCCCGCCATCGTGGCACCCGCTCCGGCCACCCCCCGCCGCCGGCAGGCCCGGCGCCGACCGGTGACCCTCGTCGTGGTGGCCACGATCGTGGGTGCGCTGCTGCTCGGGGCCTGCGGCGTGGGTCGGGCCGACCCCTCCGAGTCGGTCACCGACGACGCAACCGACGAGCTCCAGACCACCGACGGCACCTTCCCCGCCGTGACCTGGGCCCTCGTCGAGCAACGCTTCCGGGAACGGGTGACCGCGGCCGGGCTCGAAGGTGGACGCCTCACGGTCAGCGCCCGGCGCGGCGACCAGGAGGACGTCGTCTCGTACGGGTCGGGCGGGGTCGACGGCTCCACCGTGGTGCCCCTGGCCGAGACCTCGATGCTGACCACCACGGCGGTCCTGCTCACGCTGGTCGACGACGGAACCCTCTCGCTCGACGAGCCGATCGGCCCCACCCTCCCCTGGCTCACCGGCCCGGCGGGCGCCATCACGCTGCGCCAGCTCCTGTCGCACACCTCCGGCCTGCCCGCGTCGGTCGAGTGCGCCGAGCCGACCCCGGCGGCCTGCGATGCCGCCATCGCCGCCGCCCCGTTGATCGAGGCCCCGGGCGAGGGCTTCCACGTCACCGACCTCGACGCCCATGTGGCAGCCCGGCTGGCCGAGACCGCCACCGGCCGACCCTGGGAGCAGCTGTTCCTCTCCCGTGTCGCCTTCCCCGCGGGCATGGCCGACACCGCCTACGCCGACCCGTCGACCACCGGCGGGCTCGTCGGCGTCGACGGCGTCACCACGCCGGACGGCCTGGGCCGGCTGCTCGCGGTGATCCGCGACAACGGGGTCGCCACGAACGGGAACCGCGTGCTCTCCGAGGAGTCGGTGCGCCAGATGCTCCTCGACCAGACCGTGCGCCTCGACACCCACACCGAGGCCTGGGTCGCCGAGACCGGCGTGCCCACCTACGGGCTCGGCGTGTGGCGCGACCGCCTGCGAGGCGACGACTACGCCTCGGTGGTCTCGGCCCCCAACCGCTACGGGCTCTACCCGTTCGTCGACGTCAGCCGCTCGGCCTGGGGCATCGTCGTGGTCGACGACCGGGTCAGCCCCCGGGCCGACGCCGTCAGCGCCTCGTCGGTGATCGCCCAGCTCAGCGCCGCCGCCCTCCGCAACTCCCCCGACTGACCGACGACCCAGCCGCCCGAAGCTGGCTCAGATCCGTTGCGGTTTCCGCAACGCTGGTGAGCCACCTTGGAGGAGAGGACGGGGTCAGCGGGTGAGGAGGGAGGCGCCGCCGGCGTCGTCGAGGAGGAAGCGGGCGAGCGCCCGGCCCGCCGCATCGGCCTCGGCGACCGGCACCGACCGGCGCTCGCGCAGCACCACGTGGCCGTCCATGGAGGCCAACAGGCCCTCGATGGCGAGCACGTCGCCGTCGACCGTGGCGAAGGCGCCGGCCGGCAGGTCGCAGTCGCCGCCCAGCTCGGCCAGGAACGCCCGCTCGGCGTCGACGGCGACCCGGCTCGGCCCGTGCTCGATGGCGGCCAGCAGCTCTCTGGCCACCGCGTCGTCGGTGCGGCACTCGACGGCGAGGGCGCCCTGGGCCACCTGCGGCAGCATCACCGACGGCTCGAGCATCTCGACGACACGGTCGCCGAGGTCGAGCTCCAACCGCTCGACGGCGGCCGCCGCCATCACGATGGCGTCGAACTCGACCGCCTTGGCCAGGCGGGTGGCGATGTTGCCCCGCAGCCCGGTGAAGGTGAGGTCGGGGCGCAACCAGGCCAGCTGGGCCCGGCGCCGCACCGAGCCGGTGGCCACCAGCCCGCCGACCGGCAGACCCTCGAGGGTGGAGCCGACGAGCACGTCACGGGGGTCGGCCCGCTCGGGCACGGCCGCCAGCACCAGGGCATCGGGGGTGAGCGCAGGGAGGTCCTTGCCGGAGTGCACGGCGAGGTCGGCCCGGCCGTCGAGCACCGCGGCCTGCACCTCCTTCACGAACACGCCCTTGCCGCCCATCTCCCAGATCGGGATGTCGAGACGGGCGTCGGCCACGGTCTCGACGATGACCTTCTCGACGGTGACCTCGATGCCGCGCGCACGGCCCACGGCGGCCAGCAGGGCGGTGACGTGATCGGTCTGCCACAGCGCCAGCGCGCTGCCGCGGGTCGCGGCCCGGAGGTGCACCGCCTGCTCGGCCACGGATCGTTCGCCGACTACAGGTCGAAGAGGTCGCGCAGGGCCTCGGCCAGGCGCTCGCCCTTGGGCGTGCCGGCGGCGTCCTTCAGCCCGACGGTGGGCTGGTGCAGGAGCTTGGCCACGATGCCGTGGGTGAGGGCCTCGACGGCCTCCAGCTGGCGCTCGTCGAGCTCACCGAGCTTGGCCCGGAAGCGGTCGAGCTCGGCCCGACGGACGTCCTCGGCCTGCTCGCGCAGCGAGGCGACCAGTGGTGCGACCTCGCGGGCGGAGCTGACGGCCATGTAGCGGTCGAGCTCCTCGCCGACCATGGTGCGGACCCCGGCGACCTCACGACGACGCTCGGCCTGACCGGCCTCGGCGAACGCCCGCAGGTCGTCCATGTCGAGGAGGGTGACGCCCGGGAGGTCGGCGGCGGTGGGGTCGACGTCGCGGGGGACGGCCACATCGACGACGAGCAGCGGGGCTCCGTCGCGGACCTGCATCACCCGGGCGACGTCGGCGTGCTCGATGAGCATCGAGGAGGCGCCGGTGCCGGTGAGCAGCAGGTCGACCTCGGCGAGCGAGGCATCGAGGTCGGCGAGGCGGATCGCCCGGCCCCCGACCCGCTCGGCCAGGTCGGCGGCCCGCTCCCAGGTGCGGTTGGCGATGCGGATGTCGGTGACGCCGTTGGTGGCGAGCGAGCGGACCATGCCCTCGCCCATGTCGCCGGCGCCCATCACGAGGATCGAACGGCCCTCGAGCGACCCGAGCCGCTCGGCGGCCATGGCCACCGCCGCGGTGGAGACCGAGGCCACGTGACGGCCGATGCCGGTCTCGGTGCGGGCCCGCTTGCCGACCTCGAGGGCATGGCGGAACAGCAGGTTCAGCTGCGACCCGGCGGCCTGCTCGGTCTGGGCCCGCTCCCACGCGACCCTGACCTGGCCGAGGATCTCGGCCTCGCCGATGACGGCGGAGTCGAGCCCGGCGGCCACCGTGAACAGGTGGGAGGCGGCGTCGGCACCGTCGTGCACGTAGAGGTGGTCGGCCAGCTCCTCCGGCGGCACGAAGGCCAGCTCGGAGAAGAAGGTGCGCAGATCGGCGTAGGCCGGGTGGAACTTCTCGGCGACGACGTAGACCTCGGAGCGGTTGCACGTCGACAGCACGACGGCCTCGCTCACGTGGTCGCGGCTCATGACGTCGTGCAACGCCTTGGGCAGGCGCGACTCGTCGATGGTCACGCGCTCGAGCAGATCGAGCGGCACCGTTCGATGGTTCAGTCCGAGGACGACGACAGACACGCCTGGAGGCGCTCCTTGGCTTCGGCGAGGCGGCCCTCGCGTACGAGTTCAAGCATCCCCGAATCCAGTGCTCCCTGCCAGTCGAGGCCCTCGGTCGGGACACCTTCGCGCTGGAGGCGGGTGCGCTCCTCGGCCAGGATGCCCATCAGGGTGAGGTACTCAGGCCCGATCTCGGTGGAGAACCGGCGCCGCAGCCAGGTGGCCATGGCCGGCGAGTTGCCCCCCGTGGCGAAGGTGACCAGCAGGGGGCCCTGGCGCACCCGTGAGGGCAGGGTGAAGGCGCAATTGGCCGGATCGTCGGCGCTGTTGACCCACACGCCGGCGGCCTCGCCCTCGAGGAACACCTGGCGGTTCACGGCGGGGTCGTCGGTGGCGGTGATGGCCAGCCGGTAGCCGGCGACCTCACCGGCCTCGTAGGGCCGGGTGTGGCAGATGACCCCGTCGATGGCGGCCGTCGCGGGGTCGATCCGGGGGGCCACGATGTGGACCTCGGCCTCGCACGCCGCCAGCTCGCGAGCCTTCTGGGCCGCCACGGGGCCGCCGCCGACCACCAGGCACCGTCGTCCGGAGACGACGAGGTTCACGGGGTAGAGCGGGGCGTCGACGGGCATCAGCCGACGGGCTCCGAAGCGTCGAACGGCCGGGGGGTCGGCGGGCCGTCGCCGTTGTCGCCCCGCTGCCGGTAGAAGCTCAGGATCTGGAGCTCGAGGGCCAGGTCGACCTTGCGCAACGAAGCCTCGGGCGGGACGTTGATCACCGTCGGGGCGAAGTTGAGGATGGAGGTGATCCCGGCGGCGACGAGCCGGTCGGCGACCTCCTGGGCCCCGGCCGACGGGGTGGCGATGATGCCGATGGCGATGCCCAGCTCGGCCGCCAGCCGCGGCAGGTCGTCGAGGTGGTGGATCTCCATGTCGCCGAAGGTGGTGCCGACCTTGGCCCGATCGGCGTCGACCAGCGCCGCCACGGGGAAGCCACGGTCGCCGAAGCCGCCGTAGTTGGCGAGGGCGGCGCCCAGGTTGCCGATGCCGACGATGACGACCGGCCAGTCCTTGGTGAGGCCCAGTTCGCGGCTCATCTGGAACAGCAGGTACTCGACGTCGTAGCCCACGCCCCGGGTGCCGTAGGAGCCCAGGTAGGAGAGGTCCTTGCGGACCTTGGCGGCGTTCACGCCGGCCAGCTCCGCCAGGCGCTCCGAGGAGATGGTGGCCACCTGCTCGGCGTTCACCTCCACGAGGGTGCGCAGATAGACCGGCAGACGGGCCACGGTGGCCTCGGGGATGCGTCGTCGGGACCGGTCCACGCCCCCACGCTACCGACGTCGTTCCTTTGTTCACAAAGTCTCATGCCCCACCCCGCCTTCGGCCGTGGCGGCCCCCCGCCGTAGGCTGGGGCCATGACGCTGCACGCCGCTCTGGCCGCTTCGGCCACCCTGGTGTCGCTGGCGTTCGCCCTGTCGACCCTCGAGCGGTGGATGGCCCGTCGCCGGCGCCACGAGGGCGCCTGGACCGTCTCGCTGTTCATGTTCGCCGCCGGCTCGGCCGCGCTGTGGTGGGGCGCCGCCGTCGGATGGGGCGAGTGGTCGTTCAAGGCCTTCTACCTGTTCGGCGCCATCCTCAACGTCCCGTTCCTCGCCCTCGGCACCGTCGAGCTGCTCGCCGGCCCGAAGCACGGCAAACGGTGGACGGCGATCGTGTCGATGCTGGCCGCCTTCTGCACGGGCCTGGTGGTCGAGGCCCCGCTGCTGTCGTTCATCGACCCGGACGTGCTCCCGCAGGGCAAGGAGGTCTTCGGCGCCGGACCCCGGATCGCCGCCGCGGTCGCCTCGGGCGTCGGGGCCATGGTCATCTTCGGTGGCGCCCTCTGGAGCGCCTGGCGCCTGCTGCGAGGCCGGCGCCGAGCGGGTGCCCCCTCGACCCTCCCCGCCGGACGCCTGGCGCTCGCCAACCTGTTCATCGCCGCCGGCACGCTCGTGCTGAGCGCCGGCGGCCTGCTCAACTCCGTCGTCGACGAGATGGACGGCTTCGCCATCTCGCTGGTCCTCGGCATCTCGATCATCTTCGTGGGCTTCCTGATCACCAACAGCGGCGGCTCGGCCTCCGTGCGCTCCCTTCCCGAGCCCCGGGCCTGGCACGCCCGACCCGCCCAGGTCGCCGCCGCCGTGGTCGTCGCCATCGGCCTCATCGGCGCCCCGCTGGTGCTCGAGCACCGGCCGGCCGCCGCGGCCAGCGGCGACGTCGGCGACTACCTCGGCCGCATCAACGCCACTCGGGCCGCCGCCGGCTCGGCTCCCCTGATCCTCGACCCCGAGCTCAGCGGCCTCGCCCAGGCGTGGGCCCAGCAGCTCGCCGACTGGGAACGGCTGCAGCACGCCTCCGACCTCTCGACCGGAGTCACCCAGCCCTGGAAGAAGCTCGGGGAGAACGTGGGCCGCGGCGGCGACACCGCCTCGATCTACCCGGCGTTCGTGGCCAGCCCCACCCACTACTCGAACATCGTCGACCCCACCTTCACCCGGGTCGGCATCGGCGTCGTCTACGGCGCCGACGGCAAGCAGTACACCGTGCAGCGCTACCTGGCCCCGCCCGGAGGCGGAGGCGGGGGCGGAGGTGGAGGCGGTGGCACCTCCGGCGGGGGCTCGTCGAGTGGGTCATCCGGCGATGGCGGCTCCTCCGGTGGCGGTTCGTCCGGCGGCGGGTCGGCGCCCGCCCCGACCACCACCGAGCCCCCTCCCCCGCCGGAGCCCCCGGGCCCCGGCGACCCGGCCCACGCGGCCGTCGTGCTGGATGCCCTTCAGCGCTACGAGCGCTGAGCCGACACAAGGTGATGAAGTCGGCACCAGCAGCCCGTCGAGCCCGGCCATGACCCCGGCCATCGAGACCGAGGGGCTCACGCGTGGGTTCAAGTCGGGACTGGCCGTCGACGGCCTCACGTTCACCCTCGAACCGGGCCAGGTCCTGGCCCTGCTCGGTCCCAACGGTGCCGGCAAGACCACCACCGTCCGCCTCCTCGACGGCGTCCTGCTGCCCCATGCGGGGCGCTCCACCGTGCTCGGCCACGACCCCGCGGTGGAGGGCGACGCCGTGCGCCGCCGCACCGGGGTGCTCACCGAGAACGCCGGCCTCGACGACCGCCTGACCTCCCGGGAGAACCTGCTCTACGTGGCCCGACTGCGGGGCTTCGGCAAGGTCGACGCCCTCAAGCGGGTCGACGAGCTGCTCGAGCGCTTCGGGATGGGTGAGCGCCGCGACGACCTCACCGGCGGCTTCTCGACCGGCCAACGCAAGCGGGTCGCGTTGGCCCGGGCCCTGCTCCACGACCCCGAGCTGCTCTTCCTCGACGAGCCGACCTCCGGCCTCGACCCCGCCGGCACCCGCGACGTCATCACCCTCATCGACGAGCTGGCCGCCGAGGGCCGCACGGTCGTGCTCGCCACCCACTTCCTCGGCGAGGCCGGGCGCCTCGCCGACCGCATGGCCGTGCTGCACCGCGGCCGGCTCCGGGCCTTCGGCGCCCCCGACGATCTCGCCGCCCAGCTGTGGTCCGGCGTCGGCGCCGAGCTCGACCTCGGCGCCCCGGCCGACGCCGCCACCCTCGGCGCCCTGTCCGTCGTGCCCGGCGTGCGGCGCGTCGAGGCCCACGGCGAGGGTGCCCGGCTCGTGCTCGACGACCGCGACGCCCTCCCCCGCGCCGTGGCCGCCGCGGTCGCCCGCGGCGTGCCGGTCTACGGCGCCGCCACCCGCAAGCCCAGCCTCGAGGACGTCTACTTCGCCATCGAGCGCCGCATCGCCGAGGAGGAGGGCGAGCTCCGCACCGACGGCTTCACCACCTCGGGCGGCGCCGCCCCAGAACCGGGGCTGCCCGTCGCCGACCCGCTTCGCCTCGGGGAGCCCCCGATGCCCAACGACCCCGACCGACCGGCCGACGAGGTGGTCTCGTGAGCGACTCCCGCCAGGCCGTCGACTGGGTGGCGATCCGCACGATCGTGGGGCGTGACCTCCGCGCCGTTCGCCGGTCGAAGGCCATCACCCTGCCGATGATCTTCGTGCCCGTCGTGCTGCTGGTCCTGCTGCCGTTCGGGCTCGGCATCATCGCCCGCAACGCCCCCACCGACCAGGTCCAGAACGTGCTCAGCTCGTCGCTGGTGAGGGGTCTGGCCGAGCCGATCCTGGCCATGCCCGAGCGCGAGCGCCTCGTCGTGCTGGTCCTCGGCTACCTGCTCTCGCCGCTGCTGCTCGTCATCCCCCTCATGGTCTCGGCCGTGCTGGCGGCCGACGCCTTCGCCGGCGAGAAGGAGCGGCGCACCCTCGAGGTCGTGCTCCACCTCCCGATCTCCGACCGCGACCTCTTCTTCTCGAAGGTGCTCACGGCGTGGCTGCCGGCCATCGCCATCACGTGGGTCGGGGCGGCGATCTACTCGCTCATCGCGAACGTGGTCGCCTGGCCGGCGACCCACCACGCGTTCCTGCCGTTCTCGCAGTTCCTGGTGATGATCATCTGGATCGCGCCGGCGGTGGCCCTGCTCGCGCTCGGCCTGCTGGTGATCGTGTCGTCGCGGGCGCGCACCACCCAGGAGGCCAACCAGCTCGGCGGCGCGGTGATCCTCCCGCTCATCTTCGTGGCCGCCGCCCAGGCGTCGACGCTGATGCTGCTCCCCGTCGCCGGCGTGTTCGCCGTCGGGGTGCTGGTGTGGATCGCGGCCCTGGTGCTGGTGTGGGTGAACAGCCGCCGCTTCACCCGCGACCGGCTGGCCGCGTCGGGCTGAGCCGCACCCACGGGCTCGGCTTCGCTCCGGCCCGAGGGCCCTCGGCTACTTGGCGAGGATGAAGAGCTGCAGCACGGCCGCGCCCAGGATGACGAGCAGCAGGGCGCCGAGGGCGATGACGGTTCCGGGTCGCACGAGGGTGGCTCCGAGGATCAGCGGCGGGGGCCGAGGTTGACGGGCGTGACGACGCCCGAGGGGCGGTCCTCGTCGAGGGCTTCGATGGTGACGGTCGAGCCGGTGGACAGCCCCAGCTCGGCGGCCGCCGACTTGCGGTCGAGCACCACGGCGACGAGGCCGTAGGAGTCGACGATGAGGCCGAGCTGGTCGGGCTCGAGGGTGGCGAAGGTGTCGGTGCGGCGGGCCGAGCGGTTGCCGTCGTCCATCACCAGCAGCACGGTGTCGTCGTAGACCTCGAGCTCCTCGGGGTCGACGTTGAGCTGGGCGTTGCCGTAGCGGTCGACCCACAGGACCTCGGCGTGGAGGCGGCCCTCCTCCTCACGGGTGAGGGGCACCATCGCCGGGAAGAGCGAGACGGGGTCGATCGGCGGGCCGAGCTCGGCCAGGTCGACGCCGAGGCAGAGGTGGGCGGCGGCCGGGGCGAACACGTCGCGGCCGTCGAAGGTGGCCGCCTCGGTGGGCAGCACGTAGGCGGGGTTGGCTGATCTCGACCGCCCGGGTGGCGCCGCCGCAGAGGGCCACGGCCGGGGCGAGCACGCCGTTGTCGGGGCCGACCAGCACCGACGCGCCGTCGCCGACCTCGACCGCGATGGACCGGCGGGAGGTGCCGACGGCCGGGTCGACCACGGCCACCACGACGCCGGGGCAGAGGTACTCGACGCTGCGGGCGAGGGCGAGGCCACCGCCGCGCACGTCGTAGGGGGTGATGCCGTGGGTGAGGTCGACCACCGCCACCTCGGGGGCGATCGAGCGGATCACCGAGTGGACGACGCCGACGAACTCGTCGACGAGCCCGTAGTCGGAGAGGAAGGTGATGGTCTCGTAGCGCAGCGGCATGGCAGGCGCAGGGTACCCGCCCGTCAGGCCCGACCCAGCTCCCGGGACCGCTCGGTGGCGGCCTTCACCGCGTCGAGGATGGCGGCGCGCAGGCCGCCGGACTCGAGGGCGTGGAGACCGGCGGCGGTGGTGCCGCCCGGCGAGGTGACCGCGCCACGGAGGGCCGCCGCGTGCTCGTCGCTCGAGTGCAACAGCTCGGCCGAGCCCCGGAGGGTCTGCACGGCCAGGACCTCGGCGACCTCCCGGGTGAGGCCCATCAGCACGCCGGCCTCGATGAGGCTCTCGGCGATGAGGAAGACGTAGGCGGGGCCCGAGCCCGACAGGCCGGTGACGGCGTCGAGCTGGGCCTCGGTGACCCGCACCACGACCCCCACCGCGTCGAGCAGCGACTGGGCCCAGTCGAGGTCGGCGGCGGTGGCGGTGGGGCCGGGGGCGATGGCCGACGCACCCGCGCCGACGACAGCGGGCGTGTTGGGCATGGCCCGCACCACCGCGGTGCCGGCGCCGGCGGCCTCCTGGAGCGTGGCGGTGGTGACCCCGGCGGCGATCGAGAGGATGCGGGGGATGCCGAGCGCCGCCGAGCACGGCGCACGTGGCGGGCACGTCGCCGGGCTTCACGGCGACGATGGCGCCCTCGGCGGCGACGGGCTCGTCGGCCACGCCCACGCCCGGGAACAGGGCGAGCAGCTCGTCACGGCGGGCCGGCAGCTTCTCGACCACCACGATGTCGGCCGGCTCGGCCCAGCCGGACCCGAGCAGGCCTCCGAGGAGGGCCTCGCCCATCTTTCCGCCGCCGACGATCTGCAGTCGCACCATGGCGCCGACGCTAGTGCTCCACCCGGGCACCGCCGTGAGCCATTCGCCGCCGGGACGCGTGGAGGCCCGGGCGTTCGGTTTCGGTGGTCCCACTTCCCCGATGGGTTCCCACCGCCCGCCGGCCGCCCGGGCCGAGCCAGACTCTACACACGAGAGTGCACGAAAAGCAATGAAACAGCCTCTAGATCCCCCAAGCTGGTTCGGAACGTTCCGGTTTCCGGAACGAGGTGAACCACCTTTCGAGGAGGGACCGGCCGAAGACGGGGGCGTCAGCCGGGAGTCTCAGGCGGAGGGGAAGCGGGAGGCGAAGCCGATGCGCAGGGCCGGGAGGAAGCACTGCTCGACGTAGGCGTAGAGCGAGCCGAGGATGCGGTCGAGCTCGCCCTCGTCGACGGCGTGGAACGGCAGCGCCCCCGCCAGGAACACCGCCTCCTCCTCGCCGATGCAGAACGCGGCCCCGTGGAGCTTGCGGTTGCGGCGCAGCAGGTGCTCGTAGAACTCGCCCTGGTTCTCCTCGGGCGCCGGCATCACGTAGGTCTCGTAGTGCAGCGACCGCTGGCGCAGCGTGAACCAGATGGTGAACACGTCCTTGCTCTCGCCGTGCACCCGGACGTACCAGCGCCGCTCCGACGGCTCGCCCCGCTCGACCGCCGCCACGACGGGGTTCTCGGCCAGCTGCTCGGCCAGCCACGCGTCGATGACGGCCTCGAGCTCCGCCAGGGTGGCGGCGTCGGCGATCTCGTCGGCCATGGGAGCTCCCGGGGTCAGGCGCTCAGCTGCACGACACGGGCGAGCGTGACGTGAGGTCGGCGTAGAGGCGCCGCAGACGGGCCGCCGTGGTGGACCAGGTGAAGCCCCGGGCCCGGTCGGCGGCGGCCTCGGCGATCTTGGCCGACAGGCCCTCGTCGTCGAGGAGGGTGGCCACCGCGGCGGCGTAGTCGGCGGGGTCGCGGGTGTCGACCAGGAAGCCGGTGACGCCGTCGTCGACCAGGGTGCGCAGCCCACCGACGGCGGCCGCCACCACCGGGGTGCCGCAGGCGGCGGCCTCGAGGGCGACCAGGCCGAAGGACTCCGAGCGGCTCGGGACGATGCACACGTCGGCGGCCCGGTAGTAGGTCGAGAGCAGGTGGTGGGGCTGGGGCGGCACGAACCGCACCCGGTCGTGCAGGCCGTGGATCGTCGATGAGGGCCCGGGCGGCGGCCATCTCCTCGTCGCCGCCGGCGCCGCTCTGACCGCCGACGGCCACGAGCACGGCGTCGGGGTGGGCGGCCGACAGCTCGGCCAGGGCGCCGATGGCGACGGTGAGGCCCTTGAGGGGCTGGATGCGCCCGGCGAACAGCAGCACGGGATGGTCGCCGAGGCCGAGGGCGGCGCGGGCGCCACGGCGGTCGCCGGGCGAGAAGAAGGCGTGGTCGACGCCGGGCGGCACGATCTCGATGCGGGACGGATCGGCGCCGTAGAGCTCGACGAGCTGGGTGACCTCGTCGGGGCAGTTGGCGAGGATGGCGTCGGAGCAGGCGATGACCTCGGTCTCGGCGTCGACGCGGCGGTCGGGCTCGGGGTCGCCGGTCTCGGCCTTCACCCGGGCGAGGGTGTGGAAGGTCGACACCAGCGGGAGCGAGAGCTCGTGCTTGAGCCGATGGCCGGCCAGGCCCGACAGCCAGTAGTTGGCGTGGATGGCGTCGGGGCCGCCCTGGCGGCGCAGGTGGCGGGCCACGCCGTCGGTGAACTCGTCGACGACCTCGGGGAGCTCTTCCTTGGCCAGGTCGGCCGGACCGGCCTCCACGTGCACGACCCGGAAGCCGGGCTCGACGTCGACCACCTCGGGGAGGTCGTCGGCCCAGCGCCGCACGTAGACCTCGGAGCGCACGCCGGCCTGGGCCAGCGCGGCGACCAGCTCGCGCACGTACACGTTCATGCCGCCGGAGTCGCCGCTGCCCGGCTGGGCCAGGGGGGACGTGTGCAGCGACAGCACGGCGAGCGATCTCATGACGCCACCACGCTACGGGCAGCGCGGGCGCATCGGCACCCCGAGAGGCTCGACGACCGGATCAGGGTCAGTCGCCGGCATCGGGGGCGGCATCAGCCAGCGCGCCCTCGGGGGTGAGCTCACCGCTGCCGTAGCGACGGGCCAGCTCGGCGTTCAGCAGGTCGATGGTGCGGTGAAGAAGGCGGCGCTTGCGCGACACCCGGACCTCGAGCGAGTCGAGCGCCGCCGCCAGCTCGACGAGCTCGTCGTCGGTGGTGGTGGGGAGCATGGCGATGCGCATGCCGCCCTGGGTGACCGAGTCGAGCTCGGCGGCGAGCTCGGGGTCGATCTCGGTGGGCTCGAGGGTGTGGGGCACCCGACCGCCGCCCGGGCCCGAGTGCTCGCTGAGGATGCGGGGCAGGTCGTCGACCAGGGCGGCGAGGTCGCTGGTCTCACCGGCGGCCCGACGCTCGAGCTCACCGCGGACCATGTCGAGCGGGGCCTGCACCATCCGCCGCAGGTAGGAGAGGCCGGTCTCGGTCTCGACCGCGTGGTCGCGAGCGCTGCGGATCTCCCCCAGCGCGACCGTGTCGAGGCCGTCGGGCGACAGCCCGGCCACCTGCAGCGCGCTGCGGTCGTCGATGGTGGCGTCGTTGTCGCTCATCGGGCCCTCGTGCCTCCTCGCCAGCGGTGGTGCCGGAACCCGTTGATCCTACCCGGCAACGTGGCGCAGCTACGAGAGGTAGTCCCAGAGCAGCAGGCACCACACCGGCGCCACGAGCAACCAGGCGTCGAGGCGACGCAACGCCGGCACCTTCGCGGTCGACGCGGGAGCGAGGGCCGATGCCAGCGGAGCACCGAGCGGGGCGAGCACGGCGACCAGGCCGCCGAACACCCAGGCGGCCCTCGCGTCGAAGGGCCCGAGCTGGAAGACGGCCTCGGTGAAGGTGAGCACCAGCACCGCCGCCATGCCGGCGATCGGCCCCTCGACGAGGCCGTTGGCCCCGGTGCCGACCAGGTAGTCGCCGACCTCGTAGGCGCTCACCAGGATCAGCAGGATCACGAGGGCGGCCACGTCGACGCGGGCGATGGCCACCACGGACGCCGCGGCCACGGCCGGCAGGGCCCAGGTGCGCACCGTGCGGCCGGCCCTCGCCCCGACCGGCTCGTCGCGGCCCGGGCGCCACCAGGGCGGCGATGACGCTGGCCGCGACCCCGGCGAGCATGGCCAGGCCGGCGAGCCCCGTGCCGACGATGGCGGCCAGGCCGACGGCGAGTGCCGCGCCACCGGCCACGAAGCGGTCGTCGGCGCGCCCGGCCTGGCGCCACGCCACCGAGGTCTGGAGAGCGGCGACGGCGGCGAGGCCGGCGAAGAGCAGACCCGTGGTCAGGGTGCCGAGCGAGCAGGCCACCACCGCGACCACGAACCACAGCACACCGAGGCGTCCGTGCGGCCCGTCGACCCGGGGCACGTAGGCGAACCGGGGAGGGGGCGGACGGCGGGTGGCACCGGCAGGACGGGCGGGCGAGGTCACGAACACCCACCGGACACCGGAGGGAGCACGGCCACCTCGTCGGCGTCGGTCACCGCGTCGTCGCCCTCGGCAGGCTCACCGTTGCGCCAGACCCGGCTGCACGCGGCGACCTCGGCGAACGCGGGGCCGTAGCGCCGGGAGGCCTCCTCGAGCACGGCCGCGACGGTCGCGCCGGGAATGACGTCGCGCCCGGTGCCCGCAGCCTCGCGGGCTGCAGCGAACAGTCGGAGCGTGGCCACGGCGAGGCAGCGTAGTTCCGCGCCCGGCCCGGCCTCTCGGCCCATGCCTGTGCCCGGTGACCGGTCCGGAGGTGTCACAGGGCGCGGGTACCGTCGACGCTGTGACCGAGATGCTCCTCGTCCGCCACGGCCAGTCGGAGTGGAACGCGCTGGGCCGCTGGCAGGGCAACGCCGATCCCGCCCTGACCGACCTGGGCCGCCTGCAGGCCGTGCACGCCGCGTCCCGCGTCGGGTCGGTCGACGTCATCGTGGCCTCCCCCCTCATCCGGGCCCTCGAGACCGCCCAGCTCGTCAGCGGCCAGATCGGCGTCGGCCCCGTCGTGGTCGACGCCGGGCTCGCCGAGCGCGACGCCGGCGAGTGGGAGGGCCTCACCCGCGCCGAGATCGAGCAGGGCTGGCCGGGTTACCTGGCCACCGAGCAGCGCCCGACGGGGTACGAGCCCCACGAGGCCCTCATCGAGCGGGCCCGCGCCGCCCTCGACCGCATCCACGCCGAGTACGACGGCGCCGACGTGCTGGTCGTCACCCATGGAGGGCTCATCGGCGCGGTGGAGCGCGACGGCGGGCTCCCGTGGGAGCGCATGCCCAACCTCGGTGGCCGTCGGGTCACCCACCACGGAGACCGCCTGTCGGTCGGCGAGCGCCTCGTGCTCGTCGACGACGACGAGCTCACCATCCCCACCCAGATCTAGAGGCCATGGCCGTCCCCCACCGCTCCCGCCTCCCCGTCGAGGTCGTCTACAGCCGCCGCCGGCGCAAGACCGTGCAGGCCACCGTCGTCGACGGCGTCATCCGCGTGCAGGCACCCGCCGGCATCGACGCCGCCGAGCTCGACCGCCACATCGAGGAGCTGGTCGGGCGGCTCGAGCGCCGCTACCAGGCCGCCTCGGTCGACCTCGAGACCCGCGCCGCCCAGCTCGCCACGCGGTACTCCCTGCCGAAGCCCACCTCGGTCACGTGGGCCGAGCAGCGCTCCCGTTGGGGCTCCTGCACGCCGTCCACCGGGCAGATCCGCATCTCCACCCGCCTGGCCGGCTGGCCCCCGTGGGTCCTCGACTACGTGCTGGTCCACGAGTTGGCCCACCTCGTCGTGGCCGACCACTCCCCCGCCTTCCACGCCCTGGTCGATCGCTACCCGAAGGCCGAGCGGGCCCGTGGCTTCCTGATGGCCAAGTCGTTCGGGGCCGACGGCGACGACGTCATCGATGCCGACGCGGCCGACGGCCTCGACACCGACGAGCCCGATGACGACGAGGTCGCGACCGCCGCGGAGGTCGCCCTCGACGTGCCCCGCCACGAGGCCGTCACGCCGGCCGACCCACCCGCCAGCACCGACGAGGGCGGCGACCCCTTCCCCACGCTCTTCTGAGCGGGGTCAGCCCCCTGCGGCGCGAGCGGCGAGCCAGCGGCGCTCCTCGCGGCCCAGCTCGGTCACGGGGTCGTGGCCGTGCACGTACTCGATGAGGATCCCCCGCCACCGGTTGCGGGCGTGCAGGCGGCCGAGCATCGAGCTCATCCCCCACACCACCCGGTCGAGCAGCACGAAGGTCGGCGGCATGTCGAGGGCGGCGAGCACGTCGGCGTTCGGGCCCCGCAGGTCGAGCAGCGAGGTCATCGCATCCCGGGTGTAGTTCGGTGTGAAGGTGAACTCCTCGGGCAGGTACGCGCGGTACGGGGCGCTCACCGTGGCGTAGATCCGCTCAGGGTCGAGGCCATGGCCGTCGTGGAGGAACCCCGCCCGCTCCAGCGCGACCACCAGGCCGACGGCATCGCCGGCGATCACGTGGTCGATGGTCGGGATGAGCGAGGCGTACTCGGCGTCGGTGAAGCGCTTCACCAGGCCGAAGTCGAGGAAGGTCACCGTGCCGTCGCGGTGGAACCGGTAGTTGCCGGGATGGGGGTCGGCGTTGAAGGTGCGGTAGCGGTGCAGCGAGCCCTGAGCGAAGCGGAACAGGACCTCACCGACGTGCTGGTGCTCGGCGGGGGTGCCGCGCTCGAGCAGCTCGGCGAAGGTCATGCCCTCGACCCACTCGCTGGTGAGCACCCGCCGCGCCGACCGCTCGCGGATCACCTCGGGGATGCGCACGAACGGATGGCCGCGGTAGCGATCGGCGAAGTCGGCCTGAGCGTCGGCCTCGTGGCGGTAGTCGAGCTCGTCGGCCATCCGATCGCGCAGCTCGTCGACGAGGGCGTGGATGTCGACCCCGGCGAAGGCGAACGCCGAGAACATGCTGTAGAGCCGCTCGGCGTGGTCGAGGTCGCTGGTGATGGCCCGGTCGACGCCCGGGTACTGGACCTTCACCGCCACCCGCCGGCCGTCGGGCATGACCGCCCGGTGGACCTGCCCGATCGAGGCGGCGGCGACCGGCACCGGGTCCCACTCGAGGAAGAGCTGGTCGGGGTGGGCTCCGAGCTCCTCGACCACGACCTGCTCGGCCAGGCTCGGTGCCATCGGCGGCACGTCCTGCTGGAGCTGGGCGAAGGCCGCCTGCACCTCGGGCGCCATGCCGTCGGTGACGAAGCCGACCATCTGACCGAGCTTCATCACCGCGCCCTTCATCTGCCCGAGCTCGGCGGCGACGTCCTCCGCGGATCGGATCGTGAACTGCTCCTCGAGCGCGGCGCGGCGGGCCTCGCCGACGGTGCGGCCCCGCACCTTCGTCCACGTCCAGTGCACCCCGCGGCGCGCGGTCAGGCGCCAGACGCGGGCCTGGCGCCGCCAGCGTTCGAGGCGCACGCCGCTCGACGTCCGCCTCGCCATGCGACCGGCCGCGGCTCAGCCGGCGTCGGGCTCGACCGGGCCGAGGGGCCTGGTGCCGAGCACGACGCAGTGCGGATGGAGGTAGCCCTTGTCGAACCGCTTGGCCCGGGTCTCGAGGCCGAGGCCGTCGAGCACGTCACGGAGCTCGCCGGCCGACGGGAAGTCGAGGGCGTCGCCGTCGGTGATGCGCAGCACCCGTGTGGCCAGGACCTCCTGGAACTGGGCGATCCTGGCCTTCAGCGCCGGCTCGGTGTCGACCTCCTTGACCACCAGCAGGCCGCCCGGCGCCAGGGCCTCGGCGCACTCGGCGAGCAGGGCGTCGCGACGCTCGGCGGTGAGCAGGTAGAGCACGTCTGCGAACACGATGCAGTCCCAGCCACCGTCGTGGCGGGGGACCTCGCCCGACGGCGACACCCGGAACGACACGTCGCCCTCACCCGGCTCGAGGCGGGCGGCGGCCTGCTGGGCGAGTTCGATCTTGTCGGCGTCGATGTCGACGCCGACCACGTGGCGCGACCGCGAGCAGATCGCCATGTACGTGCTGAACACGCCGTGTCCGCAGCCGACCTCGAGGATGTCCCCCGACAGCGGGATCTCGCGCTCGAGGGCGGCGAAGGGGGCGGTCCACCAGCGCGCCGCCGTGTGGAAGCGGTCGCCGCGGGGCGCGTCGTCCCAGAGCGCCAGGACGCGGCGGGCGGCGGGGGTGCGGGGCGGCTTCACGCGGGCTCCTGGAGGAGGTCGGAGAACGTGCCGAGGCCGAAGCCCAGCTCGGTCACAGCGGTGCGGACGGTGTCGGACCGAAGGGCGGCGTACTCGTCCTCCCACTGGTAGTCCCAGCGGTAGCGATGGCGCTCGTGATCGTCGGGGCCGCCCGGGTGGGTGGCCAGCTCGGCGCTGCGGGCGCCGGTGGCGGCCAGCCGGTTGATGGCCGTGACCATGGCCCCCAGGTCGAGGCAGCCCGCCTCGTCGAGGCCGGTGGAGGCCTCCGGCCAGCGCCAGCCCCGCGCCGCCAGGCGGCCCTCGAGCCGGGCGGCGAGCGTGCGCACGGTGAGCCCGATCGGGCCCCGTTCGGTGGAGCGGGTGACCCGCACGGTGCGCACGCCGTGGGCCTCACCGAGGTCGAGCACGACGTCGGCGACCATCGGCCACAGGTGGATGTTCTGGTGGGTGTCGAGGTGGTCGATCTCGACACCCGCGGAGGTGATGGCCTCGAGCTGGGCGCCGAACTCACGGCGGAGGTCGTCGGGGTCGATGCGACCGGCCGCGGCGCGTGGCAGGAACACCCGCCACGACGACCACATCCGGCCCTTCTTGTCGACGAGGGTCGGCACCTCACGGGCCGACAGCAGCGGAGGGTCCTCCCCCACCGCGGCGAGGTGGGCGCCGCAGCCGAGCGCCGGGGCGTCGGCCAGCCAGCGGACGGTCGTGGCGAACGCCGGGGTGAGGGTGAGCACCGACGTGGAGGTCACGATGCCCTCGCGGTGGGCGTGGAGGATCGCCTTCGAGACGCCCTCGGTGAGGCCGTAGTCGTCGGCGTTGACGACCAGGAGGGCCCGGCGCCCGCTCGGGCCGCCGGTGTCGGTCATGTTCCGCCCGGACCCGACGCGTCGGCGTCCGGCGGCAGGTCGGTGGTGAACCCCTCGGGATGGCCGAGCACCTCGGGCGGGAGGGGCTGGAGGGCCTGGAGGTCGCTGCGGAGCCCCAGCATCTCCCTCACGATCGTGATGATCACGCCGTTCGAGGAGAGCGTGGAGATGCCGCGGGTGCGGGGGAAGTAGTCGACCCCGAACTGCACGATGCGGAACCCGAGGCGCTGGGCCCGGGCCAGGAGCTCGACGTCGATGAACGAGCCCTCGCTGCGCAGCTCGACGTTGTCGAAGACCGACTTGCGCACGAGCTTGAAGGCGAAGTTCATGTCGCGCAGGCGCAGCCCGAACATGGTCTGCACGAGGTGGTTGTAGACGTAGCTGTAGACCAGTCGCCGGGCGCCCTCGCCCGTGCGGTCGAAGCGGTAGGCGCTGACGATGTCGGCCTCGTAGATGCGCATGAGGCGCACGGCCTTGGCGGCCTCGGCCATGTCGAAGGGCAGATCGGCGTCGGTGTAGAGGATCAGCTCGCCGGTGGCGTTGGCGAAGCCGGTCTTGAGCGATCCACCCAGCTTGCGGTTGGTGGGGTGGTGCACCACCGAGACCCGAGGATCGGCCGCGGCCATGGCGTCGGCCATCGCCCCGGTTCGGTCGGTGGAGGCGTCGTCGACGATGAGCACGTCGT
This sequence comes from uncultured Actinomycetes bacterium, assembly GCA_963702555.1. Taxonomy (GTDB): domain Bacteria; phylum Actinomycetota; class Acidimicrobiia; order Acidimicrobiales; family Acidimicrobilacustridaceae; genus CAMFLJ01. Next base: position 68,128 of record CAVPCW010000013.1, read on the forward strand.
AGCGCTCGATCTCGCCCTTGGCGACGAGGAGGTCACCGGCCTCGAACGCGGCTCCGACGGCGCGCTCGATCGTCGCCTCCTCGTTCCACATCGGATAGAAGATCGTCAGGCTCTCGAAGTTCGCCATGTCGGTCAGGCAACGTAGTAGCCGCGGCCGAAGGCGAAGGCCCACCCCAGCAGCATCACGCCGCCGACGCCCCACACGACGCGCCGCAGCACGGGCCGGGTGGAGAGCATCTCGGCGAGCACCAGGTAGCAGGGGAACGCCGCCAGGAGGTACCGACCGGCGCCCTGGAAGTCCTTGGTGCCGATGAGCGGGATGGCCAGCAGCACGAACGAGTACACGCCGTAGCCCCACCCGAACCGCCGCCAGGCCTTGTAGGCGAGCCACAGGAACCCGAGCACCAGCACGCCCTGGATCAGCACGCCGACGCCGTACAGCCATGACTGGAACACGAGGGAGTCGCCCGTGTCCCACCACTGGTGGATGCGGCCCGGGAGGTTCTTGATCTGCTGGAACCACAGCACCTTGAACCAGGTGTGGGGGCCACCGCCCTGGTCCCAGCCCGGAGCCTGCTGGACCTCCTCGAAGGCGAGCGGGTGCCCGAAGCGGACGCCGAGGTAGGTCATCCAGGCGATGATCCCGCCCATCGAGAGCAGCACGCCGCCGTCGGCCGGGCGCAGGGTGTGGAGGTCGATGCGCAGCCGACCCTCGCGGCGGGCGATGGTGCCCTTTCGCCACAGGGTGACCGCCACGAGGCCGACCACCACGGCGAGGCCGACGGGCCGGGAGCCGGTGGCCACGGCGCCGGCGAGGCCCGCCAGGATCGGGTGGCCGCGTTCGAGCAGCAGGAAGGCGCCGATGGTGGCCAGGAGGAACAGGGCGTCGGCGTAGAGCGCCCCCATCAGGTAGTAGGCGTAGGGGTAGAGCAGCAGGGTGACCATCGCGATGCGAGCCACGACGGGGTCGACGCGGTCGTCGCTCCACCGGCGGAACACCACGACCACCCCGGCCCCGCATGCCAGCGTGACGAGGGTGCCGAGCAGCTTCACCGACAGGCCGGTCACGGCGTGCAACGCCCACAGCACTGTCGGGTAGGCCGGGAAGAACGCCGCCGACGACTGGGTCGCGGGGCCGTTGAAGCTGTACCCCTCGGTGGCGATGATGTCGTACCAGCGGCCGTCGTAACGGAACCAGCCGCCGAACAGCCACGAGCCGGGGTACGGCGCCAGGTCGTGGGAGTCGGGGGAGGCGATCGGACCCCGCGAGCCGAGCCACACGGCGAAGGTCACGGCCGCGGCGACGATGCCGAAGGCGACAAGGGCCTCGACCCACCCGGGCCTCGCCGAGGCGCGCTCGGGCGCGTCGGCAGGAGCGGTCGTGGCCATGGACCGACGCTAACCGTCCGCCCCGGCGGGATCGGCGCGGCGCGACCCCACCGTCACCGGTGTCACCGGGGCGGACGGGCGGCAGGAGGACGAGACCTGACAGGATTGGTGGGGTGAACCCGGTCGAACGCCTCCTCGGCGCAGTCATCAACCCCGTGGTCGACGCCGTCGACGTCGACGGCATGGTGTCGAAGGTCGACGTCGACCGGCTCGTCAACGAGGTCGACCTCGACGCCCTGCTGCAGAAGGTCGACGTCAACGAGCTCCTCGCCCGGATCGACGTCGACGCCCTCCTCGACCGCATCGACGTCGACGAGCTGCTGGCCCGCATCGACGTCAACAAGCTCACCGACCGCATGGACGTGCAGGCGCTCATCGAGCGCGTCGACATGCAGTCCATGATCGACAAGGTCGACCTCGACGCCGTGCTCGCGAACGTCGACGTGGCGGCCATCGCGCAGCGCGCCGGCATCGACCAGATCGTCTCCGACGCCACCCGCGGTGTGAGCACCCGCGTGCTGGCCATGGCCCGCCGCCAGATCGTCGGGCTCGACCTCATCGTCAGCGGCATCTGGGCCAAGCTCGTCCGCCGCCCCCGGCCCGAGCCCCCCACCGGGATCTCCGCCACCGGTGCCGTCGCCGGGCCCGTGAGCCGCCTCCTCGCCTACTTCGTCGACATCGCCGTGCTGTCGGTGAGCTTCGCCGCCTTCACCGCCGTCGTGGCGTACCTCGTTCAGCTCTTCATCGGCGACAAGGCCGACACCAGCAGCAGCGACGCCCGGTGGGGCATCGCCGTCGCCGGCGGCTACGCCCTGTTCGGCTTCGTGTACTGGCTGGTGGGGCTCACCATCGCCGGCAGCTCCATCGGCAAGGCCCTGCTGGGCCTGCGCGTGCTGAACCTCGACGGCCGGCCGTTGAAGGGCCGCCAGGCGTTCGTGCGGGTGATCGTCTACCCGTTCAGCTTCATCCTCGGCCTGGGCCTCATGCCGATCGTCACGGCCAAGTCCCACCGAGCGCTGCACGACAAGGCCGCCCGCACCAAGGTGCTCTACGACTGGGGCGATGGCGACCCCGTGGCCCGCTCACCCATCACCCGGTGGATGCGCGGCAAGTCCGCCGGCGAGTGGGTGCTGGCCGAGGAGGAGCGGGCCCTGGCCGACGAGGCGCCGACGTCGCCGAAGGCTGCGGCGTCGACTCCGGCCCCCGCACCGAGCACGACCGTCCCCGCCACCGCCGTCCCCGCCACGACAGCGACGACCGGCGGGGCGACGAACGGCACCTCCGCCAACGGCAACGACACCACCGACGGCGCCAAACCCGCCGTGCGCGCCGACAACTAGCGCGCACCCCGGCTACGCCCCTGTGGCCAAGTGGTAAGGCAACCAGCGGACTCTTGATCCGATGATCGTGGGTTGGTGAGGCTTCCCGCACACCGCACGACCGAACATTCCCGCCCCTGTGGCCAAGTGGTAAGGCAACGGACTTTTAATCCGATGATCGTGGGTTCGAACCCCACCGGGGGCACCAGCGACGAACCCTCAGGCGGAACTGTCGCCGATCTGACCGGACGCGCGACCCTGGGCACGTGTTGATCCACAGCGAGTTCCGGTTCGAGGCGGCCCATCGGCTGCCGAACGTGCCCGAGGGACACAAGTGCGCGCGCCTGCACGGCCACTCGTTCCGGGCCACGGTGTGGGTGGAGGGCGAGCTCGGGGCCACCTCAGGCTGGGTGATGGACTTCGCCGACCTGAAGGCGGCGTTCGCCCCCCTGCACGACCAGCTCGACCACCACTACCTCAACGAGGTCGACGGGCTGGAGAACCCCACCAGCGAAGTCCTCGCCGTGTGGATCTGGGACCGACTGGCCCCGACCGTGCCCGGCCTGGCACGCGTCGACGTGCAGGAGACCTGCACGTCGGGGTGCCGCTACGAGGGCCCCACCGGCTGATCAGCGCTCGTTCCGGCATGCGTGTGGCACCCGTCGGGGTGCAGAACGCGTGCCAGAACCGGAGCGGGAGGCGGCCCGGCTAGCTCGTCGGGGCGGTACCGGTGCGAGCCGCCTCGAGGAGGGACTCCCACTGCGCCGTGGTGATCTCGCCGCTCGTGCGGAAGACGACCTTGCCGTCCTTGTCGACCACGATGAACGCCGGGAACCCGGTGATGCCGAGGCCCTGGGCGGCGGCGTTGTCCTTGTCGTCGAGCATGGTCGGGACCGACCAGCCCTCCTTGCGGAGCCAGGGGGCCGCCGGGAAGTTCGTGCGGGTCGGATCGTTCGAGGTGGCCAAGGCCACGAGCTCGACGTCGGCCGGCATCCCGTTCTGGTCGAGCCAGTCCTGGATGCGGGGCACCTCGGCCTGGCAGTGCGGGCACCAGTGGGCGACGCCCATGATCACCTTGGGCTTGCCGTCGGGCGAGATCGTCACCGACGACTCGTCGAAGGTGATGCCCTTGACGGTGGGGATGGTCAGCCCCACCGCGGTGTCGGTGCCGGTCGTGGCGGCGGCGGGAAGGGCGGTGCCCTGGACCTCGACGGCGCCGTACTCGAGGTCGCCGTTCGGCACGACCGTGCCGCCGCTCGGCGACGCCGAGCCTCCGCTGTCGGATCCGCTGTCGCTGGAGCGGCCGACGAGGATGGCGACGATCCCGACCACGACGATCAGGCCGACGAGGCCGACCCAGAGCCAGATCGAGGTACCGCGACCGGAACCGGACGCGGCACGGACCTTGGCCGAGGCCTGGGGCTTGCTGGAGGGCTTGTTGCTCACTGGATCTCCTGGGGGGCGGATCGGCGCGGCGCCGGGCGGGCGACGAGCAGCAGCACGGTCATCAGCACGAACGCCGAGAGGGCCATGAACGGGAGGGAGACGAAGCCGAACTGCCACACGTAGCGGGTGGTGCACGGGGCCTCGGCGCTGCAGAACGAGGTGCCGCTGTCCGGCGGGTAGGCCTGGATGAACGTGTGGTAGGTCGAGATCACGATGCCGATGACGAAGATCGGGATGGCGTAGATGCGGATGGCGGCGTCGCGGCGCCACGCCGCGATCCCGAGGATCACGGCGAAGGGGTACACGCAGATCCGCTGGTACCAGCAGAGCTCGCAGGGGATGAACTCCTGCACCTTCGAGTAGTAGAGCGAGCCGAGGGTGGTGACGACGGCGACGATCCACGCGAGGGTGAGCGCCGCCCGGCCGATGTCGTCGCGAAGCGGCTCGAGGCGGCCGGGCCGGCCGTGCTGCGAACGGCGGACGAGCGCCCCGATGACGAGCGCGATCGATGCGGCCCAGCACACGAGGGCGAGGACGGCGAAGAAGACCGACAGGGTCGAGACGGGCAGCAGGTCCCTCATGGCCCGGTCATCCTGACACGGGCACCGGTGCAGCGGGGCCGCGGCCTCACCCGGCGGCGGTCACCACGTCGATGACTCGCGGGTAGCGGTCCACCGACCGGATCGCCCCGGCGATGCGCACCGACGCGATCTCGAGAACCGCCGCCGGAACCGGGCCCGTCGGCGTCAAGCGCACCTTCAGGTCGCCCTGGTCGCGGGTGACCACGACCTCGGCCAGCCGGGAGTCGAGCCCGTGGGCCTCGAGCACGGCGGCGAAGGCCGCCCGGGCGGTGTCGGCGTGGCGCCGGAGGGGCGCATGGGCTGCTGCTTCGACGGCTGACACGAGCTCGTCGGGCCCCTCGCTCACCGAGGTGGCGAAGGCGCCGAGGGGGCTGCGATCCGGCGCCCCCGTGAGAACGAGGGGGATGTGGCGGCGCAGGGCACAGCGGGCACCGTCCTCACCGCTGGAGCGGTCGGGCCCGGGCACGGCCTCACCGGCACGCACCACGACCACGGCGTCGACGTCGCCGTCGTCGAGCGGGCAGGCGTCGTCGGTCAACCCGTGACAGGGGAACGACGCCTGGTCCTGAGGATGGCACCGGGCGATGGTGTGCCCGGCCTCGGCCAGCTCGAGCGCGGCGCCACACGAGGCACCCGGCTCTCCCTCCAACAACAACACCCTCATCTGATCCTGCTCCCGGAACGTCCCCAGAGCCCCGGGCGCATCCCGAGGTGCCACCACTGTCCGCGAGATGAGGCCACTACGACAGGGCAGCGGGGCACCCGGACTTCGGACCAAAGTCCCGCCGCTTACCGCCACCCTCCCCTCCCTGTGGCCCCGCCGCCCCGGCAGCCTGTGGAAGTCCGTGCGGCACATCCCCCATAGAACCGGCCGGGCATCCATCCCCGAGGAGACGAATGGCACCCAATCAAGACCGAAGCATGCTGGCCGTGTTCGGTTCGCTGACCGCGGTGGCTGCGTTCCTGCTGGCTGCAGTGGGCATCATCGTGGTCGTCAACGACGACGGCTCCAGCACCACCAGCACCGCGTCCGCACCGGTGACCGTCACGCTGACCGAGTTCAAGATCGACCCGGGCACCATCAACGTGCCCGAGGGCGGCTCTCTGAACGTGGTCAACGCCGGCACCATGGTCCACAACCTGGCCGTCACGGGCGGTCCGGCCACCCCTGACCTCGCCGCCGGCAAGTCGGCCACGCTCGACCTGTCCACCCTGGCCGCCGGCACCTATGAGGTGACCTGCACCATCGCCGGGCACGCGGCCGCCGGCATGAAGGGCACGCTCGTCGTGGGCGGATCCGGATCCGGCACGAGCAGCGGTGGCACCGACATGGCCATGGGTGCGGGCACCGAGCCCGACTACCAGGCCATGGACGTCGCCATGGAGGAGAACACCGCCGCCTACCTCGACGCCTTCACCAAGTACGGCACCGGCATCCCGACCGAGGGCCGTGGCAACCAGCTCCTCGAGCCGGTCGCCGGCGCCGACGGCTACAAGCAGATCAACCTCACCCTCTCGATCATCGACTGGGAGGTCGAGCCCGGAAAGGTCGTCAAGGCCTGGGCGTACAACGACATGGTGCCGGGCCCCTGGATCAAGGTGCAGCCCAACGACAAGCTCCGGGTCACCCTGACGAACAACAGCCCGATGGGCCAGGACATCCACTGGCACGGCATCTCGACCCCGTTCGGTCAGGACGGCGTCGCCCCCCTGACCCAGCCGATGATCGAGCCGGGCCAGACCTACACCTACGAGTTCAACGCCCCCGACGTGCCCGAGATGGGCATGTACCACCCGCACAACGGTGGTTCGGTCTCGGTGGTCAACGGCGCCTACGGCCAGTTCCAGGTGGGCGAGCTCCCGCTGCCGGACGGCAAGACCGTCAGCGGCATCAAGCTGCCGGACAAGATCGAGGTCACCAAGGAACTGCCGATGGTGCTCAACGACGCCGGCACCATCGGCCTGTCGCTGAACGGCAAGTCCTTCCCGGCGACCGATCCGGTCGTGGCGGCACCGGGCGAGACCCTCAAGGTCACGTACCACAACGAGGGCCTCACCTGTCACCCGATGCACCTCCACCGGGTGAAGCAGCTGGTGGTCGCCAAGGAGGACTGGGCCCTCGACCAGCCCTACTTCGTGGACACCCTCACCATCTGCCCCGGTGAGCGCTACACGGTGCTGATCAGCCCGACCGCCGAAGAGACCGGCATCTGGGCCTGGCACTGCCACATCCTCACCCACGCCGAGACCGAGCAGGGCCTGAAGTACATGGTCACGGTGCTCGTGGTTCCCCCGCCGCCCCCGCGGCGAGAGCGCCACGTAATCCTCTCGGGGATACGAGCGATGAAGGGGTCGGGCCCGAGGGCCCGGCCCCTCATCGTGTCCCCGGGTGGCGGCCGCCGTGACGCGAAGGAGCCGGGCCCGAGGGCCCGGCTCCGGTGTCACGACGGCGTGTCGGGGCGCTGCCCCCCGCTCAGCCCCCGGTGCCCTCGACGGCCACGATGCGACGGCCGCTGATGCGCTCGGGGTGCACCTCGATCCAGTTGTCCTTCTGGTGCGCCGACCACGGCTGCAGCGGGAGCTTCTCGAGCTCGGCCGCCCGCCCGGGTGTGCTGACGACCCGCGCCCACCCGGTGACGATCACACTCCAGCCCGTGCGGGTGTGGCGATCGGTGTCGTCGATCTCGAACGACACCGGACCACCCCGGAGGGTCGCGTCGAGCTTGGTCCCCTCGGCGGTGCGGAAGACGATCAGCTCACCGTCCATCGCGTAGTTCACCGGAAAGATGACCGGGTGGCCGGCATCGACGACGGCGATGCGACCGGTGTCGTCGGAGCGCAGCAGGGTGAGGCACTCGTCGCGGTCGATGACCTCGATGCCGGTCCGTCCGTCGATCAGTCGCATGGTTCCTCCTGGACGAGCGGCCCCTGCCGCCCGACACCAGCCTGCCTCGGACAGGCCCCCACGGGAAGGGGCCAAGGTCCACCCGAGCCAGCCCGTAGTCTCTCGCCATGACCGAGGCACGCATCGTGGGCGACGTGGTGGCGGCAGTCGACTTCTCCGACCGGAGCCACCAGGTCGCCGCCGAAGGGGTGGCGCTCGCCCGGGCGTCGGGCGGAACGCTGCACCTGCTCCACGTCGCCGCCGGCGAGCCGGTCCTGGCGGGCTACGACAAGGACGAGATCAGCCCGTTCACCCGCTCGGCCAGGGCCGGTGAGCTCACCGACGAGCACCGTCGCCTGCGGGAGCTGGCCGACCAGTTGGCCGAGGACGGCGTCTCGGTGACCCCCCTCGTCGTCATGGGGCCCACCGCCCAGATGATCCTCGACGCCGCCGACCACCTCCAGGCGTCACACCTCGTGGTCGGCTCCCACGGCCACGGCGGGCTGCACCACCTGCTGGTCGGCAGCGTCGCCGAGGAGGTCGTGCGCCGGGCGAAGGTGCCGGTCGTGCTCGTGCCGGTTCGTCCGGCTCCCTGATCCACACGGGCGGCGGTCCCCGCTCAACGGGACCTTCCGCCCTGTCATCACCACTCCCTGCAGCGCAGGCTCGGGGGGCAACGAAGTGGCCGGTCCTGACGACCGGGTCAACGGTGACCCGGCGTCCCCGACCCGCAAGGAGCAACGATGGATGTTCGAGAGGTCGAGGTCAGCGTCACCACCCGGGGCGAGGTGCCGGAGGCGGCCAAGGAGTACGCCACCGAGAAGATCTCCCAGCTGGCGAGGCTGACCGACAAGCCCATCCTGTTCGCACAGGTGAAGCTGACCCTCGAGCCGAACCCCTCCCGCCAGCGCCCGGCGCTGGCCGAGGCGACGCTCGACGTCAACGGGAACCAGGTCCGCGCCCACGTGGCCGCCGACGTGTTCGAGGAGGCCATCGACCTGCTCGAGAGCCGTCTCCGCCGCAACATCACCAAGAACGCCGAGCGACTCGACCGCGAGTCCGTGCGCCACGCGCCGGAGGGCCGTCCCCCGCACCGCCCCGAGCACCTCGACCGCCCGGTCGACGAGCGTGAGGTCGTGCGCCACAAGACCTTCGCCCTCCAGCCGATGCGCTGGGACGAGGCCGCCTTCGACCTCGAGGTCCTGGGCCACGACTTCTACCTGTTCACCGAGCTCGACAGCGGCGTCGACTGCGTGGTGTGCCACAGCGACAGTGGTGGCACCGAGGTCATGCCGGGTGACGAGGCCAGCTCGGCGGCCCTCCACCAGGTCGCCGACCTCCACGTCGGCCCAGTGGCGCCCGTGCTGCGCCTCGACGAGGCCGAGGAGCGCCTCGACGTCGGCCACGAGCCCTTCGTGTTCTTCGTCGACGCCGACTCCGCCCGGGGCAACGTCGTGTACCGCCGCTTCGACGGTCACTACGGTCTCATCACACCGGGCTGACCCTCCGGGCTCCCTGGCCGCAGCTCGCCGGGGAGCCCTCACGGGTCTCCGCACCCGTTCCACGACAGGAGCATCGATGAGCAAGATCGTCGTCGGCGTCGACGGGTCCCCCGGGTCCCGGGCCGCGCTGCGGTGGGCGTACGAAGAGGCCCGCATCCGCTCGACCCCTCTCGAGGTGGTCGCGGTCTGGCAGTTCTCCATGATGACCAGCCTCCCGGCCTTCGGGGCCATGCCCCCGCCGGAGGACCTGAGCGGCGAAGCCGAGGGTGCACTGGCCCGGGCGCTGTCCGAGGAGGGCGTCGTCTCGACCGCCGACGTCCAGGTGACCACGGTGGTCACCGAGGGGGCGGCCGCCCCCGTCCTGCTGGAGGCAGCCGCCGACGCCGACCTGCTCGTGGTGGGCAGCCGCGGCCACGGTGGCTTCACCGGCCTCCTGCTCGGCTCGGTGAGCCAGCAGTGCGCGTCGCACGCCGGCTGTCCCGTGGTGGTCGTCCGGAACGACTAGACACGGGCGCATGGCGGCGCCCGACCAGGGACTGACGGCTTCCGAGGTCGCCGAACGGCGGGCCGACGGGCGCACCAACGACGTCCCGAACCCGACGAGCAGAACCGTCGCGCAGATCGTCCGGGCCAACGTCTTCACCCCGTTCAACGCGCTGCTCGGGGTCCTCCTCGTCGTCATCATCGCCATCGGCGAGTACCGCGACGCCCTGTTCGGCATCGTCCTGGTCGCCAACGCGCTCATCGGCATCATCCAGGAGCTGCGAGCGAAGCGGTCCCTCGATCGCCTCGCCGTGCTCAACCAGCCCACCTCGCTGGTGCGGCGCGACGGCCAGGACTCCGCGGTCCCGTCGAGTGAGCTCGTGGCCGACGACGTCATCGTTCTCACCCTCGGCGACCAGATCGCCGTCGACGGCGCCGTGCTCGGCGCCGCCGGCCTCGAGATCGACGAGTCGCTCCTCACCGGTGAGGCCGACCCGGTGGTGAAGCAGCCCGGCGACACCGTCATGTCAGGCAGCTTCGTGGTCGCCGGCAATGGCACCATCCGGGCCACGGCGGTCGGCAGCGAGGCCTACGCCTACAAGCTCTCGAGCGACGCCCGCCGGTTCTCGCTGGTGAAGAGCGAGCTGCGCAGCGGCATCGACAAGGTCATCAAGCTCGTGAGCATCCTGATGGTGCCCACGGCGATCCTGTTGGTGACGGCCCAGCTCGACACCCACGAGGGCGTCGTGGAGGCCATCCAGGCGTCGGTGGCGGGCCTGGTGGCAATGGTCCCTGAAGGCCTGGTGCTGCTGACCAGCATCGCCTTCGCCGTGGGCGCCACCCGCCTGGCGTCGAAGAAGGTCCTGACCCAGGAGCTGGCCGCGATCGAGGGCCTCGCCCGGGTCGACGTGATCTGCCTCGACAAGACGGGCACCCTCACCGAGGGCTCGCTGTCGCTCGGCACGATCGAGCACCTCGGCGGGCACGGCCCCGACGGCCCGAACGGCGAGGTCGACGCCGCCGCGGTGCTCGGCGCCCTCGGCGCCTCCGACGACCACCCGAACCCGAGCCTGGCCGCCATCGTCGCCGAGTTCCCCGCACCCGAGGGATGGGTGCTCACCGAGGCGGTGCCGTTCTCATCGGCCCGCAAGTGGAGTGCCGCCGCCTTCGAGGGGCGGGGCGCGTGGTACCTCGGGGCCCCGGACATCCTCCTCGACCGCGCCGAGCCCGGCCCCGGCGTCGACGCCGCCCGTCAGCGCCTGGATCACTACGCCCAGCGGGGCCGCCGGGTCCTCCTGCTGGCCGCCGCCCCTGCCGGCCTCGACGGCGAGGAGCTCACCGCCGGTCTGCTCCCCACGGCGCTGGTGGTGCTCGACGAGCAGATCCGCGAGGCCGCGCCCGACACCATCGCCTACTTCGGCCAGCAGGGCGTCACCGTCAAGGTGATCTCGGGCGACAGCCCGGTCACCGTCGGCGCCGTGGCCCGTCGTGTCGGGGTGCCGGGAGCCGACGACCCCGTCGACGCCCGCACCCTGCCCGAGGAGCAGGACGCCCTCGCCGAGGTCCTCGAGACCCATTCGGTGTTCGGCCGGGTCACCCCCCACCAGAAGCGGGCGATGGTGCACGCCCTCCAGTCCCGGGGCCACACCGTCGCCATGACCGGCGACGGCGTGAACGACACCCTCGCCCTGAAGGACGCCGACATCGGCGTCGCCATGGGCTCGGGCTCGGCCGCCGCCCGATCGGTCGCCCGCTTCGTGCTGCTGGCCAACGACTTCTCGGTGTTCCCGTCCGTGGTGGCCGAGGGCCGCCGCGTGATCGCCAACGTCGAACGGGTCGCCAACCTGTTCCTCACCAAGACCTTCTACGCCATGCTCCTCGCCCTGGCCACGGGCGTGGGGCGGCTGCCGTTCCCGTTCATCCCGCGGCACTTCACCCTCATCTCGGCGCTCACGATCGGCATCCCCGGGTTCTTCCTGGCCCTCGCCCCCAACCCGCGCCGGGCCCGGTCGGGCTTCCTCCCGAGGGTCCTGCGCTTCGCCATCCCCGCCGGCCTGGTGGCGGCGGCCACCACGTTCGCCAGCTTCCAGATGGCCCGCGCCCAGGACGACGTCGACGCCGTGCAGGCCCGCACCATCGCCGTGATCACGCTGTTCCTCGTGGCCATGTGGGTGCTGGTGATCCTGAGCCGGCCGCTCAACGCCTGGCGGATCGGACTCATCGTGGCCATGGTCGCCCTGTTCGTCGGGGCCCTGACGATCCCGTGGTTCGCCGACTACCTCGACCTCGACCTGCCGTCGGCGGTCGTCGTCGAGGCCGCCATCGGGATCGCGGCAATCGGCGCGGCCGTGCTCGAGTTGGGCTGGCGCCTCGCCGGATGGAGCCGCGTGCTCGCCCCCGCGGACGACTGAGCGACGGCACCCGCGGACGAGCCCGGCGCCTCGCCCATGGACGCCGCGGGCTCGCACCGACCGAGACCGCGGCGTCGCACTACGGTCCGGCCATGACCGATGACCCCGAGGCACGAGTGGCCCAGCTCTTCGACGCAGTCGCCGACACCTACGACGCGGTCGGGGTCGACTTCTTCGAGCCGATCGCCGCCGGCCTGGTGGCCGAGCTGGGGCCGGAGCCCGGTGAGCGGGCCCTCGACGTCGGCTGCGGCCGCGGAGCGGTCCTGCTGCGGCTCGCCGGCGCGGTCGGCCCGACCGGCCACGTGCGGGGCATCGACGCCGCCCCCCGGATGGTCGAGCTCACCCGGGCCGACGTGGGCTCGGCGGGCGTCGGGTCGTTCGTGGACGTGACCGTCGGCGATGCCAACGCACCCGACGTGCCCCCGTCATCGTTCGACCTGGTGGCGTCCTCGCTCGTGCTGTTCTTCCTGAGCGACCCGCTCGGCGCGCTGCGGGCCTGGCGCGAGACCCTCCGTGACGGCGGCCGGCTCGGTGTCACGACGTTCGGGCCGCTGAACGACGAGTGGAACGCAGTCGAGCAGAGGCTCCGGTCCTACCTCCCGCCCGAACAGCTCGACCCACGCAGCAACACCGGCGGGCCGTTCTCCTCCGACGCCGCCATGGAGCAGCTCGTCCGCGACGCCGGCTACGTCGACGTCCGCACCGTCACCACCACGCTCGAGGTCCGCTTCGAGGACCCCGACGCCTGGTACCGCTGGTCGATGTCGCACGGTCAGCGCCAGTTCTGGGAGCGCATCCCCGCCGAGGACGTCGATCAGGTGCGAGCCGCGGCGGCCGACGACATCCGGGCGGCGACCCGCCCCGACGGCCGGCTGGGCTTCGATCAGGTGATCCGCTACACGCTGGCCCGGAAGGCCTGAACGGGCGCTACTCGGCGATGCGGCGGTGGCGCTCGTTGAGGCGAGCGGCGTAGACCGCGGCCTCGGTGCGGCGCTGCATGCCCATCTTGGCGAGCAGGTTCGACACGTAGTTCTTCACGGTCTTCTCGGCCAGGTACATGCGGTCGGCGATCTCACGGTTGGTGAGGCCCTCGGCCAGCAGGTCGAGGATGCGGCGCTCCTGGTCGGTGAGGCCCTCGAGCTTCTTGTCCTCGGCCGAGCCGGTGCGCAGGCGCTCGAGCACCCGGGCGGTGACGCTCGGGTCGAGGAGCGACTGACCAGAGGCCACCTTGCGGATGGCGTCGACGAGCTCGGTGCCCCGGATCTGCTTGAGGACGTAGCCCGAGGCACCCGCCATGATGGCGTCGAAGAGCGCCTCGTCGTCGGCGTACGACGTGAGCATGAGGCACTGCACCTGCGGCATGCGGCTGCGGATCTCGCGGCAGACCTGCACGCCGTCGCCGTCGGGCAGTCGGACGTCGAGCACGGCCACGTCGGGGCTGGTCGCCGGCACGCGGCGCAACGCCTCCTCGGCCGTTCCGGCCTCGGCCACGACCTCCATGTCGCCCGCGGCCTCGAGCAGTTCGCGCAGGCCGCGACGCACGATCTCGTGGTCGTCGAGCAGGAAAACCTTGATCGTCACGGCGACATTGTTACCGCACGACGGGCCCGGAACGAGTTACCCGGTCCGTCAACCACCGGTACGATCCCGGTCCATGGCCGAGCCCGGGGTCCAGCCGAAGGACCTCCAACACCTCCTCGAGGCGATCGTCACGGTCGGCTCGGAACTGAGTCTCCCCGTCGTCCTGCGCCGCATCGTGGAGACCGCGACCGAGCTCGTCGACGCCCGCTACGGCGCCCTCGGCGTGCTCGACGAGTCCGGCACCTCGCTCTCGGAGTTCCTCACCTCGGGCATCGACGACGCCGGGGTGCAGGCCATCGGGACTCTCCCGTCGGGCCACGGCATCCTCGGCCTGCTGATCGTCGATCCCCGCCCGATCCGCCTCCCCGACCTCTCCAAGCACCCCGAGAGCTTCGGCTTCCCGCCGAACCACCCGGCCATGGGCAGCTTCCTCGGCGTGCCGATCCGCGTCCGGGGCCAGGTCTTCGGGAACCTCTACCTCACCGAGAAGGCCGGTGGCGCCGAGTTCACCGACACCGACGAGGAGTTGGCCATCGGGCTGGCCGCCGCCGCCGGTGTCGCCGTCGAGAACGCCCGCCTCCACGCCCGGGTCGGGGAGCTGCGGGTCGTCGAGGACCGCGAGCGCATCGCCCGCGACCTCCACGACACCGTGATCCAGCGGCTGTTCGCCACCGGCCTGGCCCTCCAGGGCGCGGCAGCCCGTGCCGGCGACCCCGAGATGGTCGACCGCCTCCAGCACGCGGTCGAGGACCTCGACGACACCGTCCGCCACATCCGCACCACGATCTTCGAGCTCCAGCGCCAGCGCATCCCCGGACGCAGCATCCGCCAGGAGGTGCTCGACCTCGTGAGCGAGGCCGCCGAGCCGGCCGAGATCCACCACGTCGTGCGCTTCGACGGCCCGATCGACCTCAGCGTGCCCGACGACATCGCCGACCAGCTCGTCGCCGTGGTCCGCGAGGCCGTCACCAACGTGGTGAAGCACGCGGGGGCCCGCACGGTCGAGGTCGACCTCGCGCTCACCGAGCACCACCTCGAGCTGCAGGTCACGGACGACGGCGACGGCCTGCCCGAGGTCCTGCGGGCCGAGGGCAACGGGCTGCGGAACCTCCGGGCCCGGGCCGAGCGCCTGGGCGGCGAGATGCTCGTCGAGCCCGGCGAGCGCGCCGGCACGGTGCTCGTCTGGCGGGTCCCGCTCCCCTGACCACATGAGGAGTCCCATGCCGTTGTCGAGCCGGTTCCGGCAATGGGCCGCCGCCGTGGCGGTCGGCCTCCTGATCGTCTCCGCGGCCGCGTGTTCGAGCGACAGCACCGGCGCGGCGACCGACGGCAGCACATCGACCGCCTCGACGCCCGCCGCTCGCACCACCGGCGCCGGAATGGTCGAGGCGACGTTCGTCGACACCTCCCGCACCACCCCGCGGAGCCGTGACCTGCCCGCCCAGCCGCAGCGCACCCTGGCCACCTCGATCTACTACCCCACCGCGTCCGGCAGGCCCGGCGAGCTGGTCGAGGGCGCGGTGCCCGACACCTCCGGGGGCCCGTACCCGCTGCTGGTCTTCGCCCACGGGCTCGGCGCCAACCCGACGTACTACGAGGACATCCTCCGCGAGGTCGCCGCCTCGGGCTTCGTGGTGGTGGCACCGGCCTTCCCGCTCACGAGCAGCCAGAACCCCGGCGGGCCCGATGCCGGCGACACCGGCAACCAGCCGGGCGACGTCAGCTTCCTGGTCGACACCGCGACCTCAGGAACCACGCCGGAGTGGAGCGACCTCGCCGGCCTGGTCGACCCCGAGCGCGTGGGCGCGTTCGGGCATTCGAACGGCGCCATCACGACTCTCGGCCTCACCGCCAACTCCTGTTGTCGAGACGACCGCGTCGATGCCGCCGTCGTCCTGTCCGGCACGCCCTCGCCGTTCGGCGGAGGCGAGTACGAGTTCGCCGAGGCGCCACCGACGCTGCTGATCCACGGCACCGACGACCGCCAAGTGGCCTACGAGGGGGCCCAGAGCGTGTTCAACGACCTCGACGGGCCCAAGGGCCTGCTCACCCTCGACGGCATCGACCACGTCGGGTTCATCACGGCGGGCACCCCCGCCCACGCCACGACCACCTCGACGATCATCGACTTCTTCCGGGCCGAGCTCCTGGGCGACGAGGCCGCGCTCGGCCGGCTGGCAACGGGCCCGCAGAGCGAGGGGGCGACCCTGGTCTTCGTCGCCGAACGTGGCACCGGCACGACCGTGTCGACCGTGGCACCCCGCACCGGGCGCAGCGCCTCGGTCGACGTCGCCGCCGGGCTGCGGGGCGGCCAGGTCGTGACCGTGTCGTGGAGCGGGTTCACCCCCGGCAAGGTCGTCAACATCGTGCAGTGCTCCCAGGGCGGCACTGGCGGCAACGACGTGTGCGACCTCACCAAGGCCCAGATCCTCCAGCCCGACCCGACCGGCGAGGGCTCGCTCCCACTCGAGATCATCGTCGGGGCGGTGGGCAGCGGCCGGTGTGACAGCTCCACCACCGACTGCGTGATCGTGGTGAACGACGGCGGCCTGCCGGATCCGGACGCCACCGTCCGCATCCCCATCAGCTTCTCGGGCTGATCAGCTCCGAGGGCCGTGGACGGCGGCCAGTGCGGTGACCACCGCGTCGGGGCCGGGTCCGCCGGTGTCGATCGGCACCGCCTCGGGCCACGGGTCGGCGTCGGCCGCCATGGCGGCGGCGATGTCCTCGTCGGCGTCGGACTCGTGATCGCCGGCGGCGGCGCGGGCCCGCATCCGTGCCGCGGCGACATCGGTCGGGCATGTGCACCGCAGCTCGGTCACCTCGGCCCCGAGCTCGGCCGCCAGCGCACGGGCGGCCTGCCGGTGGCCGAGTTCGACCCACGAGGCGTCGAGGATCACCGACTCGCCTCGGGCCAGCAGCACGCGGGCCCGGTCGAGCAGCCCGGCGTAGGTGGCCTCGGTGACCTCGTCGGCGTAGGCGCCCGTGCGGTAGTCGGCCGCGGTCGACCCGTCGCCGCCCGCGCCGACGAGCTCCTTGCGCAACGGATCGGAGGAGAGGACCGCGGCGTCGATCGCCTCGGACAGCTCGGCTGCGAGGGTCGACTTCCCGGTGCCCGGCAGGCCCCCGACCACGACGAGCCTGATGCGGGCCCGGCGGAGGTGGTTCAGGCACTGGGCGAGGCGGTCGCGGGCCTCGACGACGCAGACCTCGCGATCGTGCCCCACATCGGTCTGGCGGCTCCGCAGTCCGGCCACCTTGGCGCGGACGAGCGCCCGGTAGGCGACGAACACGTCGACCAGGCCGGGCAGCGCGGTGTCGGCGCTCAGCTCCCGGTAGGTGGCGCACAGGACGTCGGCCAGGTCGGGCCGGCCGAGCCGTTCGAGGTCCATCGCCAGGAACGCCACGTCGTTCCACACGTCGACGTGACGAAGGTGGTCGTCGAACTCGATGCAGTCGAGGATCCGCGGGCCGTCGTCGAGGCAGAAGATGTCCTCGCACAGCAGGTCGCCGTGGCCGTCGACGGCGTGGCCGCCGGCGATGCGGTCGACGAACACGGCCGCGCGGCCGTCGAGCCACTCGCGGGCGAGGCGCTCGACCTCGGCCAGCGTCTCGGGGTCGAAGACGGCATCGACCCCTTCGGCGAAGGGGGCCATCTCCGTCAGGTTGGCCGCCCACGCCGCGCTGACCGCGTCGTGGGAGGCGTCGCGGTCGATCGCCGCACCACGGGCTGCGCCGGCGTGGAACGCGGCGATGCGGTGCGCCACCGCGCGCACGCAGTCCGCGACCTCGGGGTCGCCCTCGGTGACGAGGGTCGCAAGGCGGCGTTCCGGCGGCATGCGACGCATCTCGATCACGTGCTCGATGTCGTGGGCATCGGGCCCGACCACGTCGAGGACCCCGAGGTAGACGTCGGGGCTCAGCCGCCGGTTGAGCTGCACCTCGCGCATGCAGGCCTCCCCGCGGGCCTCGACGGTCGAGAAGTCGAGGAACGCGAACCGGACCGGCTTCTTGATCTTGTAGACCCGATCGCCCAGGAAGACGAGGCGCGACACGTGGGTCTCCACCACCCCGTCGGGGTGGTGTCGCTGCTCGGCCACGGGGGCCTCAGCGGCAGCCGGCGGGGACGGCGTCCCGTCGGCCGGCGCCGTTGGTGCGGTGCCGGCTCCGGGTGCGGCGACCGCTCACGATGTCCGTGGTGATCATCACCCACTGGTCGCTGCTGTCTGCCACCCAGGAGTTGAGGTCGAGGTCCGTGAGGGACGCGATGTCGGCGGGATCGGTGAGCACGGCCGAAGAGCCTCGCACGAGAACGCTCCACGCCTCACCGGTCTCGGTGTCGATGTGGTCGGCCTCGAAGGCCACCACCGCGCCGCCGAGGGCGGCGTCGAGCTTCGAGCCGGCGGCGGTGCGCACGACGAGGCGGTCACCGTCGACGGCGAAGTTCACGGGGAGCACCACGGGGAGTGCGCTCATCGAGAGCCCGATGCGCCCGACCGAGGCGGACCTCAGCAGCGCGAAGCACTCGTCCCGCCCGAGCACCTCGAAGCCGTTCCGGTCCATTTCCATGGGGAACATCGTCGGCAATCGGGTCGAATCGCCACTAGGGCCGAATGTCCCCGTCGTTCCTGCGATCGATGGGGCCGGACGACACCTTCCGACCGGTAACCGCACGCTGCGTGGTCCCGGGGCCACCGGTACCCTCGGCCCATGGCGGCCCCCCTGCGACCGATGAAGGCGGTGTCGGTCACCGATCTGCCCACCGATGCGACCCGCTGGGCCTACGAGGTGAAGTGGGACGGGATGCGGGTCATCACCCAGGTCGGCGACGGCCGGGCGGTCGCCTGGTCGGCCAACGGCACCGACGCCACCGCCCGCTTCCCGGAGCTCCAGGCCCTCGGTGAGGCCCTCGCCGGGCACGCTCCGGTGGTGCTCGACGGCGAGGTCGTGGCTCTCGATCCCACGACCGGCCGGCCCGACTTCGGGCGGCTCCAGCCCCGCATGCAGGCCGGGTCCGCTGCCGCGGTGAGCCGGATCGCGGCGGAGGTCCCCGTGAGCTACGTGCTGTTCGACCTGCTCGAGCTCGACGGCCGGTCGCTCCTCTCGGAGCCCTACGACGTGCGCCGGGCGCTGCTGGAGTCCTCGGTGCCGGCCGGGCCGGGCTGGTTCGTCGCCGCCGCCCAGGCCGACGGGCAGGCGCTGCTGGAGGCGGTCGCCGCGCAGGGGCTCGAGGGGGTCATCGCCAAGCGGCGCGACAGCCGCTACGAGCCCGGCCGCCGCTCCTCCGCCTGGGTCAAGGTGAAGGTGCGGCTCCGTCAGGAGCTGGTCGTCGGCGGGTGGCTGCCGGGCACCGGGGCAAGAGCGGCGACGTTCGGCTCGTTGCTGGTCGGCTACCACGACCCGCCGGCCGAGGCCGGGCGACCGGCCGGCCCGTTGCGCTACGCGGGCCGGGTGGGCACGGGCTTCCGCGACCCCCTGCTCCGGAGCCTCCGGGCCCGCCTCGACGACGGCGCCCTCGCCGAGTGCCCGTTCGAGCCCGAGCCGCCCCGTGAGGTCACCCGGGTGGCGCACTGGGTCCGGCCCGAGATGGTGGTCGAGGTCGCCCACGCCGAGTGGACCGCCGACGGCGTGCTCCGCCACCCGTCCTACGTCGGCGAGCGCACCGACAAGGCACCTGAGGAGGTCGGCCGGCTGCCGTAGCGCGATGCTGACCCGGTGCCGGCCGCCCGTCCCACCGCCGACGACCACGACCTCGTGGTGCTTCGCGTGCCCGCCGACCCCCGCTACGCGCGGGTGGTCAGGATCGCGGTGAGCGCCTACGCCGTGCGCCTCGGGCTCGTCCCCGCCGCGGTCGAGGACCTGCGCCTCGCCGTCGACGAAGCCCTCATCCTCCTCATGGGCTCGACCTCCGCCGAGACGGACAGCACCGCCGCGGAGCCGACCGGCACCACCTCGATCGTGCTCACCCTGGATGCCGACGGCGACCGGCCCCCGGTGTCGATCGGGCTGCACCTCGAGCCCGTGCCCGGGTCGGATCCCGGGTCGGGCGACGCCGAGCCCGACGCCTCGGCCCTGTCGCGCTTCTCCGAGATCGTGCCCCCGGCGGTCGCCATCGACGACGTCGACCAGCGTCACGGGCGCGTCGCCCTGCGCTACCCGGCCTGACGGTCTGCCTGCCGCCCCCGGGGAGCGGGCCTCAGCGGCCGGTGTGGCCGAACCCGCCGATGCCCCGGTGGGACTCTCCGAGGTGGTCGAAGTCGTCGACGACCTCGAGCACGGCGTGGGAGACCTTCTGGATCACCAGCTGGGCGATGCGCTCGCCCCGAGTGACCTGGAACGCCTCGGTGCGGATCGGTGTTCACCAGCAACACCTTCAGCTCGCCCCGGTAGCCGCTGTCGATCAGGCCAGGGGTGTTGAGGCACGTCACGCCGTGCTTCAGGGCCAGTCCGCTGCGGGGCTGGATGAAGCCGGCGTGACCGTCGGGGATGGCGACGGCGATGCCGGTGGCCACCAGCGCCCGGCCGCCGCCGGGGGCGAGCAGGGCGTCCTCCCGGGCCACCAGGTCGAGCCCGGCGTCGCCCGGACGGGCGTAGGACGGCAGCGGCAGGTCGGGATCGAGCTTCATCACATGGACTTCGAGCACGGGCGGATCGTAGGCACGTCGTAGGATCCCCGACGTGCTCGCCTGGATGGACCTCGAGATGACCGGACTCGATCCGGGTCGCCACGTGATCGTGGAGATCGCCACGCTCCTCACCGACGACGACCTGCAACTGATCGCGGAGGGCCCCGACCTGGTCGTGCACGCCACCGACGAGCAGCTCGCCGAGATGGACGACGTCGTCGTGTCGATGCACACCCGCAGCGGCCTGCTCCCCGAGATCAAGGGCTCGACGATCACCCTCGAGGAAGCCGGCGCCGCCACCCTGGCCTTCCTGAAGGAGCACATCCCGGAGCCCCGCTCGGTGCCCCTGTGCGGCAACTCCATCGGCACCGACCGGCGCTTCCTCGCCGCGTACCTGCCGGAGATCGAGAACTACCTGCACTACCGCTCGGTGGACGTCTCCACCCTCAAGGAGCTCATGAAGCGCTGGAACCCGGCGCTGCTCGACAAGGCCCCTCGCAAGGCGGAGGGCCACCGGGCCCTCGACGACATCCGCGAGAGCCTCAAGGAGCTCCGGTACTACCGCGAGGCCTTCTGCGTGCTGCCCGAGGGCACGACGGTCGCGGCCCTCGACGCCTGACGTTAGAGTCGCCCGGATGGGGGATGACCACGGCCACGGCCATGACCACGGGGCACCGACCCCGCGGCCGCGCAAGCAGGAGCAGGAGCCGGCGTCGGAGGAGATCACCGAGGTCGCTCCGGGCATCCTGCGCCTCCAGCTCCCCACCGACTTCACCGGGCTCGGGCACGTCAACACCTACGCCATCGAGGACTCCCGGGGCTTCACCCTCGTCGACCCCGGCCTCCCGTCCGACGAGTCGTGGGCGGCCCTCCAGCAGCGCCTCGTCGCCGCCGGCATCCCTCTCGCCCGGGTGCACACGACCTACATCACCCACTCGCACCCAGATCACTTCGGTGGTGCCCACCGCCTCGTCGAGGAGGCGCACGCCGAGGTCCTGACCTCCACGGTGTTCCGCCGTTGGACCGACCTGCTCGACCTCGACGAGACACCCCTCGAGGCCCTCGACCCGGCCGACGCCACCGAGGGCGGCACGCTGCTCGACGCCGTGGCCAACGCCGACGAGGAGGAGATGGAGCGCGACTTCCCGGGCTTCAAGGCCTTCCGCGACCGCGTGCGGGGCGCCATCGCCGACGGCCGCATCGAGGAGGCGTCGTGGATGAAGGCGCCGCGACCCACGATCGTGGTCGACGACGCCCAGACCGTCCGCCTCGGCGACCGCGACTGGGTGGCCGTGTTCACCCCGGGCCACACCCACGACCACCTCTGCATGTGGTGCCCCGAGGACGGCGTGCTCCTCTCCGGCGACCACGTGCTGCCGACCATCACCCCCCACATCGGCGGGTTCATCGGCGGCGACCCCCTCGCCAACTACCTGGCCAACCTCGACAAGGTGGCCGAGCTCGAGGGCATCACCCGGGTGCTGCCGGCCCACGGGCACCCGTTCGACGACCTCGCCGCCCGCTGCAACGCCATCAAGGACCACCACGCCAGCCGGCTCCAGATGCTCAGCGACGCGGGCGACGAGCTCGGTTGGGCCGGTGTCACCCGCTGGTCCGAAGAGCTCTTCATCGAGCGCAGCCGGGGCCCCATGGCCGACAGCGAGACCGCCGCCCACCTCGAGCACCTCCGCCTCACCGACCGGGCCGAGCGCCGCCCGGCCACCCAGGGCTACGAGTACCGGGTCCTGAACTGAGCCGCAGGCCACGCCCCACCGACCGGTCCGGCGCCCACCTCTAGCCTTCCGCCATCGTCCCCACCGCCCCCTCCGCCCGCGCCCTGCTGCGCGACCGGGCCGTCATCGCGCTGCTGGTCAGCTCGCTGGCGGGCACCACCGCGGCGCTCATCCAGGTCACCGCCCTCGGCAAGCAGATCTACGACCTCACCGGCCGCGACCTCGACCTCGGCCTGCTCGGCCTGGCCGAGTTCCTGCCGGCGATCGTGCTGGTGACGGTGACGGGCACGGTCGCCGACCGCTACGACCGCCGCCGCATCGCCACCCTCGGCCTGCTCGGGGAGGCCCTCGCCACCGCCGGGCTGGCCTGGAACGCCCTCAGCGGCAGCACGTCGGTATGGCACATCTACGCCCTGGTCGTGGCCTTCGGCACCGCCCGTGCGTTCGTGAACCCGGCGATGCGGTCGATGCCCCCTGACATCGCGCCGGTCGGCGGGCTCCCCCGGCTGATCGCCTTCGGCGCCGCCACCTGGCAGACCGCCCTCATCGTCGGCCCGGTGCTGGCCGGCTTCCTCTACATCGTCTCCCCCGCCGCCCCGTTCATCGCCTGTGTGGTGCTCTGCGTGGGCGGCGCCGTGACCGTGCAGTTCGCCCGACCCCGCCGCGACCACGCCGAGGCGCCCCCGTCGCTCACGGGTCCCCACGCCGGGGCCCTGATGGACCTGAGCGACGAGGCCCGCGCCGGCGAGTCGCTCGACGCCCTGGCCGAGTCCTACGCCGGCGTGACCGGGGCGGCCGAGGACCCCGTCGAGCCCCCGCCACCGTCGAAGGGTCGGATGCACGAGGCCTTCGAGGGCCTCCGGGTCATCCGTGCCAACCCGGTGCTGCTCGGCGCCATCTCCCTCGACCTGTTCGCGGTGCTCTTCGGCGGCGCCGTCGCGCTGCTGCCCGCGCTGGCCGCCAACCGCTACGGCGTCGGGGCCGTGGGGCTCGGCTGGCTCCGCGCCGCCACCGGCATCGGCGCCGCACTCGTCACCCTCGTGCTCAGCGCCCGGCCCATCCAGCGCCACGTCGGACGCACGCTCTTCGTCGTGGTCGCGCTGTTCGGCACGTTCACCATCGTGCTCGGGCTCACCCGGAGCTTCGCCGTCGCGTTCGTGGCCCTGATGCTGCTGAGCGGGGCCGACTCGGTGAGCGTGTTCATCCGCTCCACCCTCGTGCCCCTCGTGACGCCGAGCCCGAGCCGTGGCCGGGTGATGGCCGTCGAAGGCGTGTTCCTCGGTGCGTCGAACGAGCTCGGGGCCTTCGAGTCCGGCGTGGCCGGTCAGCTCCTCGGCACGTCGGGCGCAGTGGTGCTCGGCGGTTTCGCCACCCTCGGCGTGGTGGGCGTGTCGGCCGTGCTGTTCCCGGCGCTGCGCATGATGGACCGCTTCCCCGACCGGCCCCCGGACTGACCGGGAGGCACCGTGGCGCTCAGGCGGGCGACCAGGCGCCCTTGGCGGTCTTGCCGGCGACCTTGCCCTCGGCGGCCAGCTTGAGCAGGTGGGCGTGCACCGTGCGCTGGGCGACGGGCACGAGCTCGGGGTCGAGGTCGGGGTAGATGCCGGCGACGAGCTCGTCGATCTTCACCGGGCCGCTCGCCGTCACCGCGTCGAGCACCTGCTGCTCGCGCTCGAGACGGTGCTCGATGTACCAGTCGACGAGCGGCTTGGGGTCGTCGATCAGGTGGCCGTGGCCCGGGGCGATCGACTTCAGCCGGAGCTGACGGACCTTGGCCAACGAGTCGAGGTAGGCCGCCATGTCGCCGTCGGGGGGGCTGATCACGACGGTGGAGCCCTGCATGATGTGGTCGCCCGAGAAGAGCATGCGCTCCTCCTCGAGGAAGTAGCAGAGGTGGTTCGAGGCGTGGCCCGGCGTGTGGTGGGCGGTGAGGCGGAACTCGGTGGCCTCGACCTTGTGGCCCTGTCCGATGCGCTTGTCGACCTTCAGCCCGTCACGGTTGCCGAAGGCGAGCACCTCGGCGCCCGTGGCCGCCTTGAGCGCAGCCGCGCCCGGCGCGTGGTCGGGGTGGGTGTGGGTGCAGAGGATCCAGCGGATGCGGTCGCCACCGCAGCCGGTGACGGCCTCGAGGTGGGAGGCGTCGTCGGGGCCCGGGTCGATGACGGCGATCTCGTCGATGCCGACCAGGTAGGTGTTGGTGCCGGGGCCGGTCATCTTGCCGGGGTTGGGCGCCACGATGCGGCGCACGAGCGGCGACAGCGCGCGGGCGACACCCGGGACGAGCGGAGGGGGCGGCGCCGGCTCCTCGTCGGAGGCGGCCGCGGCGGCTTCGGCGGCCCTCATCGGCCCGGTCCGAGCTCGATGGGCGGATCGGAGGGACCGTGGCGGGGGGTGACGTCGCCGATGTACTCGACGTCGACCACCCGAGCCCGCATGAACGACCCGCCGGTGCCGGCGAGGCCCCGGCCGTTGGTCCAGCGGTGGATGAGGCGGTTGCGCACGAACGCCCGCACGGGCGGGAGGATCAGCAGCAGGCCGAAGGCATCGGTGACGAAGCCGGGCACCAGGCACATGGCGCCGGCGACGACGAGCAGGCCGCCGTCGATCATCTCGTTGGCCGGCATCTCACCTCGGGCGAGCGTGTCCTGCATGCGGCGCAGCACGCCGATGCCCTCGCGCTTGACCAGCCACACGCCGAGGAAGCTCACCCCGAGCAGGATGGCGAGCGCCGGGAACACCCCGATGGCACCGGCGACCGCGACGAGCACGTACAACTCGACGAGCGGCACCACCACGAAGAGCAGGAACAGCAGGCCGACCATGGGTGTCCATGCTACCGGTCGAGCTGGGGATTTCCCGGGCGGCAGCAGCCCCGGTGACCCGTGGTCACGATGCAGGTCGACCGGAAAAAGCCCCGGCGCCGGGTCGGACGAGCCGTCCCCGGCGCCGGGTACGCAGCGATCGTCCGTCCCCCCGAACGGACGTCGCAGGCGTGGGAGCGCTCAGCCCACTCGGGTACCGAGCAGTTGCTTGCGCTCCAGTTCGTTCAGCCCACCCCAGATGCCGTGCGGCTCACGGATGGAGAGGGCGTAGTCGAGGCAGTCACGCCGGACGGCGCAGGAGGTGCAGATCTCCTTCGCCCGCCGCTCACGCTGGAGCTTGTCCTCCTTGCGCTCGAACTGAGCGGGAGGGAAGAACACGGCGGCCTGGGGGCCACGACACGCTGCCTTCAGCTGCCAGTTCTCTTCGATCCGCTGAGCGCTCACGTCGGCGTGGCCTCCCTTCGTGTGGGGGACCGTACAACCGAGCCTGCCCCCTGGCAAGGGAAAAGTGCGACAAATGTCACTGCCGTTTCGGGCCCTCCGGAGGAGCCCCATCGGGTAGTGCGCGACGCGCCCGATCAGGCGTCTGAGGTCGGCTCCGACGACGGCTCGGAGCCGCCCTCCGGGGCGCCATCGGAGGCGGTTTCGGAGGCTGCGTCCGGTGCTCCGGCGGCCTCGGCGTCGCCCGCGTCGCGGGGCGAGCGGTCGCGGTAGTCGCGGGCCCCGCCCTCCTCCGGCTCGACCTCGAGCACGAGCCCGTCGATGCCGGTCACCCGCACCCGGTCGAGCTCCTCGATCGGCGTGGCCCGGTTGGTGGAGGCCCGCCACAGGGCGTCGCGGATCTGCACCACGCCGTCGGGGCTGACGGCCGTGACGGCCCGGCCGAGCTCGCCGACCATCCACTCACGGCCGATGGTGGGCGTCGAGAAGCGGGTGCGGACCATCGACGGCATGCCGGCGAGGAAGGTGAGCGCCACGCCGACGAAGGCCACGAGAAGGGTGACCCACGAGAGCGAGTAGCCGTCGTAGATCGTGAAGGACCCGACGACGAACATCACGAAGCCCGCCGCGGTCCAGAACCGGGGGACGCCCGTCTGCACGTCGATGGCGAACGCCAGCATCGACAGGCAGATCAGCCCCACGCCCCACCAGCGGATGGGCAGCACGCCGAGGCCGTAGCCGGCGAGGATGAACGACCCCGCTCCGACCACGCCGGCCACGCCGACACCGGCGGTGAACAACTCGAAGACGATGAGGGCGAGGCCCACGGCCAGCAGCAGGTAGGCCACGGCGGGGCTGGCCACGGTGTGGAAGAGCTGCGACAGCAGCGACACCTGGGCGAAGCGCACCTGGGTGATCGGCTCACGGCGGGTCTCGCCGTTCTCGGCGGTGACCTCACGGGTCTCGACGCCGGGCAGGTTCACCAGGAAGTCGCCGATGGTGGGGGCGTCGAACGTGGTGATGCCCAGGTCCTTGGCCTCCTGGGCGTTCACGGTGCGGTCGGTGATCGGGGCCATCCGCTCCATGTCGAGGGTGTCGGTGACGGGCGGGCCGGCGTCGCCGAGGCGGGTGCCGGGGGCCATGCCCACGAGGTCGGCGGCGCCGACGAGCTGGGCCGCCTTGCCGGTGAGGCGCGAGCCCGACGGGCCCACCCACACGTGCACGGGGATGGTGGCCGAGCCGATGCGCTCGAGCAGCTGGGCGAAGCGGGCGTCGCTGACGACCACGCCGGTGGAGTTGGCCTGGAGCACGAGCCCCGTCGCGCCCTCCGACTCCGCGTCGGCGACGGACTGCTCGACGAAGTCGACGAGCACCGGGTCGAGCAGGCCGCTGACCTTCACCACGGCCACGAAGTCGGTGGTGACCGGGGTGTCGGCCCCGGCGGTGGTGGTGTCGGTGGTCTGGGCGCCGACGGCCGCCACCGGGCCGATCACGCCGAGCACGACGAGGACCGCGCCCAGGACGGCGAGGACGGCGCCGGTCGTGGGTAGTCTGCGCACCGAATGCCTCCGAGGGGAACATGGACCCTGCGCAGTTCTTCGCAGCATCACGGGTGCTCATCGTGGCCGGGAAGGGGGGCGTCGGCAAAAGCACCGTGAGTGCCACCCTGGCCCGGGCGGCAGCGCGCGCCGGCTTGTCGACCCTCATCGTCGAGGTCCAGGGCCGCAGCGGGATCAGCGGCCTCTACGGCCGGCCCCCGTTCGGGTACGACGAGGTCGTGCTGCACCCGGGGGGCGGTCCCGAGGGGGCGGCCGACGTCCGGGCCCGCCTGCTGACGCCCGACGACGCCCTCCTCGAGTACCTCGAGGACCACGGGCTGCACCGGGTCACCCGTCGCCTGCTCTCGGGCGGCGCCCTCGACGTCGTGGCCACCGCCGCACCCGGCATCAAGGACATCCTCGTGCTCGGGAAGGTCAAGCAGCTCGAGCGGTCGGGCGTGGCCGACCTCATCGTCCTCGACGCCCCCGCCGCGGGCCACGCCATCACCTTCCTGCGCTCGGCCCGAGGGTTGCTCGATGCGGCGAGGGTGGGCCCGATCAACACCCAGGCCACCGAGGTGCTGGAGATGCTCACCGACCCGGAGCGCTGCCAGGTCGTGCTCGTCACCCTCCCCGAGGAGACGCCGGTCAACGAGCTGGTCGACACCGCCTACAGCCTCGAGGACGAGGTGGGAGTCAGCCTCGGGCCGGTGGTGGTCAACGGCCTCTACCCGGCGATCGACGGCCTCGACGGCGACCCGGCCGCGCTGGGCGCAGCCACCGGCCTCGACGTCGACCCCGACGAGCTCGCCGCCATGGCGGCGGCAGCACGGTTCCGCGCCGACCGCTCCCGCCTCCAGGCGGAGCAGGTCGCCCGCCTGGGCGCCGAGCTCCCGCTGCCCCAGCTCACCCTGCCGTTCCTCTTCTCGTCCGACCTCGGGCCCACCGACCTCGACCGGCTCGCCACGTTGGCCACCTCCGACATCGGGGCCCTCGCCGCCCTCCCCGACCGATGACCGACACACCCGCCCCCCTCTCTCCCGGCTCCCCGGGCGACGACCCGCTCGGTCGGCTGCTCGACGCCCACGCGGTGGTGATCTGCACCGGTTCGGGCGGGGTCGGCAAGACCACCACCGCGGCCGTGCTCGCCATGGAGGCCGCCCACCGGGGTCGTCGGGCATGCGTCGTCACCATCGACCCGGCCCGGCGCCTGGCCGACGCCATGGGCCTGGAGGGGCTCACCGAGACCCCCGCCCCGGTGACCGGGCCGTGGCCCGGGGAGCTCTGGGCGATGATGCTCGACACCAAAGCGACCTTCGACGCATTGGTGCGGGACAACGCCGAGACCCCCGAGCAGGCCGAGGCCATCCTCGCCAACCGCTTCTACCGCAACATCTCGGGCTCACTCTCGGGCACCCAGGAGTACATGGCGACGGAGAAGCTCTTCGAGCTCCACACCGAGGAGCGGTTCGACCTCGTCGTCGTCGACACGCCGCCCACCCGCAACGCCCTCGACTTCCTCGACGCACCGCGCCGGCTCACCCGCTTCCTCGACCACCGCCTCTACCGGGTGCTGGTGGCGCCCACGCGAGGCCTTGCCCAGCGCGGTCAACGTCGCGGCCCAGACGTTCCTGCGCACGACGTCACGGGTCGTGGGGGCCGAGGTCGTGCAGGACGCCATCGAGTTCTTCTCCGCCTTCGACGGCATGGAGGCCGGCTTCCGCGAGCGGGCCGCCGCCGTGGCCGCGCTGCTCGAGAGCGACGAGACCGCGTTCGTGCTGGTCACCGCCCCCCGCCGCGACGTCGTCGAGGAGGCGACGTTCTTCGCCGACAAGCTCGCCGAGGCCGACATCACGGTGCGGGCGCTGATCGTGAACCGGGTGCACCCCCACTTCGGGGCCGGGAGCCCGGCCGTGGTGGCCCGCCGCACCGAGGCGCTGGAAGGAACGGCCCTCGCCCCGTTCGCCGCCAACCTGGCCGACTTCGCCACGCTCGCGGCCACCGAGGACGGCCACCTCGCCGGCCTCACCGATCGGGTGGCCCCCGCACCGGTGGTGAAGGTTCCCTTCCTCGACACCGACATCCACGACCTGTCCGGCCTCGACCGGATCGCCACGCACCTGTTCCCCGACGCGGCGGAGCGGGCCGCCCGTTCGACGGGCTGAGCCGGGCGGACTGCGGGTCGGGCTACTCGACGGGGTCGAGCAGAGCGGCGGCGGCCGCCTCCACCGTCTCCTCGACCGACACGATGCGGTCGAAGCCCGTGGTGTGGAGCAGCCGGGTGAGCGTGGGCCGGCTGCAGGCCACGGCGACGTCGCCGTCGGACTCACGGGCCCGCCGGATGCCGCCGATCAGCGCGCCGAGGCCCGACGAATCCATGAACGGGACCGACGAGAGGTCGATCAGCAGGCTGGGTGAGCTGGCCAGCTCGGCCAGGGCGTCACGGAACTGGGCGACCGTGTAGGCGTCGAGCTCCCCCACCGGACGGCACAGGGTGTAGCGCTCGGTCTGCTCCACGATGATCTCGAGCACGCTGCCTCCTGCTGCATGGACCGCGCCGCCACTGGGTGGCACGGGAGGCGGACTGTAGCGGTGCCCCCTCCGGCCGACCACCCCCTTCACGGGCAGTGGTCGCCGCCGGTTGGGCGCCCTCGGACGGCTCTTGTAGCCTCGCCCCCGTGCCGACCGTGCTTCTCGCCACCGACGCCGACTGGATCCTCGACGAGGTCGATGCGGCCCTCTCCGACGCCACCACCACCGTGTACCGCGTCCGACAGGGCATCGACGTGCTCCAGGCCATCGACCAGGTCACCCCGGACCTCGTCATCCTCGACGAGCAGATCGGCAACATGGGCGGCATGGCCACCCTGTCGGCGATCCGCAACGCCGAGGGCGTCGACCGCATCCCGATCACCGCGGTGATGGTGCTGCTCGACCGGGCCCACGACGCCTTCCTGGCCCGGCGCCACGACGCCGACGGCTACCTGGTGAAGCCGCTCGACTCGATCCGGCTGCGCAAGGCCGCCGACGTGCTCCTGGCCGGCGAGGCCTACGAGGAGCCCCTCGACATCGAGTCCGGCCAGGCGGCCGACATCACCATCGAGGGCTGAGGCCGATTCCGTCGGTTTCGTAGTCCATTCCGTGCGGGGGTAGGATCACACCCCGCTACGGGCTGTAGCGCAGCTTGGTAGCGCGCCTCGTTCGGGACGAGGAGGTCGTGGGTTCGAATCCCGCCAGCCCGACCAGGTAGCACCGAACCGGACCCCTGCGGCCTCGTGCCCAGGGGTCCTTTCGCGCCCGCTTCCCGCCGTTCCGGTGGAGCTCAGCCGCGGCGGGCGAGGATCGCTTCGGCGATCTGGACCGCGTTGAGGGCGGCGCCCTTGCGGAGGTTGTCGCCCGAGAGGAACAGGGCGATCCCGTTCTCGATCGTGGGATCGACCCGGATGCGGCCCACGAAGGTGGGGTCGACGCCGGCGGCCTGCAGCGGCGTGGGGATCTCGGCCAGCTCGACGCCGGGCGCCTTGAAGAGGATGCGACGGGCATCTTCAGGGCTGATGGGGTCGGCGAACCCCGCCGAGATCGACAGGGAGTGGCCGGTGTAGACCGGCACCCGCACGCAGGTGACCATGACCTTCAGGTCGGGGAGCTCGAGGATCTTGCGGCTCTCGTTGCGGAGCTTCTGCTCCTCGTCGGTCTCACCCAGGCCGTCGTCGACGAGGCTGCCGGCGAAGGGCACCACGTTGTAGGCGATGGGCGCCGGGAACGTCTCCGGAGCCGGGTAG
Organism: uncultured Actinomycetes bacterium; assembly: GCA_963702555.1. Taxonomy (GTDB): domain Bacteria; phylum Actinomycetota; class Acidimicrobiia; order Acidimicrobiales; family Acidimicrobilacustridaceae; genus CAMFLJ01. Next base: position 98,666 of record CAVPCW010000013.1, read on the forward strand.
TCGACCGCGCTGCCGGACATGGCGAGCGCCGGCGCGCCGTCGCCGATCTTGCGGACCTGCTCCTCGAGCTCGGCCACACCGGCGAGGCCCGCACCGGACACGGCCTGGTAGGTGCTCACCACGAGCGTGCGCAGGCCGGCCTCGGTGTCGAGCGGCTTGAGCACCGGCATCGCGACCATCGTCGTGCAGTTGGGGTTGGCGACGATGTTCTTGGGGATGGAGTCGAGGGCGTGGGCGTTGACCTCGGGCACCACGAGCGGGACGTCGGGGTCCATCCGCCAGGCGGAGGAGTTGTCGACCACCACGGCGCCGGACTCGGCGACACGCGGGGCCAGCGACTTCGAGGTGGCGCCACCCGCTGAGAACAGCACGACGTCGAGGCCCGAGTAGTCGGAGGTCTCGGCATCCTCGACCTCGATCTCACCATCGCCCCAGGGCAGGCGACGGCCGGCCGAACGGGAGGACGCGAAGAGGCGGAGCTGGGAGACGGGGTACTGGCGCTCGGCCAGGATCGACCGCATGACGCGGCCGACCTGCCCAGTGGCGCCGACGATTCCGATGCGCATAGGCCGAACAGGGTACCGGCGGACCCCCGCGCGTCCCTCTTCCGATTCCCGCAGCCGTCAGCTCTCGGTCACCGACGAGCGCCGGAGACCCCCCAGCGTGACCGCTGGGCGTCAGTCGACGTAGACGGGGCCGTCGGCCAGCCCGAAGGCGTCGTGAAGGGCCACCACGGCCCGCTCGACGTCGGCCTCGGCCACCACACAGCTCACCCGGATGGCCGACGTGGCGATCATCTCGATGTTGATGTCGTTGGCGGCGAGGGTCTCGAACACGGTGGCGGCCACGCCGGGATGGGACTTCATGCCGGCGCCGACCACGCTCACACGGGCGATGGAGGCGTCGCCGGTGACCGAGCTGGCGCCGATCTCGTCGGCCCGCTCCTCACAGATGGCGATGGCCCGCTCGAGGTCGCCGTGGGGCACGGTGAAGGAGATGTCGGTGACGCCGGCCGCCGAGGTGTTCTGCACGATCAGGTCGACGTTGATGTCGGCGTCGGCGAGGGCCCGGCTGTACTTCGCCGCGATGCCGGGGCGGTCGGCCACGCCCGTGATGGTGAGCTTGGCCTCGTCGGCGTCGTGCACGACCGCCGAGATGATCGCCTGTTCCATGTCGTCGTCCTCCTTGGTGACCACGGTGCCCGGCTCCCAGGTGAACGCGGAGCGCACGTGGAGCTCGACGTCGAAGTTGCGGGCGAACTCGACCGACCGCATGGCCGGCTTCGGACAGCCGTTGGCCGTCATCTCGAGCAGTTCATCGAAGTTGATGCGGTCCATCTTCCGGGCGTCGGGGACGACCCGGGGATCGCTGGTGAACACGCCCGACACGTCGGTGTAGAGCTCGCAGGACTGGGCACCGAGGGCGTGGGCGATGGCCACGGCCGTCGTGTCGGAGCCACCGCGGCCGAGGAACGTGACGTTGCGCTCGGGGGACACGCCCTGGGCGCCGCCGACCACCGCGACCCGGCCGGCGTCGAGGGCCTCACGGATGCGGTCGGGGCGGACCTCGGTGATCTTGGCGTTCATGTGGGTCGAGTCGGTGAGGAACCCGGCCTGGGAGCCCGTGAAGGACTCGGCCTCGATGCCGAGGTCGGCGATGGCCATGCACAGCAGGGCGGTGGCCTTGCGCTCGCCGGCGGTGACGAGCATGTCCATCTCGCGGCCCGGGCGGGTGTCGGAGACCTCACGGGCGAGGCGCAGGAGCTCGTCGGTCTCCTTGCCCATGGCCGAGATCACGACGACGACCTGGTTCCCACGGCGGACCGTGCGCGCCACGTGATCGGCCACGGCGCGCATGCGCTCGGGGTCGGCCACGGACGTGCCGCCGAACTTCTGGACGAGGAGTGCCACGGGCGGGAACGCTATCGGCCGCAGCCAACCCCTCCCGAATCGCGGACTAGCTTCCGCGGCCATGGCCCGCACCCCGAACCGCCGACAGAGGGAGGCCGCCCGGCAACGCAGCCGGGCTGCCGCCGAGGCCCGCCAGGCCTCGACCCGCCGTCGCCAGCGGATCATCGCCGTGGTGATCGTGGCGGTGGTGGTGCTGAGCATCGTCGGCGCGGTGATCGGCAGCCGCTCCAGCTCGACGACCTCGACCGCCACCTCCACCACCACCTCGGTGCCGGTGTCCACCACGAACCCGGACCTGCCGGCCACAGGCGTCGCCCCGGAGCCGGCGCCGACGGGCGAAGCCCTCACCGGCGCCACCCCGTGCCCCGCCGAGGACGGCTCCTCCCCGCGGGTCACCCTCTTCGCCGAGGCACCGCCGACCTGCATCGACCCCACGTACTTCTACGTGGCCACGATCCGAACCACGAAGGGCGACCTGTCGGTGCAGCTCAACCCGACGAGGGCGCCCGCCACGGTCAACGCGTTCGTGGTGCTCTCCCGCTACCACTTCTACGACGGACAGCCGGTCACCAGCGTGCGCACGCGTGAGGCGTTCACCATCGGCCTCTCGTTCACCGGTGCCGGCGCCGCCGAGGCCCCGGGCTTCACGGTGCCCGTCGAGGCGGCGGCCCAGGGCTCGGTCATGGTGCCGGGCCTGCTCTCGATGGTCCCCTCGGGCTCCGCCGGCGCCAGCCGGGGCCAGCTGCTGGTCGCGACCTTCGAGAACGCCCCGGCCATCGACCCCGGCGTCGTGACCTTCGGAGCGATGCTCTCGGGTGAGGACACGCTCACCGCCATCGACGCCCTCGCGACCGCCGACGGCCAGCCGGCCGAGGCCGTCACCATCACCTCGATCAGCGTCGCCCGCACGTCACCCATCCCCTCCTGACGGCGCGATCGGGCGACCCCGGCCGCGGTTGCTAGCGTCCCGGCCCGATGGGTACCCCCAAGCGCGAACGCCAGAAGGCCGGGCACCAGGCCCGCCTGAATGCCGAACGGTCGATGATGACCCGCTACCAGCGGCGTCGACGGATCACGATGAGCGGCCTCATCGTGCTGTTCGTCGTCGTCGCGGTCGGGCTCCTCGTGGTCCTGAGCCGCAGCGGCGACTCCACCACCACCACCGCCTCGACCACCACCACGGCCACCACGGCACCGCCGCTCGAGTCGGCGCTGGGCAAGCCGTGCGTCGCCTTCGACGACACCCTCCCCGAGGGCGCTCCCGAGGTCCCGATCCCGGTGGGCGACCCGCCGGGCACGCTCACGACCGAGGACCTCGTCGTCGGCACCGGCACCCCGGTGGCGCTCGGCGACTCCGTCACCGTGAACTACATCGGCGTGTCGTGCTCCACCGGGAAGATCTTCGACTCCTCCTACAGCCGGGGCACCCCCGCCACCTTCCAGCTCGCCGAGGGGCAGCTGATCGAGGGCTGGACCCAGGGCATCCCCGGGATGCAGCCGGGTGGGCGCCGGGTGCTCGTCATCCCGCCGTCGCTCGGCTACGGCTCCACGGGCAACAGCACCATCGCCCCGGACGAGACCCTGGTCTTCGTGGTCGACGTCGTGTCGGCCGAGCCCACCACCACCACGACCGCCGCCCCCTGAGCCACCGCCGCTCGCCGCGGCAGCAACGGGCTCACCCCCGCGGGGCGGGCTCCGGGAGGTCGGAGAGGCTCGCGGCGCGCCCGCCGCGGTGCACGATGGGCTGACCGACGCCGGCCGTGTGCCACGTGCCGTCCGGGTCGCGGATGACGGCCGTGCGCTCGGGGAGCTCGACCAGCACCACGTCGGCGGGAGCCAGCTCGACGGTGCGACGCACCTTGTCGGGCGACCACAGGTTGGCGCGGGCCACGACCGCCATCCGCGGCATCACGCCGAGGCCGATGGTGAAGGCCCCGCCGCGGGTGTCGACCATGGGGTCGCAGAGCACGTCGGCTCCGGCACCGCTGCCGACGAGGGCGGCCCCGCCCTCCCACGCGCCCCAGAGCGCGTCGAGCACGGGCGTGTCCTTCAGCACCGAGCGCAGGTGCATCGGCGACGTGCCCGTCATGTAGATGAACTTCGCCTCGGCGAGGGCACGGACGTGCTCCTCCACCAGGGCGTCGGGCCGGGTGTAGACGGGCACCTCGCGCAGGCCCACGCCGAGGCCGGCGAACCACTCGCGGGCGACGGCGACGACCTTGCCGGGGTTCTCGTAGGCCGAGCCGGTGGCGAGGAGGGCGACCTCGTCGGCGCCGACCGCGGCCAACAGCTCGGCGTCGAAGTCGCAGCCCGGGGTGAACTCGTCGCCGCCGACCAGGGCGAGGGGGCCGCTCACCTGGACGCCTCGACCGGGAGCGGGCCGCTCGACTGCGGGACGGTGACGCGCACGGCATGGACCTCCACCGCGACGCGGAGGGACGAGACGGCAGTGGGCATGGTGAACCTCTCGATGTCGTCGAGGACGAAGGTGGTGGAGCGGACCGACGCCGTGATGTCGCGCCCGACGTGGAAACCCGAGACCCACGGCGTGCGGGCCCAGAGGGTGTCGACCAGGAGCGCGGTCAGGCCGGTGCGCCCGTCGGGCTCGACGAGCAGAAGGCGGCCGTCGGGGACGACCAGGCGGTCGATGCCGCGGAGAGCGGCGACGAGGTCGGGGAAGCGCACGAGCTGGCCGACGCTCACGGCGGTGTCGTAGGCGGGGACGACGTGGCGCTCGACCGACGCACGGGCGATCTCGGCGCGGGCCTCGGGGCGGTCGAGGTCGAGCACGCGGCCGCCGGCCCGGGAGAGCAGGTGGAGGCGACGACGGCCCAGCTCGGCCTCGACGCGGGCCGGGAACCGGCGGGGGCGTTCGACGACGACGGGAAGGGTGCTCACCACGGCGGTCACGCTAGTGCGATGGGCGACGGGCGCCCGCGGCCCCGAGGCGGCTGGCACCGTAAGCTACCGATCGGTAATATGACGGACCGCCAAGAAGGCGGACGACGTCGGAGGGACGGGACATGGGGATCGAACGCATCGGGGTCGTGGGCTCCGGGATCATGGGCTCCGGCATCGCCGAGGTCGCCGCCACCACCGGGCACGAGGTCGTGCTGCGGGTCGCGGAAGCTCGAGTCGGCACAGGCCATGCGGGCCGCCCTCGAGAAGTCGCTGGCCCGTCAGGTCGAGAAGGGTCGCCGCGAGCAGGCCGACGCCGAGGCCGCCCTGGCCCGCGTCACCGCCACCGCCGACCTGGCGGACCTCGCCGACTGCGACCTCGTCATCGAGTCCGTGGTCGAGGACCTCGAGGTCAAGAAGCAGCTGTTCGCCGAGCTCGACGGCATCGTGGCCGAGGGCGCCATCCTCGCCACCAACACCTCCACCCTCCCGGTCGTGGAGATGGCCGTCGTCACCGGCCGCCCCGACCGCGTCTGCGGCGTCCACTTCTTCAACCCGGCGCCGGCCATGAGCCTCGTCGAGATCGTCCGGCCCCTCACGGCGTCCGACGACACCATCGCCGCCGTCACCGCCTTCGCCGCCGCGTGCGGCAAGTCGCCCGTCGAGGTCGCCGACCGCGCCGGCTTCATCGTGAACGCGCTGCTCTTCCCGTACCTGAACAACGCCGTCCGGATGCTCGAGAACGGCGTGGCCTCCCGCGATGCCATCGACACCGCCATGAAGGGCGGCTGCAACTTCCCGATGGGCCCGCTGGCGCTGCTCGACCTGGTCGGCCTCGACACCTCCGTCGCCATCCTCGACGCCCTCTACGACGAGTTCCGCGACCCGAACTACGCCCCGGTCCCGGTGCTGCGCCGCATGGTGTCGGCCGGGCAGCTGGGCCGGAAGTCCGGCCTGGGCTTCTACGACTACGCCAAGTGAGCCGATAGAACGGGGGCCGTGCCTCCCGAGCCCGCTCCCACCGACTGGCAGTTCCCGCCGGCGGGCTCGGCCGACGACCACGGCCTGGTGGGCATCGGTGCCGACCTCGAGCCCGGCACCCTCCTCAGCGCCTATCGCAGCGGCCTCTTCCCGATGCCGCTGTCGGGCCGGCGCCCGATCGGCTGGTGGTCGCCCGACCCCCGGGGCGTCCTCCCGCTCGACGGGCTGAAGGTGTCCCGCTCGCATGCGGCAGTCGGCCCGGCGCTACGAGGTCCGGTTCGACCACGCCTTCGACGAGGTCGTCGCCGCGTGCGCCGACCCCGGTCGCGACGGCGGCTGGATCACCGGCGACATCCGCGCCGCGTTCGGTCGGTTGCACGAGATGGGCTGGGCCCACTCCGTCGAGGCCTGGGACCGCGAGACCGGCGAGCTCGCCGGCGGCCTCTACGGGGTGAAGGTCGAGGGCCTCTTCGCGGGCGAGTCGATGTTCCACCGGGGCCGCGACGCCTCGAAGGTGGCGCTGATGGGCCTCGTGGAGCGGCTGCGGGCCATCGGCGCGGTGCTGCTCGACGTCCAGTGGCTCACCCCGCACCTCGAGTCGCTCGGGGCCGTGGAGGTCCCTCGGGAGCAGTACCTCGAGCTGCTCGCGACGGCGCTGTCGACACCCACCGACCCGTTCACCGACGCATGAGCCGCCCGGCGTCCGGTTACCGATCGGTCATCGTCGTGACAGCGGCACCGATGCTGGGGAACGATTGACCCATGGACGCACCCCGGTCGACCCCCGCCAGCCACGAACGCGACCGTCCGTGGATGATGAGGACCTACTCCGGCCACTCCACCGCCACGGCCTCGAACGAGCTCTACCGGACGAACCTCGCCAAGGGTCAGACCGGCCTGTCGGTCGCCTTCGACCTCCCGACCCAGACCGGCTACGACGCCGACGACCCGCGGGCGCGCGGTGAGGTCGGCAAGGTCGGCGTGCCCGTCGCCCACCTGGGCCACATGCGCCAGCTGCTCGACCAGATCCCCGTCGGCGAGATGAACACGTCGATGACGATCAACGCGCCGGCCGCGTGGATGCTCGGCCTCTACGTCGCCCACGCCCAGGAGATGGGCGTGCCCACCGAGGCGCTGCGGGGCACCACGCAGAACGACATCGTCAAGGAGTACCTGTCGCGGGGCACGTACATCTTCCCGCCGGAGCCCTCCAAGCGGCTGATCGTCGACATGATCGCCTACTGCTCCGAGCACATCCCGGCGTGGAACCCGATGAACGTCTGCAGCTACCACCTGCAGGAGGCCGGGGCCACGCCGGTGCAGGAGATCGCCTTCTCGCTGGCCACCGCCATCGATGTCCTCGACGCCGTGCGCGACTCCGGTCAGGTCGCCCCCGAGCGCATGCCCGCGGTGGTCGCCTCGATCTCGTTCTTCGTGAACGCCGGCATCCGCTTCGTCGAGGAGGTGTGCAAGATGCGCGCCTTCACCCAGATGTGGGACGACATCACCCTCGAGCGCTACGGCGTCACCGACCCCAAGGCCCGCCGGTTCCGCTACGGCGTCCAGGTCAACTCGCTCGGCCTCACCGAGGCCCAGCCCGAGAACAACGTGCAGCGCATCGTGCTCGAGATGCTCGGCGTCACCCTGTCCAAGGACGCCCGGGCCCGCTCGATCCAGCTCCCCGCGTGGAACGAGGCCCTCGGCCTCCCCCACCCCTGGGACCAGCAGTGGTCGCTGCGGATGCAGCAGGTGCTCGCCTACGAGACCGACCTGCTCGAGTACGACGACATCTTCGCCGGCTCCCACGTGATCGAGGCCCGCACCGCCGAGCTGATCGAGGCCTCGAGGGCCGAGCTCGACGAGGTCCTGGCCATGGGCGGCGCCTTCGCCGCCGTCGAGGAGCTCAAGGGCCGCCTCGTCACCTCCAACACCGACCGGGTGCGCCGCATCGAGACGGGCGAGCAGGTCGTCGTCGGGGTGAACCGCTTCACCGAGACCGCTCTCTCGCCGCTCGACGGCGACGAGTCGATCCTCAAGGTCGACCCCGCGGTCGAGGCCCAGACCGTGGGCGAACTGCACGAGTGGCGGGCCGAGCGCGACGCCGACGCCGTCGCCCGCGCCCTCGACGAGCTGCGCCGGGTCGCCGTCTCCGGCGACAACGTGATGCCGGCCACCATCGCCCTCGCCCATGCCGGCGGCACCACCGGCGAGTGGGCCGGCGCCCTGCGCGAGGTCTTCGGCGAGTACCGCGCCCCCACGGGCGTGGCCGCGGCAGTGGGCGTCGGCACGCTCCCGGCCGATCTGCGGGCCGTCGCCGACCGCGTGCGCACGATGGCCGGCGGGCCGCCCCGCCTCCTGGTCGGCAAGCCCGGCCTCGACGGCCACTCCAACGGCGCCGAGCAGATCGCCGTGGCCGCCCGCGACGCCGGCATGGAGGTCATCTACCAGGGCATCCGCCTCACGCCCGAGCAGATCGCCGCCGTCGCCCGCGACGAGGACGTCGACGTGATCGGCCTGTCGATCCTGTCGGGCAGCCACCTCGAGCTCGTCCCCGACGTGGTCGACCGACTCCGGGCCGAGGGGGTCGACGCCCCGGTGGTCGTCGGCGGGATCATCCCCGAGGCCGACCGGCCCAAGCTCCTCGCCGCCGGCGTGGCCCGCGTCTACACGCCCAAGGACTTCGAGCTCGGCCGCATCATGGGCGACATCGCCGACCTCGTCGCCGCCGACCGCGCCCGATGACCGAGGGCCGGGCCGGCGGAGGTCACGCCCACGAACCGCTAAACCGCGGCCGTCGATCGGCCGACGCTGAGGGTGTGAGCTCCGCCGCCCACAAGCCGACCGATCCGGTCGGCCCGGTCTCCATCGCCCTCGTGGCCATCACGGTCGCCTCCTGCGTCGCGCTCGCCGCCGGGGCCCCGTTGCTGCTGCTCGCGATCCCGTGCGCCTGCGTCGTGTCGCTCACCGGCATCGCCCTCCACACGCTGCGCAGGGCCCGCGAGGCGGAGAAGGTCGCCGCCATCCGCACCGACCTCATCGCCACGCTCCAGCACGACCTCCACAACGAGTCCGAGGCCCGCCAGAACGCGGAGTCCCGCCTGGCCTGGCGCTCCCGGCTGGGCTCGCTGCGCCGGAGCCGCCAGGGCGGCACCATGCTCGACCCCGAGAGCGGCTTCCTGCTCGAGGGCTGGCTCACCACTGCGGTCGAGAGCCGCATCGCCTCCGGACGCCGACGGCTCACGCCCGTGGCCGTGGTGATGCTCGAAGCCCTCGAGTACGTCCAGATCGACGACCCCCACGACGTCGACGCCGGCAAGATCGCCGAGCTGCTCCGGGCCACGGTCCGCGAGGCCGACGGCACGTTCCGCCTCGACGAGGGCGGCTACGCGGTCGTGCTGGAGGACACCGACGACATGGGCGCCCTGCTCGTCACCAAGCGCTTCGGCGAAGCGGTCGAGGCCATGGCCCCGGGCGCCGTCGTGCGGGCCGGCGTGGCCTGCTACCCGGCCCACGGGATGACCGCCCGCGAGGTGCTCGACCGGGCCGACGAGGCCCTCGAGCAGGCCCGGCGCTGGCGTCAGCACCGCATCGAGGTCGCCCCCGCCGAGCGCTGACGACCACGGGCGGCGGTAGCGTCGCCGACCGGAGGCACGTCGACCGAGGGGGACCGATGGCGTTCACGACCGAGCAGGCGGCCGCGGCCATCGAGGGGCTCGCCTCTCGCGGCATGGTGATCGGCGACGAGCGCCGACCGACCGGCAGCGGCGGCAGCTACGCCCACCACGACCCGGCGACGGGTCGCCTGCAGGCCGAGGTGCCCCTCGGCGGGAGCACCGACGTCGACGCGGCCGTCGCGGCCGCGCGGGCCGCGCTGCCCGTGTGGCGGGCCACCCCGCCGCCCGAGCGCGCCGCCGCCCTACTCCGGCTCGCCGAGCTGCTGGAGGCCAACGGGGCCGAGGCGGCTGCCATCAACGCCCGCGACAACGGCTGTCCGGTGAGCATCCTCGACGCCGGCACCTACACCGCCAACTGGGCCCGCCACTACGCCGGCTGGATCGACAAGATCGAGGGCCGGGTCATCCCCATGCCCATGCCGGGGCACCTCGACTACACGATCCCCGAGCCCTACGGCGTCGTGGCCGCACTGGTGCCGTGGAACGGCCCGATGATGGGCATGGGGCACAAGGCGATCCCTGCGCTGGCCGCCGGCAACACCGTCGTGGCCAAGCCTCCGGAGATCGCCCCCTTCGGCGCGATCCGCTTCGCCGAGCTCGCGCTCGAGGCCGGCCTCCCGCCCGGTGCGGTGAACGTCGTCCCCGGCGGCGCCGCCACCGGCGAGCTGCTCGTGCGCCACCCCGGGGTCGACAAGATCTCCTTCACCGGCGGGGTGGTCGCCGCCCGCGCCGTGATGGCCGCGGCGGCCGAGCAGCTGACGCCGCTCTGCTTCGAGCTCGGCGGGCAAGTCCGCCAACATCGTCTTCCCCGACGCCGACCTCGACCAGGCCTGCCTGGTCGCCGGGCTGCTCGGCGCGGTGATGCTGAGCGGCCAGGGGTGTGCCCTCCCCACTCGTCTCTACGCCCACGCCGACGTGTTCGACGAGGTGGTCGAGCGGGTCGTGGCCCTGGCCGAGAACGTGGCCATCGGCGATCCGCTCGACCCCGGCACGCTCATGGGCCCGGTCGTGAACGCGGCGGCGTGCGAGCGGGTGATGGGTGTGATCGAGCGGGCGAAGGCCGAGAGCGGCGGGCGCCTCGTCACCGGCGGCCGACGCCTCGAGGGCGAGCTCGCCGGCGGCTACTACATCGCACCGACCGTCTTCGCCGACGTCGACGACACCAGCGACGTGGCCCGCAACGAGGTCTTCGGGCCGGTGCTGTCGGTGATGCGCTTCACCGACGAGGACGACGTCGTGGCCCGGGCCAACGCCAGCCACTTCGGGCTCGGCGGCTACGTGTTCACACGCGACCTCGGCCGGGCCCACCGCATGGCCGAGCGGCTCGAGGTCGGCGCCGTCACCGTGAACGCCTTCCCCTACCTCTCCCCCAACGCCCCGTTCGGCGGGGTGAAGCAGAGCGGCTTCGGCCGCGAGGGCGGCGAGGACGGGCTCCGGGAGTTCCTCCGCCCCAAGAACGTCCTCATCGGCCTCACCTGACCCACCCCCCGAAAGGTGGCTCACGTCGTACAGCCGGCCGAAGCAGGTGAGCCAGCTTTCGGTGGAGTCCCCAAAGGTGGCTCACGTCGTACAGCCGGCCGAAGCAGGTGAGCCAGCTTTCGGGTGAAGGGTCAGTCGTCGAGGTCGGCGAGGACCTCGGCGGTGTCGGCGCCGAGGGGCGCGCCCCGAAGCGGACCCCGCCCGGGGTGGCCGACAGCCGGGCGATGACGTTCTGCATCGGCACGCCGTCGACCTCGATCACGGCTTCCCGGGCGAGCAGATGGGGGTCGGTGGCGATGTCGGCCATCGAGTACACCGGCGCGGCCGCGGCCTCGGCCTGCTCGGCCGCGGCCAGGACCTCGTCGAGCGTGCGCTCGGCGCACCACGCCGCCACGAGCTCGTCGATGTCGGCCCGGTGGGCGACCCGCGCCTCGAAGTCGGCGAACCGGGGGTCGCCCTCCGCCCCGACCAGAGCGAGCAGCCGTTGGGCGACGGACTCCGCCGACGTGGAGATCGCCACCCAGCGACCGTCGGCGCAGCGGTAGGTGTTGCGGGGCACCGTGTAGGCGATGCCCGAGCCGAGGCGGGGCTGCTCGTAGCCGAGCACCCCGAAGGCGGAGACGAGCGGTCCCATCAGCTGGAGCATCGACTCGAGGAGGTTGACGTCGACCACCTGCCCGATGCCGGAGTGCACCGCGGTCATGGTGGCGAAGGCGGCCACGAGGGCGGTGACCTCGTCGGTGAGGGCGATGGGCGGCAACAGCGGGCCGCCGTCGGGCTCGCCGTTGATGCCGGCGAACCCGGACATGGCCTCGGCCAGGGTGGCGAACCCCGGCCGCTGGGCGTAGGGGCCGTCCTGGCCGAAGCCGGTGACCCGGGTGATCACCAGGCGCGGGTTCTCGGCGATGAGCTCGTCGGGCACCAGCCCGAGGGCCTCGAGCTTGCCGGGCCGGAAGTTCTCGACGAGCACGTCGGCGGTGGCGATGAGGCGCCGGAGGGTCTCGACGCCGACGGGGTCCTTGAGGTCGAGCACCACGCTGCGCTTGCCACGGCCGCCCAGCTTCCAGAAGAGGGTGACGTCGTCGGCCGGGTCGCGCCACCCCATCGAGCGGAGGGTGTCACCCGTCCCCGGGCGCTCGACCTTGATCACGTCGGCGCCGAAGTCCGCCAGGTAACGGGCGCAGCCGGGGCCGGCGAGCACGGTGGCCAGGTCGATGACCCGGAGGTCGGCGAGCGGCGGCCCGCCGCGCTCGACGGTCACGTCGGGCGATGGGCCGGCACCGCGAAGCAGCGGTCGCCGAGGTCACCGAAGCTGTAGTCGAAGTACATCCCCCCGAACATGGCCCGGGTCTTCTCCGACCACACCAGGGCGTCCGGGGTGGAGATGCGGTGGAAGACCTGGAGCAACCCGCCCTCGTACACCCGGTACTCGGCCCACGCGCCCGGGAAGTCCTTCACGCACGCCACCTCGACCCACGGCACGTCGCGGCTGATGGAGATGTGGCGGACCCGGTTGCGATGGGTGTGGCCGGCGAAGTAGCCGCGGATGTTGTGCCGGGCGGCCACGACCTCGATGAGGCGGACCGACGACGCCGGCATCGATGCCGAAGGTGGCCCCGAACGTGCGCACCGAGTCCGGGCTCCAGACGTTGTGGTGCCCGAACACGTAGACGGGCAGGTCGGTGTCGGCGGCGAGGTCGTGCAGCCACTCGAGCTGCTCCCCCGTCACGTGGCCGCCGGCCTGGCCCCGGACCGAGGTGTCGACCACGGCGAGGACCGCACCCGGCAGGTCGACCCGCTGGGTGGGCTCGGACGCGAAGTCGGCGGCGCCGTGGACGTCGTGGTTGCCCCGGGTGTGGACCAGCCGGTCGCCGAAGGCCTCGCCGTAGAACTCGAGGAAGTCGCGGTACTCGTCGTCGGTGCCCTCGGCGGTGAGGTCGCCCTTCACCAGCACCAGATCGGGGTCGAGCAGCTCGATCTCGTGGATCGCACCCCGGTTCATCGTCTCCGGGTAGGGCTCCTCGCCGTCGGTGACCGAGAACGTCGGCCCGAGGTCGATGCCGTCCATGATCCCGCACACGACCTCACCGAAGTGGACGTCGTTGACCGTGGCGAAGGTGGCCAGGCGCTCGCCGGCCGGGCGGGCGAGGGTGCGGAAGGCGAAGCCGTCGAACTCGTACACCGTGTCGGGCTCGAGATCGTCGTACCGGCGGACCGCGAGGCCGTCGTGCACCACGGCGTGGTCGTCGGCGACGGTCGTGAGGTCCATCGGCCCTTTGTAGCCCACCGGCGGTGCGGCAGGGTGAGGCTGGGATCGCTTTACCAGAGGATGGGTACGATCGATCCAGGGGCCGCTGCGGCCGCGCCCCGTCGACCCCGTCGATCCGACCGCCGCACGCCTAGGGGGCGCAATGAACGCCGACGATCTCATCCTCATCAGCGTCGATGACCACATCGCTGAGCCGGCGAACATGTTCGACGCTCACGTGCCGGCCGCCTACAAGGACAAGGCGCCCCGCGTCGTGCTCGAGGAGGGCGGGATCGAGCAGTGGTGGTACGGCGACATCCGGGGCCGCAACCTCGGCCTCAACGCCGTGGCCGGCAAGGCGCCGGAGATGTTCAACATCGACGCCAGCCGCTACGACCAGATGCGCCCCGGTTGCTACGACGTCGACGAGCGCGTCCGCGACATGAACGCCGGCGGCCAGCTGGCCGGGCTCAACTTCCCGAACTGGACCGGCTTCAGTGGCCAGGTCCTGAACCAGGGCCCCGACCGCGCCACCAACCTGGTGATGATCAAGGCCTACAACGACTGGCACATCGACGAGTGGTGCGCCGCCCACCCGGGCCGCTTCATCCCCTGCGGCATCCTCCCGCTCTTCGACGTGCACGAGGCCGCCAAGGAGGTGCACCGCCTCGCCGAGAAGGGCTGCCACGCGGTGACCTTCTCCGAGAACCCGGCCGCGCTCAACATGCCGTCGATCCACTCCGGCGAGTGGGACCCCCTCTTCGCCGCCTGCTGCGACACCGGCACGGTGATCTGCTGCCACCTCGGCTCGTCGTCGCGGAGCGCTCAGACCTCGGTCGACGCCCCCGCTGGAGTGGCCATGTCGCTTTCGTCGGCCGGCACCGTCTACACGCTGATCGACCTCGTGTGGGCCACGTTCTGGGAGCGCTTCCCGACCCTGAAGTTCTCCCTCACCGAGGGCGACATCGGCTGGATCCCCTACTTCCTCTGGCGCTCCGAGCACGTCAACGACCGCCACCGGGGCTGGATCAACCACGACTTCTCGAAGACCGGTGGGCCCACCCAGATCTTCAACGACCACATCCTGGTGTGCTTCATCAAGGAGACGGTGGGCCCGGAGCTGATCGACCACTTCAACCTCGACAACGTGTGCTGGGAGTCCGACTACCCGCACTCCGACGGCACGTGGCCGAACGCCCCCGAGGAGCTGGTGAAGACGCTCGACGGGCTCGACGACGCCGCCATCAACAAGATCTCCCACGAGAACGCGATGGCGCACTACCAGTTCGACCCCTTCGCGCACCGCCCCAAGGAGCAGTGCACCGCCGCCGCCCTGCGGGCCGAGTCGCCCGACGTCGACGTCGTCACCCGCGTCGGTCGACCCGCCGACGAGCGCGACCTCGAGAGCTGGAACCGCATCGTCAACGCCGGCCGCTAGGCCCGGGCGGCGACGGCCGCGCCACTGCGACATACTGACCCCGTGCCCGGGGGCGGACCGCGGGCGGAACCGGGGGCGAACCATGCACCGACGACCGACGGGCCCGGCGGGCCGGCGAACCAACGACGATCCCCGGCGGCGGGGCCTGCGGGCCCTGATCGCCGCGATCACCCTGGTCACGGCGATGGTGGCCATGGCGATGCCCTCCGGCGCCGACGTCACCGACCCGGCGCCCGATGCCGCCACGGCGACGACATCGACCGCCGACACCTCGGACCCCGGAGACGACGACCTCGACCTCCGAGCCCATCGCTGACGCCGGCGTGCCCGACACCACCATGCCGGACCCCACCTCGACGACAGCGCCGACGACGGACACCACCCTCACCGTCGACGCGACCGCGCCGACCCCGGAGCCCACGCCCGCGGCGGTGGCCGTGCCCGCCGCCGCGTCCATCACCGTGACCCCGTCGACCCTGCTGGTGCAGGGCGACACCGTCACCGTCAGCGGCACGGGCTACCCGGCCAACGCCCTCATCGGCATCATCCAGTGCAGGGTGCCGTCGTCGAGCGTCGCCGACTGCAACCAGTCGACGTTGAGCTACACGAACACCAACGCCTCCGGCAGCTTCTCGACGTCGTTCACCCCGCGCCGCATCCTCATCGTGGGCGGCACCCCGATCGACTGCTCCGGCGTGAACGCCTGCAAGATCGGGGCCGGCTCGGTGGCCGAGCAGACCATCAGCGACGACTACCCGATCCAGTTCGACCCGAGCATCCCGCCGCCCCCGCCGCCCACCCTCTCGGTGACCCCGTCGACGAACCTGCTCAACGGCCAGACCGTCGCCGTCACCGGCACGAACTACCCGGCGAACACGATGGTCGCCCTGCTCGAGTGCCTCGACCCCCCGACCACCGACCCGTTCAACTGCGGCTCGAGCACCGGGCAGTACACGGTGTCCGACTCGTCCGGGAACATCTCGTACACCTACACCGTGCGACGGGTGCTGCGGACCAACGGCACCTCCACCGACTGCGCCACCCCCGGAGCGTGCGTCCTGCTCTCGGGCGTGCAGGAGATCGGCGACGGCGCCACCGCGCCGATCACCTTCGACGGCAGCGTCCCGCTCCCCCCTCCCCCGAGCATCACCGTCACCCCGGACACCGATCTGCTCGACGGTGACACCGTCACCGTCGCCGGCACGGGCTTCGAGCCCAACTACCCGGTCTCGGCCTCGCAGTGCCCGGCCGGGGCATCCCAGGGCCCGGGCTGCGGCTTCGGGCCGGGCAGCTTCGTCGAGACCGACGACACCGGAGCGTTCAGCTTCGACCTGGTCGTCGACCGAATCCTCTACGACGCCACGAGCTCCGTCGACTGCGCCGACCCGGGGGCCTGCGTCGTCACGGTCATCGACTTCTTCGACGGCTCGATGGCGACGAGCGCTCCCATCCAGTTCGACCCGAACGCTCCCCTGCCGCCACCCCCGTCGGTCAGCATCGATCCCGCGACGGGGGTCGATGACGGCCAGCTCATCCGGGTCTTCGGCTCGGGGTTCCCGCGGCGCACCAACGTGGGCGTGGTCCAGTGCCGGGTCAACGCCGGTGGGCCGGGGGGCTGTGACCTGTCGACCCTCGGCAACGGCTTCACCGCCGACTCAGGGGACTTCACCGCCACCCTGCGGGCCAAGCGGTTCATCACCACCGACTCCGGGGTGATCGACTGCGGGATCCCCGGGGCGTGCGTGGTCGGTGCAGGGGTGGCGCCCAACGGCAACCCCAGCGCCAACACCCCGATCCTGTTCCGCACGGGCGTCCCCGGGCCCGACGTCGAGGCTGCGGGCCAGGTGGCCGTGACCCCGAGCTTCACCGGCTGAGCCCACACCCTCGGCCGGAGCCCTGACGCGACGGTGCCGCCCATGCGGGCGGCACCGTTCGTCGTTCTGGGTTGGAGGCCTCAGGGGCGGGAGCGACGCTCCGGCACCGGCTTGGTCCACCAGCGGCCCGAGAAGCGCCACCGCGAGATCCGCGGCCCCGCCGGGGCGGCGACCACCACCGGCCGGGTGACCTCGAGGGCGGCGGCGATGGCCGCCGCCTCCTCGATGGTCGGCTCCGGCGAGACCGAGTAGCCCTGGCTCACAGCGGGATGTTCCCGTGCTTGCGGTGGGGGAGCTCCTCGCGCTTCGACTTCAGCAGGTCGAGGCCGGCGATGACCTTGCGGCGGGTCTCGGCCGGGTCGATGACGTCGTCGACGAAGCCCCGCTCGGCCGCCACGTAGGGGTTGGCGAAGCGCTCGGTGTAGTCGTCGACCAGCTCGGCGCGGCGGGCGACCGGGTCGTCGGCCTCCTGCAGCTCACGGCGGTAGAGGATCTCGACCGCGCCCTGCGGACCCATGACGGCCAGCTCGGCGGACGGCCAGGCGAAGGCCAGGTCGGCACCGATGGACTTGGAGTTCATGACCACGTAGGCGCCGCCGTAGGCCTTGCGGGTGATGACCTGGATGCGGGGCACGGTGGCCTCGCAGAAGGCGTAGAGCAGCTTGGCGCCGTGGCGGATGATGCCGCCGTACTCCTGGTCGACGCCGGGGAGGAAGCCCGGCACGTCGACGAAGGTGACCAGCGGGATGTTGAAGGCGTCGCAGGTGCGCACGAAGCGGGCACCCTTCTCGGCGGACTCGATGTCGAGCACGCCGGCGAGCACCATCGGCTGGTTGCCCACGATGCCCACGGTCTGGCCGTTCATGCGGGCGAAGCCGCACACGATCGAGCCGGCCCAGCGGGGGAAGTACTCGAAGAAGTCCCCGTCGTCGACGACCGCGGCGATGACCTTCTTCATGTCGTAGGGGATGTTCGGGCTGTCCGGCATGATCTCGGCGAGCTCGGGGCAGAGGCGCTCGGGATCGTCGCCGGAGAACATCTCGGGCGGGGCCTCGAGGTTGTTCGACGGCAGGAACGAGAAGAGGTACTTGACGTCGTCGAGGCAGGCCTTCTCGTCGGGCGAGACGAAGGTGGCCACACCGGACTTGGTGGCGTGGCTCTTGGCGCCGCCCAGCTCCTCGAGGGTGACCTCCTCGCCCGTCACCGTCTTCACCACGTCGGGGCCGGTGATGAACATGTGGGAGGTCTCGTCGACCATGAAGATGAAGTCGGTCATGGCCGGGCTGTAGACGGCGCCGCCGGCGCACGGCCCGAGGATCACCGAGATCTGCGGCGTGACGCCGGAGGCGAGCACGTTGCGGTGGAAGATGCCGCCGTAGCTGGCGAGCGAGACGACGCCCTCCTGGATGCGGGCGCCGGCACCGTCGTTGAGGCCGATGAGCGGCACGCCGACCGACAGCGCGAGGTCCATCACCTTGTGGATCTTCTCGGCGAAGACCTCGCCCAGCGCCCCACCGAACACGGTGAAGTCCTGGGAGAAGATGAAGACCTTCCGGCCGTCGATCGTGCCCCACCCGGTGATGACACCGTCGGTGTAGGGGCGCTCCTCGATGCCGCTCTCGTGGGCCCGGTGGCGGGCCAACATGTCGAGCTCGTGGAACGACCCCTCGTCGAGGAGGTACTCGATCCGCTCGCGGGCGAGCAGCTTGCCCTTGGCGTGCTGGCGCTCCACGGAGCGCTCAGACCCGGCGTGAAGGGCTTCTTCCTTGCGCTGTGCCAGCTCTGCCAGGCGCTCGGTCATGGGATGGTCCGACATGGCGGCAACACTACCGATGGCTGGGAGGGGCGGCCGAATGCGGGCGGTGGGCCTATCGTCCGGCTCGTGCAGCTTCCGGTCATGCCCCCTGTCGCGCCGATGCTGGCGAAGGCCACCGACGCCGTGCCCGACGGCGAGAGTTGGCAGTTCGAGCCCAAGTGGGACGGCTTCCGCTGCATCGTGTTCCGCGACGGCCCGGAGATCGAACTGGGCAGCCGCAACGAGCGACCGCTCACCCGCTACTTCCCGGAGCTGGCGGCGGCGCTGCTGCGGGAGCTGCCCGAGCGTTGCGTCGTCGACGGCGAGATCGTGGTGGCCACCGCCGACGGCCTCGACTTCGACGCGCTGCAGCAGCGCATCCACCCCGCCGAGTCCCGCGTCGCCAAGCTGGCCTTCGAGACCCCGGCCAGCTTCGTGGCCTTCGACCTGCTCGCCCTCGGCGACGACGACCTCATGGGCCGTCCCCTCTCGGAGCGCCGGGACCGGCTCGAGGCGGCGCTGGCCGGCGCCGCCGCCCCGGTGCACCTCACGCCGGTCACCGCCGACCGGGCCACGGCCGAGGACTGGTTCGTCCGCTTCGAGGGGCGGGCCTCGACGGGGTGATGGCCAAGGACCTCGACGGCCTCTACGTGCCGGACAAGCGCACCCAGCTGAAGGTGAAGCACAAGCGCACCGCCGACTGCGTGGTCGCCGGCTACCGCACCCACAAGAGCGGCGACGGCGTGGGCTCGCTGCTGCTCGGCCTCTACGACGACGCGGGCGCGCTCCACCACATGGGGGTGGCCACCAGCTTCACCGCCGCCCGCCGCAAGGAGCTCGTGGCCGAGGTCGCCCCCTACGAGGCCGACGCCCTCACCGACCACCCGTGGCGGGAGTGGGGCACCCCGACCGAGGCCGGCGAGGGTGGCCGCATGCCGGGCGCGCCCAACCGGTGGAACGCCACCAAGGACATGTCGTGGACCGCGCTGCGCACCGAGCTCGTGGCCGAGGTCGCGTACGAGCACGTGCAGAGCGGCCGGTTCCGCCACGCCACCCGGCTGGTGCGCTTCCGGCCCGACCGCGACCCGCGTACCTGCACCTTCGAGCAGCTCGAGCAGGTGCCGCCCTACGAGCTGCACCGCATCTTCGGCATCTGACCCCGGTGGCTCGATCCGGCACGCCCCGGCGTGCTCGATCGAGCCATGGGGTCAGGGGTCGGGGGTGGACTTCTTCCGGCTGGGCTGCACCCGCGGGGGCTCGCCCTCCGCCTTCGGGAAGCTCGGCGGCCACGGCGCGTCGCCCAGGCCCTCCGCCTCGTCGCGGGCCGCCATCTCGAGCAGCCCCTTCAACGAGTGGGCCTGGTCGTCGATGCCGACCTCGAGGTCGCCGACGTCGGCCCAGCGGGCGGGCATCGAGGCGAGGGTGAAGTCGGCCAGCTCGACCGCGTCGAGCTCGTCCCACCGGAACGGGGCCGACACCATGCCCTCGGGGTTGGCCCGCACGGAGTACACCGAGGCCACCGTGCGGTCCCGGGCGTTCTGGTTGTAGTCGAGGAAGACGCGGTCGCCCCGCTCCTCCTTCCACCACTTCGAGGTGGCGAGGTGGGGCACCCTGCGCTCGACCTCGCGGGCCAGGGCCAGCGCGGCCCGCCGGACCTCGGTGAAGTCCCACCTGGCCACGATGCGGACGTTCACGTGGATGCCGCGGGAGCCCGAGGTCTTCGGGAAGCCGACCATGCCGTGCTCGGTGAGCACGTCACGCACCACGCCGGCGACCTCCCGCACCGCCGCGAACGGCACGCCCGGCTGGGGATCGAGGTCGACCCGGAGCTCGTCCGGGTGGTCGAGGTCCCACTTGCGCACGGCCCACGGGTTCATGTCGAGGCAGCCCAGGTTCACCGCCCAGATCAGGTGGGCGAGATCGGACGGGCAGAGCTCCTCCGCGGTGCGACCGCTGGGGAACGCCACGGTGGCGGTCTGCAACCAGTCCGGCCGCTTGGCCGGCACCCGCTTCTGGAAGAACATCTCGCCGGTGGCACCGTCGGGGAAGCGCTTCATCACCGTGGGGCGGCGGAACACGCCGCGCAGCGCCCCCTCCCCCACCAGCAGGTAGTGCTCGACGAGGTCGAGCTTCGTCTCGCCCCGCGCCGGGAAGTACACCTTGTCCGGGTTGGTGACCTTCACCTCCCGGCCGGCCACCTCCACCATGGTGTACGGGCTCGCCATGCCCGGAGGTTACGGGTGCCGTGGCGCCGGCGGGGTCGTTCATCATCGGTTCACACGGCAGAGGCGACATCGCGCCGGTGGTGCCGTACCCTGACACCCGCTCAACAGTTCGCGTCGGCTACCCGCCGCAGGAGGTCCCCCGCCATGCCCAGTGGCTACGAATGGCTCATCGTTCTCGGCGTCATCGCCCTGCTCTTCGGCGGCGCCAAGCTGCCCAAGCTCGCCCGCTCCCTCGGCTCCGCCAAGGGCGAGTTCGAGAAGGGCCTGAAGGAGGGCGAGAAGGCCAGCAAGTCGGTCAAGGACGCTCCGGCCCCCGAGGCCGCTCCGGTCGCCGAGGCTGCTGCTGCGGCCCCCGCGGCCGAGTCGCACGAGGTCACCATCGCCCAGGCCGAGGCGGCTGCCGCCGAGGCCGAGGCCAAGGCCGCTCGTGCCAAGGCCGAGGCCGCCCGCCTCGCCGCCGAGGCCAACAAGTCCGAGGCCTGAGGCACCGCCGCCGGGCGGCGCACCCACCTCGCAGGATCGAGAGAGCCGGGGCCTAGCCCCGGCTCTTGCGCGTCTCGGCCAGGCGCTCGGCGCGGGCGGCGAGGTTCGGGGCGTCGAGGCGCTCGGCGAGGGTGCGCAGCTCAGAGGTCGGCCCGACCCAGCGCAGGTCCTCGACGTCGGTGACGGTCGGGGCATCGCGCTCGACCGTGGCGATGCGACGAAAGAGCAGGGCGAGCTCGAACTGGTCCTGCAGCGTCGCGGCGAGCTTGCCCGCACCCCGCACGCTGACGTCCCAGTCGTCGGCCCCGGCGGGGATCTGCTCGAGGTGGCCGTAGCGGGCGAGGACGCCGGACGCCGACTTGGCGCCCCAGCCGGGAAGGCCGGGGAAGCCGTCGGCCGAGTCGCCGACGAGGGCGAGGTAGTCGGGGATCGACGCCGGCGGCACCCCGAAGCGCTCCTCGACCCCGGCGGCGTCGATCTCCACGCCCTTGCGCCGGTCGAGCTGCACGACCCGATCACCGACGACGCACTGACCGAGGTCCTTGTCGGGAGTGCAGATCACGACCTTGTCGACCCTGGGGTCGGCGTCGGCCACCGCGGCGGCGGCGCCCATGGCGTCGTCGGCCTCGAACTCGACCATCGGGAAGACGGTGAAGCCGGCGGCCTCGAGGACGTCCTCGAGCAGCTGGAACTGGCCGAGCAGCTCGGGCGGCATGCCCTCGCTCGACTTGTACCCCGGCCACAGGTCGTTGCGGAACGACTCGATCACGTGGTCGGTGGCGATGCCGACGTGGGTGGCGCCGTCCTCCAGCAGCCCGAGCATCGACCCCACCACACCTCTCGTCGCCGCGACCTCCTGGCCATCGGCCGTCACGTGGGAGGGCAGGGCGAAGTGGTAGCGGAAGATCTCGTAGGTGCCGTCGACCAGGTGGACCTGCATGGCCGCAGCCTCGCACAGCCACAGGCCGGACCGCCGCCGCTCAGGCTTGAGCCGCGAGCCGCCGCGACCCTGCAGGCTCACCGCCCGCTTGATTCCCCTGTCCAAGGCACATTCACGTACCGGATTCGATCACCGGCAATCGACTTCCTTGAGGTCTTCACGAACTCGAGGACTACAGGCTCGTCCTCGGCCCACACCCACTCCTCCACCGGCTCGATCCCAGATGGATTCACCCTGACGACGTGCTCCCCGGGCTCCACCCAGAACGTGACCGACTCGCCGTATGGCAACTGCATCGCTGGACCCTCGTCGAGTGCCACCGTCGGCACCGACAGGGTCCAACCCCACTGGCCGTAGCGACCGAATAGGGGTGCACGAGCGGTGACCACGATCCGTGCCTTGCCGTCGTCAATCGGTTCATGCGACATGGGTCCGCCTTTGGTCGTTACCTGCCGACGTTCGTAGACCTGATACCCCGGTCACCGCTCCCAGCACAAGCCCCTGGTTCTCCGGGCGGCCATTCAGAGCACGGAGGTGGATCGCCGCGCCAGTGTGCGACACCACCGGATGCTCGAGCACCCCCGAACGCACTGGTCGCCTACGAGTGACATTGAGGTCACCGAGCCCCGGCCAGCTTGAACTGGGGCTGAAGTGCCTCTGAAGGCTTCGGGTGTCTCCTGTCTTCACCGACACAACGAACCCGCCGGGAGGCACCAGACATGAACACCACCGAGATCACCACGACCGACATCGAGAACGACGACGAGGTCACCGGGTACATCCTTCCCGCCATCGGCGCCGCAGCGCTGATCGGCGGCCGGTTCCTCATGACCCCTGCCGGCCAGCGCATCGCCGTTCAGGGCGCTCAGAAGTTCGCCCCCTACGGCTACCAGATGGCCGTCGCCGGTGTTCGCCTCATCCGCTGGTAACCCGACCCCAGACCAACCCACCGTCGATGGCCCCGCTCCCACGAGCGGGGTCATCGACGCGTCCATGGCGCTGGCCCATCAGGTCGCTGGTACGTTCGACTGGCGCTCGAAAACCGCTGTGATACCGCCGAATGTGAGCTCGTCACCGAACTCGAGGACGTGGTCATCAGCATTACGCCCGTTCACGATGGTGCCGTTGGTCGACCCGAGATCGCTCAAGAACGAAGCTGCCCTCGACGAGGCGAATGCGAGCGTGGCGGCGGCTCACGTTGGGATCGTCGAGATGCACCTGGCATTCCTCCGACCTGCCGATCACGCACGGTCGGGCATCCAGTTCGACGACCGAGCCGTCAGCGAACCGAAGACAGGCAGCGACAGAGCTCGGCGCGGCAAGCACCCGGGTTGCCGCGCCGCGGTCACCCGCGGCCCTGTGACCCGCTCCGAGCAACGACGGATCCTGGCGCAGCACTGCCGCCTCGAGGTCCTTCAATTCCTCGCTCGGATCGATCCCGAGCTCCTCGAGGAGCACATCGCGCGCTGCTCCGAAAGCCCGAAGTGCATCCGCCTGACGCCCAGCACGGAAGAGAGCAATGATCTGCTGGCCACGCAACCGCCGCGGAATGGATACCGACGAATCAACTGCTCGATGTCAGGAAGCAGTTCGACTCCCGATCCCCGGCCAGCTCGGCGTCGATCCGTTCCTCGCTCGCGGTACGCGTAGAGCTCCTCGAGTCTGGCTGCAGCGGCCGCAGCAAACGGCTCGGATCGAAGATCCGCAAGCACCTCGCCGCGCCAAAGGGCCAGGGCATCCTTATAGAGGGCGCCAGCCGCTCGATAGCTACCGACGACAGCCAGATCCCGAGCGGCCTGCACCTGTCGCTCGAACGCCATCGAGTCGAGTTCATCGGCTGAGGTGACCAGTGAGTAGCCGGGAGGCCGGGTGATCAGACGTTGGAACGGTGCCCCAGCAGGCCACGCGGGCTCCAACAACTTGCGCAGGTTGGAGACATAGACCTGGAGCGTGCTGCTGGCCCGGACGTGCGACTCCTCCCCCCAAACGGAGTCGACAAGCTGCCCGATAGAGACGACTCGGTTCGCCTCGAGAAGCAGGACTGCGAGCACTGACCGCTGTTTCGCTCCTCCGAGCGAAACAGGAGTGCCGTCCATCGTCACCTCCAAGGGCCCCAGGGTCCTGAACGCGTAGGTGGCCACTTGACGGGTACCTCCCTAGTTACGACGACCTCAGGATGGTAAGGCACGACCGTTGCCATCGACACAAAGGAGAAGCGTCGCGCCCGCCGCTCGCTGGCCTCGGCCCGATCGGTGTAACCGACGGGCCTCGGGCCCGTCGTCTAGTCAGGTCAGCAAAGAGCTGGCAATGATCCCCGGGAGAACGAACAATGAGCGATGCCGACGTCATAGAACCCGCAAGAGACGCAACTTGTGGAGAAAGTCAACGCGTTTCTCGAGACCCTTAACGAGAACGAAGCAGCGGTGATGGAAGGCATCTTCGAAGGCGCTGCCAAGGCCACGGAGGTCGACTCCGACGAGGAGGTCGAGGGCTACTTCTTGGGTCAGGCCTCAGCTACGGCAAGTGTGCGCCCTTACAGCGCGTGCTGGTATGCCTGCCTCGCTACAAACCGAGGGAAGAGCCGTGTACTGCGGCGACTACTGCAGGCGCCGGTACCCCGGCTGCCGCTAGCTGCGTTGACCTTTGTTTCGTGCACCCGGGCGGCAGCGTCCCGCCCGGGTGTCACCTCGACACCGACATCGCCGATAGAACGGGATTCCGAGCACTCATGTGGTCGTCGATTACGGCAATGCTGCTTGGGCGCAGATGTGGCTGAGCGCTGCGGCAACCAAGGCGCTCCGGCCGGGAGCGGTTCGAGAGGCCGCAGCAGCGCTCGGGTTCGACCTCCCCGCGGCTCGAGGGCGGCAGACCTGGGGATCACAGCGGTGGAGGCCACGTTGGCACTCGGCCTGGTGGTGCCAGCCACACGACGGCTAGCTGCTGGCGTCAGTGGAATAGATTGTCGTCGCCCTCTCGGTCTCGTGGCGCGAGCGATGCGGAGGGGTGCAGCTCGTGCATGCCGTTGCTTCGGCGCGCTCTCGGCAAGACCGGTGTCATGGCGCACCCTGGGCCGGAACGGAGTACTGGTCGCGCTCTCGGCTGTCGTGTGCAGCAAGCAGCCCGCCGGCGGGGCGGAGCGCCGCTCTGGTGGGTCTTGGGGCACTCTGCTTCGCAGAGGCCGCCGTGATCGCTGCGCTCCTGAGCGAGCGGAGATCGGGCCTCGCCCCTGCCGAGGACGATGCCGGGGCGGTTCCGGTGCATGGTGGGACGCTGATCGCTCCGCCGCCGGGCCCGGCCCCGGTCGTTCACGCTGCCCAACGACGGATGGTCGGCTGGTGTCGCTCCCAGACCTCTAGAACGGTGGACGCACCGCATTTCTGTTGTTCACCGATTCCACCTGTGGGACCTGTCACCACGTGTTGGCCAAGGCAGGCGCCACTCCAAGCGGCCATCGCCGACCAGGGCTCGCTCATGCCCATCTCCGCCGGCAGCCCGATGGTGAATGCGGCCATGGCCGAGGAACTCGGGATCGACATGCTTATGCAAGAGGATTTCGAGGTAGGCGACGCCTACGGGGTACAGGTGACCCCCGAGATCGTTGTCGTAATGCCTGACGGTCGAGCGGTGGCCCACATCTTCGGCGGCGCAGCATGCAGACGAGTTCCTCGATGCCATCGATCCTGCCTCGAGCGGCAGCCCGATGCACGCGACGATCCCCAGCCGGTA
This sequence comes from uncultured Actinomycetes bacterium, assembly GCA_963702555.1. Classification (GTDB taxonomy): domain Bacteria; phylum Actinomycetota; class Acidimicrobiia; order Acidimicrobiales; family Acidimicrobilacustridaceae; genus CAMFLJ01. Next base: position 124,337 of record CAVPCW010000013.1, read on the forward strand.
ATTGGCCCCTGACGACGAGGCGGGTTACACGCAGTTCCCGACCGGCCCTTCCAAAGGGCCGAGTCCCGGCCTGCCGCGACATTCGTCGAACCTCGACGGGATATCGTTCGAATGGTGCCAACACGGTGAGGCACTTGGCGGCATGGAGGAGCGGCAATGCAGATCGGTGATGTGTTCGGCGAGTACTCGATCGAGGCTGAGCTCGGTCAGGGCGGTGTCGGCATCGTGTACCGCGCTCGGAGCAGCAAGCTCGGCCAGCGTCGTCGCATTGAAGGTTCTCTCACCGGAACTGTCGACCGACGAGGTGTTCCGTCGGAGGTTCCTCCAAGAGGCCAAGCTGGCCGCGTCGATCGATCATCCGAACGTGGTGCCCATCTACGACGTCAACGAGGTCGACGACCAACTCTTCATCGCCATGCGCCTCGTGGCAGGTTCGGATCTCGGTGAGGTGCTCACGGGAAGCGGACCCCTCGAACTGGCACGGCTCCGCCATCTCCTCGATCAGGCTGCGCTCGGCCTGGACGCGATCCATCGGGTCGGGCTGATCCATCGCGATGTGAAGCCCGCGAACTTCCTCGTTGCGGCGGCTTCCGAAGGCGGGGCTGAACACGTCTATCTCAGCGATTTCGGCCTCAGCCGGTCGGGCACCCAGACAACGATCACCAGCGCGGGCGAGACCATGGGCACCCTGGCCTACAGCTCGCCCGAGCAGATCCGTGGAAGCGGAGATCTCACGTCAGCCTCCGACATCTACTCATTCGGATGCGTGCTCTACGAGTGCCTCACCGGCCAGCGGCCGTTCCCGCGCGACAACGAAGCTGCGGTGATCTACGCGCACCTCTCTGCTCCGGCTCCCTCCCCTCGGGAGCTCCGGCCGGAACTGCCGGAGGCGGTGGACGCGGTGATCGGTCGAGCCCTCGCCAAGGACCCTGCCGAGCGCTACCCGTCCTGCGGTGCCCTGATGCGCGACCTCGAGCTCGCGATTGGACCGTCACCCCTCGTTCCTCCCGAGAACCCAGGCAGTGCAGGCCTGGCTACCGGAACCGTGATCACTCGAGGCGGAGGCCTCACCCCCCCACTCCCGACGCAAGACCCTGGCGACGAACCGGTCCACGAGCTCGAACCCGACCTCCCTGTTCGTCGATCGAGGCGGGCTCTACTGGTTGCCGGCGGCGTCGGCGTGGCGGTCCTTCTCGCTCTCGGCCTGGCAGCGTTCACCCGGTCCGGCGCCAAGACCGCGCAGGACCCCGGCACGGACACCACCACCCCGAACAAGGTCTTCGTACCGAAACCAGGGGACGAGACACAGGAACTCGCAGCCGTGAGCGTGGAGCCGGGTCTGGAGGTCAAGCGTTCGTGGATCCTCGCATCACCCGATGGCGCAACCCTCACGGCTCAGGTCCAGATGACGAACCAGACAGACCAGAATCTGGCAGTGGACCACATCGAGGTGATCCCGAAGGAGATCGCGGCCAACGCCGGCTCCATCGACTTCAACGGAGCCGACATCGAGGTGGTGCAGGAGGACCCGGTTGTCCGGTGGAGGCCAGTGATCGCTCCGGGCAGCGTCGGGGTCCTGACCTACTCGGTCTCGCTGCCACCCGATGGAGTCTCTGCCGAGCGGCTCAGGACCCTTGCCGAGCTCCAGCAAGCAGCTGAGGCGGCCTATGTGGCGTTCACCGGGATACCACCCACCACGGCTGGGGCGACAGATGCAGCAGCGACCGAGACCGTCCCCAGCGGGACTGTGAGGCGGGACAGGATCAGAACTGGCGGGCGGTGGTTCAGGCTCCCAGGACCCAACGCCGAGGCAGCCCGACCCGGTGCAACCGACGAACGCGGCGCCGGTGATCAGCGGGGTGCCGAATCAACAGAACGATGAACTCTCGGCGGTGAACCTGGGCATCAACGTTGTCGACCCCAACGGCGACCCGGTCACGGTCACGGTTTCCGGGCTGCCGCCTGGTCTCGCCGGCGGCAAGGCGGTCACCGGCACGATCAGTCGAGACGCCGCATCGGGAACGACCGACAAAGCGGCAATCGCCAGCCGCCCATACACCGTGACCGTGACTGCGAGCGACGGACGGGCGAGCACTCAGGCGAGCTTCACCTGGGTGGTCAGAGACACACATCTCGCAATGCCTGACTACGTCAACACATTCGGCTGCAAAGGCTGCCAGGCAGCTCCGGGCGTGGCTGAAGCGTTCAGCGCCTACCTTCGACTCTGCATTCAACCCGGCAACCCCAAACGCTATGGAGGCGGACGGCCGAATCTGGTGGCAGTCGATGCGTCCGGGCACGACCGTCCGCTACGGCCAACAGATCACGTTCGTCTACTGGGAACCCGACTGTGCCACCAAGAAAGATACCGGTTCGTACTGCAACGGCCAACTCGCTCGCGGGTACCCGTAGACCTGAATCGCTGGGTCCGCACTGGGGACCTAGCTGGAATTCGCCACAGCGGTGACCGGGCGCCCCGCCCGGGTCAGCGCCCGCTCTGCCTCGTATTGTGCCTGGGCGACCGCTTCGAGGGTCGCCTCCCATGCGCTTCGTTCGCCCAGCGAACCCGCTGGCGGAGTCAGAACGTACTGAAGGCTGGCCGTCTGGCCGGGACCGATCGTCGCGACATAGCGAAGGATCGGTCCCGAGGTCACCGGGTCGAGGTCCTGGATCTCGATCACTGGCCCCGTCCCCTCCTGATCGAGAAGAGGCGGTGGGTCTCCTCCTACCGATGAGACCCCGCCCCACGACTCGACGTAGGTGGGAGGCAGGGCTTCGACATGCGTCAGTTGGAGCGGCTGATCACCCGTGTTCTCGAAAGTGACGGTGGCGACGATCGTCTGCGCGTCAGCGTCAACCGACCAGGTGCGATCCAGAGCAACGCCGTCGACGACGGTGCCAGGGATCTCGACCGCGACATCGCCAGGGTCGGGTTCGAACGAGGTCGCTGTGCTCACGGTCTCGTCGCGAGGCGAAGAGTCGGAGGACTCACCGCCAACCAAGAAGGCGGCGGCCACCGCTGAGACAAGCCCTACCCCGACGAGTGGAAGAAGCCACCGCCGTCGCGGATGGCGTTGCTCCGGGACCGACGAATCACCGAGTTGCACCGGGCCGTTCGGCTGAGGAGCGGGACGCAATACCGTCGGAGCCGACACAGGGCGAGCCCGCGATGCCAGCTCGAGATCTCGTGCCATCGCGGAACAGGTGGGATAACGCTCCCCTGGCTCCTTCGCCAGGGCTCGGGCAACAATCGCATCGAACGCTGCCGGCAACTCGATCCGAGAATCGCTGAGCGACGGTGGGGCATCAGAGAGATGCGCGTAGATGACCGCTGCGTCGCTGTCGCGTACGAAGGGACGGGTTCCCGCAAGACACTCGTACACGACGCAGCCGAAGGAATAGACGTCCGCCGCCTCGGTCACCTCGCCGCCGCGAATCTGCTCCGGGGCGATGTAGGCGAGAGTCCCCACGAGCTGTCCGGCCTGCGTGAGGCGGGATCGCGTGTTGTCGCGGGTCAGGCCGAAATCTGCCAGGTAGACGTGCTCCGGACCCTGAGACCCGGTGCCGCCACCAACGAGGAAGTTGTCCGGCTTGATGTCGCGATGGATCATCCCTGCCGCGTGCACCGCGTCGACCGATGCCGCAGCTTGACTCAACAGGGGTGCTGCCCGCTCCGGCCGTAAGGGGGCTTCTCGCTTCATCAGCGTGCGCAGGTCGACCCCATCCACGAGCCGCATCGCGATGAACAACTGACCTCCGTGCTCACCCGCGTCGTAGATGGGGATGACGTTCGGGTGATCGATTGCTGCCGCTTGCTCGTACTCGTGAATGAAGCGGCGCCGGAAGACCGGATCCTCGGACAGCGAGGGGCTCATCACCTTGAGGGCCACCATGCGGTCCAGCCGAGCACTGCGGGCGACGTACACCAGGCTCATCCCGCCCCGGGCGAGCAACCTTTCGACGAAATAGTCGCCGAACTGCGTTCCAGGCTCCACGCCAGCTCACTCCATGACGTTCGGATGAGACGCCAGGACGCTAGCCGACCTCGCCGGCCGTGGACCGACGCCGATCGGCCCCTCAGCGAGTCGTGGGGAGGGCCTGAGTCAAGCGGACGGACCTCGTCGCGCCGCGCCGGCCATTGCCGAGGGCGGGTGCCTCGAGGACGTTCGAGGCAACAGACCAGAGCACGCCCTTGACCTGGTAGGGGCGCATGCCTGGGTACCGAGCCCGAACGAGTGCTGCAAAACCACTGATGTGGGGCGCAGCGAACGAGTTCCCTGTCGTCGTGATCCGAGTGCCATCGCGCCAGGCCACTTCGACGTCAACCCCTCTTGCGAGGAACTCCGGCGGCGGCGTCGGGTTGTAGTGGAACCGAAGCGGATCTGTCCCCAGGTGACAGGCGGAGCTGAAGACCGTGCCGAACATCGAGGGAAAGGAGTCTGAGGGCAGGTTGTTGGCAGCCGTCACGACGATCACGTTGCGGTGAAAGGCCTCGTCGCAAAGCTCGTAGAACGGGAGTGCCCACTCGCGCCTGTTCGTGCCCAGCGACAGGTTGACGACGTCGAAGCCCTGCTCGATAGCCCATGACAGGCCATGCAGAAAGCCTTTCGCCTTACCCGCCAGCCGTGGTCCCAGTACGCGGATGCTCGTGATCGACGCCTCTGGCGCCAGCTCGTGGATGATTCCGGCGCAGGCGGTTCCATGCCCGAACACATCCCGGTGAGGTCCAACGACCTCATCGATCTCGCCGTCCTTGCCAACAGAGACGACCAACCCGTTGGCGACATCGACACAACCATCCAGGTCCGGGTGATCGGCGTCGACTCCGCTGTCGATCACCGCCACCCTGACCCCCCTACCTCTCGTCGCCATCAGGTCGTCACGGGTCGGGAGCTCAAGAGGCGCCACCGACGAAAGCTGCAGAACAGCCGACTCCAGACGCGTGAGCCGGGATCGAAGCCGGATCCCGGTCAGGCACGATCGATCACAGCGTCGATGATCGTGGCAGCCCATGCGTACCGCAACGGGTCAGACGCCAATGTCTCGAGGGATGCGGCCAGTTCCGCTGGCGTCGGCACATCAGAGGGAGCGGAGCCCATCGACTCGAGAACAGACCCACCGATACGTGCCAGCTCGCTGAGTAGCTCGATGGAGTCGACGCCGAACTGTCGGGGCTGGTCGCTGAAGAGCTCGAACACGCCGACGACATCCCCATCGGAGGCGGCACACGGGACGCACAGCACGCTGGCGGCACCCGGAAGGCCGAGAAGTGCCGCCGCACGCTGGACGCTGGCCTCACCCGACGCCTCACTCAAGGCAACCGGCTGGCCAGTCGCTAACGCAAGCCCCGCCAGCCCGTGGTCATCCGGGAGCCCACCTGTCAGCAGCACAGGCGTGGACGCGACCGGAGACTAACCCCTCCTCGCTGCGGGAGATGAGCCAGCCACCGTTGGCGTGGCACAAGCGGACCGCGACGCCGAGTAGGACTGAGAGGATGGAGTGTGGCTGAGAGGTGGTCACGACGTGGCCTATCCGAGAGGGTTCCGAATGATTCTCGACAGAGCTGCTCCATCAGCTTGCTCGACGAGAGGTGGGCGAACGGGCAGAGCGATCAGGCCGGTGAGCCGGACTCCCCCGACCGGACCATCGCTCGGTTGAGATGCTGTGTACTTCTGGGACAGCGTTCTGAGAACGTCTCGATCGAGGAGGAGCAGCTCCACTGGACCCAGTGCACGCAGGATCGACTCCTGGCGATCGCCGACGAAGGTGGTGATGCCGAATGCCTCACCTGGCCCGAGCCGGACCGGCTTGACCAGCCGGGGACCTTCGACATCGGCGGCTCCGCTGCGGATGATGGCAAGTCCGACGTCGGCCCCTATCGACGAACCACTGGCAAGACGGAGCCAAGCGAAGTGGGCGGCGACCTCATCGAGCTCACGCTCGCTCATCTGACTGAACGCCGGAACGGCCGATAGCGCCAGGTGAATGTCGAAGGCAGCTGATTCGGGCGCGCCCTCGCCCGGTAGCAGCGCTGCTCCAGCTTGTTCCGCCCACATCGCGGCATACACGCCGTTCGCCTCAAGCAACTGGGCGTGGCTCCCGACCTCGACGACATGACCTGCGTCGAGAACGACGATCTGGTCGTAATCGGCGATGGCGGGCAGCCGATGGGTGACTGCGATCGTGGTTCGCCCCTCACCTGCCGTCCGCAAGGTATCGAGGATCTTCCGTTCGGTGACGGGGTCGAGCGCCGAGGTCGCCTCGTCGAGAACGAGGACCTGAGGGTCGAGGAGCAATGCTCGGGCGAGTGCGACGCGTTGCCGCTGGCCCCCGGAGAGCTGGCCTCCGCGTTCGCCGACCGCCATTGCCATTCCTCGAGCGCTCTCCTCGACGACCTCGGTGAGCCCGGCGAGCTCGACCGCCCTTTCGAGCTCGGCATCCGAGACGTTCGCCTTGACCGCAACCAGATTGTCCTTGAGCGTCCCGTCGAACAGGAACGACTCCTGGAACACCACGCCGAACTGACGTCGCCATGAGGCGACCGAGTACTTGTTCGCCGGCACACCATCGACCGAGATCGAGCCCTCATCCGGTTCGTAGAAGCCCAGGAGCAGGTTCAGCATCGACGACTTGCCTGATCCGCTCGGCCCGACGATCGCAACACGAGATCCAGCGGCGATCTCAACGGTGATCTGGTCAAGAGTCGTCTCACCGGGAAAATAGGAGAAACCCACGCGGTGGAAGCGCAATGCCTCGTTCAATGTGGGAGGCACCGACCCGTCCTCGAGCTCGACCACCTCCTCGGCCTCGATCACCTCCCGAACGCGGACGAGTGATCCGATCGACGTCTGGACGGACTTACCGACCTCTGACAGGGAGATCATCGGATTGATCACCTCTCCCATCAGGCCCAGGAAGGCGACGAAAGTACCGATCTCCATCTGGCCCTCGAAGATGAGCCAGATCCCGAGGCCCATGATGAACAGACGCATGAGACTCGTGACCATGTTGACCGAGAGGCCGAAGAGGTTGACGAAGAGCATGAGCGAGATCTCCCGCCCGAACAACCGCTCTGTCGCCTTGTTGAAGCGGCGGATCTCCCGCCCCTCGAGGTTGAACGCCTTGACAACGGGTTGCGTGTTGTAGTTCTCGATGGCGATGTCGGCAACGACTCCCGTCTGCTGTTCGACGGCCATGCTCCGACGGCGGGCACCCTCACTCATCTTGCGATACACGATCGCGACGGCAGGGGCCATGAGCAGAGTGATCACCCCGAGCAACGGATCGAGGTACACCAGCATCCCAGCCGTCACCATGAGGGTCACAACTTGAACGACCCCTTCCCTCACGACCTGTGTGAGCCCCTGCTCCACAGAACTGATGTCGTTGAGCAACCTCGACAGCACATCTCCTTGCTGGTGGCGGGCGTACCAGGGCATCGGAAGACGTTGAAGCCGTTCGAAGAAGTCGGAGCGCATCTGGCGCACGACAAGACTGCTCACCTGGGCGGTGACGTACGTGCCCCGAAGCTGCCCGAGCAACGAGGCCACCAAGCCAACTCCGAGGATCGCCAAGCAGACCAAGGGCATCCGAGAACTGCGAATCGGGACCGAGCAGGACCTTGTCGAAGAGCTGCCGAGTGACCAGCGGGAGGAGCACGACGAAAGCCAGCCCGACCAGCGCCCAGAAGAAGATCTCGACCTGCTTGACCTTGTAGGGCTTCAGGTACTGGAGGCTGAGCGCAAGGAACCGTCGAAGCGGAACGGTCGCTTGTGGGTTCATCAGGGACATCGACCACGTCGCCTCGAGCGCACCGAGACTCTGGCCGAACTCGACCTCAGCCGCAGCGTCGCATTGACCGGGCCGGGCGGATGCAAGAAAGCGCGCAAGGGAGTCGACGCCGTGCTCGGCGACGAGGAACCGGACGAACGAGAGTGCCATGAGCGAACGCAGATCGGGTTCGGCGGTGTCGAGCGGCGGCAGCGGGAGCCCCTCCAATGCCGGGTTCGGGTCGTCCGCACCGGCGAGATGAAGGCCATAGCCCTCGATGAGGGAGGTCAGATCGGCCGCCGCCGGCAGGCTCGCGCCGAAGAACATGGCAAGTGCTCGTTCGAGATGCACCGGCGGGGCCTCGGCCGCGGCGACGATCCAGATCTCGCCACGATCGGCGTCGACCACGGCGCCCTCCGCCACGATCGCCCCCGAATCGGGGTCGGGGAACGGGTCGACCAGACAGACGTGAGGCACGACCCCCCAAGCCTCGGATCCGAAGCCCTCGAGGCGCTTCCGCGCCTTCTTCAACTCTCCTGCCGTCCTGGAGGCGATGGTGGCGCCGAAGGAGCCCTCCCGATAGTGGAGCTCGGCGACCCCCTTGACCGTGCGGGATTCGAGCAGAGCGAGTGCCGCCCGGGGCGCTACCACCTCCTCGTCATCGGAGTGGGGCGACTTGGCCGACGACCCGTCCGAAGGGGCGGGGACCAGATCGGACCGGACCGTGGTGGCCAGATCGGAGGCAGGCAGCCCCGCAACCCGGACAACGAGAACCGTGGACCCGAGCCTGATGACATCTCCCTCGTGGACTGTCATCTCCTCCCGAACCGGGCGGTCGTTGACCAAGGTGCCATTCGAGCTTCCGAGGTCAGCCAATCGAAGGTCGCCATCGCGAACGTCCAGAAGAACATGGCGTCTGGAGACCTCCGGGTCATGCAAGACGACATCCGCATCTCCCCGGCCGAAGACAGTGGGACCGTTGATCGTGATCGAGGTGACCTCGCCATCCGCAGTGGCCATCTCGACCTCAGGAACCGGCTGCCACGAGACAGGCTCGGGCTCGTCATCCGGAATCTGGTCCCGCAAGACCTCCGCCAGCGGGACGAGCCGGCTGAGCTCCGCACTTTCGACGGCTGGGCCCGGCCTCTCGTCGATCACCACCGCAGGAAGGCTCGCTGCGCTCCCAACCGACGGTCCCCCAGATGAGCCCGACGCGCTGCTCAACGCGAGCTGCACTTCCGGGGGCAGGTAGAGCGCTCCGCTGAGCGTGAGTGCCCATCCGAGCCCCAGCGACTCGGTCGCCGCGTGGGCCAAGGCGGTAGCGAACTCCCCAGCGGTCGAATAGCGATCGTCTGGACGAGCTGCCAGACCCCTCATGATGACGTCGGCTATCGGATCGGGCACCGGCCCGACTTCAGCCAGGTGCACCGGCGTTTCATCGATGCGCACCGTGAGCATCTCGATGGTCGACCGTGATCCGCCGAACGGAAGGTGCCCACTCATCATCTCGTACAGGGTCGTAGCAAGGGAGTACACGTCACAGGCAGCTGTCAAGGTCTCACCGGTCACCTGCTCCGGAGCCATGTACGCCGGGCTGCCGAGAACGTGGCCTGCGGCGGTCGCGACGCTGCTGGACCCGCCGACGATCTTGGCGATCCCGAAGTCGGCAACCTTGAGAACGTCGTTCGAACCGAACAACAGGTTCTGAGGTTTGACATCACGATGCAAGATCCCGGCATCGTGTGCGAAGCCCAGGCCGGCGCTGGCGGCCAGCCCCACCGAACAGGCCTCTGGCAACGTCAGCCCGCCAACCGCCTCCCTGTCCATGAGGGTCCCCCCAGGGAGCAACTCCATCACGAGGAGACAGAGGTTCTCATGCTCGACGAAATCGAAGACGCGAACGACATGCGGATGATCGAGCGCAGAGAGAGCACGCGCTTCTCGCACGAACCTCGATCGGACAGCAGGGTCCCCGCCAAGCGCACGCGGAAGCTGCTTGATCGCAACATCCCGACCGAGCTGTTGATGGCGAGCGTGAAGAACAACCCCCCAGAGCCCACGTCCGATCTCACCCTGAATCTCGTAGCCGGGGAGCGCCTCCCTCACTAGCTCTTCGTCGAACACACGACTCCTTCACATCGCAGGATTCTCCGCGCCTCGTAACCAGTTGGTGGGCCCGCCGTCTCAACTACGAGCGTCGGTGACGCTCGAAAGGTGCCGTGATGTCTGAACGCAGGGACAGCATCGAGCTTCTGGAACGGATGCAGGAGTTCGCTGCATCCTTGCCTGCCGACCAACGCCGAATCTTCATCGTCATGATCGGGATGTCGGTTCACAATCTGCTCCAGGGTCCAGCCGACGAAGTCGCCGGATTCGCTGTGGTGGATTGGTCAGGCGATCTTCTACTCAGATCGATCGAGGAGGCAGTTGGTCAGCTAGAGAACGCTGATCGGGACTGGCGATCGGGGCGCAACGGCCAGACATCGGCTCGAGACTGAAGAGTTCGAACTCGCTCTGGAGGTCGAAGAGACATGCCGGGCATCGAACCACGTGCTCCGATGATGGAACGACGCCCTGGGCCACCGCCTCGGCCAAGTCAGGGCAGCGATGTAGCCCGCCTTGAGCCACGGCTTGGAGCACGAGCGCGTTGAGGAGACGCCTGCGAGCCCGGTGAAGCACGACCTTCGCAGAGGACGGCGATATCCCGAGAGCTGCTGCAACCTCCTTCGGGCCTGCGTTCCAGCTACACACCATCGTCAGCGCCGTCGCATCCCGGGGGGACAGTCCGAGAATGAGGCTGTGGAGCTTCCCAGCGAGGTCTCGTAGCTCGACTTCCGTCTCAGGCCCGTGAGCCTCATCTGTGAGCTCCATCTGCGCCCCGTCCATCTCGACACGGGAGCTGAACCGGAAATGGTCGGTCACGACGTTTCGAGCGATTGCGAGAACCCACGGCCGAAAGCGGGACCTGTCGCGGAGGGTCTCCAGCTTCAGGAGGGCCCGAAAGAAGACCTCCTGTACGAGATCGTCAGCGGTGTCTCGATCGTGGATCGAGCGGCCGACCAGCTGGGCGACCACTGTCGCGTGCCGTCGGTAGAGATCCTCGAAACCCTCGTTCGACTCAACAATCTGCGCGACGAGCTGGGCGTCGCACTGATCGCTTGAATCCGCCGCCGGATCGCCGCCCTGATCCACTCGATTAATCGTAGTCATAGATGCTCACGCTGTCTCTTAGGTGTAAGGCCGCGCGCTCGCTCGACCCGGCCGCACGGCAGCTGCGTCTTGAGCCCCCGCCGGCCCGACAGGTCGAGGGCTTCGCAAACACAGCCGTCGACAAGGGGCTTGGGCCCTCGGGTTACCAGCGGATGAGGCGAACACCGGCAACGGCCATCTGGTAGCCGTAGGGGGCGAACTTCTGAGCGCCCTGGACGGCGATGCGCTGGCCGGCAGGGGTCATGAGGAACCGGCCGCCGATGAGCGCTGCGGCGCCGATGGCGGGAAGGATGTACCCGGTGACCTCGTCGTCGTTGTCGATGTCGTTCGTGGTGATCTCGGTGGTGTTCATGTCTGGTGCCTCCCGGCGGGTTCGTTGTGTCGGTGAAGACAGGAGACACCCGAAGCCTTCAGAAGCACTTCAGAACGGCCCTGACCAAGCCCGCACGGCACAGCCCCAGGCCGGACGGCCGGTGCCGTCGATGTGGGCCAGGATGGGGCCATGACCGTCATCGAGGTGTTCGCCGACGTCGCCTGCCCCTTCACCCACGTCGGGCTCCGGCGCATGGTCGAGCAGCGGGCGGCCCTCGGGCGCGACGACGTCACACTGCTGGTCCGGGCCTGGCCCCTCGAGATCGTGAACGGCAAGCCGCTCGACCCCGCCTTCATCTACGAGGAGGTCGTCGACATCCGCGACCAGGTCGCCCCCGACCTGTTCACCCACTACCGGGAGGACGCACTCCCCGCGTCGTCGATGCCGGCGCTGGCGCTCACCGCAGCTGCGTACCGCCACGACATGGCCACCGGAGAACGGGTGGCGCTCCGTCTCCGGGAGCTGCTGTTCGAGGAGGGCGTCGACATCGCCGACCCGCCGGTGCTCGAGACCGTGGCCGCCGAGCACGGCATCTCGGCCCCCTTCGACGACACCGCCGCGGTGATCGCCGACCACGCCGAGGGGCTGGAGCGGGGTGTCATCGGCTCGCCCCACTTCTTCACCGGAGGCAGCGGCTTCTTCTGCCCGTCGCTCGACGTGAGCCGCGATGACGAGGGGTCGCTCCACGTCGCGGTCGACTCGGCCGCGTTCGAGGCCTTCGTCGCCACCTGCTTCAGCTGACGACCCGGGCATCCACCCCGACGGGGTGAGGCAGGGACAGGCGTGGGACGCTATGGCTAGTGTCCCTGTACACAACGCACACAGTCGTGTGCACGAGGTCCGGACCGTGGCGAGGCTCCGGCACCGACCTCGACCGATCCCCGTCCCCCGGAGGGCCTGCATGAGCACCGACCACGACGTCGCCGGACCGGTCGACTTCATCCTGTTGGAGTTCGACGACAGCGACCGGCTCGACGGCTCCGCCGCCGCCGCACTGCTGGATCTCGTCGACCGCGGCATCGTCACCATCCTCGACCTCCTCGTCATCGCCAAGAACGCCGACGGCACGTTCTCCGGCATCGAGATCGAGGACCTCACCGCCGACCAGGTCGGTGGCATCACCGCCTTCTCGGGGGCCCGCTCGGGCCTGCTCGGCGACGACGACCTCGCCGACGCCGCTGACGCCCTCGCCCCAGGCACAGTCGGCGCCCTCATCGTCTACGAGAACACCTGGGCCCGGCCGTTCGTGGCCGCTGTCCGCGGAGCCGGTGGCGAGCTCATCGCCAGCGCCCGCATCCCCGCCGCCGACGTCAACGAAGCCCTCGAGCTGCTCGACGCAGCCGAAGACTGAGAAGGGAACACACATGCCAGGACTCCTCAGGGGTGTCGCCCGCACCGCGGTCGTCGCCGGAACCGCCACCGCCGTCAGCGGCCGGGTTCAGCGCCGTCAGGCCGAGAAGTACACCGATCGCGACGCGCAGATCGCCGCCGACCGCGAACAGGCCTACGAGCAGCAGACCGCGGCGGCAGCCCCGCCGCCTCCCGCTCCTCCCGCGGCACCGGCCGCTCCTGCGCAGAGCGACATGATCCAGCAGCTCAAGGACCTGGGCGAGCTCCACGCCCAGGGCATCCTCACCGACGAGGAGTTCGCCGCCCAGAAGGCGAAGATCCTCGGGTCCTGACGGACCGACGGAGCGCATGCCGTCCATGACGCACCCGCCCCGAACCACTGCTGTCCGCTCCGGTCGCCGCCACCCCTCGGGTGGCGGCGACCGGGCGTTTTCGCCGGAGCGCGCATGACCACCGCCGCCCCCGCACCGGCCCCCGCCACCGGGGGCGTCGAGCGTTGGGTGCCCGGCGTGCGGCTGGTCCGCAGCTACCAGCGCCGATGGCTGGCTCCCGACCTCATCGCCGGTGTCGTGCTGGCGGCCATGCTGGTGCCCCAGGGCATGGCCTACGCCGAGCTGGCCGGGCTGCCCGCCGTGACCGGGCTCTACACCACCGTCGCCTGCCTCATCGGGTACGCGATCTTCGGCCCGTCGAGGGTGCTGGTCCTCGGTCCGGACTCCTCGCTCGCTCCGATGATCCTGGCCGCGATCGCCCCGCTGGCGATCGCCGACGACCCGATGTCCGCGGTCGTGCTGGCCGGGATGCTCTCGCTGATGGTCGGCCTCATCGAGGTCGGCCTCGGGCTCGGCAAGCTGGGCTTCGTCGCCGACCTGCTGTCGAGCGAGGTCCAGGTCGGCTATCTGAACGGGCTGGCCGTCGTCATCATCGTCGGTCAGCTCCCGAAACTGTTCGGCTACTCCGCCGGCGGCGACACCTTCTTCTCCGACGTGACCGGTTTCGTCGAGAATCTCGACCAGACCGTCTGGCAGGCCCTCGCCATCGGCGTCGGGGTGCTGGCGGTGCTGCTCGTGCTGCCACGCTTCACGCGCCGCCTGCCGGCGGTGCTCGTGGCCGTGGTCGGTGCCACCATCGCCTCGGCCGCGTTCGGCCTGGCCGCAGAGGGAGTGGCAACCGTCGGCGTGCTCCCCCAGGGCATCCCCCGCCCGTCGGTGCCCTGGACTTCGTTCGAGGACCTCGGCCCGCTCCTGCTCGGGGCCGTGGGCATCACCCTCGTGAGCCTCACCGACACCATCGCGACCGCATCGAGCTTCGCCGCCCGTCGGGGCGACGAGGTCGACCCGAACCAGGAGATGGTGGCGATGGGCGCCGCCAACCTCACCGCCGGGCTGTTCCAGGGCTTCGCCGTGTCGACCAGCGCCTCCCGCACGGCGGTGGCCGAGCAGGCGGGGGCGAAGAGCCAGCTCACCGGCGTGGTGGGTGCCGGCATCGTCGTGGCGCTCCTGCTGTTCCTCAACGGCCTGCTCGCCGACCTGCCCCAGGCGGCCCTCGCCGGGGTCGTGATCGCGGCGGCGCTGTCCCTGCTCGACCTGCAGGCGTTGCGCCGCTATTGGGACGTCCGCCGCAGCGCCTTCCTCCTCTCGATCACCGCGAGCCTCGGGGTGATCCTCTTCGGCGTGCTGGAGGGGATCCTCATCGCCATCGTGCTCGCCGTGATGCTGTTCTTCCGCCGCAGCTGGTGGCCCAACGGCGCCGTGCTCGGCACCGTCGGCGACCTCGACGGCTGGCACAGCACCGATGCCTTCCCCGAGGCGCAGGAGCTGCCGGGCATCACCGTCTACCGGTGGGAGGCCCCCCTCTTCTTCGCCAACGCCGGCGCGTTCCGCCGCCAGGTCCGCGAGCTGGCGATGCGACCGGGCTGCACGTGGGTGGTCCTCCAGTGCGAGGCGATCACCGACATCGACGTCACCGCGGCGGCCATGCTGGAGGACCTCGACGAGGAGCTCAACGCCAAGGGGATCCACATGGCGTTCGTCGAGATGCGGAGCCGTCTACAGGACATGGCCCTGCGCTACGGGCTCATGGGCACCCTCGACGCCGAGCACTTCTACCCGAGCATGGACACCGCCCTCGCGGCCATCGCTGCAGAGAGCGGCGACGACGGCCGATGACATCACACGACCGCAGCACCCCACCCACCACCGGAGGCAACGATGGCTGAGCGACCGACCACCATCCAACCCGTCGTGCCGCACCCGAGCATCGACGAGCGCCGGGCCCTCGGGCGATCCGTGCGGAAGGCGCTGCCGCGGCGCGAGCTGGGCGCCTTCTCGCCGGCTCCCGGCCGCGACCCGATCGGCATCCTCACCGACCAGGAGAGCCGGCGGGTGCCGGATCTGGTCCCGCTGCGCCGGGAGCGCATGTCGGCGTCTCCGTTCGCGTTCTTCCGCGGTGCGGCGGCGATCTTCGCCGCCGACCTGGCCGACGCGCCTCGCACCGGCCTGCGGGTGCAGCTCTGCGGCGATGCCCACCTCGCCAACTTCGGCGGGTTCGCGTCACCGGAGCGCACCCTCGTCTTCGACATCAACGACTTCGACGAGACCCTGCCCGGGCCGTTCGAGTGGGACGTGAAGCGCCTCGCCGCCAGCTTCGAGGTCGCCGGTCGCTCGAACGGCCACGCCACTGCCGATCGGGAGGCCGTGCAGCTCACCCTCGCCCGGACCTACGCCGAGGCCATGGGCCGCTTCGCCGGCATGGACCACCTCGACCTCTGGTACCTCCAGCTCGGTGCCGACGAGATCGTCACCAACCACAGCTCGGAGGTCGATCCCGAGGTGCTCGCCCGGGTCCAGCGGAACATGGCCAAGGCCAGGGGCAAGGACCGCATCAAGGCCCTCAAGCGCCTTACGACCGTCGAGGACGGCGAGATCCGCTTCGCCAGCGACCCTCCCGTCCTCCAGCCCGTCTCCGAGCTGATGAGCGCCGGTGACCGCGACCAGCTGATCGGCCTGGTCCACGAGGCGTTCCAGAACTACCGGCGCACCCTCCAGCCCGATCGCCGCCAGCTGCTCGAGCGGTACCGGTTCGTCGACCTGGCCCGCAAGGTCGTGGGCGTCGGCAGCGTCGGCACCCGCTGCTGGGTGGCCCTGCTGCTCGGCCGGGAGGACGGCGACCCGCTCTTCCTCCAGGTGAAGGAGGCCGAGCGGTCGGTGCTCGAGCCCTACCTCGGCCGTTCCGCCTACCAGCACCAGGGCCGTCGGGTCGTCGAGGGGCAGCGCACCGTGCAGGCGGGCAGCGACATCTTCCTCGGCTGGGAGCGCGTGACCACGCCCGACGGCGCGGCCCACGACCACTACTTCCGTCAGCTCTGGGACTGGAAGATCTCGGCCGACATCGACGCCATGAGCCCGGTCCTGCTGGGCATCTACTCCCGGATCTGCGGGGTCGCCCTCGCCCGGGCCCACGCCCGCAGCGGCGACGCCCTCGCCATCGCGTCGTACCTCGGGAACGGCACTGCGCTGGGCGAGTCGATGGTCGGGTTCTCGTCCGCCTACGCCGACCTCAACGAGCACGACCACGCCGCCGCGGTGGCCGCGTGGGGCACCGCGGCGACGACGCCTGCCTGAGTCGGGACGCGGACGGCGCCCGGCACGAGGCCGGGCGCCGCAGGTCCTCCGATCGACGGCCCGAGGCCGTCGACAGGGAGATCAGTTGAACCAGTTGTTGACCTCGGTGACCTTGCAGGTGATGTCCACCGGCTTGTCGATGTAGGTGTCGAGGCTCCATGCGGAGGTACCACCCTCGGTGGTGCTCACGTAGTCGTTCGACGTCGACAGCAGCACATCGGTCTTGGCGTTGCGGATCTCGCCGACGATGTTGATGCCGAGGTCCTTGTTCGCCGTGTTCTTGATCGTCCCGTCGAAGGTGACGGAGCCGTACTCGTCGATCTCACACGTGTCGGTGGTGAGCTCGTAGTCGGAGCTCGAGACCGGCCCGAAGGCATCCTGCACGTTGTCGGCTGTGTTGTTGACGCCGACGGCGACCAGCACGATGAAGAGGATGCCGCCGACGATGCCGAGCGCCCCCATCACGAGACCGGCCGTCGCCATGCCCTTGCCCTTCTCGACGGTCTTCGCCTTGCTGAGCCCCAGGAAGCCGAAGACGATGGCGAGCACACCGGCGAAGATCCCGACGCCGCAGGTGAAGAAGAGCACGATGGCGGCGATGCCGAGCACCAGGGCGGCGACGGCCATGCCGTTGCCCGCAGCGGCCCCGCCCGGGGGCGGCGCGACGTAGGGCGCCGTGGGGGGCGGGGTGTACGCGGCCGGGCCCGGGGGCGGGACCGGAGCGCCGGGCGGCGGCGGCGTCGCCCCTCCCGGAGGAGGCGGCGGGGTCGGGGCGGCCGGCGGCGGCGGGGTGGCACCACCGGGAGGGGCGGGCGGGTCCGGGGGCGGCGGGGCGGCGGGCGGCTCAGCCGCAGGGGGCGGCGGCGCGGTGGCGCCCGGGGGCGGCGGGGTCGGGGCGGCCGGTGGGGGTGGCGTCGGCGCCGCAGGAGGAGGCGGCGGTGTGGCCGCGCCCGGGGGCGGAGGCGGCGTGGGAGCGCCGCCTTCGGGTGTGGCGTCCCCCGCCGGCGGGGTGGTGTCGGACATGACTCCTCCAGGACGTCTCACGAACAGGGCCACCACGGCCCCGAGGGGACGTTAGCCGTGACAGGACCGTCGGTCGCCGGATCGACACCGGGTCATTCGGCCTGAAAATTCCTCCACGACGCCCAAGACTCCGGCACGGTTCCCCGCCCGTCGTGGTGCTCGGGCCAGTTCGCCGGCTCCTGGTCGAGCGGGTTCGGATCGGCCTCGATGCCGTACCAGAGCTCGTGGATCCGTCGCACGAAGAACCACGTGCCCGCGCGGCGCTCGTAGGTGTCGCGGTACAGGATCGCCTGGTGGATCCACCGGTCGCCGTCCTGGATCTGGCCGTGGCAGTAGACCGAACCGGTGGCGTGGTCGGCGTCGATCAGGTCGATGGCGTGGGTGCCCACGTTCAGCATGGAGACCCCGATCGCCCGCAGCGACGCGTCGAACGACGCCCTCAGGGCCTCGCGGCCGTAGCTGTCTCGCCCCACCCGCACGTCGTCGACGAAGAGCGCGACCAGCGCGTCGAGGTCGCGGGAGTCGATGGCCACGGCGTAGTGCGCGGCCAGCTGCCGGATCTGCTCGTGGGCCCACAGCCGTTCGACCAGGTCGGTGACGTCGCTCTCCATGGCACGACCGTACGCGACCGGTTCAAGGTCGGCCGCGAGCACGCCGATGAGGCGAGGAGAGCCAGTTCGAGGAGACCGAGATGCGCACGCGCCGATCCACCCCCACCGCGTCGGTGCCCCGCAGGGCCCGTCTCCTCACCCTGGCGGTGGTGGCCGTCGCCCTGATCGCCACCGCCTGCCAGCCCGACTCCTGGACCGTCGGCACGGTTCGACAGGTGAACGGTGCCCTCATCGACATCAACGGCGCCCAGTCGGCCGGCGGCACCATGGGCGTCGACATCATGCTCGGGCCCGACGAGTACAACCCGTGCCATCTGCAGACCGACACCCAGAACGCCAGCGTCGTCTACAACGACCGCTGGTACGGCGCCTGCATCGACTCCGCCTTCGGCCGCAACAGCTACTACACGCACGTGGCCTACACCTCGGGCGGGCCGCAGCTGAAGGGCGTGAACGTGGCCAATGCCGACCCCAACCGGTGCGGCCTCCAGGCGTGGTGCAGCGTCAAGGACGCCACCCTCGTGCACAACTGGGCCGACCGGGCCACCGCCTGGGCGCTCGAGTTCTACCCGTCGGCGGCCAACGAGGGCGGGGTGCGCATCACCGGCCGGTTCGACCTCGGGACCATGGACAACCGGGGCTACAGCGGCCCGGTCGGCGCCATGCGCCCCGTCACCGACGCCACCCCCGGCTCGTTCCACCTCGTCGGCACCGTCGCCGGAGGGCCGTGGGCCGATCGCCGGTTCGAGGTGGCCGCCTTCCAGATGCCGCCGTGGTCGATGACGACCACCACAGGCGTGGTCGAGGAGGGCTTCGCCGACATCGGCAACACCAACACCTCGTTGCGCAGCTGGGCGATGATCAGCGGGACCTACAAGATCTACGTGGTCGACCACGCCAGCGGGTACGCCACCATCGTGTTCCGGAACCTCGGCCCGGGGTCCCGGCTCGACCTCGTCCCGTGGCAGCCGTGCTTCGGCCTGGCCGGCGGCCTCGACCCGAACACCGAGCAGCCGATGTGCTGATGGGGAGCTGAGGGGCTGACGGTGCCCCGGCGGCGCCACCCCTAACCTCGGGCCATGCCCGCCGATGCCCTCGCCCCGGCCGACCTCCCGATGGCGCCGGGGTCGGTGTCGGTGCGCCTCTATCCCCACAACGAGCTCCCGGCGACCGACATCGTCGATCGGCTGTGCACGATGGCGGCCACGGCCGCCGACGTCGGCTTCGACGGGGTCATGACCTCCGAGCACCACGGAGGGTT
Organism: uncultured Actinomycetes bacterium; assembly: GCA_963702555.1. Classification (GTDB taxonomy): domain Bacteria; phylum Actinomycetota; class Acidimicrobiia; order Acidimicrobiales; family Acidimicrobilacustridaceae; genus CAMFLJ01. The sequence continues at coordinate 143,558 of CAVPCW010000013.1, forward strand.
TGCCGGCTATCTACCGAACCCGCTCCAGGTGACGGGCTTCCAGCTCGCGGCGATGGCACGGGGCTGGGCGGCAGCGGCTCCCGTGCTGCTCCCCCTCCGACCGATGGCCCTGCTGGCCGAGGAGGTCGCTTGGCTCGACGCCCGCTTCCCCGGCCGGGTGGGCATCGGGGTCGGGCCCGGCTCGCTCCCACTCGACTTCGAGGCGATGGACGCCGAGCTCGACGATGCCGTGCCGCGCTTCAAGCGTGACCTCCCCCGCCTGGCCGCCATGCTCCGCGGCGAGGAGCTCGGCGTGCTCGAGGGCGACCGGGCTCTCTCGGCCCTCGCCCCCGCCGGCCGGTCGATCCCGATGGTGAGCACGGCGATGAGCCCCGCCGCGGCGCGCCGTGCCGCCGACTGTGGCGTCGGCGTGATCTACGACGGCGCCAGCGTGGTCGAGCGGCTGCGGCGGCTGTCCGACGAGCACGCCGCGGCGGGCGGGACCGGGCCGAGGGTGCTGGTGCGACGGGTGTGGCTCGGGGAGCCCCCGACCGCGGCGTTCGACGCCCAGTTCGACGTGTACCGCGGCTACACACCCGCCGAGCGGCAGGAGCACTGGCGCGGGTCGGGCTGGATGACGGGCGACGACGCCGGCGCGATGGCCGCCGAGCTGGCCGAGGTCCTGCGGGCGAGCGGGGCCACGTGCCTCAACCTGCGGATCCACGCCCCGGGGGTCGAGCCCGATGCCGCTCAGGAGCAGATCGAGGTGCTCGGGCGGGAGCTCCTCCCCCGCCTGCGACCGCTGCTGGCCGGGCCCGCTCCGGGCTGAGCGCCGACGCAGACGACGAGGCGAGGCCGGGCCGGGCCGAAGAAGAACGGGTCCCGGTCTGGCTGCACCGCCGAGACCGGGACCGTTGCGGGCACTCCCAGAAGAACCCTTCACAAAAAGGCACGAGCCCCGGCAGGCGGGAGTGTGCCGGGGCTCGAGCATTTTGTCGGACCGGACCCTGGCGAGAGGAGAGCCGTTCCTATGTGGTGTTGCCACGCACCCGGCGGGAGTTCCTGGTGCGCAGAACAGAAGGTACGGACGGCGGCTCCAGCCACCGTCAACGCACCCTCAAGATCCCCTCAAGGCGGATCGGCCCGGTGACGCGCCCTCGCCAGCAGCCCCGGTCTCAGGCGACGGGGCCGGTGGCCTCGAGGTCGCCGACGTCGCCCCGCACCAGCGTGCGGTAGAGCTCGGCGTACAGGCCCTCGGCCGCCAGCAGGTCCTCGTGGCGGCCCCGCTCGACGATGCGCCCGCCGTCGAGCACGAGGATCTGGTCGGCGCCGACGATGGTGGACAGCCGGTGGGCGATCACCACGGCCGTGCGGCCGGAGAGCGCCGTGGACAGGGCCTGCTGCACGAGCGACTCGTTCTCCGAGTCGAGGTGGCTCGTGGCCTCGTCGAGCACGACGACCGCAGGGTCCTTGACCAGCATGCGGGCGATGGCGAGGCGCTGGCGCTCGCCGCCCGAGAGGCGGTGGCCACGCTCGCCGACGACGGTGTCGTAGCCGTCGGGGAGGGCCATGATCACGTCGTGGATCTGGGCGGCCTTGCAGGCCTCGACCAGCTCGACGTTGGAGGCATCGGGCCGGGCGAAGCGCAGGTTCTCTGCGACGGAGTCGTGGAAGAGGTGCGGGTCCTGAGACACGACGCCGATGGCGGCCCGCAGCGAGTCGAGGGTGAGGTCGCGGACGTCGTGGCCGTCGACCCGCAGGGCGCCCTCGGTGACGTCGTAGAGGCGCGGGATCAGCGACGAGAGGGTGGTCTTCCCGGCACCCGAGGGCCCGACGAGGGCGACCAGCTGGCCGGCCTCGATCGTGGCGCTGACGTCGTGGAGGACCTCGGAGCCGGGGCCGTCGTCGACCGCGCCGCTGGAGCCGATCTCGAGCGAGCGGAGCGACACCTCGGCGCCCGACGAGTAGCGGAACGTGACGTGGTCGATCTCGATGCGCCCGACGGGGTCGACCAGGTCGACGGCGCCGGGGCGGTCGACGACCGGGTTCTCGAGGTCGAGCACCTCGAAGACCCGGTCGAACGAGACGAGCGCCGTCATGATGTCGACCCGGGCGTTTGAGAGCGCGGTGAGGGGGTCGTAGAGCCGGACCACCAACGCGGCCATGGCGGCCATCGCGCCAAGGGTGATGGTGCCGGAGATGACCATCTGGCCGCCGAGCCAGTAGACGAGCACCGTGCCGATCGACCCGACGAGGGCCAGGGCGATCATGAACGTGCGGCTGTACATGGCGCTCTTGATGCCGATGTCGCGCACCCGGCCGGCGCGGTCGCCGAAGGCCTTCGACTCGCGCTGGCCCTGGCCGAAGAGCTTCACGAGCAGCGCGCCCGAGACGTTGAAGCGCTCGGTCATCTGCGTGTTCATGGCCGAGTTCAGGTCGAAGCCCTCACGGGTGATCGACGAGAGGCGGCGGCCCACCCGCTTGGCGGGGATCACGAAGATCGGCAGCAGGATCAGCGCCAGGATCGTGATGCGCCACTCGAGCAGGATCATGTAGGTGAGCGTCGTGGCCAGCACGATGACGTTCGACACGACCGAGCCGAGCGTGGTGGTGACCGCCCGCTGGGCGCCGATGACGTCGTTGTTCATCCGGCTCATCAGGGCGCCGGTCTGGGTGCGGGTGAAGAAGGCGATCGGCATGGCCGACACGTGGTCGAACAGCTTCACCCGGAGGTCGTAGATGAGACCCTCACCGATGCGTGAGGAGTAGAAGCGCTCGACGAACGAGAGCCCGGCGATGAACAGGGCGGCCACCAGGGCCAGGCCGGCGAGGGCGTGCAGCAGGCCGCGGTTCCCCTCGGGGATGGCCACGTCGATGATGCGCTTGAGCACGTAGATCGGCACGAGGGCGAGCACCGACTCGAGCACGATCACGACGACGAAGGTGATGATCGCCCCGCGGTAGGGGCGGGCGAAGCCGAGGACGCGGCGGGCGGTGCGGCGGTTGAGCTTCGCCCCGGCGACCTTGTCGGCGTCGGTGTTCATCATCATGTGCATCGAGGCAGGAGGTCGCATGGCGCTGCCAGGCTACGGCCGCACGCCTCCGACGACTCCCGGACGCGCCACCGGCGCCCTCGCGGGCGCCGGTGTCAGGTGGCGGAGAGTGTGGGATTCGAACCCACGGTGAGCCGAAACCCACAACGGCTTTCGAGGCCGCCCCATTCGTCCGCTCTGGCAACTCTCCGTCGGCGACACTAGCGGCGGTCCGACTGGGCGGGCGAACGGAGATCGGCGCGATCGGGCTCAGCGCCGCTCGGCGAAGAAGTCGGTGAGCAGGGCGGCGCATTCGTCGCCGCGGACGTCGGCGGTGGTGGCGAACTCGTGGTTCAGCCGGGGGTCGGAGCCCAGGTGGTAGAGCGAGCCGGTGGCCCCGGCGTCGAGGTTGCGGGCCCCGTAGACGAGCCGGTCGACCCGGGCGTTGACCAGGGCGCCGGCGCACATGGGGCACGGCTCGAGGGTGACGGCCATGGTGGCCCCGACGAGGCGCCACGAGCCGACGGCCGCCGCCGCGTCGCGCAGGGCGAGCACCTCGGCGTGGGCGGTGGGGTCGCCGGTGAGCTCACGCTCGTTGTGCCGGCGGGCGACGACCTCGCCGTCGATGACGACGACGGCACCGATGGGCACGTCGCCGTGGTCGAGCGCGGCCCGAGCCTCCTCGATCGCGAGGGCCATGAGCTCGTCGTCGGTCACCATGGCCTCGGACCCTACTCACCCCACCCCGTGGCTCGATCGGGCACGCCCCAGCGTGCCGAAACGAGCCACGCCCCCTGTCGTTGCTGCCCGATGGCTCGATCGGGCACGCCCCAGCGTGTGGAAACGAGCCACGGGGGTGGGCCCGGGCGCGAGGAGGCCCGCTCCCCCGTGTGACGGTCAGGTGACCTGCGGCACATCGGAGTTCCCGCTGAGAGCTGCTGCCTCCCGGCCCTGACTCGGTTCACGGGTTCCGATTGCACAGGGCCCGACCGCCACACGCGAGAGCGGGCCGGAAGTCAGGATACCCTGTCGCTCCCAGAGCCCGGACGGCGTGCCGACCGGGACACCCTTGGAGGGGTGCGAGAGCGGCCGAATCGGCACGCTTGGAAAGCGTGTGTGGGGAAACTCACCGTGGGTTCGAATCCCACTCCCTCCGCCAGCAGTGACGATCGGGCCCGCCTTCCGAGGCGGGCCCGACCCGTTCCCGACCCCAGGGCGTCGGCTCAGGCGGCCTGGGCTCGGGCGAACGCCCGGGCCGAACGCACCCGCTCGAGCACGAGCTGCGGCCGCCGGAAGATCTCGTCCTCGGTGACCTCCACGACGATCCAGCCGGCGGCGCGGAGACGGCGGAACCGTTCGGCGTCTCGGCGCCGGTCGCTCAGACTGGAGTGGAAGGTCTCGCTCTGGACCTCGACCACCACCTTCAGGTTCCGGTCGGCGAAGTCGACCCGGCCGATCCAGCCCTCGTCGTCACCGAGGTCGACCTGTCGCTCGAACCGCAGCTCGCCCGCCCCTTCCAGGATCTCCTCGAACCTCCGCTCGAGCTTCGATCCCGTGGCCACGTACTCGGGCCCCCGGGCCGCGGCGAGCCGGCGCAGGACGGCCCAGCCGGCCGGCCCACCGGATTCCGGCAGCTCCGAGACGAGGGCATGGAACGACGTCACCGACATGATCCGGCGGCGGAGCAGGTCGTCGCACAGGTCCTCGAGCTTGTGGAGCCGCATCCGCAGCGACAGGTCGAGCAACGTCCGGGCGGGTGTCGTGACGGGGATGTGGTCCACGACGGTCAGATGCGAGGGGTCGAGGCGCAGGGTGCTGTGGACGATGCCGAGGTGCGGGCTCCCCCGGTGGGGTCGGCGGCCGGTCAGGACGTGCACCGGCTCCAGCCGCCAGCCCGGGACGCCCAGGAGCGACACGGCCGAGGCCAAAGCCACGGCGGCGTCCGAGGCGTCGAGCACTGCGGCCATCGCACGCTGGTGCGGCGTCTCCGCCGACCCGACGACCCGCAACACCCGAGGAGACATCCACTCGAGTCGACGGTGGCGCACAGCATGGGCGACAGCGCTGCGTGTCATTCCCCCCTCGGCGAGTTGCCGCCGGGAGACGACCCCGTGCTGTGCAGCTGCCAGCATCCTCATCCACTCGTGATCCGCCATGGTCCGACAGTCAACCAAGGGGGTACGACAGCCTCCCCGGTGGCTCGATTCAGCACGCCCCAACGTGCCCGAACGAGCCACGGGGGAAGGAGTGTCCGGCCCGGTGGCTCGATTCAGCACGCCTCGACGTGCCAGAACGAGCCACGGGAGGTGCGACGGGGCGGCGGCGGCGGGGGTTGTGGGTGGTCGGTAGGCTCGGCGTCGATGGCCTACCAGTCGCTCTACCGTCGATATCGGCCCCGTCGCTTCAGCGAGGTCCGGGGCCAGGAGCACCTGGTCAACGCCCTCCGCAACGCCGTGGTCGAGGACCGGGTCGGCCACGCCTACCTGTTCTCCGGGCCCCGCGGCACGGGCAAGACCTCCACCGCCCGCATCCTCGCCAAGGTCCTCAACTGCGAGAACCCGATCGGCGGCGAGCCGTGCTGCGAGTGCGCCTCGTGCCTGTCGATCGAGGGCGGCACCAGCTTCGACGTCCACGAGCTCGACGCCGCCTCGAACAACGGCGTCGAGGCCGTGCGCGACCTCATCGCCAAGGCGTCGCTCGGCACACCGGGCCGCACGAAGGTGTACATCCTCGACGAGGTCCACATGCTGTCGCCGGCGGCCTCGAACGCGCTGCTGAAGACGCTCGAGGAGCCGCCGGACCACGTCGTGTTCGTGCTGGCCACCACCGACCCGCAGAAGGTCCTGCCCACCATCCGCAGCCGCACCCAGCACTTCGAGGTCCACCTCCTCCCGGCGGTCGACCTCGAGGGCCTGGTCGACTTCGTCGTCGCCGACGCCGGGCTCGAGCTCTCGCCCGAGAGCCGCACCTACGTCCTGCGCACCGGTGGCGGCTCGGCCCGCGACACACTCTCCGCCCTCGACCGCGTGGTCGCCGCCGGTGGTGCCCCCGACTCGACCGACGCCGTCGACGAGCTGCTCGAGGCGCTGTGCGACCACGACACCGGCCGCGCCCTCGTCGCCGTCGAGGCCGCCATGAGCCGGGGCCGCAACCCCCGCGTGCTCGGCGAGTCGCTCATCGCCCGACTGCGCGACGTCTTCCTGGCCTCGGTCAACGCCGACCTCTCCCGCCTCTCCGAGGCCGACCAGGCCCGGGTCACCGACCAGGCCCGCCGCCTCACCGCCCCCGGGGCCACCCGCGCCCTCGAGCTGTTGGGCGACGCCTTCGTCGGGATCCAGGACGCACTCGATCCCCGCATCCCGCTCGAGGTCGCCCTGGTGCGCCTCACCCGCCCCGACGCCGACACGTCGGTCGCCTCCCTGGCCGAGCGCATCGCCCGCCTCGAGCAGGGCGCCCCACCCGCCGCACCGCGGGCTGCCCCTCCGGCGGCCGCACCCCAGGCACCCGCTCCCGCTCCGGCAGCTCCGACCGCGGCCGCGGCCGAGACCCCGGCCCCGGCGGCCGAGCCAGCTGCCGCGGTCGACGACGACGCCACCCACGACGACCTCGCGGCCGACGACCTCCCCCTTCCGCCGATGCCCGAAGGCGGGAGCCGGGCCGACGCCGCCCGCCAGATCCTGCGTCAGAAGACGGGTGGGCCCGGTGCCGGCGCACCGCCCGCCCGACCCACTGCGGCCAAGGCCCCGAGCCGGCCCCCCTCACCGCCCCGACCCGCCCGTCCCGGCGCACCGTCCGCGCCCGCCGCCGCCGAGCCCGCCCCGGTGGATGCGCCCACTCCCGCCGAGCCGCCCGCTCCCCCTGTCGACGACACCCCTGTCGAGTCGGAGGCACCGACCCCGGCTCCCACCCCCGCACAAGCTCCCGCGGCCGCCGCGCCGTCCGAGCCCACCACCCCGGAGCCGGCGCCGGAGCCCGCGCCCGCGGCTCCCGGTGGCGCACTCCCCTCCCGCGACCAGCTCACGCTCGTCTGGGGCGACTCCATGCTCGAGGGCCTGCCGCAACGGGCCCGGGTGCGCTGGGCCGCCGGCCGCTGGGCCGACGTCGTCGACGGCACGGCGATCTTCGAGCTCCCGAACCAGCACTACGTGCCCCGCTGCGAGGAGTGCAAGAGCGACGTCGAGGCCGCCCTCGCCGCCCACTTCGGCCGACCCATCCCGGTCCGCATCGTGGTCGGCGGCGACGTCCCCGACCCCGGTGCGCCCCACCTCTCGGTCGCACCCCCTCCCGCCGCCGACGCGCCGTCGGAGGAGAGCACCATCGATCCCGGCGAGCTCATCGACGCACCCGAGGCGGCGACCTCGGGGCTCGACCGCATCACCGCCGCCTTCCCCGGCGCCGAGATCGTCACCGACGACGAGCCCGCCTGACCCTCGCCCGACACCGTCGGCCGCCCCCTTCCCCCACCAGGAGTCCCCCGTGTCCGACCAGTTCGACATCAACGCCCTGCTGAACCAGGCGATGGAGATGCAGAGCCAGCTGATGGACGCGCAGGCCCAGGCGGCCGAGGCCGAGGTCGTCGGCCGCTCGGGTGGCGGCGCGGTGGAGATCACCGTCACCGGCTCGATGCAGTTCCTCGACGTCACCATCAGCCCCGAGGCGGTCGACCCCGACGACGTGGCCATGCTCGAGGACCTCGTGCTGGCCGCCCTCAACGACGCCATCGCCCAGATCGACGAGATGCAGCGGTCGTCGATGGGATCGATCGACCTGGGCGCCCTCGGTGGCATGGCCGGCCTCGCGGGTGGCGGCGTGCCCGGCGGCCTCCCGGGCTTCGGTGGCGTGCTCGACGCCTCGGCGACCGAGGCCGACGCCGATCCCGACTCCGACACCGATCGGCCGTGACGCTCTACGCCGGTCCGGTCCAGGACCTCATCGACGAGCTCGGGCGCCTCCCGGGCGTCGGCCCGAAGTCGGCCCAGCGCATCGCGTTCCACCTGCTGAAGCTGCCGAAGGACGACGCCCTGCGCCTCGCCACGGCCATCGCGGTGGTGAAGGACAAGGTCGCCTTCTGCCAGACCTGCTTCAACATCTCCGAGGGCGACCGCTGCGGCATCTGCAACGACCCCCGCCGCGAGAGCACGGTCGTGTGCGTGGTCGAGGAGCCCCGTGACATCGTCGCCGTCGAGAAGACCGGCGAGTTCAAGGGCCGCTACCACGTGCTCCAGGGCGCCATCAGCCCCATCGAGGGCATCGGGCCCGACCAGCTCCGGGTCAAGGAGCTGCTCACCCGCATCGAGCCGGAGGGCATCGAGGAGATCATCCTCTGCACCAACCCCAACATCGAGGGCGAGGCCACCGCCATGTACCTCGGTCGGCTCATCAAGCCCCTCGGCCTCAAGGTGACCCGCATCGCCAGCGGCCTGCCCGTCGGCGGCGACCTCGAGTACGCCGACGAGCTCACCCTCGGCCGGGCGATCGAGGGCCGCCGCGACGTCGACGGCTGAGCCGCCCACCGACCGCTCCAGAACGCGACGAGGCCCGGGCCACAGCCCGGGCCTCGTGCCGTTCGGGATGAGCCGGCGGCCAGGACGGCCGCCGGGGCTCAGATGGTCTCGACGAGGATGGCGTCGCCCTGGCCGCCACCGCCGCAGAGCGCCGCGGCGCCCTTGCCGCCACCACGGCGCTTGAGCTCGTGGAGCAGGTGCAGCGCCACGCGGGTGCCCGACATGCCGATGGGATGACCCAGGGCGATGGCCCCACCGTTGACGTTGGTGATGTCGGAGGTGATGCCGAGGCGGTCCATCGAGGCGACGCCGACCGCGGCGAAGGCCTCGTTGAGCTCGAACAGGTCGAGGTCGCCGACCGACATGCCAGAGCGCGCGAGCGCCTGCTCGATGGCGTCGGCGGGCTGGTGCAGCAGCGACGGGTCGGGACCGGCCACCTGGCCGTAGCCGACGATGCGGCCGAGCGGATCGATGCCGAGCTTCTCGGCGGCGGCCTCGGAGCACACGATCACGGCGGCGGCGCCGTCGGAGATCTGCGACGCGTTGCCGGCCGTGATGTTGCCGGCCTTGTCGAACGCCGGGCGGAGGGCACCGAGCGACTCGAGCGTGGTGCCGCCGCGGACGCCCTCGTCCTCGCTGAAGAGGATGGGGTCGCCCTTGCGCTGGGGGATCTCGACCTTCACGATCTCGGCGTCGAAGAGCCCGTCCTTCTGAGCCTTGGCCGCACGGTCGTGGCTCATGTAGGCGAGCTCGTCCTGCGGGCCACGCAGGATCTCGGCGGTGCGGGCGTACTTCTCGGTGCCGGCGCCCATGGCCATCTGGTCGATGGCGCAGAAGAGGCCGTCGAACATCATCGAGTCGACGACGGCGCCGTCGCCCATGCGGTACCCGGCGCGGGCCTTGGGCAGGAGGTACGGCGCGTTGGTCATCGACTCCATGCCGCCGGCGACGACGATGTCGGCCTCGCCCGCCTGGATGTAGAGGTCGGCGAGGTGGATGGCGTTGAGGCCCGAGAGGCAGACCTTGTTGACCGTGGTGGCCGGCACGCGCAGCGGGATGCCCGCCTTCACCGCGGCCTGGCGGGCGGTCATCTGGCCGGCGCCACCGAGCAGCACCTGGCCCATGAACACGTAGTCGATCTGCTCGGGCGAGAGGCCGGCCCGCTCGAGCGCGGCCTTGATGGCGATCGCACCGAGGTCGGTCGCCTCGAAGCCGGCGAGGCTCCCAGAGAGCTTTCCGATGGGCGTGCGCGCCCCCGTCAGGATCACCGAACCAGCCATCAACGTCCTCCAACGCAGTACGACCGACCGGGGTCGCCGACGCGGATCGCGACGGGCCCGGATCGTGGGACCGCTCAGCCCCGGGGCGACATACTACCCGTCGGTAACCGGCGGGGCCTCATGGCCCGGCGGAAGCCTGCACGCCACCTGTACGGCAGGCCGGAGCCGGTCGGCGCCGACCCGAACCGACCGAGCTGGTTCGAGCCGCCTAGAGGAGGTTGCGTCCGTCGCGGAGCTGCTCGCGCCGGCGGGCGGGCTGCTCGGTGGCGAAGGCCTGGGTGCGGCCGGGGGTGGCGGCGGAGTCGACGGCACGGCCGATGGCCGCCCGCACGAGGTCGTCGACCGGGTCACCGGTGGAGGGCTCGTCGGCCGGCCCCGACGAGTGCGTCCGGGTCGGAGCCGGGGCGGTCGATCACGGCGCTGAGCGGGACGACCCGGGCGTCGGGGTCGGCGGCGACCTCGGCCAGGTGCGGGCCGCCGTCGGTGAGGTCGAGGACGGGGTCGGTCATCTCCGTGAGGCGCTCGATGGCGTCGTGGAGGTCGGCCCGGGTGGCGAGGAGGCGGTCGAGGGTGACCTGCTCGGTGCGGCGCTGGACCTCGGCGGCCTCGAGCAGCATCTCCTCGGCGCGGCGGCGGGCGAGCTCGAGCAGGCGGCGGGCCTCGTCACGGTCGGCGGCAGCGGCGGCGAGGGTGGCGCGGGCGTCGACCTCGGCCCGACCGCGCACGGCGGCAGCCTCGGCGTCGGCGGCGGCGAGCGCGGCCCGGGCATCGACCTCGGCGCGCCCACGGATCGCGTCGGCATCGGCCTCGGCGCGGGCCATCAGCGCGCTGACATCGATGTCGTCGGGGGTGGGTGCCACCAGAGCCTCCAGTGCCTCGGACCGCTGGACGAAGCCAGCACTCTCCGTGGTCATCTCACCATAGCGCTCCCCGGTGACGCTGCGTGGGGACCCGGCGGCGTCACGCCGTCCCTGGACGTTACCGATCGGTCACAAGTACCTTGCCGCTGCATGCAGCAGATCCTCGAAGCCATCCAGAACGGGGCGGCCGGTGACGAGCTCGCCGCCATCCCCCTCCCCGAGTCGTACCGGGCGGTCGTGGTCCGCAAGGACGAGCAGGACATGTTCGAAGGCCTCGACTCGGCCGACAAGGACCCCCGCCGCTCGCTGCACGTGCAGGAGATCGTGCTGCCGGAGCTGGCCCCCGACGAGGCCGTGGTCGCCGTCATGGCCAGCTCGATCAACTTCAACACGGTGTGGAGCTCGATCTTCGAGCCGCTCTCGACGTTCGGGTTCCTGACCCGCCTCGGGCGCGAGAGCTACTGGGGCAAGCGCCACGACCAGGACTTCCACGCCGTCGGCTCCGACGCCGCCGGCGTGGTGCTGCGGGTCGGCTCGGCGGTGCGGCGCTGGGCGCCGGGCGACAAGGTCGTCGTGCACTGCAACCACGTCGACGACCAGGACCCGAGCAGCCACAACGACTCGATGCTCGGCGACAACCAGCGCATCTGGGGCTTCGAGACCAACTACGGCGGTCTCGGCGAGCTCACCATCGTCAAGGCCAACCAGCTGATGCCGAAGCCGGCGCACCTCACCTGGGAGGAGTCGGCGGTCAACGCGCTGTGCAACTCCACCAGCTACCGCATGCTCGTCAGCCCCAACGCGGCGCAGATGAAGCAGGGCGACGCGGTGCTCGTGTGGGGCGCCACGGGCGGCCTCGGCGGGTACGCCGTGCAGTACGCCCTCAACGGCGGTGGCACCCCGGTCGGCGTGGTGTCCTCGCCCGACAAGGTCGACCTGCTCCACGATCTCGGCGTCGAGCACGTGATCGACCGGAAGGAAGCCGACTACCGGTTCTGGTCCGACCCGAACACCCAGGACGAGTCGGAGTGGCGTCGCTTCGGCAAGGACATCCGGTCCCAGATCGGCCGCGACGTCGACATCGTCTTCGAGCACCCCGGTCGCCAGACCTTCGGCGCCTCGGTGTTCGTCGCCGCCCGCGGCGGCACCATCGTCACGTGCGCCGCCACCAGCGGCTTCATGATCGAGTTCGACAACCGCCACCTCTGGATGAAGCTGAAGCGCATCGTCTCGTCGCACTTCGCCAACTACGCCGAGGCGTGGGCGGCCAACAAGCTCATCTGCGAGGGCAAGATCCAGCCGATCCTCTCCGCCGTGTACCCCATGGACCAGGTCGGCGAGGCCGCCTTCCAGGTGCACAAGAACCTCCACGAGGGCAAGATCGGCGTGCTGTGCCTCGCCCCCACCGAAGGCCTCGGGATCGACGACCCCGAGCTGCGTGACAAGGTGGGCGAGGACCGCATCACGCTCTTCCGCCGCCACGGCGCCTAGCAACGAGGACGACGAACACCATGGGGATCACCGCCCGCAAGCCCGGCGAGGACGACCAGGTCACGCAGACCGACGAGTCGGCCCAGACCCGGCCGCTGCTGACCGAGATCGACCACATCGCCATCGCCGTGCCCGACCTCGGCGAGGCCATCGACTACTACCGCGAGACCTTCGGGGCCGTGGTCGACCACCGCGAGGTCGTCGAGAGCGACGGCGTGGAGGAGGCCCTGCTGAAGGTGGCCGAGAGCTACGTGCAGCTGCTCACGCCCACCCGCGACGACTCCACCGTCGCCAAGTGGCTGGAGAAGCGGGGCGGCCCCGGCATCCACCACGTGGGCTACCGGGTGGCCGACTGCGGCGAGGCCCTCGACGCGGTGAAGGCCCAGGGCTTCCGGGTGCTCGACGAGCAGCCCCGCCCCGGCTCGCGCGGCACCACCGTCGCGTTCATCCACCCCAAGGACGCCCTCGGCACCCTGATCGAGCTCGTCCAGGAGTGACCTCGGGGCCAGCCGCTCGGTCAGCCGGTCAGTCGGGGCAGTTGGCCGACTGCCAGGTCTGCACCGAGGCCACCGCGAGGCTCACGCCGACCAGGTCCGGGTAGGCGTCGCGCGCCGCGATCGCCTCGTTGTAGCTGCCCATGCCCTGCATCGTCGTGGCCAGCCAGGTGGCGAACTCCTGCATCACGGCGAGGCGGGAGGCGACGTCGGCCGGGGCGCCCTGCTGGGCGGTGCCCAGGAGCCCGGCCTCGCGCTGGGCGTCGACGACGACCCGCTGGCGCTCGTCGACCCAGCTGGTCGTGTTCTTGGGCTGGAGCTCGTCGAGGCCGTAGGTCTCGGCCAACGCCGCGCAGGTGCCCTCCACCGAGGCCGGGATCGTCGAGGGCGAGGTGACCTGCGAGCCGGTCGCCGTGCTGGTGGCGGTCGTGGCCGGTGCCGAGCTCGTGGCGGTGGAGCCGACCGACGAGGCGTCGTCCTTCGAGGAGCTGCAGCCCGACGCCACCAGCACGACAGCGAGGGCGACCGCCCCGAACAGGGCGGCAGGGCGGTGGAGGGAGCGAGTGGTAACGGCCATCCCGGCCGACTCTACGACCACCGGTGCCCGCTACCGTGCCGGGCATGTCGGACGGGACCTACAGCGTCGCCGAGCTCGTGGAGGGCGTTCGCGAGGCCGTCGCGGCCCGCTTCGCCGAGCCGGTCTGGGTCCACGGCGAGATCTCCGGCATCAAGCGCGGTCGAAACGGCCACGTCTGGTTCGACCTCGTCGACCGCGACGACGCCGGCACCGTGACGGCCAGCATCCCGGTGGTGCTGTGGTCGTCGGTCCGGGTCGGGGTCAACGCCCAGCTGAAGCGGGCCGGTTCCATCCGCATGGACGACGGCGTGCGCATCCGGATCATGGGCCCTCTCGACGTGTGGGTCACGGGCGGCCGCCTCCAGCTCCAGATGCAGGGCATCGACCCCAGCTACACCCTCGGCCTGCTGGCCACCGAGCGCGACCGGGTCCTGAGGCTGCTCGAGGCCGAGGGGCTGCTCGGCCGCAACCGGGCCCTGCTGCTCCCCAGCGTCCCCCGGCGCATCGGCCTGGTCACCGCCGTCGGCAGCGCCGCCGAGGCCGACTTCCTCCAGACCCTCGCCGACAGCCCACTGGCGTGGGAGGTCGTGCTGGTCGACGCCCGAGTGCAGGGCACCGGCAGCGAGCGCTCGGTGGCCGCCGCCCTGCTGGCCGCCGCCGGCGCAGCTGTCGACCTCATCGCCCTGGTGCGCGGTGGCGGGGCCCGCACCGACCTGGCCACGTTCGACCACGAGCTCGTCGCCCGCACCATCGCCTCGCTCGACGTGCCCGTCCTCACCGGCATCGGCCACGAGATCGACACGTCGGTGGCCGACGCGGTCGCCCACGCCGCGCTCAAGACCCCCACCGCCTGCGCCGCGGCGGTCGTCGACCTCGCCCTCACGGCGGCCGCCCGGGTCGAGCTCGCCTGGCGCGACATCGCCGCGCTGGCCGAACGCCTCGCCGCCGTCGAGGCCGACCGGCTCTCGGCCCGGGCCACCCGCGCCGCTCGCGGGGTGCGGGCCCGGCTGGCGGTCGAGGACCACCGCGCCGACACCGCGTCGGTGCGCATCCGCCGGGCGGGCCCCAACGCCCTCGTGCGCGCCACGGGCTCCATCGAGCGCCGCGCCGGGCGGGCCGAGGGCACGGCCCGGGCCCACCTGCGGGTGCACGACCGATCCCTCGAGCTGCTGGCGGCCCGCACCGGCCCGCTCGCCACCGCCGCCCTCCGCCGGGCCGAGCTCGACCTGACCTCGACGGGCTCGCGGCTCTCCGCGCTCGACCCGGCCCGGGCCCTCGCCCGCGGCTGGTCGATCACCCGCACCACGGCCGGTAGCGTCGTGAGGCGGAGCACCGACGTCGGACCCGGCGACACGCTCGTCACCACCCTCGCCGACGGCACGGTCACCAGCACGGTGGCCGCCGTCGCCCCCGGAGAGGACCAGCTCGATGCCGTCTGAGCCGACCGACACCACCGCCGACCTCGACGACCTCGGGTACGCCGAGGCGGTCGAGGAGCTCGAGGAGATCCTCCACGAGCTCGACGGCGACGACGTCGACGTCGACCTGCTGGCCGAACGGGTGAAGCGGGCCGCCGACCTGGTGCAGCTGTGCCGGCGCCGCCTCGACGCGGCCCGGGTCGAGGTCACCCGCATCGTCGCCGACCTCGAGGCCGTGGCCCCGCTCGTCACCGACGACGACCCCGAGGCCTCCGGCGACGGCGACGGCCTCTTCGCCACCGAGGGCTGACGTCGTGTCGACCGCCGTCCCCGCCGCGCTGGCGACGGTCGCCGCCCCCGTCGAGGCCCGCCTGCGCGAGGTCCTCGATGCGGAGACCCGCCGCTGGGCCGCCGTCGACCCCGACCTCGAGGCGCCCCTCGACTCGCTCGGCCGCTTCGTCCTGGCCGGCGGCAAGCGCCTGCGCCCCGCCTTCTGCCACTGGGCGTTCGTGGGTGCCGGCGGCGCGCCCGACGACCCCGCGGTCATCGACACCGGCGCCGCCTTCGAGCTGCTCCACGCCTTCGCCCTCGTCCACGACGACGTGATGGACGGCTCCGCCACCCGCCGGGGCGAGCAGACGGTGCACGTCGAGTTCGACGGCCTCCACGGCGACGCCACCTGGAGGGGCGAGTCCCGCCGGTTCGGTGAGGGTGTCGCCATCCTCATCGGAGACCTCGCCGAGGTGTTCGCCGACCGGCTCATGACGGGCGCCCCGAGCGCCGCCTTCTCGATCTGGAACGAGCTCAAGATCGAGCTCAACGTGGGCCAGTACCTCGACGTGCTCGGCACGGCCCGGGGCGGCACCGACCTCGCCACCGCCCGCCGCATCGCCCGCTACAAGTCCGGCAAGTACACGATCGAGCGGCCGCTCCACGTGGGCGCCGCGCTCGCCGGACGCCTCGACGAGCTCCAGGCGCCGCTGTCCGCCTACGGCGCCCCGCTGGGCGAGGCCTTCCAGCTCCGCGACGACATCCTCGGCACGTTCGGCGACGCCGCCCGCACCGGCAAGCCCGTGGGCGACGACCTCCGCGAGGGCAAGCCCACCCCTCTGCTCGCCATCGCCCGGGAGCGGGCCACCGGTCCAGACGCCGCCCTGCTCGACAGGGTGGGCCGACCCGACCTCGGCCCCGACGAGATCGCCGCCATCCAGGCCCAGTTCACCGCCAGCGGCGCCCGGGCCGAGATCGAGGACACCATCACGGCCCTCACCGACGAGGCCGTCGCCTCGCTCGGCGACGCCCCGCTGACGCCGCCCTCACTCGACGCGCTGCGCGAGCTCGCCGCCTACGTCGCCTCCCGCGACACCTGACCCCACCCACCGTGGCTCACGTCGTCAGGCATGACCTGACCAGGTGAGCCACAGAGGGTGGCGGGTCAGAGGGTGGCGAAGAGGGCGATGGCCTCGGTGAGGGGGAGGTCGAGCACATCGATCTCGGCGGCCACGGCGGCCACCCAGTCGGGGCGGTTCCGGGCGCTCACCACGATCGGGCGCTCGAGCGACGAGCCCTCGATGGCGAAGCGCACGAAGTCGAGGGCGTAGTCGGGCGGGCGCACGTCGCGGCTCAGCTCGAGCAGGGCGTAGGGGTCGGGGGTGGTGGCATCGCCCGCCGGGAGCACCTGCACGTAGGGCGACGGGGGCTGAGGGCCACCTCCGGCGATGCCGGAACCGTCGGCCAGCACCACACCGTGCACCCCCTCGGGCCGGGCGCCGGCGATCAGGAGGGCCACCCACGCGCCCAGGCCGCGCCCGACGATCGTGCACGGCCCCTTGGCGGTCAGCACCACGTCGACGTCGGCCATGAGCGACTCGGGCATGTAGCCCCCGCCGACCGGCACCTCGCTCTCGCCGTGACCGGTGAAGTCGAGCGCCAGCACCGGGCCGGGCCACCCGTCGGTCCAGGCGGGACGGGTCCGCGGCGAGTGCTCGCCGAGGCCGTGGAGGATCAGGAGGGGGCGGCCCTCACCCTCGGCCAGCGTGTGCAGCGCCAGCCGGAGCCCGCCGCTGATCACCGACTCGGTTCGGCGGCTCACCGGTACGGCTCCAGGAACCCGAGGACCATGTCGGCGATCATCCGCGGCTGCTCCACGTGGAGGAAGTGGCCGACGTCGTCGAGGAACTCCAGACGGCCGCCGGGTGGGACGTACGGGAGGACGTCCTGGGCCCGGCTCTTCCAACCCATGGGGTCGTCGGCAACGCCCGACAGCACCCCGAGGAACGGCAGGTCGAGGGCAGCCAGGTGCTCCATCGACCAGCTCGAGCGCCAGGGGCCGAAGCCGCCGAGGTGGAGGAAGGGGTCGATCTTCCAGCGCCAGCCGTCGGCGTCGCGGCGGGCGCCGACGGTGACGAGGTACTCCAGCCACTCCCGCTGGAGGCGGGGGTTCATCGGGGCCCGGCGGCTGGCCAGGCCGTCGATGGTGTCCGGGCGGCGGCGGAGCTCGTGGCGCCGGGCGCTGCGGTCGAGGGTGGCCGTGAGGTCGGCCCGGCGCATGCGGCGGCGCTCGCGGTCGTTCACGTCGGGGGCCGAGAACAACGAGGGCAACCCGTCGAGGTTCACGAAGGCCCGGGCCACCGAAGGGTGGGCGTCGAGCAGGTCGAGGATCTCGCCGCCGCCCTTGGAGTGGCCGATGATCGGGATCGGTCCGTCGGCGAGGGCGGTGATGGCCGCCAGGTGGTCGCGGACGTTGGCGGCCCAGCTGTAGTAGCGGGCCCGGTCGGAGTCGCCATGACCGCGGGCGTCCCACGCCACGACCCGCCAGCCGGCGTCGGCGAGCATCGGCGCGAACACGTCGAAGGTGCGGGAGAAGTCGAAGCCGCCGTGCACGAGGGCGAGCATCGGCGCGTCGGGCTCGCCCCACTCGTTGACGGCGAGGCCGATGCCGCTGCTGTCGACCCGACCGGTGCGGTCGGGCGGTCGGGCCCCCGGGTAGCTGCGCGTCTCGATCTGCCCCTCCACGGCAGCGAGCCTAGGGCGACGCCGCGCCCCGGCGACCCGGCGCCACCCGTGGCGGCCACGACGAGGGCCCGTCAGCGACGTTCGCCGCCCGTCGGGGCCACCGGTACCCTCGCCGGGATGCCCTCCCCCGCCGACGAGGCCGCCCGGCGCCGAACCTTCGCCATCATCAGCCACCCCGACGCGGGCAAGACCACGCTCACCGAGAAGTTCCTCCTCTACGGCGGCGCCCTCACCAGCGAGGCGGGCGCGGTGAAGGCCCGCACCGGCCGCCGCTCGGCGACCTCCGACTGGATGGCCCTCGAGCAGCAGCGCGGCATCTCGATCACGTCGACCGTGCTGCAGTTCCCGTACCGCGACTGCGTCGTGAACCTGCTCGACACCCCCGGCCACCGCGACTTCTCCGAGGACACCTACCGCGTGCTGGCCGCCGCCGACGCCGCCGTGATGGTGCTCGACGCGGCGAAGGGCATCGAGCCCCAGACCCTCAAGCTGTTCGACGTCTGCCGCCAGCGCGAGCTCCCGCTGCTCACGTTCATCAACAAGTGGGACCGCCCGGGCCGCGAGCCGCTCGAGCTGCTCGACGAGATCGAGAAGCAGATCGGGCTCGTCGTCACCCCCGTCACGTGGCCGGTCGGCATCGCCGGCGACTTCCGGGGCGTCATCGACCGCCGCGACGGGCTGTTCACCCGCTTCACCCGGGTCGCCCGCGGCGCCACGGAGGCCCCCGAGGAGGTCGTCGAGCCCGACCGGGCCGCCGTCGACGAGGGCGAGGCGTGGGACGCCGCCCTCGACGAGATCAGCCTGCTCGACGAGGTCGGCGCCGACCTCGACGTCGAGCTGTTCGTCGGGGCCCAGTCGACCCCGGCGTTCTTCGGCTCGGCCCTCACCAACTTCGGCGTGCGCAAGCTGCTCGACGCCGTCGTCGACCTCGTGCCCTCCCCCAGCTCCCGTCCCGACGCCGAGGGCGCCGCCCGCGACCTCGACGACCCCTTCTCCGGCTTCGTGTTCAAGGTCCAGGCCAACATGGACCCGTCGCACCGCGACCGCATCGCGTTCCTGCGGGTGTGCTCGGGCAAGTTCGAGCGGGGGATGGTGATCACCCACGGCCCCACCGGCAAGCCGTTCGCCACCAAGTACGCCCACCAGGTCTTCGGCTCCGAGCGCGAGACCCTCGAGGAGGCCTTCCCCGGCGACGTCGTCGGCCTGGTGAACGCCACCGAGGTCCGCGTCGGCGACACCCTCTGGGTCGACCAGCCGGTCGAGTTCCCGAGCATCCCGAGCTTCGCCCCCGAGCACTTCTCCGTCGCCCGGGTGCGCGACACCGCCAAGTACAAGCAGTTCCGCCGGGGCATCACCCAGCTCGACGAGGAAGGCGTGGTGCAGGTGCTGCGCGACATCGACCAGGGCGACAGCGCGCCCGTGCTCGCCGCCGTGGGTCCGATGCAGTTCGACGTGGCCGTGTACCGGCTGGAGAACGAGTTCGGGGCCCCGGTCGAACTGTCGCCGACGAACTACCGCATCGCCCGCCGCACCGACCGGGCCAGCGCCGACGTGATCCAGGGGATGCGGGGTGTCCGAATCCTCCAGAAGTCCGACGGTACGCTCATGGCGCTGTTCGAGAGCCAGTACTGGCTCGAGCGGCTGGAGCTCGACAACCCCGAGCTCGTGCTGGAGCGCCTCGTCGCCGAGGGCAGCGCCGGTTAGACGACGAACCACGGAGACCGACATCCCATGACGCAGGCGAGCGGTCCGAGCGGTCCGAGGCGTGCGCCGTGGCTGGCGCTCGTCGGTGTGTTGGTCGTGCTGGTGCTGGTGTGGGGCCTCTTCTCCTGGAGGGGTCGCGACGACTCGTCCACCGACCAGGCCGACACCGCCTCGGCCGAGAAGGTCACCGAGACCACCGTCGAGGAGACGACCACCACCACGCTCCCGCCCTACGACGGCTGGGTGAACCCGGCGTCGTCGCAGGAGCCGTGGGACACCGAGACCGTCGGCTACACGACGTTCCGCGGGAACCCCACCCGCTCCTGGTACGGCC
This sequence comes from uncultured Actinomycetes bacterium, assembly GCA_963702555.1. GTDB lineage: Bacteria > Actinomycetota > Acidimicrobiia > Acidimicrobiales > Acidimicrobilacustridaceae > CAMFLJ01. Next base: position 163,246 of record CAVPCW010000013.1, read on the forward strand.
TCGGCCCGGTGCCGTCCAACCCCCAGGTGCTCTGGAGCTACCCCGGCAACGGGGGCATGTGCGGCAAGTCGAGCGACGGCGGCAGCGTGCAGACCTGGTGCGGCGACGGCTGGACGGGCAACCCCAACGTCTTCGAGCGCGACGGCAAGACGTGGGTGTCGTTCGGTGGCTACGACTACGGCCTGCACTGGCTCGACGCCGAGAACGGCACCGAGATCATCGAGACGTTCAAGACCGGCGACCTCGCCAAGGGCTCGATGACGACCGACCCCGACGGCTTCCCCCTCAGCTACAAGGGCTCCCGCGACAACAACTTCTACATCGTCGCCACCGACCGGGGCCCGAAGGCCGAGGTCCTCTACAAGCTCAGCGCCTACGAGAACGGCGTGCAGAAGGTCTGGAACGACGACTTCGACGGCGCCGCCCTCATCATCGACGACTACATGTTCCAGGGCGGCGAGAACAGCTGGTTCTACATCATCAAGCTGAACCGCGGCTACGACGCCGCCGGCAAGGTCACCATCGATCCGCAGATCGTGTTCAAGACCCCCAGCTGGGACGACCAGCTCAGCCGCGACGCCCCCGATCGGCACTGGTCGATCGAGAGCTCGCCGATGATCTCGGGCAACACCGTCTACTTCTCCAACTCCGCCGGCCTCATCCAGGGCTGGGACATCAGCGGCCTGAAGCAGGGCGTGACCCCCACCCGGGTGTTCCGGTTCTGGACCGGCGACGACACCGACGCCACGATCGTCGCCGACAAGCAGGGGATGCTCTACGTGGGCAGCGAGTGGGAGAAGAACAACGCCCGCTCCAAGGAGGTCGGGCAGATGATGAAGCTCGACCCCACCAAGCCCGACGACCCGCTGGTGTGGTCGATCCCCGACCAGGTCGCGGGCAAGGCCGGCATCTGGGCCACCCCGGCCCTCGGCGACGGCGTCGTCTACTTCGCCACCAACGCCGGCCGGGTGCTCGGAGCCGACATGGCGACCGGGCAGATCCTGTGGTCGAAGAACCTCGGCTCCCAGACCTGGGGCTCGCCGGTCGTGGTCGACGACACGCTGATCGAGGGCGACTGCGAGGGCAACCTCAACGCCTACGACGTCTCCGATCCCCGGATCGACCCGCCGCTGAAGTGGACCGTGAAGCTCGACGGCTGCATCGAGACCACCCCCGCTGTCTGGAAGGGCAAGATCTACCTGGCCACCCGGAGCGGCAAGTTCTACGCCCTCGGCGACCCTGCCACCCCGGCGGTCACCGAGACCACCGTCGCCCCTCAGTAGGCCACGAACCTCACCCCTGGCTCACCTGGTCGACGAAAAGGCGACCACGTGAGCCAGAGGGTCAGTGGTGGTGGGGGTGGCCGTCGACCGGTCGCGGGGTGAAGGTCACCGGGGCCTCCACGCAGTCGCCGCACTCCACCTGGAAGGTCGTGTGCACGATCCCGAACCGCTCGCGCAGCGCGCCGCTGGCGGCGTCGGCGAGGGCCTGGGCCCGGTGCAGGTCGGTGTCGTGGCCGAACTGGAGGTGGGCGGTGAGCGCCGGTGTCTCCGAATCGAGCGACCACAGGTGGAGGTGGTGCACGCCGGTGACACCGGGCATCGCCTCGAGCGCAGCGGTGACCTGCTCGGAGTCGACGCCACGGGGAGCGGCCTCGAGCAGCACCCCGACCGACTCGCGCAGCACGCCGATCACCGCCCAGATGACGAGCACCGAGATGAGGAGCGACGCCACGGGGTCGGCCCACTCGGCGCCGAAGGCTCCGATGGCGACGGCCGCCACCACCACGCCGAGCGAACCCAGCGCGTCGCCCGCGAGGTGCCAGAACGCCGCCCGGATGTTGAGCGAGCTGCCGCTGCGGGAGAGGTACCAGGCGCTCAGGCCGTTGACCGCGATGCCGAGCAGACCGACGACCAGCATCGGGCCGGCCTCGACGTCGTGGGGGTCGCCCAGCCGCCCGATCGCCTCCACCACCACCCAGCCGGTGACGGCGAGCAGCACGGCCGAGTTGAGCAGCGCGGCGAGCACCTCGGCCCGGCCGTAGCCGTAGGTGCGGCGCTTGTTCGGCGGCCGGCTCACCAGCACCTGGCCGATCAGGGCGATCACCAGGGCGAAGACGTCGGAGGCGTTGTGGAGCGAGTCGGCGGCCAGGGCGAGGGAGCCGACGGCGACCGCCACAACCACCTGCACGACCAGCAGCACCGTGTTGGCCCCGATGGCCACGATCAGGGCGGAGGTGCGGCTCGGGACGTGCGAGTGCCCGGCATGGCCACCACCGGCGCCGTGGCCGTGGTGGTGGCCATGGTCGCCGTCGTCGTGGTGCGGCGGGCCCTCGTGGTCGCTCGTCACCCGGCCATCCTCGCGCCCCGGGAGGGCTGGGCCGACGCTCCGCCCGCCCCGCTGCGACGGGTGTCACGCCGTCAGCTTGACGGCATCTTCGCCTTACGAGTGAAATCTGCGGCGCCCGTGCGTTCGATTTTCGTCCGCGCGCGCTCGTGATGCTCCCGGCAACGAGGCCGGGACCGACCAATCAGGACGGACAATGACCCAGGTCCTCGCCGCCGAAGGTGGCTACCAGGCCTTCAACCTCTCGGGCTCCGAGTGGGGGTGGCTGATCTTCGCCGCCATCGTCGCCTCGTGGCGCTGGTGCTCGGCGTCGTGCTCATGCGCGGCGTGCTCGCCGAGGAGCAGGGCACCGAGAAGATGCAGGAGATCGCCGGCGCCATCCAGGAAGGCGCCCTCGCCTACCTGCGCCGCCAGTTCCGCACCATCGCCATCATCGTGGTGCCGGTGGCCGTCGTGGTGTTCCTCACCTCGACGGCGATCAACAAGGAGGCCGACGGCGAAGTCCTCGGCGTCTCGTTGACCTTCGCCCAGTCCGGCACCTTCCGCACCCTGGCGTTCATCGTCGGCGCCATCTTCTCCGGCGCCATCGGGTTCATCGGCATGTCCATCGCCGTGCGGGGCAACGTGCGCACCGCCGCCGCCGCCCGCCGCTCCGACTTCCCGGCTGCGCTCAAGGTCGCCTTCCGCACCGGCGGCGTGGCCGGCCTGCTCACCGCTGGCCTCGGCCTGCTCGGCGCCGTCACCATCGTGATGATCTTCCAGAACACCGCCACGTCGATCCTCGTCGGCTTCGGCTTCGGCGGCTCGCTGCTCGCGCTGTTCCTCCGCGTCGGCGGCGGCATCTTCACCAAGGCCGCCGACGTCGGCGCCGACCTCGTCGGCAAGGTCGAGGCGGGCATCCCCGAGGACGACCCCCGCAACCCGGCCACCATCGCCGACAACGTCGGCGACAACGTGGGCGACTGCGCCGGCATGGCCGCCGACCTCTTCGAGAGCTTCGCCGTCACCCTGGTCGCCTCGATCATCCTCGGCGTCTCCGCCTTCCGGGCCATCGGCTTCGGCCCCGACGACGCCGCCAAGGGCCTCATCTTCCCGCTGGCCGTCATGGCCGTGGGCCTGCTGGCCTCCATGGTCGGCATCTTCGTGGTGAAGGGCCGCCCCGGCGAGACCAACGCCCTCAAGCCCATCAACCGGGGCATCTACGTCGCCCAGGTCCTCGCCGTCATCGGTGCCGGCCTGGTGGCCTTCCTGTACATCGGCAACGACGCGGGCTCCGCAACCGAAGCGAACCCGTCGCCGCTGAGCAACCCCGGCGCCCGCATGTTCGGCGCCATCGTCGTCGGTGTGGCCCTGGGCTTCGCCGCCTCGAAGATCACCCAGTACTTCACCTCGACCGAGACCGAGCCGGTCCGCGAGATCGCCAAGGCGGCCCGCACCGGCCCCGCCACCACCGTGCTCGAGGGCATCTCGTCGGGCCTCGAGTCCGCCGTGTGGGCCCTGATCGCCATCGCCGTCGCCATCGGTGCGGCCCTGGGCCTGGGCGGCGGCAACATCGCCTTCTCGCTCTACCTGGTGGCCCTCACCGGCATCGGCATGCTGGCCACCACGGCCATCGTCGTCGCCGAGGACACCTTCGGCCCGGTGGCCGACAACGCGGCGGGCATCGCCGAGATGGCGGGCGAGTTCGAGGGCGAGCCGGAGCGGATCATGGTGGGCCTCGACGCGGTGGGCAACACCACCAAGGCCGTCACCAAGGGCTTCGCCATCGGCTCGGCCGTCATCGCCGCCGTGGCGCTGTTCGCCTCCTACGCCGAGACCGTCGCCCGCGGCACCATCGACGCCGCCACGGTCCTCCGGAGCGAGCTCAGCGGCGACCTGGCCGGGCTGGTGCAGATCAACGTCGCCGACCCGAAGACCTTCATCGGCCTGCTCATCGGTGGCTCGGTCGCCTTCCTGTTCTCGTCGCTGGCGATCCGGGCCGTGTCCCGCACCGCCGGCACGATCGTGCAGGAGGTCCGCCGCCAGTTCCGGGAGAAGCCCGGGATCATGGACTACACCGAGCGTCCCGACTACGGCCCGGTCATCGACATCTGCACCACCGCCTCGCTGCGCGAGCTCGCCACCCCGGCCCTGCTCGCCGTGCTCACGCCGGTCATCATCGGCTTCGGCATCGGCTACTACGCCCTCGGCGCCTTCCTGGCCGGCGCCATCGTCACCGGCCAGCTGATGGCCAACTTCTTGTCGAACTCGGGCGGCGCCTGGGACAACGCCAAGAAGTACATCGAGGACGGCAACGAGGGCGGCAAGGGCTCGGAGGCCCACAAGGCCGCCGTCATCGGCGACACCGTCGGCGATCCCTTCAAGGACACCGCCGGCCCGGCCCTCAACCCGCTCATCAAGGTGATGAACCTGGTGGCCCTGCTGGTGCTGCCGGCGATCCTCAACCTGCGCGACAACAACTGGCGCTTCGCCATCGCCGCCGCCGCCCTGGCCGTGGTGATCGGTGCCGTCGCCTACTCGAAGCGCAAGGGCACCTCGATGGTCGACTCGGCCGCCAACGCCGAGGACGATGCGCTCGCCACCGCCGTCATGGCCGGCGATCGCAACGCCACCCTGCGCCAGGCCATCGACCTCTGGGTCGACGACCTCGGCCATCGCGACCACGAGCTGCGCGAGCGCCTGCTCCAGGTCCGTTCGTCGCTGCCGGAGGGCTCCGACACCGACGCCTGATCGCCCGGGGCCCCCTGGCCCCGCTCGATTCACCGAACTGCCCGCGATCCGCACGCTCCGGCGTGCAGGTCGCGGGCAGTTCCCGTTCCGGGACGTTCGCGACAGACCGGTCAGCCCACGAGGCGGGGCCACTCGATGGCAGGGCAGCGGTCCATGACCACGTCGAGCCCGGCGGCGGTGGCACGAGTCGCCGCGGCCTCGTCGATCACGCCCAGCTGCATCCACACCGCACCGGCACCGACGGCGACCGCCTCGTCGGCGACCGCCCCGGCCTGGGAGGAACGACGGAACACGTCGACCACGTCGACCGACTCACCGCGGGCGACGAGGTCGGCCAGCGATGCCACGACCGGTGCGTCGAGCCCGGCGTCGGCACCCACGCACGTGGGGTTCACCGGCAGCACCCGCATGCCGTGGTCGTGGAGGAAGCGGGCCACCCGGTGGCTGGGCCGGTCCGGGCGGGGCGACCAGCCCACCACGGCCCAGGTGTGGGTGTCGGTGAGCAGCCGCAGCACGACCTCGTCGCTCGTCGGGTCCATCACCCTTTCCTACCCGACCCCCGCGCCATTCCTACCCGAACCCACCGCCGACACGCCTCCCGAACGCGAAACGGTGCGCTGCTCCGGCCCTCCAGGGCGGGGACAGCGCACCGTTTCCGAGAACGGGGTGGCGTCGAGCGGGTCGACGCCGAGGATCAGGCGGCGGCCGGGACCGCGGGGGCCTCGCCGCTCAGCAGCTCGGCGTTGACGGTCTCGACCCGCTTGAAGTTGCGGCGGGACATGAACGACACGGCCACGGCGCCCAGCACGAGGCCGACGACGAGCGGGTGGATGTTCATGCCGGCGATCAGCCCGGCGAGGGCGAGCGGCACGATCCAGAGGAAGTAGAAGCGGTACCAGGGGCGGGTGCGCTGGTAGGCGGCGAACGCCACGGCGAGCTCGGCTTCGGCCACGGTCTCCTGCGGGCGGCCGATGCGGACGAGGCGGCGGATCTGACGGCGCTCGGCCTTGTCCATGCCGTTCCAGGTGGCGGCGAACTCCTCGTCGACGACAGGGGCCTTCGCCATCTTGGACTGCTTGGCGCTGGGGGCCTTCGTCAGGAGCTTGCCGGTGGTTGCGGTGCGAGCCATTGGAGCAGGGTGCCTTTCCGGGTGGTCCACGGGCAACCCGTCCGGGCGCTTGGTCATGGACCGTTCACAAAGCGGTTCTCGACGGGGAACGACGGCGTTCCGGTCGGGTTGGTGGGTGCCGGCCCGGCGGAGCGGGTGCTCCACCGGGCCGGCGAGGTGTGCTGCGACGAGGGCAGCTGGTAGGACCGAGGGTTACTCGGCGCCGGCCAGGCTCTCGTGGGTGCCGGCGAAGTCCGGGTAGGCGAGGACGCCCATCTCCGGGATGTCGAGGCCTGCGACCTCTTCGTCGGCGTTGCTGCGGATGCCGCCCTTGGTGAGGGCGTTCTGGATCTTGAAGAAGGCGAAGGCGACGCCGCCCATCACGATCCAGATGGTCAGGGCACCGGCGAGCTGCGAGATCAGCTGCCCGCCACCGTTGCCGCCGTAGAAGAGGCCGGTGACCCCTTCGGCGACACCGTCGGCGTCGACCGAGGTGGTGGTGCCGTTCCAGCCGATGCCGGCGCCGCCGGCGTCGATGCCGTACTTGCCGTTGGCCACGAGGCCGACGGCGATCACGCCGAGGGTGCCGCAGACGCCGTGGACGGCGACCGCACCCACCGGGTCATCGATCTTGAGGACCCGCTCGATGAAGAACACGGCCTCGATGACGACGACACCGGCGACGAGGCCGAGGACCATGGCGACCCACGGATCGACGAAGGCGCAGGGGGCGGTGATGATCACCAGGCCGGCGAGCATGCCGTTGGCCATCATCGCCGGATCCGGCTTACCGGTGCGGGTCCAGATCCAGAGCATCGAGGCGAAGCCACCGAAGGCGCCGGCGATGCCGGTGTTGGCCGCCACCAGGCCGAACTGGGGATCGCTCGAGGCGAAGGTCGATGCGGCGTTGAAGCCGAACCAGCCGAACAGCAGGATGAACGTGCCCAGCATGGCCATCGGGATGTGATGGCCGGGCAGGGCCCGGGGCTTGCCGTCCTTGTCGAACTTCCCGATACGTGGCCCGAGGACCACGGCACCGGCGAGCGCCGCTGCACCACCCATGGCGTGCACCACGCCCGAGCCGGCGAAGTCGACGTAGCCGTTGCCCCACTCCATGGAGTTGCCCAGCTTGGCGAGCCAGCCGCCGCCCCAGGTCCAGGCGCCGAAGAGCGGGTAGTAGATGGCGCCGCAGAACAGGCCCCAGACGACGAACGACTTGTACTTCCAGCGCTCGGCCATCGACCCGGTGGGGATGGTGGCCGTGGTGTCCATGAAGGCCACCATGTAGAGGAAGAACGCCGCGACCGCGCCCGAGTAGGCGAGGTTCGAGCCGTCGAACCAGGTGCCGGCCCATCCACCCTTGAAGGCGAAGATCCAGTCACCGGAGCCGATGAGGGCACCGTCACCGAAGGGCTTGTCGAAGCCGTAGTCGTAGCCCGGCAGCGCGTAGCTGTAGCCGCCGAACATGATCGGGAAGCCGACCAGGAAGAAGCCGACGAAACCGAGGAAGAAGATGCCGAGGTTGGTGCTCACGACGTGAGCAGCGTGCTTGGCCCGGCAGAAGCCGGTCTCGACCAGGGCGAAGCCGGCCTGCATGAAGATCACCAGCGCAGCGCCGAGGACGATCCAGAGCAGGTTGCCGGACTGGATGGCGTGATCGGCGGTGGTGCCGACCGTGTCCAGGTCGTAGGCCGGAGCCTCTTCCTGGGCGAAGGCGGTGCCGGCCGTGGCCACCAGCGTCACACCGGCAACAGCTGCGCCGATCGCGAGTCGCTTGAAGTTCCGGCTCACAGGGCTTCCTCCCCCATCTCAGAGGTACGGATCCGGACGATCTTGGACACCGGGGTGACCCAGACCTTGCCGTCGCCGATCTTGTCGGTCTTCGCGGCAGACACGATCGTGTCGACCACGTTGTCGGTGTCGGCCTCGGAACAGACGACGTCGATCTTCACCTTGGGGAGGAGGTCGACCTTGTACTCCGCACCTCGATACGTCTCGGTGTGTCCACCCTGACGTCCGAAGCCCTTGACCTCATCCACCGTCAATCCGGTGATACCGATGGCCTTCAACGCGTCCTTCACCTCCTCCAACTTGTGCGGCTTGATAACCGCGGTCACCAGGTTGACCATCGCTCCTCCTCGATCGGGGCCGAAGCCTCGGGGGTTCAATCACTGGGGAGAGTCCGACGCCGATGTCCGTCTCCCACGTCACGGAACGCTTAGGCGTCTGACGCGTTGATGACCGTACGGAGGGGCGATTACCCGCCCGTGTTCGGACTGTTACGCCAACGGACCGTTTATCTGACACAAATCTGACATCAGAGGGCGGCGGTCTGGGCGCGTCAAAGCCCCTGGCTTGTGCCCACACGACTGCCCGGGAGGAGGGCGGCCGGCCTCAGACCGCGGAGGGTGGAGGGGGCGGGGCCTCGGGGAGGGTGAAGGTGAACACGGCGCCGCCGTCGGGGGCGTTGACCACCGTGACCGAGCCCTCGTGGGCCCGGGCGGTCTGGTCGACGATCGAGAGGCCGAGGCCGGAACCGGGCTTCGAGCGCGACTCGGGCGAACGGTAGAAGCGGGTGAACACGTGGGGCAGGTCGGCATCGGGGATGCCGGGACCGTGGTCGCGGACGACGACCGTCGAGCGGTCGACGGTGACCTCCACCGGGGTGGGGGCCTCGCTGAACTTGGCTGCGTTGTCGACGAGGTTGCCGATGGCGCGGGCGAGGTCGCGTGGCTTGCCCACCACCGAGCACGGCGTGGCGGCGACGGTGACGGTGACCGTGCGCCCGGTGCGCCGGCGGACGCGCTCGGCCACCCGGTCGACGACGTGGTCGAGGGCGACGATCTGCTCGGGCTCGTCGTCGTAGGTGTCGGTGGCGAGCTGCACGAGCTCGTCGACGAGGGTGCCGAGCTCCTTGGTCTCGATCTCGAGGTCGGAGAGGATGGCCTGCCGGGTGGCCTCGGGCAGGTTGTCGTAGCGACGAAGGGTCTCGACGTTGGTGCGCAGGCTCGTGAGCGGGGTGCGCAGCTCGTGGCCGGCGTCCTGCACGAGCTGCTGCTGCTGCTCCCGCGACTGACCCAGGGCGGCGAGCATCGTGGCGAACGCACGGGCCAGGCGGCCGGGCTCGTCGCGGCCGGCGGGCGGCACGTCGACGTCGAGGCGCCCGCTGCTGGCGACCTCCTCGGCGGCGTCGGTGAGCTGCACGAGCGGCTTGGTGGCCTTGCGGGCGATGAGCCAGCCGGCGAGGGCACCGATGCCGCTCACCACCACGATGACCACGCCGATCCAGAGGCGCAGGGCGTCGAGCACCCGCTGGGACTCACTGAAGTCACGGGCCAGCTGCACGGCACCGACCGTGGAGCTGTAGTCGATCGGCACGGTGGTGACCCGGTAGGCGACGCCGTCGACGGTGACCGTGCGGGTGTGAGGCCTGCTGTGCTCCCGCTCGCCACCCTCGGCGGTCTCGAGGGCCTCCTCGTCGACCGGGAGGACGATCGAGGACGTGGAGGCGATGACCTGGCCCTCACCGTCGAGGCACTGGGCAACGACGCCACCGAGGCGCTCGACGCCCTCACCGGGCCGGCTGCGGGGCGACGACACGCTGGCCAGCGCGCAGTACTGGGTGAGCGTGCGACCGTCGGTGTCGGCCAGCGCCTCGGCCTGCGACTCGAGCGACCGGTCGACCTCGGCCCGCACCCGCTGCTCGGTGACCACGTAGGTGGTGACGCCGACGAGCAGGGCCGCCAGCCCGGCCAGCAGCGCGAGGGCCAGCGCCATCTTGGCGCGCAGGGTCACGAGGGCCTCAACGTGTAGCCCACGCCGCGCACGGTCTGGATGAGGCGGGGCTCGCCGCCCTCCTCGGTCTTGCGGCGGAGGTAGCCGATGTAGACGGCGAGGGCCTTCGAGTCGGGCCCGAAGTCGTAGCCCCAGATGCGGTCGTAGATGGTGGAGTGCGAGAGCACGACGCCGGCGTTGTGGGCGAGGAGCTGAAGGAGGTCGAACTCGGTCTTGGTGAGCTCCATCTCGCGCTCGCCACGCCAGGCCCGTCGGGCGGCCTCGTCGATGACGAGGTCCTCGACGGTGACCTCGGTGGGCTCCTCCGCGTCGTAGGTGCTTCGACGCAGCAGCGAGCGGAGGCGGGCGAGCAGCTCGTCGAGGGAGAACGGCTTCGGGAGGTAGTCGTCGGCGCCGGCGTCGAGACCGGACACCCGGTCGGCGACCTCGGTGCGGGCGGTGAGCACCAGGATGGGCAGGCGCGACCCGGCGGAGCGGAGCCGGCGGCACACGGTGAGGCCGTCGATGTGGGGCATCCCGAGGTCGAGGATCAGCAGGTCGACGCCTTCACGGCTGGCCGCCTCGAGCGCGGCGGCCCCGTCGGCCACGGCCTCGACCTCGTAGCCCTCGAGCTCGAGGGCACGGGTGACGGACTCCCGGACCGCCCGATCGTCCTCCGCGATGACCAGATGCGCTGTCGCCATGGGCCCCATCCTGACCGACGCCCGTGAGACGGCGGTAAGCCGTCCACCTCGGATTCTCATGGAACTCTTACCTTTCTCCCCGGATCCTCTTACGTGCAGGCGGGAGCCTGACGGTGCAGGGGTGCGTCCCTGTCCGTCCACCGCGCCGCCCTCGATGCCCGACGACGTGCGCCCACCACCCAGGAGCCCGGATGTCCGAGCCGACCGATCCCACCCAGCCCACCCCGCCGGTGACACCCGGCGATGCCACGCCGGAGGCACCGCCCGCCGCCACCGACGGCGCCGCCACTCCCCCGCCGCCCCCCACCACCACGACCTGGAGCACCGGGGCCCCGGCTGACCCGCCGGCCGCGCCCCCCACGGCGCCCGCCGCGCCGACCCCCGTGGTCGGCCGCAACCTCGCCATCGGCATCGCCGTGGCCGCGCTGGTGATCGGCGGCTTCCTCGGCGCCCTCATCGGGCACGTCGTGCGCGACACCGACTCGGGCGGTCGCAACGGCTTCGCCGACGGCCGCAGCGGCCAGATGGGCCCCTACGGCGACCGTGACCAGATGCCGATGGGCCCTCGCGGTCAGGGCCAGGGGCAGGGGCAGGGCGGCAGATGCCCATGGGCCCGCGTGGCGTCGACCCCGACGGCGACGACTGGACCGGGGGCGACCGGGGGGAACTCCCCGACGGGTCGACCCCGAGCACGCCGTCCACGCCGACCACCACGCCCGCGGTCGCGGGCACCTGAGCGACCTCTGGGTGAACGCTGGGAGCCCCGACACCGGGGCCCCAGCCCATGCCCCTAGGGTCTGACGAATGTCTTCCCTCACCTCTCGCCGACGCGGCACGCGCGTCGTCGCCGGCCTCCTCGCCCTCGGGCTGGTGGGCGGCCTCGCCCTCCAGGCCTGCGGCTCCGACAGCTCGTCGTCCTCGACCGACACCACCAGCGCCGACGGCTCGACCACCACGGTCGTGAAGACCACGTCGCTCGACGACGTGAAGGTGGAAGGCGACTTCGGCTCCAAGCCGACCGTCACCTTCGACCCGTCCTACGTCGGCACCGAGGACAGCTTCAAGGTCGTCTCCGAGGGCGACGGCCCGGTGATCACCGCCGATCAGCGGGTCACGGTGAACTACGTCGGCATCGCCGGCTCTGACGGCTCCGAGCTCGGCGGCACCTTCGGGGCGACCCCCGAGAAGTTCTTCATGGCCGACACCAGCCTCCGCCCGGTCATCACCGAGTCGATGATCGGCCAGAAGGTCGGTAGCCGGGTCATGATCGCCGTCGACGCCACCCAGAGCAGCGGCGAGTGGAACATCGTCGTGTTCGACCTCGTGTCGGCCGAGACCATCCCGCTGAGCGCCGAGGGCGAGGCCGTGACCCCGGCCGCCGGCCTGCCGACGGTCACGGTCGAGAACGGCGTGCCCACCATCGCCACGCCCACCGGCGATCCGTCGACCACGCTGGTCGTGCAGCCCCTCATCAAGGGCTCCGGGCCGGCGGTCACCGCCGGGCAGACGCTCACCGTGCAGTACGTGGGCATGATCTGGGCCAGCGGCACGGTGTTCGACAGCTCGTGGGAGCGCGGTGCTCCCGCCGACTTCGTGATCGGCGCCGGGCAGCTCATCCCCGGCTTCGACGAGGGCCTCGTGGGCCAGACCGTCGGCTCCCGGGTGCTGCTGGTGATCCCGCCCGACAAGGGCTACGGCACGGCCGGCAACTCCCAGGCCGGCATCAGCGGCACCGACACCCTGGTGTTCGTGGTCGACATCCTCGCCGCCGCCTGACCCGGCAGCGGCAACGCCACCGGCTCAGCCGGTGAAGCCGCCCATCATGTTGGGCATCAGCGGTGAGTCGGGCCCACCGACCGGGCGGTCGGCCGGCGCCGCCAGCAGCGCGGCGTTGGCCGCCACCGACTCCGGGGTCATGTCGCGGTCGGTGAAGCCGTCGTTCACCGCGAACGCCACGCGGGCGACGTGCCCGCCGCCGACGGCGTAGCACTCGCCGTTGGCGGCGCAGGTCTCGTGGGCCAGCCACGTGACGACCGGGGCGACCTTGCGGGGGTGGAGCCACTCGGCCAGCCCCTCGCTCCACGGGATCGGCCCGAAGCCCGTGCCGGGGCGGGTCTTGGCGTAGGGAGCGACCACGTTGGCGGTGATGCCGACGGGCTCGCCCTCGTTGGCCATGGCGATGGTGAGCCCGATCACCCCGGCCTTGGCCATCGAGTACACGGTGCTCTTGTCGAACCCGCCGTAGGCGGCACCCGACGAGACGTTCACGAACCGACCGCCGCCGCTCGCCGCCATCGCCCGCCAGGCCGGGCGGCTCACGTTCAGGGTGCCGAGCAGCTGGGTGCCGATCACGGTGGCCACGTGCTCGTCCGGGAACTCGGCGAACGGCTGCATGCGCACCTGCCCGGCGTTGTTGACGACCACGTCGAGCGAGCCGAAGGCCTCGAGGGCCGTGGCCACGATGGCGGCGCCCCCCTCGCCGGTGGCGATGCTGTCGTGGTTGGCCACGGCCTCACCCCCGGCGGCGGTGATCTCGGCCACGACCTCGTCGGCCGGGTTCACCGCCGGCGCGTCGCCCGAGCCGTCGGTGTCGCTGATGGCCACCCCCAGGTCGTTGACCACGACCCTGGCGCCACGGGCGGCGAGCTGCAGCGCGTACTCACGCCCGAGCCCCCGACCCGCACCGGTGACGATCACGACCTTGCCGTCGAAGCGAAGTTCCCCCATGACCCGTGTCTAGCGCGGACCGGGCGGCCACCGACCCGATCCACTCGACCGGGATACCGTCGGCACCCGACGAGGGGGTCACCATGACGGAGCTCAGCATCCAGGAATCGCTGTTCCCGACGCTCACGTGCTTCGGGTGCGGCCACGCCAACCCCGATGGGCTCCACCTCCGCTCCTACCGCCAGGGCGAGGCGGTGGTGGCGCGCTTCACGTCCCTGCCCGCCCACGACAACGGCTTCGGGTTCCTCAACGGCGGGATCATCACCACCGTGCTCGACTGCCACGGCGCCGCCGTCGTGATGCAGGAGGCCGCCGATCGGGGATGGGAGGCGGAGCCCGGGGCCCCCATCCCCTTCATCACCGCCGGGATCGACGTCCGCTTCCTGCGCCCCACGCCGCTGGCGGTCGAGGTCGAGCTCATCGCCAGGCCCGAGGTCGTCACCGAGACCGAGATCGTGGTCGTCGCCGAGCTCGTGGCCGACGGCAAGGTCCGAGCGACCGGCACCGCCACGTGGAAGCGCTTCCGGCCCCGCTGAGCCGACGGGACCGCAGATGTGGGACCGCCCGCACGGAGTGATCTTGACCTGAGCCTGAGGTTGGTCGGACGTCTGGTTGAGGAAGGGGCCCGAAACTCACTCTCCGTGCCCGGGTTCGAGTGTCACCGCCACCCATCACAGCTCTCCGACGACGTGTGTGGCACCTGCGGCCGCCCGTTCTGCGAGCCCTGCCTCTTCTACCTCGACGGGGACGAGGCCCTCCCACGCTGCAACAACTGCGCCCTGGTGGCCGCCGGCATCCGTCCGGCATCCTCCATCCGCCGGGCGGTGACCCGCCGCCACCTCCGTCGGCTCCGGAAGGAACGCCGACGCGACGGGCGCCCGGTGCCCCGCACGGCCGCCACCGCGCTCGGGCCCCTCCGCCCGCAGTCGGCCGCGCCGGCGCTCGACGTCCCCGAGCGCGACCCGTTCGCCTGGGCCGACGACCTCGACGGCGGCTGGAGCATCACCTTCGGTCCCTGAGCGGTCAGGCCCGCGCCCACGGGGTCGGAGCGATCCGGGCCCGCGGCTACGGTGGGGCGCTCCGGGCGCCTCCCTCTCAGGACGGTGCTCGCCCGGGGCTGTAGCTCAGCTGGCTAGAGCACCTGCTTTGCAAGCAGGGGGTCGTGGGTTCGAGTCCCATCAGCTCCACTCACATCTCCGCCGATCGCGCCGCGGTGACGGCGGCTGGTCCGAGCAGATCGGGCCGTTCCGGGACCGATCGGAGCCGGGACTCAGCGCGGCGGCAGACCGAGCAGGGTGCGGGCCTCGGCGGGCCCGGCCACCCGGTGGCCGGCGGCGACGGCGTGGTCGACGACGCGGGCCACGAGCTCGGCGTTGGTCGGGGCGCCCAGCTCGGTGTGGGGATGGTCGCCGAGGCCCACCGAGATGCCGAGCCCGGCATCGAGCGCGAGCTCGGCCAGCGGCAGCACCGAGCCGAGGGCGCACATGAGCGACCACGAGGCGTCGACCTCCGGGACGAAGGGCAGCAGCGCGCCGAGGCCGGCCGGGGAGGCCGGGTTCGTCGAGAGCAGCGCGTCGGACACGACGAGCTCCCCCACCACCGGCGTCGGCCACGCGCCCTGCAGCACCAGCGCGTCGAGGAGGCGGAGCGACCCGATGCCCCACGCCACCGCCACCGGGGTGACGCCGGCGGCGACGATGCCCGCAGCCATGCCCCGGACGGTGGCGACCGTGTTGGCGTAGACGCCCTCCTCCGTGGCGAACCGGCGGGTCGACCGGTCGAAGGGGTCGAGGTTGAACGAGCCGAGGTCGACCGGTGCCAACTCGGGCATGGGCCCATCGTGGGCCAGCGGGGCGAGCCGATCGGCGAGGTCGAGGCCCGCCCCGGCACCGAGGTTGCAGTAGGTGATCGCACCGCTCGAGCCGTCGATGAGCTCGACGGTCGCGGCCAGCGCCGCGGGCGACCGGTCGGCGCCGCCGGTGACGGGGTCGCGCCCGTGGAAGTGGACGACAGCAGCGCCGGCCTCGACGCAGTCGGCCGCGTCGGCGGCGATCTCCTCGGGTGACCAGGGCACGTGCGGGTTGGCCTCCCGCATGGACGCCTCGTTCATCCGGACCGTGATGATCACCGTCGCCATCGCCACCCCCTGGGTCGGATCCGACCCTACGGAGAGGACCGGAGGTTCCGCCGCGCCTCGACAGCTCGCCTAACCTCTCGCCAGCCACGTCGGGCCGATCGGGAGGATCTGCACAATGACCACGAAGACCTGGGGAACTCGTTCCCTCGCCGCCGCTGCCGCCCTCGGGCTGGTCCTGACCCTCGGCACCGCGAGCGCCGGCGCCGGCCAGACCTCCTTCGATGTCGCGCCCAACCCGGTCGCCGCCGGCCAGGACGTCACGATCTCCGGCGACGCCGACTGCATCCCCGACCAGACCTTCGACGTCGAGATCGTCGAGCTCGGCCTGATCGACTCGGTCGACGCCAACAGCCCGTGGGAGCGTCGTCTTCACGATCCCAGCCGACACCCCCGCCGACACCTACCTGGTCTCGGTCACGGGCGGCGAGTGCCCTCCCCAGCAGGACGTCAGCCTCGTCGTGATCGGCACCACCCCCACCACGGCTCCCGCCACGACCACCACCGCCGTGGCCGTCGCCGACGCCGCTGCTGCAGCTCCGGCCTTCACGGGCTGATCGCTGGCTTCTCGGGCACCGGGAGCTCCTGAGGGGCTCCCGGTGCCCGAGCCGGTCGACCACCTTCGGCTTCGAGCCCCCGCCCCGACCGGCGGGAGGCCACACTCGTCGGGGTGGAGATCGAGCTCATCGACCTGGACGGGCACCACCAGCCCGTTCCCCCGGCGGAGGCACGGACCGTCCGGCGTCGGAGGGTTCCACCTCGTGTGCGCACCGCGGCGCTGGCGGCCGTTGCCGTCGCCGTGGCCCTGTTGGTGATCACGGGCATCGCCCTGAGCGTCCGGCGGGCACAGCTCGAGCGCGCCCTCGACCGCGAGCTCGCGGAGCAGGCGGTCGACCTGGCGGCCGCCGTGGTCGCCGGCCCGACGACATCCGACCTCGACCCGGTCGTGGCGAACAGGGGCCGGTTCGCCCAGGTGCTGCAGTCTCCCGGTGTCGTGGTGGCCACCACCGCGGACCTCGACCCCACCCGTCCGCTCCCCGTCATCGTCCCCCGACCCGGCGGCACCTCGTGGACCACGAGCGAGGCCACGGTGGCGGGGCGCGTCGAGGACGTGCGGGTGGCGGCCCGGGCGCTGCCCACCCCTCAGGGCATCGCCAGCTCGACCGTGGTGGCGGTCGGTGCACCTCTCGGCACGATCGACGATGGGCTGGCCGCCTTGCGGGCCGTGCTGCTCGGGCTCACCGCGTTGGTGGCCGTCGCCGCGGGTGCGGCCGTCTGGGCCCTGACCGGGCGGCGGCGACCCGACCGGTGATCCGGTCGAGCCGCCGCTGAGGGCTGGCCGTCAGATGTCGTAGGAGTGCGGAGTGGGCGGCATGAGGATGCCGGCCTGACGGAGGTGCTCGACGACCTGGTCGGCACTGTCGGCCGCGGTGATCGTGCCCGACGCGTCGAGGTGGATCTCCGCGTTCTCCGGCTCCTCGTAGGGCGAGTCGATGCCGGTGAAGTTGGTGAGCTCCCCGGCCCGGGCCTTGGCGTAGAGGCCCTTGCGGTCGCGGCCCTCGGCGACCTCGAGCCCGCTGTCGACGAACACCTCGACGAACTCGCCGGGCTCGAGGAGGTCACGGGCCATGCGCCGCTCGGAGCGGAACGGGGAGATGAACGACACGAGCACGATGAGCCCGGCGTCGACCATGAGCTTGGCCACCTCGGCGACCCGGCGGATGTTCTCCACCCGATCGGCGTCGGTGAAGCCGAGGTCGTGGTTGAGGCCGTGGCGGACGTTGTCGCCGTCGAGCAGGTAGGTGTGGCGACCCAGCTCGTGGAGCTTCTGCTCGACGATGTTGGCGATGGTCGACTTGCCGGAGCCCGACAGGCCGGTGAACCACACCACGGCCGGCTGCTGGCCGTTGATGACCGACCGGGCGGTCTTGTCGACCTCGACGGCCTGCCAGTGCACGTTGTCGGCCCGGCGCAGGGCGAAGTGCAGCAGGCCGGCGGCGACGGTGGCGTTGGTGAACCGGTCGATGAGGATGAAGCCCCCCATGTCGCGGTTCTCGTTGTACGGGTCGAACGGCACGGGCCGATCGAGGCTGACGTTGCAGACGCCGATCTCGTTGAGCTCGAGGGTCTTGGCCGCGGTGTGCTCGAGGGTGTTGACGTTGATCTTGTACTTGGGCTGGGCGACGGTGGCCGTGACCGTGCGGGCGCCGATCTTCATCAGGTACGGGCGGCCCGGCAGCATGCCCTCCTCGGCCATCCAGACGAGATGGCACTCGAACTGGTCGGCGACGCCGGGGGGCGACGTGGCGGCGGAGATGACGTCGCCGCGGGAGATGTCGATCTCGTCGGTGAGGGTGATGGTGACCGACTGGCCGGTCATGGCCTCGGCGAGGTCGCCGTCCTGGGTGACGATGCGCTCGACCGTGGACTCACGCCCGGACGGCACGACCCGGACGACGTCGCCGGGCTGCACCGAGCCGCCCACGATCTCGCCGGAGAAGCCGCGGAAGTCGAGGTTGGGGCGGTTCACCCACTGCACCGGCATCCGGAACGGGCCGCGGTGCTGCTCGTCGTCGATCTCGATGGTCTCGAGGTGGCCGATCAGGGTGGGCCCGTCGTACCAGGGCGTGTTCTCGGACGGCTCGATGATGTTGTCGCCGCAGAGCGCGGAGAGCGGGATGCACTGGATGTCGTCGAGGCCGATCTCGGCGGCGAAGGCCCGGTAGTCGGCCTCGATCTGGTCGTAGACCTCACGCGAGTAGTCGACGAGGTCGAGCTTGTTGATCGCCAGCACCACGTGGCGGATGCCGAGCAGGGACACGAGGAACGAGTGGCGGCGGGTCTGGGTCAGCACACCCTTGCGGGCGTCGATGAGGATCACCGCCACGTCGGCAGTGGAGGCACCGGTGACCATGTTGCGCGTGTACTGCTCGTGGCCCGGCGTGTCGGCCACGATGAACTTGCGGTGCTCGGTCGAGAAGAACCGGTACGCCACGTCGATGGTGATGCCCTGCTCGCGCTCGGCGGCGAGGCCGTCGACCAGGAGCGCGAAGTCGAGCTCGCCGCCCTGCGTGCCGACCTTCTTCGAGTCGGACTCGAGTGCGGTGAGGTGGTCCTCGAAGACGAGCTTGGAGTCGTAGAGGAGCCGGCCGATGAGGGTGGACTTGCCGTCGTCGACGCTGCCGCAGGTGATGAAGCGGAGCATGGACTTGTGCTCGTGCTGCTCGAGGTAGGCGTCGATGTCCTCGGCCAGCAGGTCGTTGGAGATGTGAGCCATGACTAGAAGTACCCCTCCTGCTTCTTCTTCTCCATCGAACCGCTCGAGTCGTGATCGATCACACGACCCTGGCGCTCGGAGCTGGTGGTCAGGAGCATCTCCTGGATGATGTCGGTGAGCGTGGCCGCCTCGGACTCGATGGCACCGGTGAGCGGGTAGCAACCGAGGGTGCGGAACCGCACCGAGCGCATCTGGATCTCACCGGGCTCGACCGGCATGCGGTCGTCGTCGACCATGATCAGCGTGCCATCGCGCTCGACGACCGGCCGCTCGGCCGCGTAGTAGAGCGGCACGATCGGGATCTGCTCCTTGTGGATGTACTGCCACACGTCGAGCTCGGTCCAGTTCGACAGCGGGAACACCCGCACGCTCTCGCCGGGCTGGGTGCGGGCGTTGTAGAGGCGCCACAGCTCGGGGCGCTGGGCCTTGGGGTCCCACCGGTGCTGGGCGGAGCGGATGGAGAACACGCGCTCCTTGGCCCGCGACTTCTCCTCGTCGCGGCGGGCGCCGCCGAAGGCGAGGTCGAACCCGTACTTGTCGAGCGCCTGCTTGAGGCCCTCGGTCTTCCAGATGTCGGTGTGCATCGCCGAGCCGTGGTCGAACGGGTTGATGCCGCGCTCGAGGGCGTCGGGGTTCTGGTGGACCAGCAGCTCCATGCCGACCTGGTCGGCCATCTGGTCACGGAACTCGTACATCGCCTGGAACTTCCACGTCGTGTCGACGTGGAGCAGCGGGAACGGCGGCACCGAGGGGTAGAAGGCCTTGGCCGCGAGGTGCAGCATGCAGGCGCTGTCCTTGCCGACCGAGTAGAGCATCACCGGCTTCTCGGATTCCGAGACGGCCTCTCGGAAGATCTGGATGCTCTCGGCCTCCAGGCGCTGGAGGTGGGTCAATCGGGTCACGTCGCCGGGTCCATTCTGAGGTGAGTTACCTGACAAAGACACCTTAGCCACGGACGGGGCGATCATGCACGTGATTGCATAGGTATGTCACATTGCGAGAGACGGTTCCACGGCCTCGTGGTTGTCTCTCGGTCTGGGAGGGCGCCGCTCCCCCGGTGGCAGACTGGCCCGGTGCGCATCCCCGCCAAGGTCGACTACGCCATCCGGGCCCTCGCCGAGCTGGCCGTCGCGGGTGAGGGGCCGGTCAAGGCCGAGCAGCTCGCGGCAGCCCAGGACATCCCCATCAACTTCCTGCGGGAGATCATGGGCGACCTCCGCCGCGACCGCATCGTGCGCAGCCACCGCGGCCCGGAGGGCGGCTTCGCCCTCGGCCGGCCGGCCGACCAGATCTCCCTGGCCGACATCTTCCGCGCCGTCGACGGCCCCCTCGCCGAGGTCCGTGACCAGAGCCTGAGCGCGATGTCGTACCACGGGCCGGCCGCCGAGCTGCCGGTGGTCTGGATGGCCGTGCGGGCCGGCCTGCGCCGCGTGCTCGAGACCACCACCGTCGCCGACCTGGCCAGCGGCACCCTCCCCACCTCGGTCACCGACCTCGCCGCGGAGTACCGCACCGACACCGAGGCCCGCTGGGCCGTCGGCGACCGCTGAGCACGCCGACCGGCCGGCTGCACCGCGGATCTGCACGTCAGGGTCGACTCGGACCAGGACCCTCTATCCCGCTGCCACCGCACCGCCCGCGCCGCCCGCCGCGACCCGCCGAAGGTACGAGAAGTTGATGGCCCAAACGAGGCCCATCGCCAGTGGGAGATCCACGCCCTCGACGAGATCGACCGGATAGCGGTACTGCAAGGGCAGCGTCTTCAGGTCCATCTTCGCGATGGGAACGTCGTCGGCAAGGACCGTGTAGATCTGCTTCAGGGCACCGGACTTGACGACGACC
This sequence comes from uncultured Actinomycetes bacterium, assembly GCA_963702555.1. Classification (GTDB taxonomy): domain Bacteria; phylum Actinomycetota; class Acidimicrobiia; order Acidimicrobiales; family Acidimicrobilacustridaceae; genus CAMFLJ01. Next base: position 183,888 of record CAVPCW010000013.1, read on the forward strand.
CACTCGGCCCCGCCGGCCAGGGTGATCTCCATGCACTTCTTGCTGAGCACTCGGCGTCACCCACCGGCGCCTCGGTGATGCCCGACCCGGCGGCGTTCGCGGGCACCCGTCTACGATCCGCGAACCGCGAATCGGAGTTCCACCGGCCAGGAGGCGGCATGTCCCGCGAAGAGAACGCACGCTCGGCAGTGCAGGCGCTGATCCCCGACGACGAGATCCTCGATGTGGCGCTGACCTACCCCCGGGGCTTCACCAAGTCCCAGGGTGTGGGCATGGCCATCGGCGGGGCCATGGGGATGGGGAGCGACTTCCAGGGTGTCGGGCTCGCGATCGGTGGAGTCGTCGGCGGCAAGATCTTCTCCAACCTGAAGGAGCTCCCCCAGTCGTTCGTGCTCGCCATCTCATCGACGACCGTGTACGTGCTCGGACGCGACAAGCAGGGCCCGTTCGGCGGGTGGAACAGCCTCCTGCCGATGGTGAAGTTCGAGCGCGACAAGCTGCGCGTCGACATCAGCCAGCACCTGGCCACGCTCGACATCACCCTCGTGGACACCGAGCACGAGGCCACGCTCGAGCTCGAGGCCAAGCGGCTCGGCACCCTCGACGTCAAGGCACTGCTCGAACTGATGAAGCTGTCCGACCAGCACCTCGAGGACGGCGACGAGGAAGAGGCCGCCGAGGCGGAGTGACCAGCCCGAGGTGGGTGCCAGATCGTTTCGGCACTCCGAGCAAGGTGCGGTGGCCATCGACCGGCAGGCCTGTGGCGGCACCCCGGGAGGGCTACCCCGTGGCGTCGATGAGCTCGACGGCGCGGCCGACGTTGAACAGCACACGATCGCCGAGCGCGTCGGAGGTGGGCCGGGTCGGGTCCTTCAACGACCGCTGGTAGATGCCCTCGAGCAGCACCGCGAGGCGGAAGTTGTAGAGCACCGCGTAGTAGGTGAGGTCGCCCAGGTCGGCGATGCCGCGGGTCTCGGCGTACCGGGCCGCGATCTCCTCGCTGGTGGGCCAGCCCTCGCCGGTGGCGAGGGTCCAGATCTCGTAGAAGCCGGCGAGGTCGAGGAGCGGGTCGCCGATGGTGGCGGTCTCCCAGTCGACGATCGCCACGACGCGCGCCGGGGGGTCGGGGGCGATCATCACGTTCATCATGTGGTAGTCGCCGTGCATGATCGACGGCACGAACGAGCCCGGCCGGTTGGCGTCGAGCCAGGTGGTCACGCGGTCGAGGCCGGGGAGCTCGCGCCCTTCGTAGGACTCGAGCTGACGGGTCCAGCGGCTGACCTGGCGCTCGTGGAAGTCGTCGGGGCGACCGAGGTCGGCGATGCCGGCGGCGACGGGGTCGACGTCGTGCATGCGCGCCAGCGCGTCGGTGAGGGCGAAGGTCAGCTCGACGTGGCCGGCGGGGTCGTCGAGCCACTCGGGCACCGGGAGCGGGTTGATGCCGTCGACGCAGGCCATCAGGTAGAAGGTGCAGCCCAGCACGGCGTGGTCGTCACACAGGGCGACCGGCGCGGGGTGCGGCACCGGGGTGCCCTCGAACGCGCTGATGAGCCGGAACTCGCGGCGCATGCCGTCGTTGGCCCGCTCGATGGCGACCCTGGCCGGGCGGCGCAGCACCCAGCGGGCATCCCCCCGCTCGAGGCGGAACATCACGTTGGAGGCGCCACCAGAGATCTGCTCGACGACGAGCGGCGCCCCGGCCTCGAGGCCCTGCTCGTCGAGCCACGCCACCAGCCGGTCGTGGTCGATCAGCTCCTCGCTCACGTGCCCGCCGCGGGGGTGACGAGGATCTTGCGCTCGGTGTCGCTGGAGAGCAGGTGGGTGAACGCCGAGGCCACGCCGTCGAGGCCGACGCGGCCGGTGACGAACGTGGCGGGGTCGATGTCGCCGGACTCGAGCAGTGCGGCCGCCGCCGCGAACTCGCTCTTGCGGTAGTAGACGGCGAAGCCCACCTCGAGCTCCTTGAGCACACCGGTGAGCGGCATGATCGGGTCCGGGGTGATGCACACGCCGGCGACGACCACCCGGCCCCGGACCGCCGCCGCGTCCATGGCGACCTGGATCAGCCCGGGGATGCCCACGCACTCGACCACCACGTCGAAGTCCGACGGGGGCGGGCCCTCCGCCGGGTCGTGCACGCCGGTGGCGCCGAAGAGGTCGGCGGTGGCGCGGCGGGTGGGCGACGGGTCGCTGACGACGACCTCGGCGGCGCCGAAGCGCTGCGCCCAGGTGGAGACGGCGGAACCGACGTTGCCGCCACCGATGACGAGCACGCGGTCGCCCGGGCCGATGCGGCCGGTGGCGACGGTGTGGAGGCCGACGGCGAGCGGCTCGACCAGGGCGCCGAAGTCGCCGATGTCCTGGCGCAGGCGGACGGCCGAACCGGCGTCGACCCGCACGTACTCGGCGAAGCCGCCCGGAGCACCGCCGACGCCCTGGGGATCGAAGGTCTCACAGTGGGCGGCGTCGTCGGCGAGGCACCACCGGCAGCGGCCGCAGGCCGTGAGCGGGAGGGCGGCGAGCAGTTCGCCCTCGCGCCACCGGCCCGAGAGCTCGGTGCCCACGGCGACGACCTCGCCGCAGAACTCGTGCCCCATCACGATGCCGCCCGGCATGTGGCCGTGGGCCTTGAGGTCGGAGCCGCAGATGCCGCACGCCTCCACCCGAACAACGAGGTCGCCGGGCCCCGGGGTGGGGTCGGGCACCTGCTCCACCACGAAGGTGTGGTCGTCGGTCAGCACCGCTGCGCGCATGTCAGATCTCCTCGAGGAGTCGGCCGAGGAGGGTCGCGAACACGATCGGGTCGTCCGGGTCCCCCGGCTCATCCTGCACGCAGAAGGCCGTGCTCCGCAGGCTCATGCGCACCGGGAGGGCGTCGTGCCGCACCCTGGCACCGCGCCGCCACCCTCAGGTCCGGGTCGGGGCCGCAAGGAGCAGGCGCGCCGCCCGCTCGAGGTCGTCACCGATGTCGGCCGGCGAGTTGGCTCCCATCACCAGGCTCACCAGACCGGCGAGCAGCACCGCTTCGAGGATCGACACCACACCCTCGCGGTCCGGGACCTCGGTCTGGCCCAGGGCGCTGTCGACCCACTCCCGCATCGAGGACTGCATCCCCTCGCGGGAGGCGCGCACCTCCGGCGCCCCCGACAGGTAGGCCCGCAGCAGGGCGACGAACAGCGTCGGCTCGTCCTCCATGCGCTGGACCACCCGCCGCAGGGTTGCCACCGTGCGCTCGACCGGGTCGCGACGGCGGCTCGGACGCTCGGTGACCAGCGCCGTGGTGCCGGCGGCGAGGTCGGAGAGCACCCCCACGAGCACGTGGTCCCGGGAGGCGAAGTACTGGTACGCCGTCGGCGGCGAGACCCCGGCCCGCTCGGCCACGGCCCGCATGGTCACGGCCTCGTAGCCGCCCCCGGACGCCAGCTCCCGGGCGGCGTCGAGCAGGCGCCGGCGGGTCGCGGCCTGGGTGGCCGAGAGCGGACGCCCCGCGACGGTGGTCGCCGTCGGCGCGGGCAGGAGGCCGGCGGTCACGGGACGTTCCGATGATCGGCGTCGTCGTCCGCCACGTCGGACCGGGAAGCCACGGCGCGCCCGGCCTCGGTGAAGGCGCCGAGGTCGTAGGTGCGGCCGACACTGTGGTCGGCCTCGGCGGCCAGCGCCTCGCCGAGGGTCAGCTCCTCGCCCCGCCGGTAGAGGTCGAGCATCTCGGCCACGGCTGTGGTGGACGGCACTCGGGCGGCCAGGCCCAGGGTGAAGGGCAACAGGTCGGCGTGGGGCACCACGTGGTTCACGAGGCCGAGTCGGAGCGCCTCGTCGGCCGCGACGAACGCGGCGGTGGCCGACATCTCGTTGGCCTTGCGCACCCCGACCGCCCGTGGGAGCAGGGCGGTGAGGCCCCAGGTGGGCACCACGCCGAGGGCGGCGTGGGTGTCGGCGAAGCGGGCCTGGTCGGAGGCCACCACGAACGAGGCGCTGAGCGCGATCTCGAGGGCACCCGAGACGCATGCGCCGTTCACCGCGCAGATGACGGGTGTGCGCATCGCCCGCAGGACGGCGGCCGGGTTGTCGGCGGCGCCCGCGGCGTTGTCGGGGCCCCGCTCGATGAGCTTGAAGTCGACCCCGGCGCTGAAGACCGGGTCGGTGCCCGTGAGCACCACGACCCGCACCGACGGGTCGGCGTCGGCCGCCCGGAGCGCGTCGCGCAGGGCACGGCGCAGCGGGGCGTGGAGCGCGTTCTTGGCCTCGGGCCGGTCGATGGTGAGCAGCCGGACGCCCTCGTGGTCGGCGAGGCGGAGGTGGTCGCTCATCGGTCCCCTCTCTCGGTGGGTCGGCGGGGCCTCGTCGGCCTACGGCACGATGCCGATGCGGGCCACCGGCTCCGGTGCGACCTGGCGACGGTGGAGGGACCGCTCGAGCGACTGGAGCAGGACGTTGCGGGTGTCGCGGGGGTCGATGAGCTCGTCGCCGCCGAACGACCGGGCCGAGTTGTATGACGCCTCGAGCTCCATGGCCCGCAGCATCTCGGCCTCGTCGACGTCGGAGCCCCGGGATCGGCTCATGGCCGCCGCCCCCATCGCGCCCGAGGTGACGCCCGGCCAGTTGTAGACACCGGACTGGCCGTCGAACGGGATCATGCCCATCACCATCGAGCCGAAGCCGTAGGCCTTGCGCAGGGTCACCGTGAGCTTGGGTGCCGTGAACGACGCCTGGGCCGCGTACATGCGCGCACCGGAGCGAAGGATCGCCTGCTGCTCGGATGCGCTGCCCGGCATCACGCCCGGGTTGTCGGAGAGGAAGATCAGCGGCAGGTGGAACGAGTCGGCCACGTTCATGAAGTGGGCGGCCTTGTCGGCACCGTCGGCGCTCACCGAGCCGGCCAGCACCATGGGCTGGTTGGCCACGACCGCCACCGGGTGGCCACCCAGGCGGGCGAGGTAGGTGAGCACGGATGTGCCGAAGCTGGGCTGCACCTCGAAGGCCGAGCCCTCGTCGAACACGATGTCGACGACCTGGCGCATGTCGTAGACCTGGCGCCCGTTGCGGGGCACGACGTCGAGCACCTCGGGGATGAGGCGGTACCCGTCGTCGCCGCCCTCCACGTGGGCCGGGTAGTCCCAGGCCGACGACGGGAAGTAGCTCAGGTAGGCGCGCACCAGGTCGAGGGCGGCTTCGTCGCTGGCGCCGTAGTTGTGGATCAGGCCGCTGCCCATCGCCACGGCGGGGCCACCGAGGTCCTCCTTGGTGATCTGCTCGCCGAGCGACTCGTAGACCACCGGCGGGCCGGCGGTGAAGATGGCGCCGCGCGGGCCCATCACGGTGAAGTCGGAGATCGGGGCGACGAGGGCGCCGTGCCCGGCGGACGAGCCGAGCACCGCGGTGACCAGCGGGACCTGGCCCGAGCACTGCGACTGGGAGATGAGGTCGACCGGGGTGCGCCCGCCGTGGCTCTTGCCGTCGGCCCGGAACCCGGCGCCCTCCAGCATCATGATGCAGGGCACCTTGTCGGCGAGGGCGAGCTCGGCGACGCGGTAGCGCTTGGAGTTGGCGAACGAGCTGATCGTGCCGGCCATGACGGTGAAGTCCTCGGCGGCGACCATGACCGGCCGGCCGTCGATGCGACCCGAGCCCATGACGATCGCGTCGGCCGGGGCCTCCTCGCCACCCACCAGGGTGCCCAGCTCGAGGAACGAGCCCGGGTCGAGGAGGTGGTCGATGCGGGCGCGGGCGTCGAGCTTGCCCTGACCGCGGTGCTTGGCCAGCCGTTCCTCGCCACCCATGGCGCGCGACGCGGCCCGCCGCTTCTCGAGATCGGCGATGGCGCCGTCCCAGCTCTCCGATCCGTCGAACTCGAGCTCGGTCACCGTCACCGTCCTGTGAAGTTGGCGGGGCGGCGCTCGATGTAGGCCATCAGCGCCTCCCGCATGTCGTCGGTCTGCACGTTCAGGCTCTGGGCCGTGGCCTCGAGCTCCAGCGTGTGGGCGAGCGAGGAGCTCCCCGCGTTGTCGAGCTCCCGCTTGGTGAGCGAGAGCGCCACCGGGGGCCCGCCGGCGATGGCGTCGACGACGGCCTGGGTGGCGGCGTCGAGCTCGTCGGCGGGGACCACGGCGTTGACCAGGCCCAGGTCGTAGGCCTCGGGCCCGCTGATCATCCTGGCGGTGAGGGCCAGCTCCTTGGCCTTGTGGACCGGGAGGCGCTGGCGCAACAGCCACGAGGTGCCGAAGTCGAGGCTGAGGCCGCGCTTGGCGAAGATGGCCGAGAAGCGGGAGCGGTCGGAGCACCAGGTGAGGTCGGCGGCGAGGGCGAGGCCCAGGCCGGCGCCGACGCACACGCCGTCGACCTTGGCGATCACCGGCACCGGGCAGCTGTGCACGCTGAGCACCACGTCGGCCAGCACCCGCATGCCGTCGAGCATGGTGCCCGACGGGCCGTCCTCCGTCGGGGCGGCGCCGACGTCGCTCAGGTCGGCACCGCTGCAGAACTCCCCGCCCGCGCCGGTGATCACGACCGCCCGGGCACCCGAGTAGCGGAGGTCCTGGAAGATGGCGCCGATGGCGACCCACATGTCGCCGGTGCAGCCGTTCTTCGACTCGGGCCGGTCGATGGTGACGGTCACGACGTGGCTGTCACGGGTCACGACGACGTTCGGGTGCGGCGATGCGACTGTGACCGATGCCATACGGGCGGTCTAGGGCGGCGACTTAACAGCCGTCAAGTTTTCCGGCTGCCGAGGATGGCCGGGCCGACCGGTGGATCACGGTCGGCGAGGGCCGATGGTCGGCCGGCTCGTAGTCTCGGCGGCCATGGAGCTCTGGGAACTCATCGCTCGTGAACGGATCCGGGACACGCTGGCCCAGTACAACTGGTCGGGCGACGCGCTCGAAGCTCGACGGGCTGACGGCGGCGTTCTCCCCCGACGGCGCCCTCGAGGTGCGGGGCGAGGAGCCGAAGGTCGGCCGCGAGGCCATCCTCGCCTACCTCGGCGGCGTGTCGCCCGGCGCGAAGCCGGCGCCCACCGACGCCCCTGCGGGCCCGAAGCGCATCGTGCGCCACGCCCTCACCAACGTGCGCTTCGTCGAGCTGACGCCCGAGCGGGCCGGCGTGAGCTCCTACTTCACCGTGTTCACCGAGGTCGGCCTCGATCACTACGGCCGCTACCGCGACGTGTTCGTGCCGGTGGGCGACCAGTGGCTGATCCAGCACCGGTTCGTGTCGACGGACTGGCGCTCCCCCGACTCCACGATGGCCTCGCCCGACTCGGTGCGCTGACGCTCAGGGGCGGAACTGTCCAGCGGCACGGACGAAGGGCAGGTCCATCTGGTTCACGATCCCCGGCGGAGCCGCGCACACCGACGGGATGGCGTTCACCACCGGCATCGCCGTGGTCACCGTGCCGTCGAGGTGGTCGCCCTGCGGCTCGAGGCGCACCCGCACCCCGGGCACCCCGTCGAGCTCGATCACGTAGCCGTGGGTGACGGGCCAGTTGGGGGTCATCGCCTCACCGAGCTTCCAGACGAAGCTGCACTCGATGATCGAGCGGCCGTCCTTCTCCCCGAAGACGGTGCCCTTGAACGCGGCGATGCGGCCCTTCTGCACCGACATGAACCCGAAGTCGGTGTCGGCGTCGGCGATGCCGAACTCGACCCGGAAGCCGACCCGGTCGATCTCGGTGCCCATGGCCTTGGCGATGACCGGCACCTGCTCCTTGAACGAGCCGCACGACGCCTCGCAGGCCGCGTACGCCGCGGGGTCGGACGGGTCGAGGTCGAACCCCTGGGCCCGGAACATCTGCTCGTTGGCGTAGCCCTGGATGTCGAGCGACTCGAGGATCGAGAGACGGTCGACCCGGCTGCACATGGCGCTGGCGCTCAAGGCCACCATGGCGGCGTGGCCCGGGTAGATGCCACTGGCGTAGAGCGAGGTGCCGCCGCGCAGGCACGCCTCGCGGATGCGCTGGGTGGCCTCCTCGCCGTAGCCGTGGCCGGCGAGCATGTACATGGTCGCCACCACGTTGCTGCCGGACTCGAGGATGCGCTCGAGGTGGTCGAAGTCCGGCCGATAGGCCATGTACGAGACGCAGTCGGGCTCCAGCGCGAGCAACGCCTCGACGTCGTCGGTGGCGATCACCCCGATGGGGTCGATGCCGCAGAGCTCACCGACGTCACGTCCGACCTTGTCGTCGGAGTACGCGTAGCAGCCGACGAGGTCGAGGACGGGGTGGCCGACCATGCCGCGCACCGCGGCGCTGCCGGTCTTGCCGGTGGTCCACTGCACGACCTTCAGGCGGCGGCTCACCTGGCGATCCGATCAGGGGCGTGCGACGAGGTCTCCTGGAGCCGGCGCCACACCAGGGCTCCCGCGATGAGCGCCCACGGCCCGTAGCTGTCGGCGAACGTCGACTCGGTCATTCCGATCCCCCTGATCCGGTGGTCACCGCAACCGGAGTGGACCTCGGGCACCCGCGAGGAGCACCACCACCACCCCGAGCGGGAAACCTCCGGATGATAGGGAACGAGCAGGCCGCCGTGAGCAGGGGCGGCGTCGCCTACTCGACGGTGATGGTGAAGGTCGTCGGGGTGCCGAGCAGGCGGCTCCCGACGATGGTGACCGCCGCGGCCGCCGGCAGGGCGAAGAGAAGCCAGGCAGCGACGGTGGCGTCGGAGCTCATCCGGCCAGCGTGGTCGCTCCGACCTCGTCGGCTGTGGATCCCCGTCGGGCCTCGATCCGTTGCAGGACCCACTCGACGGCGAGGCCCACACCGATGCAGCAGACGAGATCGAACGGGGCGCGCACCCGCGGTGGGGCCACCAGCACGAGGCTCGAGAGGGTGAAGTAGCCGGCGATGGCGAGGATCAGCAGCACCGTGGGCTGCCGCACGCGGACGATGAGCCCGAACAGGCCGACGACGGTGACGACGTAGAACGTCCAGAGGGTGCGGTCCCGGAACTCGAGGTTGCGGCCGTCGCTCGTCTCCGGGTTCACGTTGAGGCTGGGGTCGAGCTCGAAGTACTGCCGGGTGTTTCGGCCGATGACCCGGAACACCTGGCCGGGGTCGTCCTTCAGCGACTGGATGGCGAGGTCCTGCATGGCCTGGTCCCACTCGGCCTCGTTGAACATCACCAGTCGATAGGAGGAGAAGCGTTCGTCGAAGACGGGGTCGACGAAGGTGTTCGACTCCTTCGCCTGCGGCGAGTACGAGGCGGCGAGGTTGAAGCCGTTGGAGCTCACCAGCACCGGCTCGCCGACCTGGATCCAGTTGCGCAGCACCCACGGGACCACCAGCAGGGCGGTCATGCCGACGAACGTGAGAGCCCGCTTCCACCCCACCTGCCACAGCACCCAGACCGCCACCACCACGACGATGAACTGCGCGCTCGGGCGGCTCAGCACCAGCAACCCGCAGAACACCCCCGCCCAGACCCAGCGCTTCTGGTCGAGCATGAGCAGCATCGCCAGCATCAACAGCAGCGAGAGTGGCTCGGTGAGCAGGAAGGTGTCGTTGGCCAACAGCGGCGGGTAGACGGCGACGAGCAGGCCGGTGACCATCGCCGCCCGCCAGCCGGCGAGGCGCTGCACGAGCAGATAGGCGAGCACCACGACACCGAGCCCGAGCACCAACGAGAAGACGCGGCCCACCACCACGTGGGCGCCGAACACCTTGTAGAGGCCCCCGAGCAGGCCCGGGTAGAGCGGCGGGCGGAACGCCGTGGGGTGGGCCTCGAGCTGCGGGAACTTGTGGGCGTAGCCCATGCCGTCGGCGATGTTCCGGGCGAGCTCGTCGTAGTGGATGGCGTCGCTGAGCGGCACGTAGTCCGGGCTCATCCGCACCCAGTAGAGGATGCGGGCGAGCAGCCCGACGGCGAGCACGAGGACGATGCCGTAGCGCCGCACGAGGCCCGGAGATGGGTCCGGCGACGGCCGCTCGGTCGGCTCCAGGTCGGGTACCACGCCCACTCACTCCGATCGTGCGGCCCTCGCCGCACCGACCGTTCGGACGGTACCACCGGGCCCCGACCCGGCCCGAAGGCCGGTCGGGGCGCCCGGACGGGACTACGGCGTGGTGACGCCCAGCCAGCTCGCCGACGACGTGTCGAAGCCGGGGAACACGGTGCCCAGATCGGTCGCCCGCATCCGGGTCGAGAGCACCTCGCTCAGCACGGCCCGGTAGTCGTTGACCACGCGCACGTCGCCGCTGTCGGTGTCGGTGAGGCCGGGCCAGGCGCCCTTCACCCCGCCGCTCACACCACCGCCGACGACCATCATCGCCTGGCCCCGACCGTGATCGAGGCCACCCGAGCCGTTCACGGCGATGCGGCGACCGAACTCGGCCATCACGACCACGGTGACCTTGTCGCCGAGGGGACCGAGGTAGGAGAAGAACGAGCCGAGGGCGGCGTCGAGCTCGGCGACGAGCTGGTACATGCCGCCGTTCACATTGGTGGGCGAGCCCATGGCGTCGTGGGTGTCCCAGCCACCGAGGTCGGCCGCGGCCGCCTCGACCGGGATGCCGGCCGCGAGCAGGCGGGCGATCGGCCAGAGGCCGGAGCCGAAGTGCTGGGGCCAGTCGGCGGGCATGTCGCTGTCGGCCGCCACCGGAGCGAGCTGGTTGACCACCGTGATGGCCGCTCCGCCCTGCGACTTCAGCAGCCCGTCGGGGGAGGCGGCGTACATCCCGGCGAGGGCGCCGGTCATCTCACCGGACCCACCCGCCCACGTGACGGTGTCCATGTCGCGGAGGGCGAGCGAGGAGATGTCGGGGGTCGCCACCGCCGACGAGCCGCGCAGCGCGGCCTGGAGGCCGTAGCCGACGCCGAGCCCTCGCAGGGTCTCCTCCGAGGCGTTGGCGGTCTGGTTCATCCACCGGCCGAACCACCCGTCGGGGGTGATCGTCGTGTTGGGCGTGCCCTTCTCGATGAGGTCCTGGGCCTCGAAGTGCGACCTGGTGGGGTTCGGTGAGCCGGCGGCCGGGATGATCGCGAGCCGGCCCTGGTCGTAGAGCGCCTTGAGCTGCGTCGCGGCCGGGTGGAGGCCGAAGCGGCCGTCGAGCGGGAGGGCGATGGCGTCGGGGACGGCGATGCCGGGGCGCAGCGACTGGTACGTGCTGTCGCCGAGCGGCGGCACCAGGCTGAGCCCGTCGGCGCCACCGCGCAGGAACACCTGCACCAGGGTGTTGCCGGTCGCGGGGCTGGCGCCTGCGGGCTCGCCGAGGAAGAACGACGGCCGGATGTAGGCGGTGGCGGCCAGAGCGCCGGCGGTGCCGCCGGCCATGGCGAGGAAGCGCCGGCGGGTGAGGCCACCACCGACGAGCGGGACGGCGACGGGTGCGTCGGACACGGTGCTCACCTGACCTGGTTCACGGGGGACTGGAGGACGTAGGCGAGCAGGCCGCGGGTGTTGTACCAGCTCTTCCACGGGGCGCTCTCGGCCAACCCGGTGGCGGTGATGATGGCGGCGCGGCTGGCCGGGTCGAGCGGGGTGCACAGCACCGCCGCCGCGAGACGGTCGACCGCCGCCCCGACCGTCGTCGGCGGGGTGGGGCCCACCAGGCGGGCGATGTCGAAGGTCGGGGCGCCGAACCAGAAGCCCACCGAGGCGTACGAGGCCATGTTCCAGCGCGACACCATCGCCCCGGCCGACAGCCACTTGCCGTTGGCGTCGGGATAGCCGTTGGGGGCCGGCCACGAATACGGCTCCTGGCCGAGCAGGCCGAGCGAGCTGCTCAGGGCCCAGACCAGGTTCGGAGCCTTGGCCGGGTCGAACTGCAGCTGGGCACCCCGCATGCAGGCGGCCATGTACTCGATGGGCCGACGCACCTTGCGCCCGGCCGAGGCCCGGAACTCCGCGGAGGTGAGCAGCGAGCGCACCATCGGGGTGATGGCCGTGTCGTTGTTCGTGTAGGCCGCGGCGGCGTTGGCGACCACCGCGTCGGTGGGCTTGATGTGCTCGCCGATGAACCGCACCGCCATCTTGTGGGCGAGGCGCGTGGCGGTCTTCGGGTGGCGGGCGAGGTGGACGAGGAGCGACTCCCCGGCCGCCAGCCCCGTGAGGCCGTTCGGACGCCAGCCGAGGACGTCGCCGCCGCCGGCCAGGGGGCCCATGTTGTGCCAGGACGAGCGGAAGGTGAACGTGCCGGCCTTGGCAGCGGTCAGGCTCCAGCCGGTGAGGAGGTACGCGACCTCCTTGATGTCCGCTTCGTCGTAGCCGCCGCCGACGCCGACGGTGTGGAGCTCCATCACCTCACGGGCGTAGTTCTCGTTCGGCAGCCGGCCCCCGTCGGCCCTGGACGACGCCTGGTCGAGGTACATGAGCATCGCCGGCGACTTGGCCGACGCGACCAGCATGTCGGCGAAGCGACCGGTGGCGTGGGCCCGGATGACCTCGCGGTCGTCGGTGGGCTTGTAGGACCGGCTGGGGTCGTGGTTGACGTCGATGTTGAGGTGGTTGGTCCAGAAGTCGCACAGCAGCTCGTACAGCTGACGCTTCCCCCACACGGCCCGGACCACCATCGCCGCGCCCATGTCGTAGGGCACCCTCCACGTCTCGGGCCCGGCCTCGATCTGGGCCGCGGTCTGCGACGCGCGCGGGTAGTTGGCGAGGTAGGGGTCGAGCGCGCTCTCGTCGATCTTCGACCAGTCGAGCTGCTTGTCGATCCACTTGGCCGTGCCCAGCGAGCGCAGCTCGGCCATCACCGCCGCCGTGGGCCCGAAGGTCAGGCGCCGAGCGTGGTGCAACAGCATCGCCTCGTCCTCGGCGGGGGGCGGCGTGGTCGTGGTGGTCGTGGTGGGCGGTGCCGTGGTCGAGGTCGTCGGCGGGGCCGTGGTCGTGGCCGTCGGCGCCTTGGTGGTGCTCGTCGTGGTCGGCGGGGGCGGGTCGGGCGGCGCCGCGCACGCGGCGGCCAGCGCCGCTGCTGCTCCCGCACCCACGACCAGGGCCGCTCGTCGATCGAGGAGCCGGGTCGTCGCCCCGCCCTCGGTGGTGTCGTCCTCCCCTGACGTCCGGTCGGACGCGGCGACATCTCCCATCAGCTTCGCTCCGCTCGAGGCTGGGTGCTCGGGGCCGAGACCGGGCCCGATGAGCAGTCATCGACACCTCGGCGCCGGACCTTTAGGAGATCTCCGGTGGCGCCGGGCACCGCCGTGGGCGCGGCACCCGCCACCGGTGCCCTGCCCGACGGTGTGACAGAGTCGGCGATCCGGGCAGCACGGCGTCGACCACGGCGTCGCCGGCCAGAGGGGGTCACATGGGACAGCTCGACGGGAAGGTCGCCGTCGTCACCGGCGGGGGCCGCGGCATCGGCCGCGCCATCGCCCTGCGCTACGCCGCCGAGGGGGCCACGGTCGTGGTGTCGTCGCGCACCGTGGCCGAGCTCGACGACACGCTCGCCACCGCCGGCCTCGGCGCCGACCGCGGCCTCGCCGTGGTGGCCGACGCCACCGACAAGCTCGACGCCACCCGACCGGTCACCGAGGCGATCGACCGGTTCGGCCGGGTCGACGTCCTCGTCAACAACGTCGGGGGCACCGTCGGCAACAACGACCCCTTCACCGGCGACGACGACGCCTTCGAGCGCACCCTCGTGCTGTGCCTCACCTCGGCGTGGTGGACCACGAAGGCCGTACTGCCCGCGATGCGCGACCAGGGCTCGGGCCGCATCATCAACATCGGCTCGGGCGCGTCGAACCACACCGGCGCGTCGCTCCCCTACACCGCCGCCAAGCACGGCCTCGTGGGCCTCACCCGCGAGCTGGCCAAGACGATGGCCCCGCACGGGGTGAACGCCAACGTGCTGTGCCCGGGCTGGACCCGCACCTCGCTGCTCGACTTCGAGCGCATCGCCCGGGCCCGGGGCACCACGGCCGAGCAGGAGGAGGCGAGGGCCGCGGCCGAGAGCCTGCAGAACCGGGTGCTCGAGGCCGACGAGCTGGCCGGCATGGCCACCCTGCTCGCCGGCCCCGACGGCCGGGGCATCACCGGCCAGGTCATCTCCGTCGACGGCGGGTACAAGGTCTGATCATGGGACGACTCGACGGACGGGTGGCGATCGTGACCGGCGCGGGCGGCGGCATCGGGCGCGAGCACGCGCTGCTGCTCGCCCGCGAGGGCGCCTCGGTCGTGGTGAACGACATCGGCTTCCGCACCGGCGCCGACGCGGCGTCGGTGGTCGACGAGATCGAGGGGTTCGGCGGCACCGCGGTGGCCAACACCGCATCGGCCACCTGGGACCACGCCGACACGATCGTCGACCACGCCGTCGACGCCTTCGGGCGGGTCGACATCCTGGTCAACAACGCCACGATGATGCGCTTCGACGACCTGTGGCGGGTGTCCGAGCAGGACTGGGACCTCACGCTCGACGTGAACCTGAAGGGCTACTTCGCCATGATCCGTGAGGTCACGCCCCAGATGGCCCGCCAGGGCGGCGGTGCCATCGTGAGCACCAGTTCGTGGTCGGGGTTCGGCCATCCGTCGAACTCGCCCTACGCGGTGGCCAAGGAGGGCGTCGTCGGGCTCACCCGCACCGCGGCCCGCGAGCTCGGCCGCTTCGGCATCCGGGCCAACGCCATCCGCCCCATGGCCATCACCCTCCAGGTCGGCGAGTACCACGAGGAGACCACGCCCTGGCGCCGGCTCATGGACCTCACGATGGGGGCGAGCACGAACGACACCGACCCGGCGGCGGCCACGCCGGCCATGGTCGCCCCGTTCGTGGTGTGGCTCTGCACCGACGCGGCGGCGGGCGTCAACGGCCGCACCTTCTTCGTCTCGGGCGACGACGTGATGCTGCTGTCGGAGCCGAAGGCCCAGGCCACCATCTCCCACGAGGGGGGCTGGGACCTCGACGCCCTCGACGCCGTGGCCCCGACCGAGCTCGTCGGCGGGCTCACCAACCGCTTCCTCCTCGCCGACCACCCCGACATGCAGGTGTTCGACGAGGACGGCAGCGGCTGAGCCTCGGCCTCAGACCCCGACGTTGAGCTGGGCGACGAACCCCGACGACGTGTCGCCGGTGACGGTGCCGAGCTGGGTCTGCCAGCTGTCGCGGAAGACCATGTCGCTGGTGAGCGACACCCCCTTCAGGTTGGAGGCGCTCGCCGGATAGAGGGAGGTGTCGGCGTAGACCTTCTCGGCCACGTCCTGCGGCAGGGCCAGCTGGACTGGTCTTGATCTTGTTCTTCACGTTCGAGGCGTCGGCCAGGCTCTCGTAGACCTCGAAGTGCACGTGGGGCCACCGGCCGTCGTAGCAGCCCGGGAAGATCGACTGGAACGTGACCCACCCGTCGGCGTCGACCTCCTGCACCCCGCGCAGGTAGTTCTGGTTCGTCGCCCCGCTCGAGTAGAGCGAGTACCGACCCTGGGCGTCGGCGTGCCAGGCGTAGACCGCGGCACCGGCCTTGGGCGTGCACCCGTCGGCCACGTCGAGGACCTTGAACCGCAGCGTGAGCGGCGTGCCGGTGGCGGTGCCGGTCATGCCGGCGAAGCTCGTCGTGATGTCGGAGCGGACGACACCGCTCTCGCTCAGCACGTCGGGGCCGTTGGAGCCGTCGCCCGGGAAGGGGCCGGCGGTCTCCTCGGGGATCTCGGTGCAGGTCGTGCTGTCGGCGGCGGTCGTCCCGGCGGTGGTGCTCGTGGAGCTGGAGGCGGAGCTCGCCGCGGCAGCCGCCGCGGTCGTGGAGGTCGAGCCCGACGCCGACGACGAGGAGCCGCAGCCCGCGACGGCCAGCAGGCCCGCCCCGAGGCCGACACCACCGAACACCTGGAGGGCACGGCGGCGGGTCATCAGCGTGGGCAGGTCGAGCTCGAGGCCCCGGTCGTGGTCGTGGTGCTCGTGCTGGTCGGTCGTCATCGTCGTTCCCTCTCCGGTGCGGTCGGGGGCCAGTGTGACGACGCCCGGTTCGCCCCGGGTAAGGCCTCCCTGAGAACTTCCTGAGAGCAGGAGAGCACCCGTCGGTTCGCAGCGCGCCGCCGGGCGATCTTCTGGCAGACTGGTTGCCATAAGTTTCTCCGGCACCGGGCAGGGGTCCCGGCCGGGAAGGGTCGAGCCATGGACATCGAGATCATGAGGGCCGACCTCGCCCGCAGCCGTGTCGTCGACGTCGCCCCGACGCCGCTCGAGGACGGGCAGAGCCGGGTGCGCGTGGAGGCGTTCGCGCTCACCACCAACAACATCACCTACGGCGTGTTCGGCGACATGCTGCGCTACTGGCAGGTGTTCCCCGCGTCCGACGAGCCCGAGACCTGGGGCCGCATCCCCACCTGGGGTGTGGCCGAGTGCGTCGAGAGCCGCTCCCCCGACCTCGCCGTCGGCGAGCGCATCTTCGGGTTCCTCCCCATGTCGTCGGAGCTGGTGATCACCCCCGGGCGATCCACCGACCGCGGGCTCTTCGACATGGCCGAGCACCGCCACGGGTTGGCGGGCACCTACAACAGCTACCAGCGCTGCGCCACGGACCCGGCGTACCGGGCCGATCGTGAGCCGCACCAGATGGTGCTGTACCCGCTGTTCTTCACGAGCTTCGTCATCGACGACTTCCTCACCGACAACGCCGACTTCGGCGCCGAGCAGGTGATCATCTCGAGCGCGTCGGCGAAGACCGCCATCGGTGCGGCCCACCTGTGCCACCGCCGAGGCATGAAGGTCGTCGGCCTGACGTCGCCGGGCAACGTCGGGTTCGTCGAGTCGCTCGACGTCTACGACACGGTCGTGACCTACGACGACGTCGCATCGATCGAGCAGGTCCCGTCGGTCTACGTCGACATCGCCGGCAACCAGGACGTGCTGTTCGCGGTGCACACGCACCTCAGCGGCCTCCTCGGGCACTCGATGGTGGTCGGCAACACCAACTGGAGCGCCGAGACCACCGCGAACGCCGCCGAGCTCCCGGCCCCGGCACCCGAGTTCCTCTTCGCCCCGACCCAGATCGCCAAGCGCACCCAGGAGTGGGGGCGCGAGCAGGTCGACGCCCGGATCGGCGAGGCCTGGTCGGCGTACGCCGACTGGGTCGACACCTGGATCGGGTTCGAGCACTTCAGCGGCACCGACGCCGTGCTGGCGGCGTGGGAGCAGGTCCGCAGCGGCCGGCTCGACCCGGCCGTCGGCTACATCTGCGCCCTGCCGGCCACCTGACCCCGCCCCTCCCGGGCACCCCTCTCCCCACCCGTCCTCACCCGTTCGAGCAGGAGCACACGATGGCTGACGAGATCGAGCACCCCTACGGCATCATCAACGTCGAGCTCATCAAGGGCTGGTTCACGATGGAGCCGGGCACCGACGGCGCCTTCTGGGCCCTCAACCTGATGAAGTACCGCGAGGTCGCCGAGTACGCCGACGGCCGCACCGGTGTCTCCGGTCGTGAGGCCGACGACGCCTACGCCCCGCTCGGCCCGTTGGCGGCGGTGGGGGCGATGGTCGCCTACCTCGGCGACGTGACCCACCAGCCGGTGGGCGATCCGACCTGGGACCGGGTCGGCATCGTGCGCTACCCGAGCCGCTCGGCGTTCCTCGCCATGCAGGAGCGCGACGACTTCAAGGCCCAGCACGAGCACAAGAAGGCCGGCATGGACTTCACGGTCATCCTGTCGTGCACGCCGGAGTCGTGTGACCCTTCCGTCACACCGGGCGGCCTGCTCGTGCTGCTGCTCAGCCGCGGCGCCACCGATCCGTTCACGGGGTGCGTCGGCCTCACCCAGGTCGCGAACTTCGACTCCGAGGGCTGCATCATCGGCGACGGCCGCCACTTCGACCGGGCCCGGTTCGTGCACATCGGCGACGACCAGGCGCTCGAGGGCCTGGCGGAGGCCGCCAGCACGTCGGACGGCGCCCAGGTGCTCGTCCTGCGGTCCACCATCGACGACCTCGTCGACTCCATCGTCACGGCCTGAGGAGGGAACGATCCACATGGGCAACGACACCCCCCAGAAGCTCATCGGCGACATGCGCGGCGTCCGCTACGGCGAGGTGCTCGCGGTGTACCTGCGCGAGGACGGCCTGGAGGCGGAGGTGTTCGGCACCCAGTTGTTGAACGACTGCCCGCAGGAGCTGTGGGACACCCTCGACGCCGCCGAGATCGCCGCGGAGATGGACGCGATCACGGTGAAGCTGAACGGCCCCCGCTACTGGACCCTCGACGGCTTCGGTCAGAAGCTCGCCCCGATGGAGCCCATCCTGCGCGACTTCAACGGCATCACCATGCGCCGCATCGCGGTGGTGGAGCTCGGCCCCGACCCGCAGTTGGGCCCGTACAACGGCATGAAGGTGAACCGTCAGGTCATCTTCTTCTTCGACGAGGGCCAGACCGTCCACGAACTGGTCGACCCAGAGGGCGTGGCCTACGTGATGCAGGCCTACTGCACCGGTGTCGACCCGACCATGTCGCAGGACTCGCTCGACGCGCTCGGCGAGCGCCTCTCCATGCCGGATGGCTGGAGCTACCGCAGCCGCGTGCTCACCGAGGACCTCGTCATCGACACCACCACCACGGTGGCCACCGTGCTGCAGGACGAGTTCGAGAACTCGTACACGCTCCCCTACTGAGCGCGCCTGGACCTGCGGCCCGGCCGGCGTCAGCGGCCGTTGGCGACGATCTCGGCGAGGCGCTCCTGCTTGGGGCGGGTCCAGCGGTCGTCGAGGGCCCGGCCGGCGGCCTCGCTCGCGGTGCGGCCGGCGTCGGTGGCGAGCTGGTCGCCGGCCTCGGTGAGCACGACGATGGCGAGCCGGGCGTCGGTCGGGTGGCTCTCACGGGTGACGACCCGGATGCGCTCGAGGGGCTGGAGCTGACGGGCCACGCCCGAGGCGGTGACGCCCAGGTGCTCGGCCAGCTCGCCCCGGTGCATGCGGCCGCCCGCCCGCTGGAGCTCGAGCAGCAGGGCCAGGTCGTGCAGAGACAGGCCGTGGTACGCCGACAGCGGCCGCTCGATCTGCCGGTTCACCGCCGAGCTCAGGCGGGCCAGCGAGAGCGTGAGCTCGAGGGGGTCGATGCGTTCCATCCCCGCACCCTATCGATGACCACTCAACGATCTCTCATGTGTTTGCGTTCCACCCACGTCGCCTGATCCACGCCCCGTTCCGATGGAGAACGGGAGGTGGGGCGTCAGCCGGTCGTGTGGTCCCGCACGACGTGCTTCCTGATGAAGCGGGCGATGCGGGCGATCGAGGAGTCGGCCTCGGGCACCGAGCCGCCGTAGCCCAGCCAGGTGTGGAAGGCGCCGTCGACGAGCTCGAAGGTGGTGTCGACACCGGCGGCGGCTGCCACGCGGGCCAGCTCCTCGCTGTCGTCGCGCAGCGTCTCGGTCGGGCCGACCATCACGAGCAGCGGCGGCAGGCCAGCCAGGTCGCCGAACACCGGTGAGGCCAGCGGGTCGGTGGGGTCGTGGCCCTGGAGGTAGAGCTCGACGATGCGGTCCATGTCGTCGATTCGGGAGAACGGGTCGCTCGCCCGGTTGGTCACGTTCGACTCGCCACGGAAGGTCAGGTCGGGCGCGGGCGACACCGCCACGAGGGCTGCCGGCAACGGCACGCCCTCGGCCTTCAGGAGCAGGGCCACCGCCGCCACGAGGTTGCCGCCGGCCGAGTCGCCGGCGAACACGACGCGCCCCGGGTCGACGCCCTGGTCGAGCAGCCAGCGGTACGAGGCCGCGCAGTCCTGCACCGGACCGGGGAACGGGCTCTCGGGCGCCAGGCGATAGCCCACCACCAGCGTGCGGCCGCCGACCGCGCCGGCCAGCCGCCCGCCGAGCACGCGGTGGGTGCCGATGCTGCACACGACCCACCCGCCGCCGTGGAAGAACACGATCACGGGCCCGTCGGTGGCCGAGCCGGCCCACCAGGCCCACTGCGCCTCCACCCCGCCGGCGTCGACCTCCTCGAACCGGAAGCCGTCCGGCAGCGGCAGCCCCTCCCCCACCGCCGCGGCGTGGCGCCACTCCTCCAGCGTCATGCCGTCGGTGGACGGCAGGGCCCAGAGGTCGGCGACGACCCGCTCGCGCTCCTCGCTCGCCATCAACTCGGCCCGGTCTCGTGCGGCTCGTCATGGCCGCATCGTGCCCGACCCGGATGACACAAGGGTTTCCCGACCGTGACATCGCCTCCCGGCGTGGGTCCCGCGGACCATCAGCCTCAAGGCCCGGCCCCCGGAGGCCGTTCATGGTGTGTGCCCGATCCCCATTCCGCCCCCCTCCCCACCCCACCCACCTCCGCCCAGCTGGGCGCGCTGGGTCGCCTCGGGCGTTGGGTGTCGCGCCACCACCGCTGGGTGGCCCTCGTGTGGCTCGTGATCGTGGCCTTCGGCGGCTACCTCGGCCAGGTCGACAAGAAGGAGGTCTCGGACAACTTCCGCATCCCCGACACCGGCTCGCAGTCGGCCTACGACCTGCTCCAGGAGCGGTTCTCCAGCCAGAACGCCGCCACCGCAACCGTCGTGTTCGCGGTGCCCGAGGGCCAGAAGCTCACCGACCCCGCCAACGCCGCGGCCGTCGCCGCCGCCACCGGCGCCCTGGCCAAGGTCGACGGCGTCACGTCGGTGCCGGACCCGCTCACCCAGAACCTCCAGACCCAGCTCGCCCAGTACGCCGGCGGCCTCGATCCGGCCGAGGCCCAGGCGGTCGAGGCCCTCGGCCCGAACCTGCCGCCCTCGGTGTCGTCCGACGGCCGGTTCGCCTACGTCAACGTCACCTTCGACAAGAGCCTCCCCGACCTGCTCGAGCAGTACCCGCTCAGCTCGGAGAAGGCCGGCTCGGAGTACCCGAACCCCTACTCGGCGCTGCAGCAGGCCGTGTCCGACCTGCCCCAGAGCGACGTCACCGTCTCCATCGGCGGCACCGTCGCCAACACCTACAACAGCCCGGTCTCGTGGTGGGCGAGCCACGCCGACGAGGTCGGCCTCGGCCTCGGCGCCCTCCTGCTGCTCGTCGCCTTCGGCTCGCTGTTCGGCATGGCCATCCCGATCGCCACCGCCCTGTTCGGTGCCGTCACCGCCAGCGGCTTCGTCTACCTGCTGGCCACCGTCACCACCGTGTCGTCGGCCGCCCCGCCGGTGACGCTCATGATCAGCATCGGCGTGGGCCTCGACTACTCGCTGCTCATCGTCACCCGGTACCGCCAGTTCATCGCCGAGGGCCACGACGGCCACGACGCCGCCGGCCTCGCCCTCGCCTCCGCCGGCAAGGCCGCCCTGTTCGCCGGCCTCACGGTGTGCATCGCCCTGCTCGGCCTGTGGCTCGTGCCCATCCCGCTCGTGCAGACCCTCGGCCTGGCCGCCGCCATCGGTGTCGCCGTGATGATCCTCGCCGCCATGACGCTGCTGCCCACGCTGCTCGGGTTCGCCGGCACCAAGATCGACCGCTTCCGCCTGCCGTCCAAGCACCGAGACGAGCCCGTCGACCCGGCCAAGAGCTTCTGGGGCCGCTTCGCCAGCACCATGGGCCGCCGGCCGTGGGCTGCCCTCGTCGGCGGCACCATCGTGCTGCTCGTCCTCGCCGCACCGTTCCTCAGCATCAACTACGGCATGCCCGACGACTCGTCGCTGCCGGCGAACCTGTCGCAGCACGAGGCCTTCGAGCTCGTGCAGCAGGGCTTCGGCCCCGGCGTGAACGGGCCGCTGCTCGTGGTCGTCGGCATTCCCACCGACCAGCAGGGCTCCTTCCAGTCGGTGCTGCCCAAGCTGGCCGCGGTCGACAAGGCCGTGGGCGCCCTCCAGCCCGCCGGCACCGTGAAGAACGTGCAGTACTCCCTGGGCCCGATCCCGAACAACGCGGCCACCACGACCGCCGTGATCTACTCGATCACCCCGCAGACCTCCCCCGACGACCCGGCCACCAAGGCGCTCGTCGACGACCTGCGGGCGGGTGTCGACCAGGCCGTGGCCGGCACCGGGCTCGAGGCCTACGTCGGCGGCCAGACGGCCACCCTGATCGACCTCACCTCGCTCGTGAAGCAGTACCTCCCGATCGTGATCGGGGCGGTCGTGATCGGCGCCTTCATCTTGTTGGTGCTGGTCTTCCGCTCGATCCTCGTGCCGCTGAAGGCGGCGCTCATGAACCTCATCTCCATCGCCGCCGCCTACGGCGTGGTGGTGGCGGTGTTCCAGTGGGGCTGGGCTCGCGGCCTGGTCGGTCTCGAGAGCACGATCCCGATCGTGTCGTTCGTGCCACTGGTGATGTTCGTGATCCTCTTCGGGCTCTCGATGGACTACGAGGTCTTCCTCATGTCCCGCATCCGTGAGGAGTGGGACAAGAGCCACGACCCCCGCACCTCGGTCGTGCTCGGCGTGGCCAACACCGCCCGGGTGATCACCACGGCGGCGCTGATCATGATCGCCGTGTTCGCCTCGTTCGTCACCAACCAGAACCCGACGGTGAAGCTCATCGGGTTCGGCATGGCCGTGGCCGTGCTGATCGACTCCACCATCGTCCGCATGATCCTCGTGCCGGCGATCATGGAGCTCATGGGCAAGGCGGCCTGGTGGTTCCCGAAGTGGCTCGAGTGGCTGCCCAAGCTCAACGTCGAGGGCCCGCCCGACCTGGGTGCCGCCGAGGAGGCCCCGCCCGCCGAGCCCGAGCCCGAGCCGGAGCCCGTCGGCGCCGGCGCCTGACGCCCGCCTCCCCTCGGACAACACCCCGAACGCGAACCGACGCGTGCCCTGGTCGCCGTGGCGACCGGGACACGCGTCGGCTTCGCGTCTGGTGGGTGGCGGGTCGCCTAGAAGACGATGACGCCCCGGATGTTCTTGCCGTCGCGCATGTCCTGGTAGCCCTCGTTGATCTGCTCGAGGGAGTAGGTGCGGGTGATCATGCCGTCGAGGTCGAGCTGGCCCTTGCGGTAGAGCTCGGCCAGGCGGGGGATGTCGGCGCGGGGGTTGGCCGAGCCGAACAGCGAGCCCACCACCGACTTCTCCGAGAGGGTGAGGTCGGTCATCGGGATCGAGACGCTGACCTCGTCCCACGGGTGGATGTTGGTGACGACGACCTTGCCGAGCTTGGAGGTGATGGCCATCACCGCGGCCATCTCGTCGCCCCGGCCCACGCCCTTGGTGAGGATGACCTTGTTGCACATGCGGCCCCAGGTCTCCTGCTGGATCAGCTCGAAGGCCTCCTCGGCGGTGTTGGCCGTGTGGGTGGCGCCGAACTTCTGGGCGGTCTCGCGCTTGAACTCCACCGGGTCGATGGCGAAGATCCGCTCGGCACCGGCGAGGCGGGCGCCCTGCACGGCGGCCGAGCCGAGGCCACCGACGCCGATGACGGCGACGTTGTCACCGGGGCGGACATCGGCGGCGTAGACGGCCGAGCCCCAGCCGGTGGTGGCGCCACAGCCGAGGAGGACGACCTTGTCGAGCGGGAGGTCGGGGAGGACCTTCACCGCCGACCACTCGTGCACGACGCAGTGCTCCGAGAACGTGCCGAGACCGGCCATGACCGAGGCGTCCTGGCCGCGGGCGCGGATGCGCGACGTGCCGTCGAGCATGAGCCCGCTCATGATGGCGGCGCCGTTGTCGCACAGGTTCGAGTGGCCGTCGGCGCAGAACGGGCAGATGCCACAGGCGGCGACGAAGGAGTAGACGACGTGGTCGCCGACCTCGAAGCCCTGCACGTCGGGCCCGATCGCCTCGATGACGCCGGCGCCCTCATGGCCACCGATGTAGGGCGTGCTCACGAGCGGGAAGTCGCCGGTGATGAAGTGCTCGTCGGAGTGGCACAGGCCCGAGGCCACGTTGCGCACGAGGAGCTCGCGGCCCCTGGGCTCGTCGATCTCGGTCTCCTCCACCGTCCACGCGGTGTCCTCGTTGCTCCACAGCATCGCGGCCTTGCTCTTCACGGCTTCCCCCATGGTTCGTGCCCGACATCCGCCGGAGAGCCCGACGACATGTGGCGAAACCCTATTCGGCGGGATCGACCGAGGGCACGCCGCCGCGCATCGGCGACGGGGATCGGCGTTCCCCTGCCATCCCGCTCGGTGGGGCGCGGGCTCATGGTGATGGTGGCCTCGTGCACCTGGGGCGGGGCGTAGGTGAAGCACGACGCGTCGGCGGGCCGGGCGTCGTCGGGGCGCCGCCACGCGTCGTGGACGACCGCCCGACTGAGGCCGATGAGCAGCCCGCGCCGCAGCACGAACGCGGCCTCGCGGTCGTCGGTGTCGAGGTGGGCATCGATCCAGGCCGAGAAGGGGGCGCGGTCGAGGGTGAGGCCGGCGAAGCGGCCCTCGTCGACCACCCCGAGGCCGACCGTCCGCCAGGTCGCCCAGTCGAGGTCGTCGCGCACGAGCGTGGCGGCCATCTCGTCGTGGCCCGCCCCGTGCAGCCACACCTCGTAGGTGCGGTCGGTGCCCCGCAGCGCGGCGGCGGCCGCCAGCACCGCGAGGTCGACGGTGTGCACGCACTGGGTGGCCCGGCCGCCCATCCACCGGTCGAGGTCGGCGACCTCGGCGAGGGGGACGCCGACGAGGCGGTGGAGCCCGGCGGCCCCCTGCGGGCACGTGGCCCACGGCACCCGCTGGGGCACGACCTCGACCCCGGTGACGGCCAGGCCGTCGTGGTCGAGGCGGATGGCGAAGTGGTGGACGTAGTCCTCCATCGCCGCGGCCACCGAGCCCTCCGACGGACGCAGTTCGATGCGCCGCCGGTAGGGCTCGTCGGTCGGGACGAAGCTGGTGCCAGGGACCTTGGGGGACCCGTCGGTCACGCCGGCTGGCGCTGCACCAGTGCCTTGCAGTTGTCGTACATGATCAGCTGCTGCTCATCAGTGGTGAACCCGGCCTCGGCGAGGTCCTTGGTGAACGACAGCGGGTCGCGCAGGCCCTCGGTGTGGGGCCAGTCCGAGCCGAGCAGCAGGTGGTCGGCGGGGAGCAGGTCACGCAGCTTGTCGAGGTCGTTCTCGTAGAACGGCGACACCCAGACGTTGCGGACGAACTGCTCGATCGGGTCGTTCTTGAAGGCCATCGGGGTCTGGCTGTAGATCTTCCGGAGGCGCTTGAGCAGCGGGGCCACCCAGTCGGCACCGGTCTCGATGGTGGCGAAGCGCAACCGCGGGAAGCGGTCGAGCAGGCCGTGGAGGATGATCGCCGCCAGCGTGTCGGCGACGACGTCGATCGACAGGGCCTGGCGCAGCGGGTCGAAGCGGTGGGCCTCCATCTCGGCCGGCTCACCCCACATGGTGATGATGTTGCGGTAGGCGCTGTCGCCGCCGTGGAACACCACGGCCACGCCGGCCTCCTGGATGCGGGCCCAGAACGGGTCGAAGCGCGGGTCGGCCGGCGACTTGAGGCCCTCGGCGGTCATCACCGGGCCGGTGCCGATCAGCACGACGCGGGCGTCGCGGTCGAGCACCCACTCGAGCTCGGCCAGCGCGTTGTCGAGGTCGGAGAGGGTGAGGTACGGCACGCCGTAGATGCGGTCCTTGTAGGCGAAGCCCCAGTCGTCGTCCATCCAGCGGTTGAACGCCCGGAAGGCAGCCCGCGCGGCGGGGAGGTCGTTGATCAGGGCCTGCTCCATGCCGACACCCAGCGTCGGGAAGAACAGGGCGCCCTCGATGCGGAGCTCGTCCATCACGCCGAGGCGGATGTCGCGGGTCGCGGTACGACGGGTCGCACGGCTCGAGCTCGCCGAAGAGGTCCTTGACGCTCTCGCCCTTGGGGTTGTTGCCCCGGAAGTAGTCCTCGAGCGAGCCCGGCGCCGAGAGGCGGTCGAAGGTCGGGTTCGGGATGAAGCGGTTGATCTTGCCGCCGACGAGCAGCATCTGGCGGCCGTTGACCTCGGCCCACTGCATGGCCCGCTTGGAGTACTCGGGCTCGATGTGGCGGGTGAAGGCGTCGAGCGCCTCGTAGTAGTGGTTGTCGGCGTCGAACGCCCACTCGACCTTCAGCGGTTCTGCCATGTCGTGTCCCCCCTCGGAACGAGGCCTCGTCGGCCCGGAGATCCGGTCCGCCGGTGTCCTGGCGGCCAGGGTCCAAGCGTAGGCCCACCTGGAACCGCGTTCCACCCGTGCGGCCACCCGGAGGCGGGCGACGCTCTACCCTCCTGACGCCGTACGCCACCGAGGGGGACCCCGTGACCGACACCGCGAACCTGCCTGCCTGCGACTCGCCCGAGGAGCTCACACCCGAGTGGCTCTCGGCCGCGCTCGGCACCGCGGGCTTCACCACGCCCGTCGTCGGCGCGTCCACCGAGCGGGTCGGCACCGGCCAGATGGGCACGAGCTACCGGGTGACGCTGGAGTGGGCCGACCCGGAGGCCGCGGCCGCCGCGGGCGCGCCCGCCACCGTCATCGCCAAGATGGCCGCCGGCCCCCGCGAGTCCCGCGGCATCATCTCCGAGGGCTACCGCAACGAGCTCGGCTTCTACACCGAGATCGCCCACACCCTCGCCGTGCGCACCCCGCACTGCTGGGCCGCGGCCGCCACCGAGGACTACGTCTGCTTCACCCTCCTGCTCGAGGACCTCGCCCCCGCCACGCCGGGCGATCAGGCCACCGGCCTCACCGCCGAGGAGGCCACCCACGCCGCGGTCAACCTGGCCGGGCTGCACGGCCCCCGCTGGAGCGACCCCACCCTGCTCGAGATCCCGTGGCTCAGCCGCCACACCACCGAGACCTCCGACTTCTACGCCGAGGTCCTCCGCGGCGCGATCCCCACCTTCCTCGAGCGCTTCGAGGGCTGGATGGCCCCGGAGGATCCGGACACCCTCCGCTCGGTGCCCGACCACCTCGGCGCCTGGCTCATGACCCGGCCGGAGCGCTTCGCCGTCATCCACGGCGACTACCGGCCCGACAACCTCATGTTCCCGGCCCACGGCACCGGAGTCTCGGCCGTCGACTGGCAGACGCTCGCCGTCGGCCTGCCCGGCCGCGACATCGGCTACCTGCTGGCCACCAGCCTCGACCCCGAGGTGCGCCGGGCCGAGGAGCGCCGCATCGTCGAGACGTACCGGGCCTCGCTCGCCGAGCACGGAGTGGAGATCTCGGCCGACGAGTGCTTCGACGACTACCGGCTCGGCGTGGTGCAGGGCCCACTGATCACCGTGCTCGGCGCCGTCTACGCCACCGATCCGAACCCGTCGTCCGACGCCATGTTCACGGCGATGATCACCCGGTCGCTCCAGGCCATCCGCGACCTCGACCCCTTCTCCCTCCTCTAGGTGGCCCCGGTGTTCGTGAAGTGCTGCCTCAACGGGGCGACGAAGCGGTCGGTCCACCCGGCCGTGCCCGAGACGCCCGCCCAACTGGCCGAGGCGGCCGCCGCCGCGGTGGCGGCCGGGGCCTCGGCGATCCACATGCACCCGCGCGACGCGAGCGGCGCCGAGAGCCTCGACGGCTCGGCCATCAGCCCGGCGGTCGCCGCCGTGAAGGCGGCCCTCGGCGACGACATCGGCGTCGGCGTGTCGACGGGTGCGTGGTTCCTGCCCGACCCGGCCGACCGGCTCGCCGCGGTGGCCACGTGGACCGACCTCCCCGACTTCGCCTCGGTGAACATCCACGAGGCCGGCGCCCTCGACCTGGCCGAAGCGCTGCTGGCGCGCGGCGTCGGGGTGGAGGCCGGGCTCTGGCACGCCGAGGGCGCCCGGCTCCTCGTCGACAGCGGCCTCGCCCACCGGTGCACCCGGCTGCTCATCGAGCCCCTCGTGCAGGACCTGTCGAGCGCCCTGGCCCTCACCGCCGAGATCGACGACGAGATCGACGGCGTCGCCCCCGACGTGCCCTCGGCTGCTGCACGGGTTCGGCGTGACGTCGTGGCCGATGCTCGACGTCGCCCTCGACCGCGGCCACCAGGCCCGCATCGGGCTCGAGGACATCCAGGTCCTGCGCGACGGCTCCCCCGCGCCCGACAACGCCGCCCTCGTGCACGACGCCCTCACCGCCGGCCCCCACACCCGCTGACCGCCCCGCCCGGGTCCAGCCCGGCGCATCACTCACCCTTCTTGTCGCGCTTTCCTGTCGCCCGTGACAGGAAAGCGCGACGAGAACGAGCGTGGGCCGGGCGCGCCGACGGCGGCCCGGAGGCCGCCGTCGTGCTGCTGCGTATCGGTCGGGGCCGTGGCCCCAGGCGATCAGGCCTTGGGGAAGTTGATGCCCGTCGGCGAGACGTTGAAGACCTCGGCGGCCATGCGGGAGCCCAGCTTGGTTGCGTCCCAGGCCTTGTCGCCGCTGGCGATGACGACCCGCTCCGACCAGCCCTTCATCCAGATGATCTGGTCGTAGAGGCAGCGGATGATCTGGCCGTTGACGTAGCCGGCCTCGTCGGAGGCGAGCCAGGCCACGAGCGGCGAGGAGTTCTTCGGGTCCATGCGGTGGAACTCGCCCTCGGCGATGTCGTCGGGCTCGAAGGCCTCGCCGGCACCGGGCATGGTGGCGGTGATGCGGGTGAGGCCGGCCGGGCCGACACAGTTCGCCGTCACGTTCGAGGCGGCCAGCTCCTGGGCCAGCGTCAGGGTGAGGCCGGCGATGGCGGCCTTGGCGGTGGCGTAGTTGGTCTGGCCGAAGTTGCCGCCGAGACCGGCACCCGAGGTGGTGTTGATGATGCGGCCGTTGATGCCGGCGCCGGCCTTGTTCTGCTCACGGAAGTACTTGGCGGCGAAGTGCGACATCGACCACGTGCCCCGCACGTGGACGTTCATCACGACGTCCCAGTTCTCGACCGGCATGTTCCAGATGGCCGCGTCGCGCACGATGCCGGCGTTGTTCACGACGATGTCGAGCTTGCCGTAGGTGTCGATGGCCTGCTGCACCATCTCGCCGCACTGGTCGTGGTTCGAGACGTCGCCGTAGTTCGGGGCGGCGACGCCACCCTTGGCCTCGATGAGGGCCACGGTCTCGTCGGCGGCGCGGCCGGCGCCCTCACCGGTGACACTGCCACCGAGGTCGTTGACGATGACCTTGGCGCCGTGCTTGGCCAGCTCCATGGCGTGACCCCGGCCGATGCCGTGGCCGGATCCGGTGACGATGGCGACCTTGCCGTCGAGCATGCCCATGGGTGGTGTCCTCTTCTCGGTGTCGTGCCGCAGGTGCGGCAGGAGCGGTCCGACCGGCTGGCGGGCGGACGCGGCGAAATTGTATATTTTCCGGCACTCGGTCCCCGCAAAGGGCCCGCACCGC
The DNA here is from genome assembly GCA_963702555.1 of uncultured Actinomycetes bacterium. Classification (GTDB taxonomy): domain Bacteria; phylum Actinomycetota; class Acidimicrobiia; order Acidimicrobiales; family Acidimicrobilacustridaceae; genus CAMFLJ01. The sequence continues at coordinate 212,958 of CAVPCW010000013.1, forward strand.
GCCGGGACCGCAGACAGCGCCCGGGCGGAGCGACCATCGTCGCGCGAAGAGCCGTGCGACCAACATTCCTGACACCTCAGCGCGTCGGCGTCACCAAGGGGGCATCGTGAACGATCGGGTCTACACCCACGAGTTCATCCGGATCCGCGGCACCAACCGTGCCAACTACATGCACCACATGACCGCCAACTGGAGCCCCATCGCCCAGGACGAGCGCAACCAGCTCTGCTACGGCGTGTGGGGCACGGTCGGCACCACCGGCACGTGGCCCCAGGTCGTGAACATGTGGGAGGAGGCCGGGTTCGACGGCCTCGCCGCCGGCCTCGGCCACGAGCTCGGGCGGCCCAGCCTGCAGGACGAGAAGCTCGAGAAGTGGTGGAACGAGGCGTCGAACTACCGCGAAGGCGGCTTCGACCGGGTGCTGATCCCCGCCCCCTGGACCCGCACGGTCGCCGAGCTCTGCGCCGACGGCGTCCGCGGCGTCACCTACGCCCACGAGACCGTGCAGGTCGAGCCGGGCGGCGCCGACGACTTCCTGTCCGCCGTCCGCGACGAGGCCGTCCCCGCCCTCGCCCCCTTCGGCTGGCAGCTCGTCGGTGCGCTCAAGACCTCGATGCACGCCGATTCGGAGTGCATCGTGATCTGGGCGATCGAGTCGTGGCAGCACTGGGCCGAGTACGAGAAGGCCCTCTACACCGACCCGACGGTGAAGGCCTGGCGCGACCGCCAGTGGGGCTCGAAGGGCTTCGAACGCTTCCTGATGTGCGACGCACCCCTCTCACCGATGAAGATCGGGCGCCAGCCCGCCCGTTCCGACCGCCACGAGGGCTGGTCCGACCTCTAGCACCAGGAGTCCCCAGTGCACCTGCGCGACACCGAGGAAGAAGCCGCGTTCCGCGCCGAGCTGCACGCGTGGCTCGCCGAGACCGTCCCCACCCTTCCGCCCGAGCCCGACGAGAACGACTGGCCCGGGCGCCGGGCCCACGAGGCCAACTGGCAGCGCCTGCTGTTCGAGGCCGGCTACGCCGGCATCAACTGGCCCGTCGAGGGCGGCGGCAAGGGCGCCAGCCCCGGCGAGCACCTCATCTACCTCGAGGAGCAGTCGGCGGCGAAGGCCCCCGAGGTCAGCGTCGGCTTCGTCGGCCAGATGCACGCGGGGCCCACCCTCATCGCCGAGGGCACGCCCGAGCAGAAGGCCCACCACCTGCGCGGCATCCTCACCGGCGAGCACGTCTGGTGCCAGGGCTTCTCCGAGCCCGAGGCCGGCAGCGACCTGGCCAGCCTCCGCACCAAGGCGGTGCGCGACGGTGACCACTACGTCGTCACCGGCCAGAAGATCTGGACCTCCAACGCGTCGGTGGCCGACTACTGCGAGCTGCTCGTCCGCACCGACCCCGACTCACCGAAGCACAAGGGCATCACCTGGCTCATCATGCCGATGGACCTGCCCGGCATCGAGGTGCGCCCCCTCGTCACCGTCCACGGCTCGGCCGAGTTCGCCGAGCTGTTCCTCGACGAGGTCCGCATCCCCGTCGAGAACCGGGTCGGCGTCGAGAACGACGGCTGGCGCGTCGCCAACGTCACCCTCAGCTTCGAGCGCGGCACCGGCTTCGTGGGCGAGATGCTCGACACCACGAACATGATGCGCGACCTCGTCGCCATCGCCCAGCGCACCCCGAAGGGCTCGGACACGGCGTGGGACGACCCGGGCATCCAGCGCGACTTCGGCACCATCGCCGCCGAGCTCGACGCCCTCTGGGCCTACACCAAGCGCAACGTCTCGGCCGGCGCCAAGGGCGGCCTGCCCATGGGCTCCGGCTCGGCGTTCAAGCTCAGCTACGCCGGCGTCGTGCACCGCCTCGGCGACCTCGCCCTGCGCATCCTCGACCGGTCGTCGCTCGCCATGGACGACATCGACGGGCTACCCACCGCGGCGCAGGTGCACAGCCGCCTGCACGCCTTTGCCATCTCCCTCGGGGGCGGCACCTCGCAGATCCAGCAGAACATCATCGCCGAGCGCGTGCTCGGCCTGCCCCGGGAGCGCTAGCCGTGGACCTCACCCTCTCCGACGACCAGCAGGCCCTCCAGGAGATGATCTCCCGCTTCGCTGCTGATCGCTTCGACATCGACACCGTGCGCGCCTTCGGCGAGGCCGGTGGCTTCGACCGGGCGGCGTGGGCCGAGCTGGCGGAGCTCGGCACCTTCGGCATCGCCCTCCCCGAGGAGCAGGGCGGCGTCGGCCTCGGCACCATCGAGGCCGTGCTCGTGCACGAGTCCCTCGGCGCCGGGCTGGTGCCCGGCCCGCTCGTGGCCGCCACCCTCGCCGCCGGCCTGGTCGACGGCGTGATCGACGGCTCGGTCGTGCCCGCCGTCCTCGACCGCCCCGTCCACGGGCCCGTGGTGGTCGAGCACCTCCGCGACGCCGACGTGCTGCTCGTCGTCGACGACGAGGGCGTGTCCTCCGTCGACGCCGGCTCGCTCGCCGGCACCCTGCTCCCCCACCCGACCGACCCCATCACGCCGGTCACCCTGCTCGACGCCCTGCCCGCCGGTGAGCGCATCGCCGGTCCCGAGGTCGCCGTCGCCTGGCGTCGGGTCGGCTCGGTGCTCGCCTCCTCGCAGATGGTGGGCCTGTCCGAGGCCGCGACCGCGCTGGCCGTCGAGTACGCCAAGGAGCGCCAGCAGTTCGGCAGGCCCATCGGCAGCTTCCAGGGCCTCAAGCACCTGCTCGCCGACAGCTTCATGCGCACCGAGGTCGCCCGCTCCGCCGTCTGGAGCGCGGGTGTCACCATCGACGAGCCGGAGTCCGGCGACGTCGACCGGGCCGTCGCCGCCGCCCGCCTCATGGCTGCCCGCGCCGCCACCGAGAACGGCAAGACCGGCATCCAGGTGCACGGCGGCATGGGGTTCACCTGGGAGGTCGTCTCGCACCTCTACCTGAAGCGGGCCTGGGTGCTCGAGACCCAGTTCGGCAACCCCGACGACGACGCGGCCCTGATCGCCGCCAAGCTCGCCGGCTGACCCGACCCCGCCCACCCGCGCCCGCCGGATCGGTGCGTGGTTCACACGCCTGGGCGTGGGAGCTGCGCACCGTTTCGTGTCCTGTGCCCCCCGAGCCCGCGGATACGCCCGGTGGTACCTTCCGCTACATGACGCGTCTCATCGACAACGCCCACGTCGACATCATCAGCCGCGGCCTGCTCGGCGCCGTCGACGTCGACGGCGGCCCCACCGACGAGCAGCGCCGCATCCTCCAGGCGATCGTCGCCGGCTACTGGGAGCGTCCCGACATCGACCTCACCAGCGCCAACCCGGCCGGACCGGACGAGGTCGCCCTCGTCCTCACCGACGACGACGCCCGTGAGCGCTTCCACGAGCTGCTCGTGCTGTGCGAGCTCACCCGCCACCCGCTCACCGAGGCGCAGGTGCAGCGGGTCGAGGCGTACGCCGCCGCCTTCGGGGCCGAGGGCCCCGACCTCCAGATGACCCGCGACCTCCTCGAGCAGGGCGCGGCCGGCGCCCGGCGCGACTACCTGCGCCTGCTGCGGGGGGCCGAGCTCGAGCTCGAGGAGCCCAGCCTCCGCGGCCAGGAGCCCACCGACACCGACGAGAACCGGGCGCTCGCCGCTCGCCTGCGAGCGCTGCAGGACCTGCCCGTGGGCACGCTCGGGCACGAGTTCGTGGCCTACTACGACCGCAACGGCATCCCCCTCCCCGGCGAGGACCCCGACATGCCGGCGGTGTACATCGCCCACGACATGAACCACGTCATCAGCGGCTACGAGCCCACCGGCCAGGGCGAGATCGCCCTCGGCGCGATGCAGCTGGCCATGACCAGCAGCCACGTGCACTGGGTCAGCTTCCTCGGCAACCTCGCCGTGCACGAGGTGGGCATCATCGGCAACGCCCACCTCACCCCGAAGGAGGCCACCCTCGCCCGCGAGGGCGCTGCCCGAGCTGGTGGCCGACGCCTTCCGTCGGGGCACGCAGTGCACCGCCGACTTCAGCACCGCCGACCACCTCTCGATGGTCGAGCTCACCGTCGAGCAGGTGCGCGAGAAGTTCGGCGTCCCCCCGCTCGGCGTCTGAGGTGATCAGCCCCGACAGCCTCGACGCGGTCCTCGGCGCCCTCCGGGGCGCGATCGACGTCGACGGCGGCCCCACCGACGAGCAGGTCGCGGTGGTGGGCGCCGTCGCCATCGGCTGCGGTGCGCCCGCCGGCCTCGACCTCACGGCGGTCACGCCCCTCGATCCCACACAGGCCGCCGCCGCGATCTCCGACCCTCGCGACCGGCGCCGCACGCGCGAGCTCATGGTGATGCTCGAGCTGTGCCGTCACCCGCTCCCCGACGCCCAGGTCGAGCGGGTCGATGCCTACGCCGGCGCGCTCGGCGAGGAGGGACCAGGGCTCGCCACCGTGCGCGACCTCGTGGGCCGTGGCGTCGACGCCGCCGCCGCCGACATGCGGCGCTTCATCCGCACCGAGACCCCCGCCCTCGCCGAGGCCTCGCTGAAGGGCTACGGCGCCGGCGGTCCCGACCCGGAGGCCGACGCCGCGCTGGGCCGCCGGTTGCGGGCCCTGCACGACCTGCCGGCCGACACGCTCGGGTACCAGTACGTCGAGTTCTACGTCCGCAACGGCATCGAGCTCCCCGGCGAGGGCGACGATCGCCCGAACCTCTTCGTCGGCCACGACATGTGCCACGTGATCGCCGGCTACGAGCCCACCGGGCAGGGCGAGATCGCGCTCGGCGCCATGCAGCTGGCCATGACCGACTCCGACGCCCACTGGATCGCCCTGCTCGCCAACCTCGCCGTCCACGAAGCCGGCTTCCTCGCCACCGCACCCGTGGTCGCCAAGACCGGCACCCTCACCCGACCCGGCGCGATCGAGCTGTTGGCCGACGCCTTCCGCCGCGGTGCCGCCTGCACGAGCGACTTCACCACGGCCGACCACCTCGCCCTGGTCGAGCTCCCCCTCGACGAGGTCCGGGCGCGGTTCGGCGTCCCGCCGCTCGACCCCGCCCTCCGCCAGCGCTGAGGCGGGACGGACCGGACCGACCCGAACGTCAGCCGGCCAGGCGCTCCGCGGCCGGCAGTTGCTCGGCCCGGGCGATGAGCTCGGTGAGCCGGGCCAGGGTGGCGGCCAGCTCGTCGCGCTCCGCGTCATCGGCGGCGAGGGTGTCCTCCCACCGGTGCAGCTCGGCGTTGACCTGCTTGGCCAGGGCGACGCCCTCGTCGGTGGCCTCGACGAACACCCGCCGGCGGTCGTCGGGGTCGGGCAGGCGGTGCACCAGCCCGGCCTTCTCGAGGCGGTCGAGGGTGAGCGACATGCCCCCGGTGGTGCGGCCGAGCATGTCGCAGATTGCGGTGGGCGCGCTGCGGTGGCCCGGCGAACGCCGGACCACCCCCAGCACGAGGTAGTCGGCGACGCTGATGCCCGCGGCACCGACGATCCGGTTGAGCACGCGGTCGACCGCGACGTTGAGGCGGACGACGTGCCCGAGCAGACCGTCGGTGCCGGGAAGCTGGTCGACGGCCACTACTTCGTGATGCCGAAGCGGTGCAGGCCGTAGGCCTCGATGGCGTTGCCGCGCAGGACCTTGTAGCAGGCCTCGGCATCCATGCCCGCCGCCACGAACAGCTCGTGGGCGACCTTGCGGGAGTGCGGGAACGTGCCGTCGGAGTGCGGGTAGTCGGTCTCGAACAAGATGTGGTCGAGCCCGACGGCCTCGCGGTTGATGAGGCCGTGCAGGTCGTCGAAGACGCAGCCGTAGACCCGACCGTGGACCTGCTCGCTCGGGGCGACGGTGACGTCGTCGACGCCGCCGCGGCCGTCGCGCCACACCGCGTCCATGCGCTCGAGCTGGAACGGCATCCAGCCGACCTGGCTCTCGGCGTAGGCGATGGTGAGGTCGGGGAAGCGCTGGAGGCTGCCGGAGAAGACCCAGTCGCACAGCGAGCCCTGGGCGTTCTGGGCGTAGAGCGACATCGAGGTGGCGAGCGGCGCGTCCTCGGAGGTGGACGGCATGCTCGACGACGAGCCGATGTGCATCGACACGGAGGTCTCGGTCTCGACGCAGGCCTGCCAGAGGACGTCCCACTCGCCGGTGTACATCGACGGCACGCCGAGCTTCGAGGGGTTCTCGCTGAAGGCGATGGCGTAGCTGCCCTTGGCGGCGCAGCGGCGCACCTCCTCGGCGGCGAGCTCGGGGCTCCAGAGCGGCACGAGGGTGAGCGGGATGAGACGGCCCTTGCCGGCCCCGCCGCACCAGTCGTCGATCATCCAGTCGTTGTAGATGCGCAGGCAGGTGAGGGCGAGGTCCTTGTCGGCCCGCTCGAGGAACCCCTGGCCGGCGAAGCGGGGAAAGATGTTCGGGTAGTTGATGGCCGCTTCGCAGTTGTTCAGCGTCATGTCGGCGAGGCGCTCGGCCTGGTCCCACGTGCCGGGGCGGAAGTCCTCGTAGGTGGCCGCGACGTTGCGCTGCTGGTCGCGCGGCACGCCGGCCGGGGCGTGCAGCAGGCCGGTGGGCATGACGAGGTCCTCGTAGACCCACACGTCGCACCACTCGCCGTCGTCGGCGTTGCGCTCGAAGCCGTAGTGGCCGCCCTTGAACGACAGCTTCACCTTCTCGCGCAGGACCTTGGGGCCCCGCTCGCGGAGGGACTCGGGCAGCTGCTCCTGCCAGAGCTCCTTGGGCTCCATGACGTGGTCGTCGACCGAGATCATGTCGGGGAGCTCGTGCTCCTCGGGGGTCACGCCGTTGGGGCTCATGGGATCGCTGCACCTCCGTGCCGGGACCATCACGGTGCGGTCCCCTCGTGTCCTGACCATTTAGCTTTGTCCAAAGCTACTTTGTCAAGAGGTACTTTGGTCCCATCCTCCTCCGTGGCTCACCTGGTCAGGCATGACCTGACGAGGTGAGCCACGGAGGGCGAGATGGGACGGGCGGCCGCGGGCCAGATCAGGAAGGCGAGGCTGTGGCGCGGCGGGTGGCGGCGACGTGGTGGAGGGCGACGGCGGCGGCGTGGCCGACGTTGAGCGAGTCGACCCCCGGGGTGATGGGGATGCGCACCCGCCCGTCGGCGGTGGCCTGCGCCACCTCGGTGAGGCCGGGCCCCTCCGCCCCCAGCAACAGGGCGACCTTCTCGTCGGCACCGACCGCCACGGCGTCGAGGTCGACCGCGTCGGGAGCAGGCGTGAGGGCGAGCACCCGGAAGCCTGCAGCCTGCAGCTCCAGCAGCCCCTCCGGCCATCCGGCCGCCACGACCACGGGGAGCCGCAGGATCTCCCCCATCGAGACCCGCACGCTGCGGCGGTAGAGCGGGTCGGCACACCGGGGCGAGAGCACCATCGCCTCGGCCCCGAGCGCACGGGCCGACCGGGCGATCGCCCCCATGTTCTCGTGGTCGTTGCAGTCCTCGAGCACCACGACCGTGCGCGCCGCCGGATCGAGCCCGTCGACCCCGGGGAACGGCCGCCGGGCCCCGAGGGCGAGCACGCCCCGGTGCACGGGGAAGCCGGCCACGGCGTCGAGCACCGCCCGGTCGACCACCAGCAGCGGCACGTCGGCGAGCAGGGCGACAGGCCCGTCGTCGCCCGCCAGCTCGGCGGTCACCGCCGCCTCCTGGTCAGGTACCACCGCCACCGCGACCGTGCGGTAGGGCGAGCGGGCCAGGCGGCCGACCACGGTCACCCCCTCGGCGACGAACACGCCGTCGCGCTCCTCGCGGGACCGGCGCAGCTCCGGGTCGCGCAGGTCGCGGAACCCGTCGAGGCGGGGATCGGAGGGGTCGCTGACCACGGCGCGGCGCACGTCCCATGCTCGCAGCCGACCGGCCGCACACGAAAACCGTTGCGAAACCTGTCGAATCGCGCTGCAATCGCGCGAAATGGCGAAGGGAGGTCCGCATGGGGCTGGCTGAACTCCTCTACCAGGCGCTCGGGGGAGCGCTCCCGATGCGGTTGGAGCTCTACGACGGGTCGACGGCCGGGCCGGCCGACGCCAAGGTGTGCATGACCGTGCGCTCCAGGGAGGGTCTGGCCCGGTTCTTGTCCCGTCCCGGGGAGCTCGGCATCGCCCGGGCCTACGTCTCCGGCGACGTCGACATCGACGGCGACCTGTTCGCCGGGCTGGAGCAGGCGGCGCACCTCGACCTGAGCCTGCGCCGGATCGACCCGGTCGCCGTGGCCCGACTGCTGCGGGCCACCGGGCTCGGCGTGCTGCGCGCCCCTCCCCCGCCACCGGAGGAGGCCCGCCTGCGCGGCGGCCTCCACACCCGCTCGCGCGACCGGGCCGCCATCTCCCACCACTACGACGTCAGCAACGACTTCTACCGGATCGTTCTCGGCCCCTCGATGGTCTACTCGTGTGCCGTCTGGGACAGCCCGGAGCAGACCCTCGAGGAGGCCCAGGCGGCGAAGCTCGAGCTCATCTGCGAGAAGCTCGGCCTCCGCCCGGGCATGCGATTGCTCGACGTGGGCTGCGGGTGGGGCAGCCTCGTCATCCACGCCGCGGCGCACCACGGGGTGGAGGCCGTCGGCATCACGATCTCCGCCGAGCAGGCCGCATTGGCCCGGGAGCGGGTGCGCGCCGCCGGGCTCGACGACCGGGTCGAGGTCCGGCTGCAGGACTACCGCGACGTCCACGACGGACCGTTCGACGCCATCAGCTCGATCGGCATGTTCGAGCACGTCGGCCGCAACCGCATGGAGGAGTACGTCCGCGACCTCCACCGGCTGCTGCGCCCACAGGGTCGCCTGCTCAACCACGCCATCAGCCGACCCGGCTACCCCCAGGGCGACAGCCGGATCGGACGCACCAGGGCGCTCTACCGCCGCCTCGCCACCGCGGTCGGCTCCGACGTCACCAGCCGCATCGACAGCCAGCTGATGCAGCGCTACGTCTTCCCCGACGGCGAGCTGCACGAGGTGGGCGTGGTGGTGTCCATGCTCCAGGAGAACGGCTTCGAGGTGCGCCACCTGGAGTCGCTGCGCGAGCACTACGCCCTCACCCTGCGCCACTGGGTGTCGAACCTCGAGGCCGGATGGGAGGCCGCCGTCGCCGAGGTCGGCGAGGCCCGGGCGCGCGTCTGGCGCCTCTACATGGCCGCGTGCGCCATCACCTTCGGCCTCGGCGGCGTCTCGGTGCAGCAGGTGCTGGCGGTGAAGGCGCCCGACGGCGTCAGCGGGATGCCGCTGCGGCCCGCCTACTGACGGCGGCCCCCGGACCGGGGTGTTAGAACCCGACGATGGATCACATCGCCGACCTGCAACGAGACGGCCTCGCCCTGCTCGACGCCGCCCGGGCCGCCGGGCTCGACGCCCCCGTCGAAGCCTGCCCGGGCTGGAACGTGAGCCGCCTCGTCGGCCACACCGGCAAGGTGCTCGAGCGCACCGCCATCCTCGTGCGGGAGGGCCTCGACACCCCTCCCGGCAACGACCGGTTCGTGCGCTTCCCCGACGACGAGTCCGCCTTCGACCGTTTCGCGTCGGTGCTCGATGACACCGTCGCCGCCCTCGGCGAGGCCGACCCCGACGGGTCGTGCTGGAACTTCACCGGCACCGACCTCACCACGGGGTTCTGGACCCGCCGCATGGCCAACGAGGTCGCCATCCACCGCGCCGACGCCGAGATCGCCGCCGGCACCCTCCAGCCGATCGAGGCCGGGCGGGCGGTCGACGCCATCGACGAGCTGGTCATGGTGATGCTCCCGTTCTCCGCGGCGCTCAAGAACCCGGAGCTCACCGGCAGCTTCCACCTCCACTGCACCGACACCGAGGGCGAGTGGCTGGCGGTGTTCACCGACGGCGCCCTCGTGAGCACCCGCGAGCACGCCAAGGGCGACCTGGCCGTGCGCGGCCCGGCCTCGACGCTGCTGCTGTGGGCCTACAACCGGGTACCGGCCGGCACCGATGGCCTCGAGTCGTTCGGCGACGCCGCCCTGCTCGACGGCTGGGCCTCGATCGTCCCCTGACCCGAGGCAGCCGGCGTCAGCGCAGGAAGGTCCACCAGAGGCTGGCGCACACGGCCACGAAGCTGACCGCCAGCCCTCCGTAGAGGATCGGCTTGGAGATGTTCCCCTCGGCGTCGGAGGGGATGCGGGCCCGCACCCGGTCGAGGAGGCGGCGGGCGAACGGCACGTCCTGGGCGAGGATGGCGAGGCCGATGGCGAGGACGACCAGGCCCGGGCCCGGGAACACGAGCAGCAGCAGGCCGGCGAAGCAGACCACGGTGCCGGCGATGATGCGCCCGAGGCGGAACAGCAGGTGCCGCTTCGCCTGCTCGACGGTCTCCTCGCGGCGACCCGTCTCGAGCTCGGCCTCGATCGCCGCCTCCTCGAACGCCTCGAGGCGCTCGTGGAGACGGTGATCACGGCCGTGGTGCTTGTCGTGCTCGTCGTGGGGCACGGCCGCCGCCCGGCCGCCCTGGTCGTCGGCGGTCACCGGACGGGCTCGACCTTGAGCGCCCGCAACCGGGCGACGCGCTCCTCGATCGGCGGGTGGGTGGTGAACCACTTGGTTGCCCCGCCGACCCGGTTGGCCTGGTTGACGGGCGCCCCGCGGCCCGCCGGGGCGGTGCGCCCCTGGGGCTGACCCCGGAGCGGGTTCACGATGTAGGCGCTGGCCTGCGAGGGCATCACGTCGGCGGGTGTGCGGGCCGCGGCGGCGTCGAGCTTGAGCAGTGCCCGGGCCAGCGGCTCGGGATCACCCATGAGCTCGGCCCCGGCCCGGTCGGCCTCGAACTCCCGGGAGCGGGAGAGCGCCATCTGGAGCAGGCCGGCGGCGATCGGGGCGGTGATGGCGATGGCGATGACCGCCACCGGGCTGGGCCCGTCGTCGTCGTCGCCCCCGCCGAACATGCCGGCCCACATGGCCATGTTGGCGGCGAAGCTGATCGCCGTGGCGATGGCCGCCGCGACCGACCCGATGAGGATGTCGCGGTGGCGGATGTGGCCGACCTCGTGGGCGATCACACCCATGAGCTCGTCGGGCTCGCACATGGCGATCAGCCCCGTGGTGACCGCCACCACCGCGTGCTCGGGGTTGCGGCCCGTGGCGAAGGCGTTGGGCTGGGGCGAGTCGATGAGGTACACCCGCGGCTTGGGGATGCCCGCGCGCCGGGCGATCTCGGCGACGGACCGGTGCAGGTCGGGGGCCTCGGCCTCCGACACCGGCACCGCGCCGGCGGCCTTCACCGCGAGCACGTCGCTCTTCCAGTAGGAGAAGCCACTGATGGCCACGCCGAAGAGGAGGCCGATCGCCGCGCCGCCGACCCCTCCCAGGAGGTAGCCGATGGCGACGAGGAGTCCGCCGATGCCGGCCAGCAGGAGCGTGGTCTTGGCCACGTTGCCGGCGCCGTAGAGCTTGCTGTCCATGTCGGTCCGTCCCTCCTAGAACTCGAAGATGTCTTCGATGAAGCTCTTGCGCTTCTTCTTCTTCTTGTACGCGGGCTCCTCATAGCCCCGACGGTCGTCGCCGCGGTACCGGTCGCGGTCGCTGTCGCTGTCTCCGCGATACCGGTCGCGGTCGTCTCCCGGAGGCGCGGGTGCGGTGGATGCTCCCCCGCCGGAGCCCGCCAGCTCGGCCTGGCTCCGTTCGAGGATCTTGTCGAGCTCACCCCGGTCGAGCCACACCCCCCGGCACTCCGGGCAGTAGTCGATCTCGACGCCCTGGCGCTCGCTCATGAGCAGGTTCACGTCGCAGTGTGGGCACTTCATCGGGGGCTCACCTCCGGGGTCGTGGTCATGCTCGGGATCAGGCTCGGGCTCGGAGCGGCTGCACCGGCAGCATCGGTGGCGCCGGCGGCGACCGAGGCGTGCTCGCCCCGGCGCAGCAGCAGCCGCACGACGACCTTGCGCAGCTCCTCGACCACCAGCACCGACAGGGCCACCAGCACGGCCACGCCCCACTGCTCCCAGGTGAGGTGCTCGGTGCCGAAGAGCGACTGGAGCGGGTTCCAGATCGTGGCGAGCACCTGGAGCACGATGACCCCGCCGACGACCGCCCACAGACGCCAGTTGGTGAAGGTGTAGCGGCAGAACACCGAGCCGTTCTCGGTGCGGGAGTTGAAGACGTTCACCATCTGCTGGAGCACGAAGGCGGTGAAGGCCATGGTGAGGGCGATGTCCTCGCCGTACTGGTCGCGGGCCCAGACGAACATCGTCAGGATGCCGACGGCCATGACCACGCCGAGGAACACCAGCCGGCCGATGCGGCGGCCGGTGAGGATGGCGGCGTCGCTGGGGATCGGCGTGCGGCCCATCACCCCGGGCTGGGGCTGGTCGACACCGAGCGTCATGGCCGGCGGGCCGTCGGCGATGAGGTTGACCCACAGCACCTGGATGGGGCTGAAGGGCACGGGCAGCCCGAACAGCGAGGCCCCGAGGATGGTGCTGATGGCGCCCATGTTCGTGGCCAGCTGGAACCGCACGAACTTGACGATGTTGTCGTAGATGGTTCGGCCCCGCTCGACCGCCTTGACGATGGTGGCGAAGTTGTCGTCGGTGAGCACCATGTCGCCGGCTTCCTTGGTGACCTCGGTGCCGGTGATGCCCATGGCCACGCCGATGTCGGCCCGGCGCAGGGCCGCCGCGTCGTTCACGCCGTCGCCGGTCATGGCCACGATGTGGCCCCGGCTCTTGAGCGCCTCGACGACCCGCACCTTGTGCTCGGGCGACACCCGGGCGCACACGCCGATGCCGTCGATCTGCTCGGCGAGCTCCTCGTCGGTCATCGCGGTGAGCTCGTCGCCGGTGACGACCCGGCCCTCGATGCCGAGCTCGGCGGCGATGGCGCCGGCCGTGGTGGCGTGGTCGCCGGTGATCATCTTCACGGCGATGCCCGCCGAGTGGCACAGCCGGATGGCGTCGCGGGCCTCGGAGCGGGGCGGGTCGACGATGCCGACCAGCACCTCGAGGGTGAGCTCGGACATCCAGCGGTCGGGGTCGGCGACCTGGCCGTCGGGGCCGAGGACGTCGGCGGCGGGCAGCTCACGGGTGGCCACGGCGAGCACCCGCATCCCCTGGGCGGCGAGGCGGTCGTTGTCGGCCCGGCGGGCGGCCAGCGCCATGCCGTCGAGCGGACGCTCGGAGCCGTCGCCGTCGACGAAGGCCGTGGCCCGGTCGAGCAGCACGTCGGGAGCGCCCTTCACACAGATGAGGACGTCGGAGTTGGGGTCCTCGGGGTCGGCCCAGTGGAAGGTGGCCATGAACTTGTGGGCCGAGTCGAAGGGCACCTCGCCGAGGCGGACACGGTCGCGACGGGCGGCGGGGGCGTCGATGCCGGCCTTGGCCGCCAGCACCACGAGGGCGGCCTCGGTGGGGTCGCCGACGATGCCCGGGCCGGTCTCGGTGTCACGGGCCACGGCGTCGGAGCAGAGGGCCGCGGCCAGCATCGCCCGCCGCACGGAGGTGTCGTCGACCCGGGCGCCGTCGGGGTCGAGCAGGTCGCCCTTGGTGGCGTAGCCCTCGCCGGAGACGGTCCAGGCCGCACCGCCGCGCACGACCTCCCGGGCGGTCATCTGGTTGAGGGTGAGGGTGCCGGTCTTGTCGGAGCAGATCACCGAGGTGGAGCCCAATGTCTCGACCGAGTGGAGCCGCTTCACGATGGCGTTCTGCTTGGCCATGCGGGAGATGCCGATGGCCAGGGTGACGGTGACGACGGCGGGCAGGCCCTCGGGGATGGCGGCGACGGCCAGGGCCACAGCGCCGAGGGCGGCATCGGCGAAGTCGGCCCCCTGGGCCATCTGCAGGACGAAGACCAGGCCGACGGCGACGCCGGCGATCATGGCCAGGCGCTTGCCGAGTCGGTCGAGCTGGCGCTGGAGCGGGGTCTCCCCGACCTCGGAGCCGCCGAGCAGCTCGGCGACCTTGCCCATCTCGGTGCCCATGCCCGTGGAGGTGACCACGACCTCGGCCCGGCCCCGCACCACCGTGGTGTTCATGAACACCACGGAGTGGCGGTCGCCGAGAGGCGAGTCGGCACCGGCCAGCGACGTGGCGTCCTTCTCGACCGGAACGGACTCGCCGGTGAGGGACGATTCGTCGATCGACAGGTTGGCGGCCACCACCAGGCGGCCGTCGGCGGGCACCCGGTCGCCGGCCTCGAGCAACACGACGTCACCGGGGACGAGGTCGTCGGTGATGACCTCGACGATGTCGCCCCCGCGGCGCACCCGCACCTTGGAGACCAGCATCTTCTCCAGCGCGGCCAGAGCATTGGAGGCCTTGGCCTCCTGGAAGTAACCGAGCACGGCGTTGATCAGGAGCACGACGCCGATGACGATCATGTCCTTGAGGTCGCCGAGGGCTCCGGCGATGACGGCGGCCACGATCAGGATGACCACGATGCCGCTGCGGAACTGGTCGAGGAAGAGCTTCCAGCGCGGTCGCCTGGGCGGCTCGGCCAGGCGGTTGAGGCCGTAGCGCTCTACCCGCTCGGCCACCTGGGCCGCGCTCAGGCCCTCGGCGGGATCGACCTCGAGCCGCGCCGCCACGTCGGTGGCGGCCATGGCGTGCCAGACCGGCACGCCGGTGGCGGCCGGCACCGGGTCAGCGGCGAGCGAGGAGGAATCGGACGAGGGGGCCATCAGGTCTCCGGTCGAGGTCGAAGGGAACGACGCGGGCCTCGTGCTCGAAGCACACGAGAACCGACCGGAGGTCTCCCCCACTCGTCAGAGCCAGCGGTACCGGGAGAGCCGACCCGGGGGCCGGTCCGCCGTGATGACGACACCGCTGTGACGGGGTACTCCCCTCACTGCGGACCAGTATGCCAGGGCCGGGCGGGCGCGCCAACGCAATTGACGAAAAAATCTTCGTATGTCAGTGACGGAGGCCGCGGCCGGCCCGCGGCTCAGCCGACGAGCAGGCGGCGCACCTCGTCCTCGGCGTCGACGGTGGCGAGGACGAGGACCTCGTCGCCGGCGCCGAGCACGGTGTCGCCGCGGGGCACCACGAGGTGGTCCGAGCGGAGCACGGCCACGACGGTGGAGTCGCGGGGCAGACCCAGGTTGCGGATCTCGACGCCCTCGGCCGGCGAGTTCTCGGCCAGGGTGACCTCGGAGAGGCGGGCCCGGTCGTTCTCGAACGACAGCAGCCGCACGAGCGAGCCGACCGACACGGCCTCCTCGACGAGGGCGGTGAGCAGGTGGGGGGTCGACACCGAGACGTCGACGCCCCAGCTGGCGTTGAACATCCACTCGTTGGAGGGGTTGTTGACGCGGGCCACGACGCGGGGCACGCCGAACTCCTGCTTGGCGAGCAGGGAGATGACGAGGTTGTCCTCGTCGTCGCCGGTGACGGCCACGACGACGTCGGCCCGTCCGGGCTCGGCCTTGGCGAACGAGGAGACCTCGCAGCCGTCGAGGTTCAGCCAGGTCACGCCCTCGGCCTCGTGGGAAGCCAGGGCCCGCGCCACGCGGTCGGGGTCGACCTCGATGATGAGGACCTCGTGGCCGGCCTTGTGGAGCTCGGTGGCGATGTAGGTGCCGACGTTTCCGCCGCCGGCGATGAGGACGCGCATCAGTGATGACCTCCCTGGTCAGCCGGCGCGGAGGCCAGGCGGCGGTCGAGCTCCTCGATGCGGTCACCGGCGACGGCGACCCACACCACGTCGCCCTCCTGGGCGAGGAGGGCGGGCGACACGATCTGGGCGACGCCGAGGCGGGTCAGCGCGGCGACGCGGGCGACGCCGTCGCCCTCGAGGCCCACGAGGGGATGGCCGGCCCAGGCGGTGGGCACGACCCGCTCGACGAGGCAGACCTTGGCGCTCGGGTCGATCCACTCGACGCCGTCGGCATCGGGCTCGATGCGGCGAAGGACCCGCTCGATGGCCCACCCGACGGTGGCCACGGTGGAGATGCCCAGGCGCTCGTAGATGGCGGCCCGGCGCTGGTCGTAGATGCGGGCCACGACGCGCTCGATGCCGAAGAACTCCCGGGCCGTGCGGGCCACGAGGATGTTCGAGTTGTCGCCGTTGGTGACCGCGGCGAGCGCGCCGGCGCGCTCGATGCCGGCGGCGATCAGGACGTTGCGGTCGAAGCCCACGCCCACGAAGGTCTCACCCGAGAAGTCCTCGGGGAGGCGGCGGAAGGCCGTTGGCTTGCGGTCGACCACCGAGACGGTGTGACCCTGACTCACGAGGGTGGCGGCCAGACCGGAACCGACCCGACCACACCCGACGACGACGACGTGCACGTGCGCAACACCTCCACAGCCCGAGCGGGCACGGCGGCCGATCCTAGGACTCCTCACCGCGGGCGCAAAGCCCACATCGGTCACGTCGACCGGTCACGTCAGAGTCCCGTCAGAGTCCCGTCGGTCCCAGGGCTCAGGCCCCCGAGCCAGCCACGCCCGGGGCCTCGGGCCGGGCCCGTCGCTGGCTGCGCCGGGCCGCCGGGCCCTCGAGGCCCCGCTCGAGGTTGGCCGCGGAGTTGATCAGCCCGATGTGGGAGAACGCCTGCGGGAAGTTGCCGAGCATGCGCCCGGCCACCGGGTCGTACTCCTCCGACAGCAGGCCGACGTCGTTGCGCAGCGCCAGCAGCCGCACGAAGACCTCCGTCGCCTCGTCGGCCCGGCCGATCAGCACGAGGTTGTCGACCAGCCAGAACGTGGTGAGGAGGAACGAGCCCTCGCCCGGCGGCAGCCCGTCGACGGTCGTGGTGCCGTCGTCGGCCCCACCCGCGTCGCGGTCGGCATCGGCCACGGGGTCGCGACCGTGGCGCGCCTCGGTGCGGTACCGCAGCACGAAGCCGTCGACCAGGAGCTCCCGCTCGATGGCCTCGACCGTCGCCACGATGCGCTCGTCGTCGGGGGGGAGGAAGCCCACGAGGGCGAGCATGAGCAGCGAGGCGTCGAGCTCGTCGCACCCGTAGTACTGGGTGAACGAGCCGACCTCGGCGTTCCACCCCATGTCGCACACCTCGGCGTGGATCTCGTCGCGCAGGCGCCGCCACCGCGCCAGCGGCTCCTCCGGCCGTTCGGCCTCGCAGAGCTTCACCCAGCGGTCGACCGCCACCCACGCCATCACCTTCGAGTGCACGAAGTGCCGCTGGGGGCCACGGACCTCCCAGATCCCGTCGTCGGGGAGCTGCCACACCTTGCCCACGTGCTCCACGAGCATCCGGCAGAGGGCCCAGCTGTCGTGGGGAAGCGGGTCCTCGAGGGCTTCGGCGGAGTGGAACATCATGTCCAGCACCTCGCCGTAGACGTCGAGCTGGAACTGCCCGCTGGCGCCGTTGCCCACCCGTACCGGGGCCGATCCCTCGTAGCCGGCGAGCCACGGGATCTCGTACTCGTCGAGGCGCCGCTCCCCCGCCACGCCGTACATGATCTGGAGCTTGTCGGGGCTGCCCGCCACCGCCCGGCGGAGCCACTCGCTCCACACCATCGCCTCGTCGCGGAAGCCGTTCTCCAGCAGGGCGTTCAGGGTGAAGGTGGCGTCGCGCAGCCAGCAGTACCGGTAGTCCCAGTTGCGCACGCCGCCGACCCACTCCGGCAACGAGGTCGTGGCCGCGGCGGCGATGCCGCCGGTGGGCTCGTAGCTGAGGGCCTTGAGGGTGAGCAGTGACCGGACCACCGCGTCGCGCCAGGGCCCGGCGGCGGTGCACGGCCCGATCCAGTCGCGCCACCAGCGGGTCGTGCTCTCGAGGGCCGCGATGACGTCGGGCGCCTCCGGCGGCACCTCGTGGGAGGGGAACCACGCCAGCGCGAACGACTCCTCGGAGCCCTCGGTGACGTCGAACCCGGCGAAGGTCGTGAGGTCGCGGCCGTGGGTGACGACGCTGCTGTGGAGCACCACGCCGTCGGCCCCGCCCCTGGCCTCCACCCCGCCGTCGTGATGACGGACCCACGGCACCAGAGCGCCGTAGTCGAAGCGCACCACGACCTCGGAGCCGAACCGCACCGTCCCCTCGAGGCCGCGCACGATGCGCACGATGGCGGGGTGCGCGAGGTCGCTGCGGGGCATGAAGTCGATGACCACCGCTCGGCCGTTCACGGTGGTGAAGGTCGTCTCCAGCACCATCGTGTCCGGTCGGTAGGCCCGCTCGACCGCGGTGACCGTCTCCGAGGGGGTCACGATCCAACGCCCGTTGCGGGCGTCGCCGAGCAGGGCGGCGAACGACGCCGCCGAGTCGATGCGCGGCGCGCACCACCAGTCGATCGAGCCGTCGAGCGCGACGAGGGCGACGGTGCGGGCGTCACCGATGATGGCGTAGTCCTCGATGCGAGACGGCACGTGCCGACACTCCCCCCGTCGGTGGCGCCGGTGGCTACGGTTTGGCGCCGTCTCAGTCTCGCCCGGGAGCCTCCTCCATGCCGCTATCCCCTCTGGCCAACCAGCCCAGGTCCGACCTCCTCGTGATGTTCGGCGCCTCCGGCGACCTGGCGAAGAAGAAGCTCTTCCCCGCCGTGTACCGGCTCGAGAAGCGCGGCCTCCTCGGCGTGCCGGTCATCGGCGTCGCCCTGGACGACTGGACCGACGACGACCTGCGCGCCCACGCCCGCGCCGCCATCGAGGAGGAGGGCGAGCCGTGGGACCAGGCCGCCTTCGAGCGCCTCGCCGCCAACCTGCACTACGTCGCCGGCGACTACGGCGACCACACCACCTTCGAGAAGCTGCGCGACCTCGCCGGCGGCGCCTCGCACCCGATCTTCCACCTGGCCATCCCGCCGTTCCTGTTCGGCTCGGTGGCCACCGGCATCGCCGCGGTGGGCCTCGACGAGGGCGCCCGCCTCATCATCGAGAAGCCGTTCGGCCGCGACTTCCAGTCGGCGGTCGACCTGAACGCAACCCTCCACGCCCACTTCCCGGAGTCGGCGATCTTCCGGATCGACCACTTCATCGGCAAGGAGGCCACCCGGAACCTGCTCGTCACCCGGTTCGCCAACGCCATCACCGAGCCCCTCTGGAACCGCAACGTGGTGTCGGCGGTGAAGATCACCATGGCCGAGTCCTTCGGCGTCGAGGACCGCGGCGCGTTCTACGACTCCGTCGGCGCCATGCGCGACGTCATGCAGAACCACCTGCTGCAGATGGTCGCCATCCTCGGCATGGAGCAGCCGGTCAACGAGGGCTCCAAGGCGCTTCGCGACGAGAAGGCCAAGGTGCTCGAGGCCGCCCGTGTCGTCGAGCCCGAGCACTTCGTGCGGGGCCAGTACGACGGCTACCTCGACGTGCCCGGCGTGAAGCCCGGCTCCGACACCGAGACCTACGCCGCCTTCCGCCTCGACATCGACTCGCCCCGCTGGAGCGGCGTGCCGTTCTTCCTCCGGGCCGGCAAGGCCATGGGCCGCACCGTCACCGAGATGACCCTCGAGTTCAACCGGCCGCCCCGCCCGCTGTGGATCGCCGAGCACTCCCACGTCGCCCGCAACTCGATCCGCATCGAGGTGAAGCCCGAGAACTTCGACGCCATCACCTGGCTCCACAAGGAGCCGGGAGAGGCGATGATGCCCGCCGCCATCACCCTGGCGCCGCCGGCCGAGGAGCGGGCCGACACCGGCCCCGAGCCCTACGAGCTGCTGATCGAGGAGGCGATGAACGGCGACCCCACGCTGTTCGCCCGCGAGGACACCGTCCTCGAGTCGTGGCGCATCGTCGAGCGCATCCTCACCGACTACCCGCCGGTCGAGACCTACGCCCAGGGCTCCTGGGGCCCGGCCGGGGCCAGTGCCCTCGTGCGCGGCCACGGCGGCTGGCCGGAGGAGCCCCCCGGCGGCGACGCATGAGCGATACCGAGCGCACGGGGCGGCCCCACCTGTTCGTCATCCGCCACGGCGCCACCGAGTGGAGCAAGAACGGGCGCCACACCGGCATCACCGACCTGCCGCTGCTGCCCGAGGGCGAGGACCAGGCCCGCGCCACGGCGAAGCTGGTGGCCGGCCGCGAGTTCGCCCTGGTGCTCACCAGCCCGCTCCAGCGGGCCCGCCACACCTGTGAGCTCGTCGGCCTCGCCGACCAGGCCGAGATCGACGAGGACCTCCGCGAGTTCGACTACGGCTCCTACGAGGGGATCACCACCGCGACGATCCGCGAGACGGTGCCGGGCTGGACCGTCTGGAGCCATCCCTGCCCGGGCGGCGAGACCCTCGAGCAGGCGGCGGCGCGCGTCGACCGGGTGATCGACCGGGCCCGTCGCGCCGATGGCGACGTGGCCGTGTTCGCCCATGGCCACATCCTCCGGATCCTGACCGCCCGCTGGTGCGACCTCGACCCGATCGAGGGCCGCCGGTTCGTGCTCCACACCGCCACGCTCTCGGAGCTGGGCTGGGAGCGCGACGACCCCGCCGTCATCCTCTGGAACTCCCGCTAGGGAGCTCGCGCCGGCGGAAGATCCGCGTCAGCTGTCGGGGCGGCGCCCTAGGTTGCGCGGGCACCACTGGACCGACCGAGGGGGGCGGCGTGGCCACCGAGACGACGGCGACGACGAGCACCGAGACCGAGGGCCGGAAGTTCGGCTTCTGGCTGTTCATGGTCGGCGTGGTGATCATGCTGGCCGGCCTGCTGTTCGGGTACGACCAGGGCGTCATCGCCGGTGCCCTCGAGGGCATCCAGAACAGCTTCCACGTCAGCAGCACGATGACCGAGGTCATCACCAGCTGGGTCACCCTCGGCGCCCTCTTCGGCGCACTGTTCGCCGGCTATCTGGCCGACCGCCTCGGCCGGAAGCCCACGATCCTGCTGGCGGCCGCCCTGTTCGTCGTCGGCGCCATGCTCGAGGCGTTCTCCCCCGGCACCGCCGTGCTCGTCGCCGGCCGCCTCGTCGTCGGCTTCGGCGTCGGCGTGGCCTCGGTGGCCGCACCGCTCTACGCCGCCGAGCAGGCGCCCACCCACCTCCGCGGCCGCTTCGTCTCGACCTACCAGCTGGCCATCACCATCGGCATCTTCATCGCCTACTTCGTCGACCAGCAGCTCACCAACGGCGACATGTGGCGGGTGATGCTCGGTGTCTCGGCCGTGCCCGGCGTGCTGCTCCTCATCGCCATGGCCCCGATGCCCGAGTCGACCCGGTGGCTGGTCGGCGCCGGGCGCCGCAAGGACGCCACGGTGGCCCTCACCAAGGTGCGGCCCGACGTCGACGTCGAGGCGACCCTCGACGACATCGAGGCCGCGGTGAAGGCCGAGAGCGCCGACCGGGCCTCGTGGGGCGAGGTGTTCGCCCGCTCGGTGCGCAAGCCGCTGATGGTGGCCATCGGCCTCGCCGTGGCGCAGCAGATCACCGGCATCAACGCCATCATCTACTACGCCGACTCGATCTTCGCGAAGGCCGGCTTCGCCACGCCCGGCCGACCAGGCGGCGGCCACCACCTGGGCCATCGGCGCGGTGAACGTGCTGGCCACCCTCATCGCCGTCGCCTACGTCGACCGCTTCGGGCGGCGGCCCCTGCTGCTCTGCGGCCTCGTCGGGCATGGCCAGCAGCCTCATCACCGTGGGCATCGCCTTCCACTACATGGACCGGGTCGACACCTCGGGCGCGGGCACGGGCGGACCGACCACCGCCGGCATCGTCACCCTCGTCGCCCTGGTGGTGTTCATCGCCTCGTTCGCCTTCTCGCTCGGCCCGGTGGTCTGGACCGTGATCAACGAGGTCTTCCCCGGCCGGATCCGCGGCCGGGCGGTCGCCTTCGCCACCGCGGTCAACTGGGGCGCCGCCTTCCTGGTGAGCGAGTTCTTCCTCACCCTCCTCGACTGGCTCGGCAGCTCGGCCACGTTCTGGCTGTTCGCCTTCTTCGCCATCGTGGCCTTCGTCTGGATCTTCAAGAAGGTGCCCGAGACCAAGGGCCGCTCGCTCGAGGACATCCAGAAGCTCTGGGACGCCGACGACCCGGTGGCCGCCCAGCGCGCCGCCGAGCGGGGCCCCACCGGCGCCCTCTGAGCCGACTCGGCGCTCCGCGCCCAGGGCTGCAGGTCTCAGGTGCGTCCGAGCAGGCCGAGTCGGCCAGCCTCGTGGCCGAGCGACCAGCTCAGCGTCGCGGCGCGCGGTCGAGCAGGCTCGTCGAGGAAGCCCTCGACACGCGAGCCCGTCGTCGAGCAGCGAGCGGCGTGAGGTCGACCGCCAAGGCCACCTGCTCGGCCCCGTCGAGCCCGGTCTGGTCGTCGAACGTCGCATTCCCGTGGCGGCGACCCACGCGGCCCGGTCGTAGCGCTTGCCCTCGGTCTGGGTGGGGAAGCAGTCGAGCAACGCCTGGAGCAGCTCGTCGTGCCCGCTCACGTCGAGCCGCACCCGGTCGGTCGGCGCCAGCCAGTCGAGCGACCGCCACCCCTCGACCCCGAGGAGGCGCTCCGGCCGGGCCTGGGGCGGAAGGCTCCGGCAGGCGTCGACCGTGGCCAAGGCGACAGCGGCGTGGGTGGCATGACGATCGAGCGGGTCGTGGCCGAGCACGACCGTCGGCGGCGCGGCCCGTCGAGGACGCACGGCGAGCTCGGCGACGAGCACGGCCTCGAGCCGTCGGGTCGCGGACCTCCGCGCTCGGGTGGCCGAGCTGCACCTGGAGGCCGTAGCCGCCGACCATCGGCCGCGGCAGCGCTGCTCGGCCCGGCGCCGGGCGACGAGCTCCGACGGCCTCGATGCCCTCCGTGCTCGCGCCACGGGCGCTGCCCGCGCCGTCGGTGCAGGTCACGCCGGTGAACCAGCGGTCGGCGTCGGCCGGCACAGGACACGACACCCCAGGCCCCTCCCAGCTCGAGGTCGTCGGGGTGGGCACCGACGCCGAGCACGGTCGTGCGCCGCAGCGCGGCGTCGAGCGGAACGCCGTCGGGGACGAGCACGTCGATCCGGGCCGGCCGCCCCGCCCCCACCACGTCGTCGAGCGTCGCCACGGCGGCGATCGGAGGACCACTCCCCCGTTCCCGTCGGGTCGGCGGGTCCTTCGCTAGCCTCGCCGGGTCCGCTCACCTCCTGGAGCCCCCGTTGCGCGTCCTCGTCGCCCATGCCAGTGTCCACGGCTCGACCGCCGAGATCGCCACCCGCCTCGCCGAGTCCCTCGCCGCTGCCGGGCCTGACGTCGACGTGCGGGCGGTGGCCGACGTGGCCTCCCTCAGCGGCTACGACGCGGCCGTGATCGGCAGCGCGATCCACGACGGCGCCTGGATCTCCGACGCCCACTGGTTCCTCCGCGAGCACAAGGCGGCGCTCGCGAAGCGCCCGACGTGGCTGTTCAGCGTCAGCTCGGTCGGTGCCACCTCCAGCGCCTACGGCGGGTTCGGCACCGCGGTCCAGCGCCGCACCCGGCGCGACCCCCGCGCGATCTACGAAGCCCGCAAGGCCCTCGGCCACGTCGACCACCACCAGTTCGCCGGTGTGGTCACGCCGGAGGACTGGAGCAAGGGCTCCATCAGGATGTTCAAGCTCCTCGGCGGTACCTTCGGGGACCACCGGGACTGGGACGACGTCGATCAGTGGGCCGCCGGCATCGGCCGGGCGCTCACGAGCGGCGAGGCCAACCAACGCTGAGCAGGGCGCCGAGGGCGCCCGAGGGGAGGACCAGATGGGCGACGCGGTGATCGTCGACGTGGTGCGCACGCCGGGGGGCAGGCGCAACGGATCGCTCTCGGGGTGGCACCCGGCCGACCTGGCCGGCGAGGTGCTCTCCACCCTCGTCGAGCGCAACGACCTCGACCCGGCGCTGGTCGAGGACGTGATCATGGGCTGCGTGTCGCAGGTCGGCGCGCAGGGCCTCAACGTCGGGCGCAACGCCGTGCTCGCCGCCGGGTTCCCCGAGTCGGTGCCGGCCACCACGATCGACCGCCAGTGCGGCTCGTCGCAGCAGGCCGCCGCCTTCGCCGCCCAGGCCGTCATGGCCGGCGTGCACGACATCGTGATCGCCGCCGGCGTCGAGGTCATGAGCCTCGTGCCCATGGGGGCCACGTTCGGCCAGGGTGTGGGCTTCCCGTTCGGGCCGAGGGTCGAGGCGCGCTACGCCGACGCCGGTGGGCTCATCCCCCAGGGCCTGTCGGCCGAGCTCATCGCCACGCAGTGGGGGCTCACCCGCACCGAGATCGACGAGTTCTCGGCCACGTCGCAGCAGCGGGCCGCCCGCGCCCGCGACGAAGGCCGGTTCGACCGCGAGATCCACCCCGTCGCCGCCCGCCGCCGTGACAAGGAGACCGGTGAGATCGTGCCGGCCGACGGCATGGTCCGCGCCGACGAGGGCATCCGCGACGACACCACGGTCGAGACGCTCGCCCGCCTCAAGCCGGCGTTCGACCCCGAGGGCGTCATCACCGCCGGCAACTCCTCGCAGATCACCGACGGCGCCTCCGCCGCGCTGATCATGAGCGAGGCCGCCGCCGAGCGCCTGGGCCTCACGCCCCGGGCCCGCTTCCACTCCTTCGCCCTCGCCGGGGTCGACCCCCGCATCATGCTCACCGGACCCATCCCCGCCACCACCAAGGTGCTCGAGAAGGCGGGCCTCTCCCTCGACGACATCGACCTGGTCGAGATCAACGAGGCCTTCGCCCCGGTGGTGCTGGCCTGGGAGCGCGAGCTGCACCCCGACATGGAGAAGGTGAACGTCAACGGCGGCGCCATCGCCCTCGGGCACCCGCTCGGAGCGTCGGGCACCCGGCTGCTCGCCACCCTGCTCTGCGAGCTCGAGCGCACCGACGGCCGCTGGGGCCTGCAGACGATGTGCGAGGGCGGCGGCCTGGCCAACGCCACCGTGATCGAGCGCCTGGGCTGAGGGCCGGGACGGGTGACGGGCGGCGCCGACCGGGTCGCCGCAGTGCGACCTAGCCTGGAGGCGTCCCCGAGCGCGAGGATCGACCCGTGAAGCACCCGATCATCAACGGCGCCGTCGTCGTCGGTGCCGTCGCCGCCCTGCTCGCCGGCTTCGGCTTCTTCTCCGTGCTGGTCGCCGCCGCGGGGTTCTGGCTCATCCTGCGCGTCGGCGTGCTCATGCTCGGCGGCCTCGCCCGGCCGATCCCCGAGGCGCCCCCTGCGGGCGAGTTGCGCAAGGTCAAGATCGCCTACCGGTGCGAGATCTGCGGGGCCGAGGTGCGCATGACCGTCGCACCCGACGCGGACCCGGAGCCCCCTCGCCACTGCCAGGACGAGATGACCCTCATGACCCCGGTGGAGTGACCCGGCGGTTGTCCACAGCCTGGGGACGGCCCTGGGGAGGGTTACGCCGTTGTAACTTGCCGTCCACCCGGGCGCCAGACCGGTTCCCCGAGGGTCATCAGGCCGCCGGTCGCGCGTAACCCCTGGTCAGCGGTACTGGGTGGCGGCGACGATGCCGCCCAGGATCGACGCCAGCCCGGCGAGGAGCCACCAGTTGCTGGAGGCGCCCGGCAGCACCAGGTCGACGTAGTGCAGGAAGATGAACAGCACGCCGAGCACGATCAGCCCGAGGATCACGAACGGCAGCCAACGGGGGCTCGTCTTCTGGGACTTCGGCACCGGCGGGGTGTACCGGGTGGAGGCCTCCGGGGTGCGCCCGCCCGGGCCCTTGCCCTTGGCGGACTTCGTGGGGCCGCCCTTCGGGGCGACCTGACCCCCGGTGCGGCGGGTCGGAGCGGGGCGCTTGTCGCTGGCCATGGTCGGCGACCTTAGTGGGCGCCGCCGACCGACCGCCGGGCGCGCCCCGGACCCCCGGCCGAGGCTCCGCCGATCGGGGCACGATGCGCAAACCCCGGGCGGAGGCCCTCGGCCCAGGCGGTAGGGTCGGCCCCCGATGGCCGCCCGGATCCTCGTCCTCGACAACTACGACTCGTTCGTGTTCAACCTCGTCCAGTACCTGGGCGAGCTCGGTGCCGAGCCGATGGTGCACCGCAGCGACGCGCTGACCATCGACGAGATCGAGCAGCTCGAGCCCGACGGCGTGCTCATCAGCCCCGGCCCCGGCCGCCCCGAGGACGCCGGGCTCTCGAACGAGGTCATCACCCGCTTCGCCGGTCGCATCCCGGTGTTCGGCGTGTGCCTCGGCCACCAGTGCATCGGCCAGGTCTACGGCGGCGACGTCGTGCGGGCGCCGCAGATCATGCACGGCAAGACCTCGCTGATCCACCACCGCAACGTCGGGGTGTTCGAGGGGCTGCCCGAGCCGTTCGAGGCCACCCGCTACCACTCGCTCGTGGTCGAGCGGTCGTCGGTGCCCGACGTGCTGGAGATCACCGCCGAGACCGACGACGGCCTCGTGATGGGCCTGCGCCACCGCGAGTTCGACGTCGAGGGCGTGCAGTTCCACCCCGAGTCGATCCTCACCGCCGGCGGCCATCAGCTCGTCGGCAACTTCCTCGCCCGCTGCGGCCACTGACCCACCGCCCGCCCGCCACCGGACCCGAGGTGGCTCACCACGTGTCGGAATCCGACACGAGCCGAGCCAGCTTCGGGGGTGCGGGTCGTCAGAGCGTGGTCGGAGTGGTGACGCTGCTGCTCGTGGTGGTGGGCGCCGTGGTGGTCGTGGTGGCGGGCGGGCCGCTCGAGACGATCACCTGGATGGTGGCGCCCTTGGCCACGATGGTGCCGGCGGAGGGGTTGGTGTTGATGACGGTGCCGGCTGCAACGGTCGGGGAGCTCTGCTGGGTGCTGGTGACCTTGAACCCGGCCGCCCCGAGGGTGGCCGAGGCACCGGCCAGGTCGTCGCCCGCCACGCTCGGCACCGGCACCTGGGCGACGCCGCTCGAGACGACGATGGTGACGGTGGCGCCCTTGTCGGCCTGGGCGTCGGCCGGCGGGTTCTGGGAGATGACCTCGCCGGACTTGATGGTGTCGTCGGCCTGGGGCACGACCTGGATCTTGAAGCCGGCGTTGTTGAGCAACGACGTGGCCTGGGCCTGGGTCTTGCCCACCACGTCCGGGACCGTCACCTTGCCGACCCCGGAGCTGACCACCAGGGTGATCACCGAGCCCTCGTCGGCCTTGGTGCCGCCCTTCGGGTTCTGGTCGACGACCTGGCCCTCGGGTGCGGTGTCGTTCTGCTGGGTGGTGGTCTGGACCTTGAACCCGGCGGCCTGGAGCGTGTTGGTGGCGTCGGCGACCGCGGTGTTGATCACGGACGGCACCTCGACCTGCTTGGTGGAGGAGCCGAGGTTGCGGCCGACGAAGAAGAGGATGCCGGCCACGAGCAGCAGGAGCACCACGAGCAGCCCGACGTACAGGCCGGTGCGGCTCTTCTCCGGCTCCTCGGCCGTGTAGGGCGGGACGCCGGCGGCGGGTGAGGCCGCGGTGGCGGGGACGGCCACGGTGGCATCGGCCAGCGCGGCGCCGGCGACCGCACCGGCGGCGGCCGCGCCGAGGGCGGAGACGGGCTGGCCCTCGAGGAAGCGGCGCAGGTCGGCGCGCAGGTCCTCGGCGGAGGGATAGCGCTGGGCCGGGTCCTTCTCGAGCAGCTTCATGTCGATGGCCTCGAGCGAGGCCGGCACGGCCGGGTTCACCGAGCTGGGCGGGTACGGCTGCTCCTGCACGTGCTTGTAGGCGATGGCCACCGGGCTGTCGCCGGTGAACGGCGGCCGGGCGGTGAGCATCTCGTAGAGCACGCAGCCGAGCGAGTAGAGGTCGGAGCGGGGGTCGACCGGGAGGCCCTGGGCCTGCTCGGGCGAGAAGTAGGTGGCCGTGCCCATCACGGCACCGGCCTGGGTGAGGTTCTGGGTGGCGTCGCTGTTGGACGACGCCTGGGCGATGCCGAAGTCGGCGACCTTCACCTGGCCGGTGGCGGTGATGAGGATGTTGCCGGGCTTGACGTCGCGGTGGACCACGCCGTTGCGGTGGGCGAACGCGAGGGCGGCGGCGACGTCGGCGGTGACCTCGGCGGCCCGGTTCGGGTGCAGCGGGCCCTCGGTGCGGATGATCTCCGAGAGGGGCCGGCCCTCCACGTACTCCATCACGATGTAGTAGGTGCCGTGCTGCTGGCCCCAGTCGTAGATGGCGACGATGTTGGGGTGGTTGAGGTTGGCCGCGGCGGTGGCCTCCCGCCGGAACCGCTCGACGAACGCTTCGTCGCGGGCGTGCTCGGGGAACATGACCTTCACCGCGACCGGTCGATCGAGCAGGAGATCGCGAGCGAGGTAGACGTTGGCCATCCCGCCCTGGGCGAGCTTGCGGTGCAGCTCGTAGCGGTCGTTGAAGACGGTCGGGCCCGCCGGCGGAGTGTCGGTCATACGCCGATCACACTAGTGAGCGGGGCCTGAGTCTCCCGGGCATGTCGCACCGCCACGGATCAGCCCCCGTACTGGACCTGCAGGACCTTCTCCATCACGGCCTTGGCGATCGGGGCGGCGACCCGGCCACCGGTGGCCTCGCTGCCACCGGACTGGTCGAGCACCACCACGGCGACGGCCACGCTGGCGGGCTGACCGGGGGGCCCGGCGAAGCCGATGATCCAGGTGTGGCTGCGGGGCGGGTCGGTGCCGAGCTGGGCGGTGCCGGTCTTGCCCCCGACCTCGTAGCCGTCGATGCGCAGGCCGGTGGCGGTGCCCCGCTCGGCGACGCCGACCATGTTCTGGCGCATGATCTCGGCCATCTCGGTCGACATCGGGCTGAGCCACTTCGAGGGCTGGTAGGTCTCGATGACCTCGCCCTGGGAGTCGCGGACCTCGGTCATGACGTGGGGCTTCATGATCGTGCCGCCGTTGGCCACGCCGGCGGCCACCAAGGCCATCTGCAGCGGGGTGGCCTGCACGTCGTTCTGGCCGATCGAGGCCTGGGCCAGCTTCGGTGGGTTGTTGCCCACGTCGGTCGGGAAGACCGACTTCGCCGGATCGGGGAGGTCGATCGGGGCGGCGGCGTTGAAGCCCCACGACCCGGCGCCGGCGACCATGTCGTCGGGCCCGATGGTCTCGGTGCCCATCTGGGCGAACGCCGAGTTGCACGACACCCGCAGGATCTCGGGGAGCGGGCCGCCGCAGAGCTGCCCGCCGAAGTTGCTGATCGCCTTGTCGGTCTGGGCCGGCAGGTAGCTGGTGAGCCGGGGGTAGGTGGGCTCCTCGTTGGTGACCTTCCCGGTCTGGAGCCCGACGCTGCCCGTGACCACCTTGAACGTGGAGCCCGGGAAGTAGCGGTCCTGGTACTGGTGGGCCCGCAGCGGGTTGGACGGGTTCAGGTTGTAGAGCGACCACGCGGTCTCGGCCGCGGCCTGGTCGGTGGTGCTGATGGCGTTGGGGTCGTAGCTCGGGAAGCTCCAGAAGCCGAGGAGCTCTCCGGAGCGGGGATCGATGGCGACGACCGAACCGTCGCGGTCGCCGAGCTGGTCGCGGGCGACCTCCTGCACGTCCTTGCGGAGCGAGACGGTGAGGTTGCCGACGTTCTCGCGGGCGACGAGGAGGTCGCCGAAGCCCCGCACCTGCTGCTCGAAGGTGGTGCCCGAGAGCAGGTCGTTGTACTGCTTCTCGAGGCCGCTGGAGCCGTACCGGAACGAGAAGAAGCCGGTCGACTGCCCGAACAGCTCACCCTCCGGGTAGGTGCGCACCCTGTCGAACTCGGACGTGGTGTCGGGGTTGGCGATGCTCTGGGCCAGCACGGCGCCGTCGGCGGTGGAGATCGAGCCCCGGGGCCGGTTGAAGTCGCGGCGCACCTGGGCGGTGTTGAGGGGGTTGGCGTCGAGGGCGTCCTTCTGCACGACCTGGATCCAGTTGAGCTTCACGAACAGCGCCAGGTAGAGCACGACGATGCCGATGCCAAGGCGCCGGATGCTGCGGTTCACGCCGCCACCGCGGAGGTGGCCCGGCCCGAGCGGGCCCGTTCGTTCTGGTCGCTCACCCGCAGCAGCAGGGCGAGCAGCACGTAGTTGATGACGAGCGACGAGCCGCCGTAGGACACGAACGGCAGCGTGACACCGGTGAGGGGCAGGAGTCTGGTCACCCCGGCGATGATGATGAAGGCCTGGAGGCCGAGCAGCAGGGTGAGGCCGGTGGCGAGGAGCTTGTCGAAGGCGTGGTCGGCCCTCGACGCGATGCGCAGGCCCGAGCCCACCATCAGCAGGAAGGCCATGATCACCAGCGCCCCGCCGAGCAGGCCGAGCTCCTCGGCGATGACGGCGAAGATGAAGTCGTTCTCGCTGGCGGGGATGCGCACGTCGCCGCCGAGGCCGAGCCCGGTGCCGGTGGTGCCGCCGAAGGCCATGGCGAACAGGCCCTGGATGAGCTGGTAGCCGCTGCCGCTCGGGTCCTTCCAGGGGTCGAGCCAGATCGAGACGCGCTCCTGCACGTGGCCGAACGACCTCCACGCGAACCAGGCGCCCGCGGCGAACAGGCCACCGCCGATCACGAGGAACGACGTGCGCCCGGTGGCGACCCAGATCATCACCACGAACAGGGCGAAGAACAGCAGCGAGGAGCCGAGGTCCTTCTGGTACACCATCACGATCAGCGTGACGGCCCAGGCGATGATCACCGGCCCGAGGTACTTCGGGTCGGGCAGGCGCAGCGGGCCGACCTTCCAGACGCTGGTGGCGATGAGCTCGCGCTGGTCGGCCAGGTAGGCGGCGAAGAAGATGGCCAGCACGACCTTGGCGATCTCGCCGGGCTGGAAGCTGGCCCCACCGAACGCCCACCCAGATGCGGCTGCCGTTGATGGTCTTGCCGATGCCGGGCAGCAGCGGCAGCAGAAGCAGGCCGAGGCCGACGAGGGCGAACGTGTAGCGGTAGCGCTCGAGGTTCCGCGGCCGCTTCACGAAGTAGAGGGTGGCGACGAAGGCGACGATGCCGACGGCGGTCCAACTGGCCTGGGCGGCGGCGAGCTTCTCGTTGAGCCCGGCGATCACGACGTAGCCCAGGCCGTTCAGCAGCGCGGCCATCGGCAGGAGGATCGGGTCGGACTCCGGCGCCAGGCGCCGCACCGCCACGTGGGCGCCGAGCAGGAGGCCCAGCACGATGACGAGGAACGGGATGATGTTGGCGGGGATGCGGGCCTCGGAGCCGAGGCTGGCGAGCACGTAGGCGCCGGCGGTGATGATGACCACCATCAGCATCAGGCCGAGCTCGGTGTTGCGGCGGTAGCCCACGCTGCTCCCCTACCCCGGGGCCACGGTGACCGGCGCCGCGGGCGGCACGGTGGTCGTGGTGGTCGAGGTGGTGGTCGTGGTCGTGGTGGCCGAGTCGATCTGGTCCTGGAGGTTGGCGACGTAGCGGCGGGCGTCGTCGAGGCTGGACTGCTCGACGCCGGCCTCCACCTCGTCGACACGGGCGGCAGGGACCTCGCTGAGCGGGATGGCGGTGGTCTCGGCCAGCTCGGGCTGGATCCAGGCGACGCCACCGGGCCGGCCCTGGAAGATCACGACCTGCTGGTCCTGCACGCCGACGTAGTACGTGTTGCGGCCCATGTAGACGATGACCCCGACGGTGAAGCCGACGATGGCGAGGAAGGCCAGCACGAACAGGCCCACCCGCCAGGTGAGCACCCGGCGACGGGGGCGGCCCTCGGCGACGCGGGCCTCCCTGGCCTCTCGCCGGCGTTCCCGACGGCCGACCTTCTCGTCCTGGTCGTCGGCGTCCACGCCCTCCGACGCAGCGCCGAACAGGGCGGCGTCGCCACCGGTGGTGTGGGCCGTGATCCGGTCGGAGGAGCTGGTGGTGGCCGGGTCGCGGCCCGAGTCGTCGACCACGTCGACCACCACGCAGGTGATGTTGTCGCGGCCGCCGGCCTCGTTGGCCAGGCGGACGAGCTCCTTGGCCGCCTCGACGGGGTCGGCGAGGCGGCGCAGGGTGGCGGCCAGGCGGTTGTCGTCGACCTCGTTGAACAGGCCGTCGCTGCAGATCAGGTAGCGGTCGCCGATCACCGGGAGGATCTCCCAGGAGTCGACCATCACGTTGGCGTCGATGCCGAGGGCCCGGGTGAGGATGTTGCGCTGCGGGTGCACCGCCGCCTCGGCCCGGCTGAGCCGGCCCTGGCGCTCGAGGGTGGCCACCAGGCTGTGGTCCTCGGTGACCTGGGTGAGCTCGCCGTCGGACATGAGGTAGAGCCGGGAGTCGCCGACGTTCACCACGGCGATGGCGTCGCGGCCCTCGGCGTCGACCAGGGCCATGGCGCACAGGGTGGTGCCCATGCCGGTGAGCTCGGGGTCGTCGGCCGAGCGCTCGACGAGCGCCCGGTTGGCCTCCTGCACGGCGCTGACGAGCACGTCGGTGCCGGCGGCGCCGAACTCGTCCTGGAGCGTCTCGATGGCGAGGTGGCTGGCGACCTCGCCGGCCTTGTGGCCGCCCATGCCGTCGGCGACGGCGAAGAGGCCGTCGACCGCCAGCAGGGAGTCCTCGTTGGCCTGGCGGACCCGGCCGGTGTCGGTGGCCGAGCCCCAGGCGAAGCGGGTCACCGCAGCTCCATCACGGTGTTGCCGATCTGGAGCCGGTCACCGCGCTGGAGCACCATCGGGCCCGACACCTTCTGACGGTTGAGCCAGGTGCCGTTGGTGGAGCCGAGGTCCTCGACCAGCCACTGGCCGTCGCGCACGAACACGCGGGCGTGGATCTGGGAGGACGTAGGTGTCGTCGAGGGTGATCTGGCAGCCGGCGGCACGGCCGATGGAGGCCTCGTTGTCGAGGGGGTAGGAACGCCCGGCCTGGTCGGCGGGCTCGATCATCACCAGCTGCGGGCGGGACTTGGCCGCCTTGGCCTGGGCCTTGCGCTCCTTGCGACCGGGTGCGGCCGCGCCAGCCGGCACGGCGGCTGCGGGAGCGCCCGCCGCCGGGGCTGGGTGTGCGCAGCTCGGCCCACACCGCCCGCACGACCCGGAAGAAGAACAGGTACAGCAGGGCCAGCAGGCACAGCTTGAGGACGAAGAGGAGCTGGTCGGACACGGCGCCCTAGGAGGCCTGGAACGTGAGGCGGATGTTCCCGAAGCCGAGCTCGTCGCCGTCGCGCAGCTCGCGCTCGGTGACGCGCACGCCGTTGACACGGCTGCCGTTGGTGGAGCCGAGGTCGACGAGCACGAAGCCGTCGCCCCGGGGCTGGATCTCGGCGTGGTGCCGGCTCACGTTGGCGTCGACCAGGGTGATGTCGCACTCGGGCAGCCGGCCGATGGTGACGGTGTTCTCCCGCAGCACGTAGCGGTCGCCGGTGGGGAGGATGAGCGAGCCGGCGCCGCTGCCGCCGGGGCCCTCGCGGAAGCGGGCCTCGATGGAGAAGGTGCCGGTGCGCTGGGCCGGCTCGATGACCAGCTCGGTCTCGACCGGGCCGAGGAACGCGTAGCCCTCGTCGCGGGCGTGCTCGCGGGCGGCGTCGCACAGCTCACGGGCGAGGGTGTCGGCGATGTCGACGAAGGCGTCGTGGTCGTCGGAGGAGATGGACACGGTGAACGAGTTCGGGGCCACCGTGCGGCCCCGCACGTCGACGGTGCGCTGGTCGTCCATCTCGCGGGTGAGGCGACGGCCGATCTCGATGGGCCTCACGCCGCTCTTGAACACACGCGAGAAGACACCCTCCACGGCGTGTTCCAGACGTCGTTCGAAGCCCTTGAGTCCCACGGCGGCCAACGTTACCCAGCCCGTGGGTCCCCCAGAGGGCTCCCCCCTGGGGGCAATGGGCACACCGGGATCGCGATTCGTGGGGCCACCGGGCACGCTGTACGATCTCCGGGTTCCACACGCGCGAGTGGCGGAATTGGCAGACGCGCAGGATTCAGGTTCCTGTGCCCGAAAGGGTGTGGGGGTTCAAGTCCCCCCTCGCGCACCACCTGGCGGCCCGCCCGTCGGAAGAAGCGGCCCGCACGATCGGCTCGATCGGGCGGGCCGTTGCCGTTCCGGGGCAGAGCCCGGCTCCGCCGACGAGGCCCCGGTCAGGCCGGGTGGGGCGACGGGCGGAACGGGTCGACCGGCAGGGTGAGGGGCAGGTCGAGCGACGACACGAGTCCGGGCTCGGCGTCGCACACGGCGGGCACCGCGTTCACGATGCGCATGGCGGTGGCGACCATGCCCTCGGCGGAGCTGGTGCCGGGCTGCCCGAAGACCAGCTCGCACTGGTACGAGGGCGCACCCTCCACGACGATGCGGTAGGTGCCGTCGCGCTCGGCGGTGGGCCACTCGGGGGCGAGGTCGGCGGCCATGCGGTTGACGTGCTCGATCACGATGGCGTCCTCGCCGTCGACCACCCCGATGGTCTCGAAGCGGACGGCGCCGACCGTGCCGGCCTCGATCACTCCACTGGCGACCTCGAGGCGGCGGGGCGTCGGGAGGACCTCGTAGGTCTCGCGGATGCGGTCGAGGGTGACCCCGAGGGCGTCGGCCACCATCATCACCGGGCCGGCCCAGGTGCCCGACTGCACGCCCGGCATGGCCATGATCGGCTGGTGGTCGAGCGGCTTCCCGAAGCCGAACACCTCGTGCATCATGAACGCCACCGGGTACTCGTCGTAGAGGAAGAGCTCCTGGGTGCGCACCGAGGTCACGGTGTCGTTGAGCGTCAGCAGCGTCAGCGGCAATGCGTCGGCGGCGAAGCCGGGCTCGACGCCCGAGGTGTAGAGGGTGGCGCCTCCCTCGCGGGCGGCGCGCTCGAGCTCGGCCACCACACCCTGGTCGCCGTAGCCCGCCGGGTAGACCAGCCCGGCCGACGACACCGTCACCACGTTGACGCCGGCGGCGAGCATGCGGAGGTAGTCGGGCACGGTCGCGGCGTCGAGGTCGGGCCCGCTGGCGGCGTAGATCACGCAGTCGGGCCCGAGGGCGAGCAGCGCGTCGACGTCATCAGTGGCGGCCAGGCCGATCTCACCGATGCCGGCGAGGGTGCCGGCGTCCTGGCCGACCTTGTCGGGGCTGTGCACCCACACCCCGACGAGGTCGAGGTCGGGGCGGGCGTGCACCGACCGCACCGAGATCGACCCGATCCAACCGGTGCCCCACACCACGACCTTGCGCACGTCGCCCACCCTGTCCCCCTCGGTGCCTGCCGAATCCTGGAGCCCGTCGGCCCGCCGGAGACCTTAGGCAGCGCGGGAGCCGGCGCGACGGGCCGCCGGCTGTGGCAGCCTCGGCCCCTCACGACGACTGGGGGGTCCCTCGTGCTCACACCACTCGACGACACGCTGCGCCACGTCCTGGCGACGACGTTCGACCACGCCGGCACCAGCGATCCGCGGTTCTTCGACCGCTACTGGTTCGCCATCTACGACCCGGCGGGCACCGACCTCGCCATCAACACGGGCATGTGCTCGTACCTGAACATGAACGTGATCGACGGCTACGCCGCCGTGATCAGGAACGGGAAGCAGCACAACGTCCGCGTCGCCGGCGCCCTGCGGCCCCAGCTGTTCGACTCGCCCGCCGAGGTCACCTCGGTCGGCCCGCTGCGCGCCGAGGTGATCGAGCCGTTCCGCCGCCTGCGGCTGTCGCTCGACGGCGGCCGTGACGACGGCATGGCCTTCGACCTCGAGTGGACCGCGACCCTCGACCCCCACGAGGAGGACCAGCACTTCAGCCGGGTCCGGGGCCGGGTCAACCAGGACTACCGCCGCTACAACCAGTCGGGGCGGGTCAACGGCTGGGTCGAGCTCGGCGGCGAGCGCACCGAGGTGCGCGACTGGTGGGGTGGCCGAGACCACTCCTGGGGTGTGCGCACCGACATCGCCGGCGGCGAGCCGGTCACCGGGCCCGAGGAGCCCCGCAACGGCCGCA
This sequence comes from uncultured Actinomycetes bacterium, assembly GCA_963702555.1. Lineage (GTDB taxonomy): Bacteria > Actinomycetota > Acidimicrobiia > Acidimicrobiales > Acidimicrobilacustridaceae > CAMFLJ01. The sequence goes on from CAVPCW010000013.1 coordinate 248,498, forward strand.
CCGGCTTCCTCTGGACCTGGCTCATCTTCGGCACCGAGGACGCGGGCGGCTACGTGCAGCTCCAGGAGCTCCCCGACGGCTCGGCCATCCACTCCGAGGGGATGGTCCGCTGGGCCGACGGCGCCCGCATCACCTCCAACGAGGTGAGCCTCGACTTCGAGGTGCTCCCGGGCACCCGCCGCTTCGCCGACGCCACCTGGACCCTCCACCGCGCGTCGGGGCCCGGGGCCGGCGACTGGAAGCTGCGGGTGCGACCCATCAGCCGGTCGCTGTCGATGCTCGGCCTCGGCTACTCGATGGGCTACGCCGACGGCCGCGGCTTCGGGGTGTGGCGGGGCGAGGAGCACGTCGAGCACGACGTCTTCGACGTCTCCCACGACGAGGACGTCGTGCTGCCCGACGGCACCGTCGACCGGCCCTACCACCGCGACTGCGCGGTGCTGGTGGAGGTCATCGCCCCCGACGGGACGGTCTCCACGGGCGCCGGCCACGCCGCCATCCTGCCCACCGGCGAGCTGCCGCTGCGGGGCCTGGTCTGAGCCGTGGCCGAGAGCAGCCTCACCACCCCTGACCGCCTGGCCCTCCTGCTCGGCTGGCTGGCCGGGCAGCTCGGGGCCGACGACCTCCGCCTCGTCGAGGAGCCCCGACCGGCCTCCAACGGCTCGTCGAACGAGACGGCGATGCTGCGCTGCGGCTGGACCGATGCCGACGGCCGGGCGGTCGAGCGCGGCTTCGTGGCCCGCACCGCGCCGCGGGCCGAGGGGCTGTTCCTCACCTACGACCTGCGCAAGCAGTACCTGACGATGGCGGCGCTGGCCGACACCGACGTGCCGGTGCCCGCATTGGTGGGCTTCGGAGGCGCCGAGGTGCTGGGCGAGGAGTTCTACGTGATGGAGGCGGCGCCGGGCGAGGCCCCTCCCGACCTCCCGCCCTACACCACGACGGGCTGGCTGCTCGAGGCCGACCCCGCCGACCAACGCCGGGCCCACGACCGCACCCTCGAGGTGATGGCCCGCATCCACCGCCTCGACATCACCCGGCTCGACCTCGGGTTCATGAGCCCCGACGGCAGCCGCGGGCTCGACGCCCAGCTCGACGACACCGAGCGCTGGTACCGCTGGGCCGCCGGCGACCGACCCCAGCCCACCATGGCCGCGGTGCTGGCCTGGCTGCGGGCCAACGTGCCAACGGACCTCCCCGCCGAGGGCCTCAACTGGGGCGACGCCCGCTTCGGCAACGTCCTCTACGAGGACTTCGAGCCGGTGTGCGTCCTCGACTGGGAGATGGCGGCGATCGGCCCCGCCGAGGTCGACCTGGGGTGGTGGTGGTTCATGAACCGCTACTACACCGAGGGCACCGGCGTGCCACCCCTGCCCGGGTTCCCGTCGGAGGCCGACGCCCGGGCCCACTACGAGGCGGCCCTCGGTCGACCCCTGCCGCGACATGCGCTTCTACGAGGTGCTGGCCGGGTTCCGCTTCGGGATCATCTTCATCCGGGCCGCAGCCCTCATCCGCGCGGCCGCCCCCGACGACGGCGGCACCTTCGAGCGCATCAACCCCGTGACCACGATGCTCGCCGCCACGCTCGACCTCCCCGATCCGGCATCACTCGGCTGACGACCCCGGGCGACGACCTCTACGGTGGGCGGGCCCGGCCGCGTGAGCCGGGACGGGACCAGGGGGACGCACGTGAGCGACGACGACGCGCTGCAGGAGCTGCTCGCCAAGCAGGCCATCACCGAGGTGCTGCACCGGTACTGCCGCGGCCTCGACCGCATGGACCGCGAGATGGCCGAGTCCGTCTGGCACCCCGGCGGCACCGCCGACTACGGCCCCATGTTCCAGGGCACGGGCACCGGCTTCCTCGACTGGGTGTGGGGTGCCCACGCCGGCATGGCCCGGCACTCGCACATGGTGAGCAACGCCCTGATCGAGGTCGACGTCGCCGCCGGCACCGCGGTCAGCGAGACCTACATCTCGGTGTGGTTGCGCACCCCGCCCCACGACGACGTCGTGCTCGACCTGTTCGGCCGGGGCCGCTACGTCGACCGTTGGTCGCGCCGCGACGGCGTGTGGGCCGTCGACCACCGCCGCTACATCGACGACCTCCAGCGGGTGCAGGAGAGCCGGGCGTCGAGCCTCACCGACGGCAGCACCGCCACCGGGCGGCGCGACCGCACCGACCCCTCGTTCGAGGTCTTCGGGTGAACCGGCCCGCCGTCAGCTCGACGGGGCGAGCGGTTCCTCGATCGGGTCGTCGAACACGCCCCGGGCCTGCAGCACGCCGATGAGCACCTCACCGAGGTCGCGGGTCATGCGCTCGCACTCGGACGCGGCCAGCTCTGCGTCGCCGGCCGTGATCGCCGCGGCGATGGCGGCCACCCCCTGGCGCTCGCGATCCATCGACCCCGGGACCTCGGCGAAGAAGTTGCCGGGGTAGAGGTTCGCCGTCACCCTCGTCATCGACGTGAGGCGGGGCGCGGCCGCGGCCCGCTCGAGGGCGTCGACGTAGGCATAGGTGAGGCGGTTGAACACCGCAGGATCGTCGGGGGCGTCGACGACGGCGGCCGCCGCGTCGAGGAGGCGCTGCAGCGAGTCGGCGTCGGCCCGCTCGAGGGCCCTGGTGGCCATCAGGGCCACGATGGCGCCGTGGACCTCGAAGTGGTCGCGCACGAAGTCGACGTCGAGGCCGGTGACGTAGGCGCCACGGTGGGGCTCGACGGTGACCCATCCCTCGCGCTCGAGCGCCACGAGGGCCTCGCGCACGGGGATGCGGCTGACGCCGAGGTCGGCCGCGATCTCGTCCTGGCGGATGCGCTCACCGGGGCGGTACTCGCCGGTCGTGACCGCCCGCCGGATGTGGGTGGCCACCATCTCACCGCTGCTCGGTCGGTCCATGCCGGCGTCAGGACCCCGCCGGCGCGCCGGCCGACCGCGCCGAGGCGAAGATGCCGCGGGACTCGAGCAGCGCGACGACCGCCTCGCCCTGGCCGCGCAGGAGGGTGCGGAACTCGGCCGACGCCCGCTCGGGGTCGCGGGCCTCGATGGCCTCGCTCACCCGGGCCACGCCGGCCCGCTGGGCGTCGATGGCGCCGGGGATCTCCCGGAAGAAGTTGCCGGGCACCAGGCTCGTCATGACCCGGGCCATGGAGGTCAGGCGGGGGGCCCGGGCGACCTCCTCGAGGGTGACGAGGAACGCCCGGTTCCGGTCGTTGAACGCCTTGGGGTCCTCGCCGGCCGAGGCGACCGCGGCGGCGTCGGCGAGGAGGGTCTCGATGCCGGCGTCGTCGGCGCGCTCGGCGACCCGGGCCGCCAGCAGCCCGAACACCAGCCCGTAGAGCTCGTAGTGGTCGCGCACGTAGTCGGCGTCGATGCCCCGCACGAACGCCCCGCGATGGGGCTCGACGGTGACCCAGCCTTCACGGTCGAGGGCGATGATGGCCTCGCGGACAGGGATGCGGCTGACCCCGAGCTCGGCCGCGATCTCGTCCTGGCGCACGCGGTCGCCCGGCTTGTACTCGCCGTCGAACACCATGCGCCGCAGATGGGCGGCGACGAGCTCCCCACTGCTCCGACGGATCATCGGGCCAGCTTAGGGACCGGGCCGGAGCCCACCCGCCACACGGGCGTGGGCGTGGGCGTGGATCCGGTCACCGCTTCTCGTAGGTGACGTCGGAGGCGTCGAGGTCCCAGGTCGTGGGCGTGACCCCTTCGTCGCGCAGCTCGCGCTTGAGGACACGACCGACCGGCGAACGGGGCAGCTCCTCGCGGAACTCGATGTAGCGCGGGAGGGCGAAGTACGGGAGTTGGTCGATGCACCACCGGAACAGCTCCTCCTCGGTGATCGAGGAGCCCTCGTCGAGGATGGCGGTGATCTTCAGGTCGTCCTCGGACATCTCGCTGAACACCGCGTGCACGGCGACATCGGAGAAGGCGCCGTGGCCCATGATGATGCTCTCGACCTCGAAGCTCGAGATGTTCTCGCCCCGACGGCGGAGGTAGTCGGCCTTGCGGTCGACGAAGTAGAGGAAGTCCTCGTCGTCGATCCGGCCGATGTCGCCGGTGTGGTACCACCAGTTCCGGCTGGTCGAGACGGTGGCCTCGGGCCGACCCCAGTAGCCCTCGAACATGACCTCGGGGCGCTTCGGGCGGATGACGATCTCGCCGTCGGTGCCCCGGGGCAGCTCGTTGTCGTCGTCGTCGAAGATCCGGACGTCGAAGTACTCGCTGTTGACCACGCCCGCGGCGTTGGGCTTGTTGCGGACGCCCGGCGGCTGCCACGAGATGAGGCTCGCCTCGGTGACGCCGTAGGCGCCGGAGAAGGTCTGGAGGCCGAAGCGGTCGCGGAAGATGTCGTCGATCTCGGTCGGCATCGGCGCCGCGCCCAGGAGCCGGAGGCTGGTGTTGGCCTCGGGGGCACCCGACCTCGGCATCTCCGGGCGGTCGACGTCGTGGGCCAGCAGGTAGGCCATCGTGCCGAGGGTGGAGGTGACCGTGGCCCCGACCCGGTTCATCTCCGGCCAGAAGTTGGAGACCGAGAACTTGCGGTAGATCGCCGAGCGGCCACCGAACACGAGCGGGCCGAGCACCGCGGTGGTGATGGCGTTGAAGTGGAACAACGGCAACGGGGTCCAGACGACGTCGTCGGACGTGCGACCCCAGCAGATGCCGATCTGCGTGGTGAGCGCCACGTGGTAGTTGTGGCTGAGCATGCAGCCCTTGGAGGGCCCGGTGGTGCCGCCGGTGTAGACGAAGGTGCCCAGGTCGACCGGGCGGACGTTCACGCCGGGGTCGGCGTTGTCGGTCGTGAGCAGCTCGGCCCAGGTGGCGTTGGTCTTGCCGGCGATCGAGGTGGCGGCACCGATGGTGACGACGGTGGTGAGGTCGGGGAGCTCGCCGCTGATGCCGTCGAGGCGGTCGGCGAGGTCCTCCTGGACGATGAGCACCTTGGCGCCCGAGTCGTGCAGCTGGTGGCGAAGGTACTGGCCCTTGTAGGCGGTGTTGATCGGCACGGCGATGGCACCGGCCCAGACGATGCCCCACCACGAGAGGGTGCACTCGATGGAGTTCTCGATGAGCGAGGCCACGCGGTCGCCGGGCTTCACGCCGGCGGCGATCAGCGCGTTGGCGACCCGGCAGGCGACGTCGTAGACATCGGCCGCGGAGACCTTCTCGCCGTTGACGTCGAGGTACTCACCGGTCGGGTCGCTCTCGAGACGGCCCCGGAGCGCGGCGAGCACCGTCGTGTTCCCGCCGTTGCTGACCCACACATCTGCTGCCACAGGTTCGTTCTCCCCGGATGGAGCCGAGCGGGTCGGCCGTCGATCGGCGTGCGGCCCGCGAGGGGCCTCGGCACGGAAGATGGATCATATATGCGGATGTTTCGCCCGGCCGATGGGCCTGCTGGGCCGTCGCAGGGGAAGGACCTCGCCCCGGTATGCAATCCTGACCCCCGTGACCGACGAGATCGCCGTCCCCGCTGACCTGCCCACGACCGTCGCCGGCGCGCTGGAGCGCGCCGCGAGGCTCTTCCCCGACATGGAGGCCCTCGTCGAGGGAGACCTCCGCCTCTCGTTCCCGGAGCTGCTGGCCGCCGTCGACGAGGCCGGCCGGGCCCTGATCGCCACCGGCATCCAGCCCGGTGACCGAGTGTCCATCTGGGCACCGAACTGCGCCGAGTGGGTCATCGCCTGCTCGGCCATCCACCGCGTCGGCGCGGTTCTCGTGCCGCTCAACACCCGCTTCAAGGGCAACGAGGCGGCATTCATCCTGAACAGCTCCCGGGCCCGGCTGCTGTTCACCGTCACCGACTTCCTCGACACCGACTACGTCGAGGCCCTCGGTGACCTCTCCGCCCTCCCCCACCTCGAGCAGATCGTCGTGCTCCGTGGCAGCACCCACGAGGGCAACGTGGCGTGGGACGACTTCCTCGCCCGCGCCGAGGGCGTGCCGGCCGACGCCGCCGCCCTCCGCTCCGCCGAGATCCAGGGCGACGACGTCGCCAACATCCTCTTCACCTCGGGCACGACCGGGAAGCCCAAGGGCGCCCCGATGCTCAACTCGTCGGTGGTCCGCGCCTACTGGACCTGGGCCAGCGTCGTCGGGCTCGAGGAGGGCGACCGGTACCTGATCGTCAACCCGTTCTTCCACTCGTTCGGACTGAACTCGGGCATCCTCGCCTGCTACCTCAAGGGCGCCACGATCGTCCCCCACGCCGTGTTCGACGTGCCGGCGGTGATGAAGCGGGTCGAGGAGGAGAAGATCACGATGCTCCCCGGTCCGCCCGCGATCTACCAGACGATGCTCGACCATCCCGAGCGCGACACCTACGACACCTCCACGCTGCGGCTGTCGGTCACCGGCGCCGCCGCTGTGCCCGTCGAGATGATCCGCCGCATGCGCGAGGAGCTCACGTTCAAGACCATCGTCACCGGCTATGGCCTCACCGAGGCCCACGGCATGGGCACCATGTGCCGCCACGACGACGACCCCGAGATCATCTCCCAGACCTCGGGCCGGGCCATCCCCGACGTCGAGGTGCTGATCGTCGACGAGGACGGCAACGAGGTGCCCCGCGGCGAGTCGGGCGAGATCGTCATCCGCGGCTACATCGTGATGCCGGGCTACTTCGAGAACCCCGAGGCCACGGCCGAGACCATCGACGCCGACGGCTGGCTGCACACCGGTGACATCGGCGTGATGGACGACGCCGGCAATCTGCGCATCACCGACCGCATCAAGGACATGTTCATCGTCGGCGGCTTCAACGCCTACCCGGCCGAGATCGAGAACGTGATCAACCGCCATCCGGCCGTCAACCAGGTCGCCGTGGTCGGCGTGCCCGACGCCCGCATGGGCGAGGTCGGAATGGCGTTCGTGGTGCTGCGCCCCGGCGCCGAGCTCACCGAGTCCGAGCTGGTGGCCTGGTGCCGCGAGGAGATGGCCAACTACAAGGTGCCGCGCCACGTGCGCTTCTACGACGCGCTGCCCCTGAACGCCTCCAACAAGGTGCTGAAGTTCCAGCTCCGCGACGAAGGCGTCGCCTCGATCGCCGAGTCCTGAGGAAACGGACCGGGCTCGGAGCTCGGCAGCGGGAGGGACGACAGCCGCGGCACGTCGGTTGCGGCCGCCTGTCGCGGGCCGCTTGCTCCCCGTCAGCGCTCAAGTGGACGCCGCAGGCGTCCCACCTCTCCGACGATGGGGCCCGCACCCGACGTCAGGATCGGTCGCGAAACCAGGCGCCGATCGCGAGACGCATCGCGATCAGGAGGGCTGCAACGACGAGCGCGCCAGCCCAACTGGACCCGGTGAACACCATCCAGACGCCGGCACCAACAACGACTGTCAGGACGAGAACGAAGACCTTGTACGAGGCGGAGGCCTGTAGGCGTTCGGTCCTGCTCGACATAGCCCAGATCTCCTGCCCGATCTACGACGCGAACCCCTCACCGCACCCGCCGCTCGTCAACGTAGTCGGCCTACTTGGGTGCGGTACTCGTCACCCAGACCCGGCGGCAGGGAACGCTGTGCGTCTCGGTACGGTCTAGGTCATGGCCCTCCTGAAGAAGCTCGCAGCCGCGATCGCAGTCGGCTTCGGGATGCTGTTCGCGTCGAAGGCCAAGGATCAGCACTGGAGCGAGACGCCGTCGGTGCTCGTGGATGAGACGCGTGCTGAACGCGAGTCTTCCGATACGTGACGGCCAGCGGACGCGCCATCCCGGCGGTAGGGATACTCCGTCGAGGAGGCCAAGGAGGAGGTCGTGATGAGCTGGAGTGATAGGGACGAGCTCGTCGAGCTGATGGCGCGCTATGCCGACGTCTCCGACACCAACGACTGGCACGCGCTCCCGCTCACCGTCTTCTGCGACCAGATCACCTGCGACTTCAGCTCGCTCGGCTCGCCGGCGGTGACCGTCAGCCGCGAGATCTGGTGCCGGCAGGGGGAACGGGCCTTCGCCGGCTGGGCGGCCACCCACCACGTCATCACCGGGCACCGCATCGCCGTCGACGGCGACCGAGCCACCATCCGAGCTCACGTTCGTGCCGAGCACTGGCTGGCACCCGAGGAGGCCGGCGGCGGACCCGACTGCTGGCTCGTCGTCGGCTTCTACGACAACACTGCGGTACACACCGCCGACGGCTGGCGCCTGGATTCGGTCACGCTCACCGCCGTCCATCAGGAGAACCCGCACCTCCCCCGCCCGCCTGCGCCTCGCGGCTGAACGGGTGCTGTCGTCCTTGGGCACGGACGTGCGCTTCGATGAGTGCGACAGACGCGCGCACGCCCTCGTGATCCGAGGTGGACCAACGCTGCCACCCTTCCGCTGATCCGGGCGGGGCGCAGCCCGTTCGATCGGTCATCGACTCCCGTGTCGACAAGGCTGCGATGGGGGTGTGGTCTCGGCGGAGGCATGCCACGGGAACGTCCGTTGTCGCCCACACCGGGCGGTATGGGGTGCTCTTGCAGCTGCCGCCGGCCGCCTCACCGCCGGCCTCGGGAACCGGGCAGGTCGGGCGTCATGGGTTACCGCGTTGCTCGATGCCCGAACCGGGTGTCCGCTCGCCTTGGTGAGGTACTTCGTAGCCGCTGATGCGACACGGCGAGCAGTGCGATCGCTGCCGTGATCGTCGAAACGCCGATTGCGATGAGGACCCTCGGGACCCAGGTCTGGGACCGGACCGCAGTGTCGACCCGGCGAGCAAGCTCGGCCTGTACCTCCGGCGGGCAGACGATTGGCTCGGACGAGTTGAAGATCAAGCCGGTCGTCTCTTGCCTGCAGTTGCCGTTCGTCGGGGCGGCGAAGAAGTACAACCCGCCGACGACCACCACTGCGCCAGCGGTGAGCAGCCACACTCCGACCCATCGTGCTACTCGGGGTTCTGCCTTGACGAGGACAAGCCCGAGGATCAGCGGCGCTACGAAGGTGACGACAACGAAGCCGATGTCCCAGGCGATCCTCTCTCCGGTCACCTGCTCGAACTTGAACGGCCCATAGCCAAGATCGCCAAGTGCAGGCCAGTAGTGGAGGTTGGCGGTGACCCGGCCCTTGGTCTGCAGGAGCAGGACGATGCTGCCGACCTCAGCGAGGAGCATGACAGCAGCGATGGCCGTGACCGCCGTGAGGACCAGCTTGTCCGACCCCCGATTGGTGCTCGGGCTCACTGCTGGCACAGATGGGCTTCGGTTGCCCCCCGGGGCGGCCCGCCTGTCCGGCTGGACACCGATGACCCGTCCGAGAGCGACTGGGTCGACACCCGACCACTCGTCGGTCACGAACTCCCAGTGATCTCCAGCCCAGAACGCCATGGCGACGAACTGCTCGCCGTCCCACCACGCAAACGTGCCGGGCGGCTCGTCAGGGACGACCTGCCAGCCGATGGCCAGCCGCTCGGGCGTCGTGGCCACAGCGATACCTCCTCGCCAGCTACCCCGAAGCTCGCACCACAGGTACGGGACCACCAGGGCCGACCGTCACCACACCTGGAGACATCTCAAACTCGGTGTCGCACCGTGGGAGAAGTGCCGTTGAGGGATACCCAGCGGATCGCGGATCTCGCTCGACTGGTGCCGCTCCGCTCCCGAACTCAGCTGGTGTCGAAGAGGCCGGGCTGCTCGCTGTCACAGGGGTCGCCGTCGGGTGGGATGAGTCGGCGTTTCCCGGAGGGGAGGCGGGGGCCGAAGGTGTAGCCCCGGTGGGTCTTGAGGTCGTGACAGTGACCACACGGGCTCGCCAGGTCGGGCAGCCGGGTGATCTTCGTGTCGGCCCAGTCGGCGACGTGGTCGATCTCGATCCGGCGCGGGTTGGTGCAGCCCTCGGTGGAGCACTCCCCGGCGGAGAACCACTCCAGCGCGGTCTTCTGCAGCACAGTGGGTTTGCGGCCGAGGTGGACACCTTGTCGATCTCGGTGCCCTTCGTGGCCACGGCGGCGACGAAGGCGTCGCCGTCGATCATCCGCCACGCATCCGCCACCGGGATCGGGCCCTCGCCCGGCGATCTCACACACCTCACCCGACGCCACCGAACCACGGTCGAGGGCGGCGAGATCGACCCGCACGATCATCTTGGCGAACGACCAGTCCTCGACCGACTCGTCCGGCGCCACCACGGTCCCGGCGTCGCCACGAGTGCCGTTCGAGCCCTTCGAACGGGGCGGCAGGTCGACCATGCGGCGAGGGCGTCGGCGGCGTAGGCCTCCGACGGCTCGCGATCACCCCGCCGTGCGGGCGTCGTTGAAGATCCGGTCCTTGCTCGGCGTCGATCAACGCCATCAACCGGGCATGCGCCGCGGGCTCGAGCAGCCAGTGACCCGTACCCCATGCCGTCGGCGTCGATGCCCGTGCGCAACATCCGCTGGTCTTGCGCAGACGAGCCGCCTTCTCCGCCTCGGACTCCGTCGACGCGGCCGCCACGATCCGGTTGGCGTCGTTCTCCAACTCGGTGACCGACACCGACCCCGCCCTCGCCACCAGCCGCTCACCCGCACCCGGCTGAGCCTTCTCCGCTCGAGCCGCGGCCCGCGCCTGACGAGGCGACACCACACCCGGCGACAAGCGCCTCGAGCCACCACCGGCGCCGCCGCCACGACCTCCGCCGTCTCCAGCAGCTTGATCGCCTCACCCACACCGATGCCCGTCTCCTTGGCCACCCAGTGCGCCGGCGAACGATGACCCGCCCTCGACCACAACGACGACTCCGCCACCCGACCCGCGGCCGCCGCCTTCGCCGCATCAGCCACCCGCCCGATCCGATCCAACACCCGCACCAGATCGACCGCATCACGAGCCGGCACCTGACCCGGATCAGCCGCCTCGACGAACCCCTGCAACCCCGACAGCACATCGAGCAACGGCCGAACGGCGACACCCACGGCCAACCCACGACCCACGGCATCACCACCCGCCACACCCTCGACACTGCGCCCCGAACTCATGTACCCAACCCTATTCAGGGGGTGTGACAGCGCGACCGAGCCCGCCGGATGTGTAGCTTCCCGGGCACCCAGCCCTACGAAAGAGGTACCCAGATGCTGATCGTCGCCGGCCACTTCGAGGTCGACCCCGCCGACCAGGAGGCGTTCGTCGCCAGCAAGGTCGAGGCGATGGAGCGCACCCGCGCCGAGGCCGGTTGCCTCGAGTACGCCATGACCGTCGACCCGCTCGACCCCACCCGCGTGCTGCTGTTCGAGCGCTGGGCCGACCAGGCCGCCTTCGACGCCCACATGGCGGGCCTGGCGACGGCGCCGAAGTCCACCGGCCCCGCCCCCAAGGGCTTCGACGTGAAGATCTACGACATCAGCGGCGAGCGCGCCTTCGGCTGATCCGCGGGCTCGGGCTCACACCCACCCGGACGCGACGAGGCCCCCTGCACCAGCAGGGGGCCTCGCTGCGTACTCCGTGGTCCTGAGCCGGCTCAGTAGTTGCCGGAGAGGAAGTCGACCACCGGCTTGGCAGCCGGGAACGAGCTGGTGAGGCCCGAGCTCACGTACCCCGCGTCGGTGATCAGCGTCTGGCCGTTCACGTAGACGGCAGCGTCGCTGCACAGGAAGGCCAGCGGGCCGGCCTGCTCCTCCGGGGTCGAGGCCTTCACGCCGACCTCGTCGCGGTAGTCGGTGCCGAAGCCCAGCCACAGGTCCTCCTGCGAACGGGCGAGGGGCGTGTCGGTGGGCCCGGGCATGATGGCGTTGATGCGGATGCCCCGCTTCTGCATGGCGTAGGCCTGGCTGGCCACGTAACCGCAGACGGCCTGCTTCGACCACATGTAGTCGGGGTTGCCGGGATCGCCGGCGATCGGTCCGTGCTCCTCGATCCACGCCACGGCCGAGTCGAAGTCGGGGGTGGCGAGGTAGTCGAGGACCGCGTCGAGGTTCGTCTGCCAGGCCAGGCCGGCCGTCGAGGAGATCATGCCGATGGCCGAGCCGGGCACGAGGTACCCCTTCTCGATCACCCGGTCGATCAGGTGACGGTGGCCGATGAAGTTGATCTTCTCGATGCCCGGCGTGCCGTCAGCCGCACCGGCGCAGGAGAACAGGGCGTGGATCGGGCCGCCGCACTCGTCGACGGCGGCGTCGATGCCGTCCTTGTCGCGGAGGTCGAGGCTGATGGCCTTGACCCCGTCGAGGGTGACGGGGGCGAAGTCCATGACCACGACATCGGCACCGAGCTCCTGCACGAGCTTGGCCGTGGCCGCACCCATGCCGGTGGCGCCGCCGACGACGAGCGCCCGCTTGCCGTCGTAACGGAACGATTCTGGGTTCATCTGGGTCTCCCGGTCTCAGGACTGGCGGTTGGAGGGGTGCTGGGGACGGTGGTAGCCGTCGAAGCGGAGCTCGCCACCGCGAAGCTCCCGGATGGTGAGGAAGTCACCCTTGTAGCCCTTGCGGTCCCAGGGGCCGAACTGGATGTAGGTGGCGGGACCGCCGTTGGTGGCGGGCATCCAACGGATGCGCTCCATGCCGCGCATGACCTCTTCGGGCGTGGCCATCGAGGCGTTGCCGAGGCCGTGGATCGCGACGCGGGCGGTGTCGTAGGCGAGGGCGACCACGACGTTCTTCGAGGTGCGCCCGAACCGGGCCTGGAACCGCTCGATCATGGCCTCGTAGTTGGGGTTGGTGCCGTCCTCGCCGAGCTGGTCGACGCCGTGCCATCCCTCGAGGCCCTGGGCCCACTCGTTGGTGTTCGAATAGAACATGAACGCGGTGCCCATGACGCGGGGCGGGTCCCAGCCGAGCTCCTTGAAGCCGTCGGCGAACTTGAACGTGGCGTAGCCGTAGCCGCCGTAGTAGATCGCCTCGGTGCCACCGTCGCGCATGGCGCGCAGGTGGTCGACGAACCCACGCGGGTTCGGGCCGAGCTTCACGTCACGGGTGATGGTGAGCCCCAGGCGGCCGGCTTCCTCACGGAAGAACTCGGCGTAGTCGCCGCCCGAGGAGCCCTGCTCCCAGAACATGCCGACGTTCTTGAAGCCCTTGGCGGCGAGCCACTGGGCGCACATCACGCCCTCGGTGGGGATGTCGCCGTTGGCGATGGTGAAGCAGTACTCCGACGCGAAGCGCCACGCTCCGGTCCAGCCGATGACGGGCACCTTGCGACGGTTGACGGTCTCCTGGATGTTCAGCGAGTTGTCCGAGATCATCGGGCCGAGGATGGCCACGCAGCCCTGGTCGCACAGCCACTCGTAGCCGTCGCGGACCTTCTTGTAGTTCTCGCGGGGAAGGCCGCGGGCGTCGGCCACGATGAGCTGCACCGGCCGGTCGTAGACGCCCTCGTTCATGGCGTCCTCGATGGCCAGGATCGTGGGGTCGAGCCAGTCGGCGAGCAGCTGGCCGATGTCCATGTCGACGAGCACGCCGATCTTGGCCGGCTCGAAGGGGTCGCCCTGGGTCGTCATGCCCCGCGTCGGCGGGTAGATGACGATCTCCTTCCAGGCCTTCTCGCCCTTCTGGCCACCACCGTGGTACCAGAGCTCGTTGGCCTCCTGCTCGGCGGTGGTGTTGGTGCCCGAGCGGACGGTGGTCACCGCCCGATCGGCCTCGGCGATGCCGTGGTCGATCGGGGCCGGGAACATCCGCTCGACGAGCTCGTTCTCTTCGGTCATCTGTGGTTCTCCCCTGGGGTGTTCAGGTCGGGACGCTCAGCCGAGCCGGGCGTCGAGGTACAGGTCGGGCAGGTCGATCTCGGGGTGGGCGAGCACCACACCCATGAGCTCGGCGAGGTGGAGGCCGACGTCGGAGGTCTCCATGGCGGTCATCGGGATGCCCGCCTCGGCCCACTTCCCGAGCGCCTCGGTGAGGACGTCCATGTCGGTGAAGTTGTTGCCGAACTCGGTGGGCATGGTGGCGCCGATGACGATGCGGGAGAACCGCCGGTCGGGGTGCTCGTTGCGCCAGTACTTGATGGCGACGTCGAGGGCGGCCTTGGAGGCGGCGTAGGTGCCCATGCCCCAGCGGAACTCGTGCACCGCCTCCGACGAGAGGAACGCGACCATCCCCTCGTTGGACATGTGCGGCACCGCCGCCTGGGCCACCATCGCCGGGCCGACGACGTTGACCTCGTACGAGGTGCGCCAGGCCTCGGCCCCGGCATCGCGCAGGGGCGACAGGACCGCGGTGCCGGCGGTGTAGAGCACCAGGTCGAGCCCACCGAGGCGCTCGACGGCGGCGTCGACGAGCTCCTTGCACGCGCCCTCGTCGGAGACGTCGGCGGCGATGGCGTGCCCGCTGCCGAGCTCGGCGACCAGCGCGTCGAGCTTGTCGAGGCGACGGGCGCTGACCACCACGTCGGCCCCCGCGGCGGCCGCGCTGGTGGCGAACGCGGCGCCGATGCCGGCCGACGCGCCGACGACCAGGATGCGCTGCCCCTTCAGGGTCGGGCTCACACTCACGTCTGTCTTCCCCCTCGTGCCGCGTGGCGGCCGTTCACGTGGTCGATGTCGTCGCGGCTCAGGCGCCGGGGCGGATCAGCACCTGCGAGTAGCCCCGCACGGTGCTGGTGTGCTGGCGGATCGTGCCACCGGGGACGAGGTCCCAGGTCGGGAACCGCTTGAGCGTCTCCTCGAGGGCGATGCGGCCCTCGACGCGGGCGAGGTTGGCGCCGACGCAGAAGTGGATGCCGTACCCGAACGACACGTGCTGGCGGAACTGGCGGCGCACGTCGAAGCGGTCGGCATCGGGGTACTCACGCTCGTCGCGGCCGGCGCTGCCGGTGATGAGCAGCACCTTGGAGCCGGCCGGCACCACGGTGCCGTGGAGCTCGATGTCGCGGGTGGTGAAGCGGCCCTGCACCGGCGAGGGCGCCTCGTAGCGCAGCAGCTCCTCGACCGCGTTGGGGATGCCGTCGGGGTTGGCCACCAGGTCGGCCCGCTGGTCGGGGTGGCCGGCGAGCAGCACCGCGGCGTTGCCGAGCAGGCGCATGACGGTCTCGGTGCCGGCGCTGAACAGCAGGTTGGTGAAGTCGGCGAGCTCCCGGTCGGTGAGCTGCCGCTCGACGCCGTCGTCGTCGACGATCGAGGAGCCGCACAGGACGCTGATGAGGTCGTCGCCCGGCTCCTCCTTCTTCCGCTCGATGAGACCCGAGAGGTAGGTGTGCAGCGCGATCTGGGCGGTGAGCGAGACGTCGTTGATCATCCCGACGCCGGGCTCGATGTGGAAGACGGCGTCGATGTTCTTGCGCTGCTCCTCCCGCTCGTCCTCGGGCACGCCGACCAGCTCGGCGATCACCCGGGAGGGGACCTGGGCGGCGAAGTCCTGCACGTAGTCGAACTCGTCGCGGCCGACGAGCGGGTCGAGCAGCTCGGCGCAGATGTCGCGGATGTGGTCGTCGAGCTGGGCCATGCGCCGCGGGGTGAACGCCCGCGAGACCAGGGTGCGCAGGATGGTGTGCGAGGGCGGGTCCATGAAGATGATCTGGCCGCTGCCGCTCATGTCCTGGCCCATGAGCTCGAGCACGGTGCCGTGGGCCGAGCTGAACGTGGCGGGGTCGCGGTGGGCGGCCTCGACGTCGGCGAAGCGGCTGAGGGCCCAGAAGCCGTACTGCTCGTTCCAGTAGAGCGGGGCCTCGTCGCGCATCCGGCGCCAGATGGGATGAGGGTCGTCGTCGAGCGCCTCGTCCATCGGGTCCCAGTACAGCTCGGTCGTCGCCATCGCTCGCTTCCCCCCAGGCCCCGCCTCGGCGGTCGGGCCGGGCGGATCGTACGGTGTCGTCGGCCGCCGAGACGGGCGTCACACGACGTGACGCCGGTCGCCCGCGACCGATGCGCCGTATACAGTATCCCAGCACTGTGCCCGGTGTTCCCGGGCCCGTCGACCCAGGGGAACGAGCACCAATGAGCATGTGGCACGAAGAGCGCCTCTACATCGACGGCGAGCTCGTCGAGGCCGAGGGCGGCAAGGTCTACGACAACATCAACCCGGCCAACGGCGAGGTCATCGGCGTGGCCGCCGACGCCTCCGCCGCCGACCTCGACCGGGCCATCGCCGCCGCCCGCCGGGCCTTCGACGAGACCGACTGGTCGACCAACGTCGAGCTGCGGGTGCGCTGCCTGCGCCAGCTCGCACGCGGCGATCGCTCGAGCACCACGAGCGAGCTCGTCGAGATCACCATCGCCGAGGTCGGCGCACCCCGCATGCTCATCGGCGGGGCCGCAGCTCGACTCCCCGCTGGGCTACCTCACCTACTACGCCGACATGGCCGAGTCCTACGAGTGGACCACCGAGCTCGGCGTCGGCCAGACGATGGGCGGGCCCGCCAACCGCTGGGTCGAGCGCGAGCCCGCCGGCGTCGTCGCCGCCATCACCCCGTGGAACTACCCGAACCAGATCAACCTGGCCAAGATCGCCCCGGCCCTCGCCGCCGGCTGCACCGTCGTGCTGAAGCCGGCACCCGACACGCCGTGGACCGCCCTGGCCCTCGGCCGGCTCGATCGCCGAGCACACCGACATCCCCGCCGGCGTGTTCAACGTCGTCACCTCGTCCGACAAGGCGATCGGCGAGATCCTCACCACCTCGCCCGACGTCGACATGGTCAGCTTCACCGGCTCCACCGCCACGGGCCGACGGATCATGGCGGCCGGCGCCGACACCATCAAGCGGGTCTTCCTCGAGCTGGGCGGCAAGTCGGCCCACATCGTGCTCGACGACGTCGAGGACATGGGCGCGGCCGTGGGCGGCGCCGCCTTCGGCTGCTGCACCCACGGCGGCCAGGGCTGCGCCACCAGCACCCGCCTGCTGCTCCCCCGCTCCCGCTACGAGGAGGGCGTCGAGGCCGCCGCCGCGCTCATGGGCATGCTCCCCTACGGCGACCCGCCACGACGCCGGCAACATGACCGGCCCCATCGTCAACCCCCAGCAGCTCACCAAGATCGCCGGCATGGTCGACAGGGCCGTCGAGCAGGGCGCCCGTGTCGTGATCGGCGGCGGCATCGCCACCCAGTTCGACGACGGGCAACTGGTTCCAGCCCACCCTGCTGGCCGACGTCACCAACGACATGGAGATCGCCCGCGACGAGATCTTCGGCCCGGTGCTCGTGGCCATCCCCTACGACGACGACGACGATGCCGTCCGCATCGCCAACGACTCGATCTTCGGCCTCTCCGGCGGCGTCGAACGGCGCCGACCGCGACCGTGCCCTCGCCGTCGCCCGCCGCATCCGCACCGGCACCATTCGGCATCAACGGCGGCGTCTGGTACGCCGCCGGACGTGCCCTTCGGCGGCTACAAGCAGTCGGGCATCGGCCGGGAGATGGGCGTCGCCGGCTTCGAGGAGTACCTCGAGCAGAAGGCCTTCGCCGAGCCCGCCTCGATGATCACCGACGAGGGGGTGGCGCGGCTGCGCCAGCGCATCGGCGTCGCCCGCCCCCACTCCGCACCGCCCCGCTACCTCAGCCCCAACGAGGACGCGTTCCGGCACGTGGCCCTGGCCTACGGCGACGACAACCCGCTGTGGTGCGACCCGTCCTACGGGCCCACCACCCGGTGGGGCTCGGCCATCGCGTCGCCCCACCTCGTGGGCGGCGACACGCTGATCGGCGAGGACGAGGTGACCCGGCTCGAGGGCGAGACCCGCGAGCTCATGAAGGGCGACCCCCTCGGCGGGGTCCACGCCTTCTATTCGGGCTCCTACCGCGAGTGGTGGAACCCGCTCCTCCCGAACACCCGGGTGTCGCGCCGCAACGCGCTCGTCGGGGTGATCGAGAAGGAGGGCCAGTTCGCCGGCACCGCCATCCACGAGTGGTTCGGCGAGGTCTTCGGCGCCATCGGTGGCCCGGTGCTCTCCGGCCAGTACCGCCTCATGATCCGCACCGAGCGGGAGAAGGCGCGGGAGCGCAAGGCCAACGACTCGATCGAGATCGAGCCGTACACCGACGAGCAGATCGAGGCCATCGAGGAGGCCGTCGCCGGTGAGCGCGACCGTCGCCGCGGCGCCGAGCCCCGCTGGTGGGAGGACGTCGAGGAGGGCGACGAGCTGCCCGAGCTGGTGAAGGGCCCGCTGCGCGTCACCGACATGATCGTGTGGCACGCCGGTGTCGGCATGGGCCTCTACGGCGTGTCGGCCCTGCGCCAGAACGTCGACCACCACCGCCGGATGCCCAAGTTCTTCAAGAAGGACGACCTCAACATCCCCGACGTGCAGCAGCGCCTGCACTGGGACGCCGAGTGGGCCAAGCGGGCGGGCAACCCGACCTCCTACGACTACGGCCGCATGCGCGAGGTCTGGCTGATCCACCTCTGCACCGACTGGATGGGCGACGACGCCTGGCTCTGGAAGCTCGACTGCCAGTTCCGGAAGTTCAACTACGTCGGCGACACCCACTGGATGCGCGGCAAGGTCACCCGCAAGTACCTCGCCGAGGGCGACCGCCCCGCCGTCGACCTCGAGATCGAGGGCGTCAACCAGCGCGGCGACGTCACCACGCCCGGCCACGCCACGATCCTGCTGCCGTCGCGCGAGCACGGCCCGGTCCGCCTCCCCGACGTTCCAGGCGGCGCCACCACTGCCAGGAGACCCTCGACGCCCTGGCCGAGCGCTTCGCCGAGCGCGGCGGCGTCTGACCCACCCTCGTTCTTGTCGCGGTTTCCTGTCGCCGGCGACAGGAAACCGCGACGAGAACGGGTTCAGCCGGCGGTGTAGGTCTCGACGAGCTCGCGGCGCAGGACCTTGCCGACCTCGCTGCGGGGCAGCGCGTCGATCCAGCGGAAGTCGGCGGGCACCTTGTAGGGCACGAGGTGCTCGCGGCAGTGGGCCACCAGCGCTCGGCGTCGACCGGGTCGCCCACGAGGAACGCCACCGGCACCTCGCCGAGGCGGTCGTCGGGAACACCGACCACCGAGGCCTCGCTGACCGACGGGTGCAGGCGCAGCACCTCTTCGACGGCCTCCGGGTACACCTTGTTGCCACCCCGGTTGATGAGGTCGCCGGCGCGGCCCTCGATCCACACGAAGCCGTCGTCGTCGATGCGGGCCAGGTCGCCGGTGTCGATGAAGCCGTCGGCGTCGCGGCGCTCGTCGATGCCGACCGCAGCGTTGGGCGGGCGCACCAACAGGTGGCCGTCGTCGTCGACCCGGATGCCGACGCCCTTGTGGGGGCGGCCGGCGGCACCGACCTTCTCGGGGAAGGCCTTGGCGTCGGCGGCGGTCCAGCCGATGACCTCGCCCATCTCGGCCTGGCCGTAGCTGTTGAGGATGTACACCTCGCCGAACTTGGCCACGAAGCGCTGGGCCTGCAGCGGCGACAGCGGCGCGGTGATCGAGCGGACGTACTTGAGCGGCGCCAGGTCGGTGACGTCGGAGTCGGTGAGCATGGCCATGGCGGCCGGGGGCAGCACGGTGGAGCGGATGCCGAAGCGACCGACCAGCTCGGCGAAGGCCGCCGGCTCGAAGCGGTCCATGATCACGAGCGCGGCGCCGGCCCGCAGCCCGAACATCGAGTTGTAGATGCCGGCGTTGAGCGCCATCGACACGGGGATGAGGTTGGGGCTCGGCGTGCGGGCGGGAGCGCCCTCGTTGCCGGCCCGCAGCGGGCCGAGCACGCGGTCGAGCAGCTCGAGGTAGGCGGTGTGGGTGTGCAGGATCGGCTTGGGACGGCCGGTGGTGCCGGAGGTCCAGACCACGAACGCCACGTCGTCGGGGTAGGTGCGGGGCTCGCCGTCGACCCGCTCGATGCCGGCCTCGGTGACGAGGAGGGCCGGGCTGGTGTCGGCGACGACGTGGTCGATCTCGACCTGCGGGAGGCGGGGGTTGACCGGCACGTACACGCCGCCGGCCTCCCAGATGGCGGCCATCGTGCACACCAGGTCGGGGCCGTTCGGGAGCATCACGGCCACGGCCTGGCCGGGCTCGATCGGCAGCTGCGGCACCAGCTCGGCCACCCGGGCGCGGGCCTCGCCGGCGGTCATCGACTCGTCGATGGTGAAGAGGAGCCCCTCGTCGTCGGCGAAGGGGTGATCGAGCAGGAGGGCGGACAGCGTCACCTGGGTCAGGCCTCCCAGCCGTCGAGGAAGCCGGTGAGGCCGGTGGGCTCGTGCGGGCCCATCGTCACCTGCTCGAGCACCCCGATGCCGACGCGGTCGCCCATGCGGGCCCGCACGACGTTCTGGATGTGCATGTCGGAGATCTGGGTGCCGTCGAAGTCGGCGAGGGCGACGTCCTCGCGGCCGGTCTCGAGCTCGCCGTGGCTGGTGCCGTGGGCCCAGTAGGGGTGCATGTAGCCGATGCCGCGCATGCGGAACGTGTAGAGCGTCTCGAGCTCGACCCGCACCTCGCCCTCGACGGGGTCGGTGAACGAGATCACCGCCGCTGGGCGTCGCGGGTGCCGGGCTTCATCTCGAGCTCGTAGCGGATGTCGGAGCATCGCGCACGCCGTCGTGCCCGGTGGTGGGCGCCCCGGGGGCGAGCGGGTCGAGCACCAGCGCGGTCTCGAGCCAGCGCGAGCCGTCGGGGTTCTCGTGCAGCGCGAGGTGGGTGAAGCGGTCCTGGAAGTGCAGCGGGGCCCACAGCCAGAACGCCGTGGGCATCGTCACCGGGCGGTTGGTGTGCACGCGCTCACCGATCGGGCGGGTGCCCCACGACCGGTCGCGGGTGCCGGGCACCACGGCCGGGTCGACGACGACCGTGCGGTCGTCGACCGTGATCGTGCCCTCCCACGTGCCCCACTGGGTGAGGCGGGTGTTGTCCATGATCAGCACGCCGTCGGCGGTGCGGCGCGTCTGACGCGGCTCCTCGATGGCCACGGTGGTGGCCCGGAAGGTGAGGTCGACGGAGATCCCGTGCTCGTTGGGCTCGACGACGTAGCGGATCGACCGCAGCGGCTCGACGACCTCGAGCCGGATGGGGCCGATCTCGGTCGACCGGTCGAACGGCATGGTGCCCGAGGCGAACACCGAGTGCTCGACCCCGTCGATCACCAGGCTGAAGGCGGCGTCGACGACACCCCGCACCGGGTAGTGGCCCATCGCCGCGCCGAAGTAGAAGTCGCCGTCGAGGTGGTGCCCGTTGAACCAGTAGCGGTCGTAGTGGTTCGGGTCGCCCGTGGCCGGGCTGGCGATCGGGTCGGCCGAGGGGTGGATCGGGTAGTCGTCGAAGGGGGTCAGCATGGTTGCTCCAGACGTGGGCGAGCGGTCGGCCACCCTGCCGGGCGGCTTGCCACGCGGGAGACGGGTGGGAACGGCACGGACCTGCGGGGACCGCATCAAATATCTAGTCTGCCAGTTCGTCGCCAGCCGCTCGGGCCCGGAACGGCCCGGCGAGCTCGGCCGACGAACGTCCGTGGGAGCCTTCTGCGATGACCACCAAGGTGCTGCTGATCGGGGGGACCGGACCGACCGGGCCCGCCATCGCCCGCGGGCTCGAGGAGCGCGGCCACGACGTCACCGTGCTGCACTCGGGCAACCACGAGGTCCCCGAGGTCGCCCACCTGCGCCACCTGCACGGCGACGTGTTCAGCGACGACGGCCTGCGCGAGGCCCTCGGCGACGAGACCTTCGACGTCACCCTCGCCACCTACGGCCGGCTCCGCTCGATCGCGGAGGTCCTGCAGGGCCGCACCGGCCGCATCATCTCGGTGGGCGGGGTGCCCGTCTACAAGGGCTTCTTCGACCCGGCGATCCACGAGCCGCCCGGCCTCCCCGTGCCGCTCCGCGAGGACGCCCCCCTCGCGACCGAGGACGACGATGGCAAGAGCTACCGCATCGGCCGCACCGAGCAGCTCCTGTTCGAAGCCCACCCCACGGCCACCCACTTCCGCTACCCCTACGTCTACGGGCCCCGGCAGTTGGCGCCGCGGGAGTGGTGCGTCGTGCGCCGCATCCTCGACGGCCGCCCGTTCCTCGTGCTGCCCGACGACGGCCTGAGCCTCATCACCTTCGGCTACGTCGACAACCTGGCCCACGCCCTGCTGCTGGCGGTCGACCAGCCCGAGAGCTCGATGGGCGAGATCTTCAACTGCGGCGACGACGAGCGCCTCACCATCCGCCAGGTCGCCGAGATCATCACCGACGAGCTCCAGCACGACTGGGAGCTGATCGGCATGCCCGCCGACCTGGCCGTGCCGGCCCGGCCCCTGCAGATGGGGTACCGCTCGCTGCACCGGGTGATGGACACCTCCAAGCTGCGCGAGAAGCTCGGCTACCGCGACGTCGTGCCCGCCCGCGAGGCCGTGCGCCTCGCCACCCGGTGGCTGGTCGAGAACCCACCCGAGCGCGGCGGCTACGAGGAGTCCGCGCTGCAGGACCCGTTCGACTACGACGCCGAGGACAGGCTCGTGGCGTGGTGGAAGGCTGCGATCGCCGACCCGCCCGACCTCGGCTACGAGCAGGAGCCGGGCTACGGAAAGTCCTACGCCGGCCCCGGCACCCGCTACGTCCGACCCGACACCCGCATCTGATCCTCCGAGGACCCACCACCATGACCCTTCAGGGCTGGAGCCTTCCCCTCTCCCCCGGCGGCACCGCGTCGTTGGTGCCGCCACCGCCGTGGCACTTCTCCGGGGAGGCTCTCGGCATCGACTTCCTCGCCGACCCCGCAGCCGTGGCCGCGGTGCTGCCCGACGGTCTCGAGCCCCTCGGCGACGGCTCCTGCTCGTTCGTGTTCTGTGACTGGTCGTCGTCGGCCGACACCGACCCCCGTGTGATCGCCGACCCGGCCCGGGGCCAGTACCGCGAGGCCTACCTGTCGGTGAACGCCGTGCTCGACGGCAGGAAGGTCGCCCGGGTGCCGTACATCTGGGTCGACAACGACCTGTCGTTCGCCCGCGGCCACATCCAGGGCTTCCCGAAGAAGATGGGCACGGTGGCCATCACCAGAGCCGTGCGCGTCGGGCAGGGCGGCCCGAAGGTCGAGGCGGGGGCGCGCTTCGCCGGCCATGCGTCGAGCCTCGGCCAGAAGGTCGTGCAGGGCTCGGTCACCCTCACCGGCCCCGCCGACGAGGGCTTCGTGCCCCGTGCGCTGCGGCTGCCCGTCTGGCACACCCGCTTCATGCCCGACCTCGCCGGCGGCGAGCCCCTCGTGAACGACCTGGCCCGCAACCTCGTCACCGGGTTCGAGTGCGCCGACGTGTGGCAGGGCGACGCCGACCTCGAGCTGTTCGGCTCCGAGTTCGAGGAGCACACCGCCCTCGCCCCGATCGAGGTCACCGGCGGGTTCCGGTGCGCGGTGGCCTTCACCATCACCGGGGCCGAGGTCCGCTCGTGACCGACGCCCTCGTGGCCCGCCTCGTCGCCGAGCTCGGCGCCGACGCGGTCACCGTCGGGCACCGACGCCTCCCCCGACCTGTTCGTCGACGAGACGCTGAAGGCGGTGGGCGTCGCGCCCGCGGTCGTGGTCACGCCCACCGACACCGCCCAGGTCTCGGCCGTCGTCGCCGTGGCCGCCGAGCTCGGCGTGCCGGTCACCGCGCGAGGCGCCGGCACCGGGCTGTCGGGTGCGTGCATCCCCGAGCCCGACGGCATCCTCGTGTCGTTCGAGCGCATGGCCGCGCTGCTCGAGGTCGACGAGGCCAACCAGGTCGCCGTCGTGCAGCCCGGCCTCACCCTCGCCGAGCTCGACGAGGCCACCTCCGCCGTCGGCCTCGTCTACCCCGTCTTCCCCGGCACCCTCGCCGCCAGCCTCGGCGGCAACGTCGCCACCAACGCCGGCGGCATGCGCGCCGTGAAGTACGGCGTGACCCGCAACCAGGTCCTCGGCCTCGAGGCCGTGCTCGGCACCGGCGAGGTCGTCCGCACGGGCGGCCGGTTCGTGAAGAACACCAGCGGCTACGACCTCACCCAGCTGATCATCGGCTCCGAGGGCACGCTCGCCCTCGTCACCGAGGCCACGCTGAAGCTGCACCCCCGACTCACCCACACCGCGTCGATCCTGGCCCCGTTCGCCACCGTCGACGAGGTGGCCGAGGTCGTGCCCCGCATCGTCGCCTCCGGCGTGCAGCCGATGATCCTCGAGTACATCGACCGGGCCACCATGAAGGGCCTGCTGCGGGCCAACGACCTCACCCTCGGCGTTCCGGACGACGTCACCGAGCGCACCGAGGCCTACCTGATCGTCGTGCTCGAGGGCCGCGACGAGCAACGCCTCGACACCGACGTGGCGATCGTGGCCGAGCAGCTGGCCGAGGCCGGCGCCCACGACGTCTACGTCCTGCCGTCGGGCCAGGGCGCCGAGCTGCTGGCCGCACGGGAGAACGCCTTCTGGATGGTGAAGGCGGCCGGCGCCGACGACGTCATCGACATGGTCGTGCCCCGCAGCCGCATCCCCGAGTACCTACGGGGTGTCCAGCTGCTCGCCCGCACCCATGGCTCCAAGGTGTTCGGCTGCGGGCACGCCGGCGACGGCAACATCCACTTCTCGGTCTACGAGCCCGACGCCGCCCGCCGCTCGAGGCTGCTCACCGCCATCTTCCGGATGGGCCACGACATGGGCGGCGCCGTCTCCGGCGAGCACGGCATCGGCAAGGCCAAGCGGGGCTACTTCGGCGCCCTCGAGGACCCGTCCAAGCTCGCCCTCCAGCGCCGGATCAAGACGGCGTTCGATCCGTCGGGCATCCTGAACCCCGGCTGCATCTTCCCCACCGCCTGAGCCGACACCCACCGACTCCCCTGACACCCAGAGGTACCGCTGTGCGCAGAGACATCTTCGACGAGGAGCACGACCTGTTCCGGAGCGCGTTCCGGCAGTTCGTCGACAAGGAGATCGTCCCGTACGCGGACGAGTGGGAGCAGGCCGGCATCACCGACCGCCGGATGTTCCTGAAGGCGGGCGAGGCCGGCTTCCTCGGCATGAACGCACCCGAGGAGTACGGCGGCGGCGGGGTCGAGGACTTCCGCTACAACCTCATCACCGCCGAGGAGATCCAGCTCGCCGGAGTCAACGCGGCGGGCACCGGCATCGGGCTCCACAACGACGTGTGCCTCCCCTACTTCCTGCACGCCGGCACCGAGGAGCAGAAGGCCCGCTGGCTCCCCGGCATCTGCTCGGGCGAGCTCATCACCGCCATCGCCATGACCGAGCCCGGCATCGGCTCCGACCTGGCCGGCATGAGCACCTCGGCCATCCGCGACGGCGACCACTACGTCGTCAACGGCTCCAAGACCTTCATCACCAACGGCATCCACGCCGACCTGGTGGTCACCGCGGTGAAGACCGACCCCAGCCAGCGCCACAAGGGCATGTCGCTGCTCGTGCTCGAGCGCGGCATGGAGGGCTTCGAGCGGGGCCGCAACCTCGACAAGATCGGCATGCACGCCCAGGACACCGCCGAGCTGTTCTTCTCCGACGTGCACGTGCCCGTCGAGAACCTGCTCGGGGCCGAGGGCGAGGGCTTCCTCCAGCTGGTGCGCAACCTCCCCCAGGAGCGGCTCAACATCGCCATGGCCGCGGTGGCCGCCGCCCGTGCCGCCTTCGAGTGGACCCTCGAGTACTGCAAGGAGCGCCAGGCGTTCGGCAAGCCGATCGGCTCGTTCCAGAACAGCCGGTTCATGCTGGCGGAGATGGCCACCGAGATCGAGATCGGCCAGGCCTTCGTCGACAAGTGCGTCATCGCCCACAACGCCGGCGAGCTCACCGCCGAGGAGGCCGCCATGGCCAAGTGGTGGGCCACCGACCTCCAGGGCCGCGTCGTCGACGCCGGCGTGCAGCTCCACGGCGGCTACGGCTACATGAGCGAGTACCCGATCGCCCGGGCCTACACCGACGCCCGCGTCACCCGCATCTACGGCGGCACCAACGAGATCATGAAGGAGATCATCGGCAAGTCGTTGGGTGTCTGAGCGTTGGGTGTCTGACCGTCGGGCCCGGTCCACGGACCGAACCCACCTGGATCAAGGGGTACCGGGGCCGGGCGTCTCGGTCCCGGCATCCGGCCCGTCGGGGAACCGCT
Source organism: uncultured Actinomycetes bacterium (assembly GCA_963702555.1). Classification (GTDB taxonomy): domain Bacteria; phylum Actinomycetota; class Acidimicrobiia; order Acidimicrobiales; family Acidimicrobilacustridaceae; genus CAMFLJ01. The sequence continues at coordinate 274,361 of CAVPCW010000013.1, forward strand.
CGGCCATCTGCGCGCTGATCTCGGCGTGACGGAGCAGGAAGGCCCGCTCGTCGAGTCGCTTGCGCCGCAGCCAGCCGGTGACCTCGTCGTTGCACTTGCTGGCGTTGCAGGAGCGGCAGGCCGGAGCGATGTTGAGGAGCGTGTACCGGCCCCCACGGGAGAGCGCCAGCACGCAGTCACGCTGCAGGGGCGTGTCGATCGCTCCGCAGTACGCACAACCGCCCCACGCGTCCTTCAGCGCGGCCCACTGCTCTGCACTCAGATCGTGCTCGACCCGATCCATCCGGCGCTTGCGCTTGCGGGAGGCCCGGGCCCTCCGGCTTCGGTCGACCGCCATGGCGAGAGGGTAGGACCCGCGGACCACGAGGTGTCACGATGGGCCGAGCGCCGGGGGGCGCCGGGTCAGGGGGACCGACATGAAGGCAGCACGACTCATCGACGGTGAGCTCACCGTCGTCGACCGCGACGTGGCCGAGCCGGGCGAGGCCGAGGTCCGCGTGCGGATCAGCGCCGCGGGCGTGTGCCACTCCGACCTCCACCTGGCCCGTGGCCACTGGGCCGGCGTCGGCACCGACGGCGAGCGGGTGCTCGGCCACGAGGCCATCGGCGTGGTCGAGGCGCTGGGGCCCGGGGCCGACCGCTGGGTCTCGGTCGGCGACCGGGTGATCCTCGGGCTCGGCGGCACCGGTGGCACCGACTGGTGCGGGGCGTGCGAGTTCTGCCTCTCCGGCCGACCCCGGCACTGCACCCGGTCGAGCGGGATCATGGGCACCTTCGCCGAGGAGTTCGTGGTCTACGCGCCGGGGCTCGTCGTCATCCCCGACGCGCTGGGCGACGACGAGGCCCCGCTCGCCTGCGGCGGGCTCACCGCCTACGGCGCGGTGAAGAAGCTCTTCGACCACGGCGTGATCCCGGGCAGCACCGTCGCCGTGCTCGGCGCAGCCGGTGGCCTCGGCCACTACGCCGTGCAGCTCCTGCACGCCTTCGGCTACCGGGTGGTGGGGATCGACGTCGGCGAGGAGCGGCTCGAGTTCGTGCGCTCGCTCGGCGCCGACGTGGCCACCACGCCCGAGGGCGCGGCCGAGGCCGTGGCCCCCACCGGGGGTGCGCACGCCAGCATCGTGTTCGCGGCGCGTGTCGACGCCTTCCAGCAGGGGCTGCAGCTGCTGCGCAAGGGCGGGCTGTTCGTGGGCGTGGCCATCCCCCCGAGCAGCGACGGCAACATCCAGATCAACCCGTTCCAGCTGCTGATGGGCGACCCCACCATCGTGTTCTCGGCCGTCGGCACCGTGCAGGACATGCGCGAGCTCATCGACCTCGCCGCCCGCGGTGTGGTGCGCACCCACGTGAGCCGCACCGGCTCGCTGTCGGACCTCGACACGATCTTCGACGAGCTCGAGGGCGCGCAGTACCTCGGCCGCGCCGTCATCACCGACCTGACCCGCTAGCGGCACCACCGGCCGGGTCTCGTCAGATCCCCGTCACGAAGTACCCCCGGGCGTACCGTTTCGCGTACGGCCGGGTGGACCGGTCGAGATGTGGACCAAAGGAGGCTGACATGGCCGACTACGACGCGGTCGAAGCAGACCGCTGGACGGGATGGGTCGCATTCGCCGGGATCCTGATGATCATCGGCGGATGCCTCCAGGGCATCTACGGCATGCTGGCGATCGTCAACGACACCTGGGTGGTGTGGGGCAACACCGGGGCCATGTACCTCGACATCACCCAGTGGGGCTGGATCCACCTCATCTGGGGCGTGATCATGGTCCTCGCCGGGCTGGGGGTGCTCAGCGGCAACATCTTCGCCCGGCTCCTCGGGGTGATCCTGGCCGCCATCGCCGCGGTCGTGAACTTCATGTTCATCCCCGTGTACCCGCTGTGGTCGATCACCGTCGTCGTGATCGCCATCGTGGTGATCTACGCCCTGGTCGCCCACGGCAAGGACATGAAGCAGGCCTGACGGCCCCGAACGACGCCAAGGTGGTTCAGATCGTTGCGGTTTCCGCAACGATCTGAACCAGCTTCGGGGTGGGGTGGGCCGGCGACGTGAGGCCTAGAGCAGCTCGAGGACCATGGCCGAGCCCATGCCCCCGCCGGCGCACATCGACACGACGCCGGTCTGCAGGCCGCGGCGGCGCAGCTCGTGGATCATGGTGACGACCATGCGGGCGCCGGTGGCGGCGATCGGGTGGCCGAGGCTGCACCCGCTGCCGTTCACGTTGAGGATCGTGGGGTCGATGCCGAGGGTGCGGTAGGCCGCGATCGGCACCGAGCAGAAGGCCTCGTTGACCTCCCACAGGTCGATGTCGCCGACCGAGCGGCCGGCCTTGGCCAGCGCCTTCGGGATGGCGACGGTGGGGCCCATGCCGGTGCGGCGGGGCTCGACGCCGGCGTTGCCCCACGAGACGATGCGGGCCAGCGGCGTGAGGCCGTGGGCGGCGGCGTAGTCGGACGACACGACCGTGACCGCCGCGGCGGCGTCGTTGAGGCCGGCGGCGTTGCCGGCGGTGACGGTGAAGCCCTCGATCTCGGGGTGGAGCGGCTTGAGCTCACCGAGGGAGTCGGCGGTGACGCCGCGACGGGGGTGCTCGTCGACCGAGAAGGTGACGGTGGAGCCGTCGAGCGTGGGGCGCCTCGACCGGCACGATCTGGCTCTCGAACCAGCCGTTGTCGATCGACTCGACGGCCTGGCCGTGGGTGTAGGCGGCCCACTCGTCGACGTCGCGCCGGGTGAGGCCCATCTCGATGGCGGTGTTGTTGCCGACCGTGATGGTCATGTCGAAGGCGGGGGCGTCGGGGGTCTCCCGGTGGCTCGGCGACATCCACGGCTGGGCGTCCTGGCCGAGGGCGAGGCGCTTGGACGACGACGGCGAGGTGGAGATGCTCTCGGTGCCACCGGCGACGATGACGTCGGTCATGCCGGCCATGATCGAGGCGGCCGCGATCTGGATGGCCGAGAGGCCGGCGGCGCAGTGGCGGTTGTCGGAGAGGCCCGGCACCTCGGGGAGGCCGAGCTCGACGGCCACGTAGCGGGCGATCACGCCGCCACCCTGGAGCGACTCGGCCACGACGATGTCGTCGATGTCGGCCGTGGGCACGCCGCTGCGCTCGATGGCGGCGCCGACGGCGACCTGGGCCAGCGCGAAGGCGTCGACACCGACGAGGGTGCCCTTGTTGGCCCGCCCGATCGGGGTGCGGGCGGCGGAGACGATCACTGCGTCGGTCATCGGTGATTCCCTTCGGGTCGGCTCAGTGGCCGTCGTTGGAGGTGTGTCGCTGCGGGTCGGCCCACTGGGCCTCGCGCTTCTCGGCGAAGGCGGCGGGGCCCTCGGCCTGGTCGGGGTGGCCCCACATCGACACGAGGTCGAGGGCGCCGGCCTTGCAGGCGTCGGTGAGGCCCAGCTCGAGCGCCCGCCACAGCGCCCGCTTGCTGGCGGCCATGGCCGCCGGCGAGTTCCTGGCGATCTTCTCGGCGAGGGCCTGGGCCTCGTCGCGGAGCTTCTCGGGGGGATCGACGATCTGGCTGATCATGCCGAGCTGGTAGGCCCGCTCGGCGCCCATGCGCTCGTGACGGCCGACGAGCGCCATGCGCATGACGGCCTCGAACGGCATCTTGCGCAGCAGGCCGATGGCCTCGATGGCGACGACCTGGCCGACCGACACGTGGGGGTCGAAGAACTGGGCGTCGCTGGCGGCGATGACGATGTCGGCGTCGGCGACCCAGTGGAAGGCCCCGCCGGCGCAGAGGCCGTTGACCGCGGTGATGACGGGCTTCTCGACGCCCTGGTGCCACGCGGTGAAGTGGACGTCGAACTCCTCCATCGACTGGCGGTAGCGCTCCATGCCCACGCCGTCGCCGGCGATCTCGGAGACGTCGACCCCCGTCTGGAAGGCCCGACCCTCCCCCGTGTGCACGATGACCCGCACGGCCGGGTCGGCGTCGAGCTCGATCCAGGCCTGGGCGAACTCGTCGCGCATGGTGTTGTTCATGGCGTTGAGCTGCTCGGGCCGGTTGTTGATGAGCCAGCCCACCGGGCCGTGGCGCTCGAGCTTCAGGCAGGTGAAGTCGCTGTAGCCGTCGCTCATGTGCCGCTCTCCGCAGGGTCGGTGGTGGACCAACGAGCCTCGCGCTTCTCCGCGAACGCCAGGGGTCCCTCGGTCTGGTCGGGGTGGCCCCACATCGACACGAGGTCGAGGGCGCCGGCCTTGCAGGCGTCGGTGAGGCCCAGCTCGAGCGCCCGCCACAGCGCCCGCTTGCTGGCCGCCATGGCCGCCGGCGAGTTGCGGGCGATCTTCTCGGCCAGCTCCTGAGCCGACTCACGGAGCCGCTCGGGTGGGTCGACGACCTCGCTGATCATGCCGATCTGGTACGCCCGCTCGGCGCTCATGCGCTCGTGACGGCCGACGAGCGCCATGCGCATCATCGACTCGAACGGCATCTTGCGAGCGAGGGCGATGGCCTCGTAGGCGGTGACCTGACCGACCGACACGTGCGGGTCGAGGAACGTGGCGTCGCTGGCCGCGATGACGATGTCGGCGTCGGCCACGAAGTGGAGACCGCCCCCGGCACACGAGCCGTTGACGGCGGCGATGACCGGCGTGACCACCTGGTTGTGCCAGGCGCTGATGAGCAGCTCGGCCCGCTTGGTGCGGCGGGACTGCTCGCGCAGGGCCTCGGGGTCGCGGCTGAGCTGCACCACGTCGAGGCCGGTCTGGAAGTGGCGGCCGTTGCCGGTGTTGACGATGACCCGAACCTCGGGGTCGTCGTCGAGCTCGCGCCAGGCCACGGGCAGGGCGTCGAGCATCGCCGCGTCCATGGCGTTGCCGGCCTGGGGCCGGTCGAAGATCAGCCAGCCGACCGGGCCGTGGCGCTCGATCGAGAGGCCGCTGCTGTCGCCCACGTCAGCTCCGGGGGATGTCGCGCCAGGCGGCATCCTGGTACTGGTCGGGCTCGCGGGGCAGGCCGAGCACCCGCTCGCCGATGATGTTCTTGTTCACCTCGGAGGTGCCACCCTCGATGGTGTTGGCCCGGCTGCGGAGCATGCCCTTGACGTCGCGGGGCAGCATCAGGCCGTAGGCCTCGGCCGGGTCGTCGGTGTCGACGGCGTCGGCCTCCCAGGCGATGGCCCGGGCGCCGAGCAGGTCGGTGGCCAGCGCCTGGATGCGCTGGTTCAGCGAGCCCTGGTGGACCTTGCCGATGGAGCTCTCGGGCCCGGGCGACCGACCGGCCTTCAGCCCGGCCCGCACCCGCTGGTTGGTCCAGCCCCGGATGCGCTCCTCGCTGAGGAGGCGCATGATCTGCTGGCGCACGACGGGGTCGTCCCAGCCACCCTCGAGGCCGGCCGCGGTGTTGGCCCTGGCGATCTCGATCAGGTGCTCGGCGCCGGAGCCACCGATGCGGTCGACGCCGCCTGAGCCGGAGCCCGAGACCATCTGGCGCTCGCCGGAGAGGGTGGCGTTGGCGACCTTCCAGCCGTCGCCGATCTCGCCGACCCGGTTGAAGTCGGGCACCCGGGCGGCGTCGAGGAAGGTCTCGTTGAAGTCGACCTCGCCGGTGATGTGGCGCAGGGCCCGCACCTCGACGCCGGGCTGGTGCAGGTCGACGAGGAAGTAGGTGATGCCCTTGCGCTTGGGCTGGTCGGGATCGGTGCGGGCCAGCAGCACGCCGTAGTCGGCGTTGTGGGCCCAGGTGCTCCAGACCTTCTGGCCCGTGAGCACCCACTCGTCGCCGTCGAGCTCGGCCTTGCAGGCCAGCGAGGCGAGGTCGGAGCCGGCGCCCGGCTCGCTGAACAGCTGGCACCACACCTCTTCGTTGCGCACCATCGGCGGGAGGAAGCGCAGGCGCTGCTCCTCGGTGCCGTAGGCGAACAGCGCGGGGGCGGCGAGGTTCAGCCCGAGCGGGTTCAGTCGGCCGAGGTTGTAGGGCGCCAGCACCCCCTCGACGGCGCGGGCGACCGCGGGCTTGAGGTCGAGGCCGCCGTAGGCGACCGGCCAGGTCGCCACGGCCAGGCCCGAGCGGGCGAAGGTGGGGTACCAGGCCTCGTAGTCGGCGAACCTCCGCACCGCCCGGATGGCGTCGCGGCCGCCCCGGTCGGCGGCGTCGCGCCACGCCTGGGGCACGTTGGCCTCCACCCAGGCCTTGGTGGCGGCCACGGCCTCGTCGACGGACGCGCCGGAGGGCACGGCCAGCTCGTCGACGGCGATGCCGGGGGGAGGGGTCAGCAGGTCGGTCACGTCATCGTCCCTTGTACTCGGGGGGCCGCTTCTCCTTGAACGCAGCCAGCCCTTCCTTGAAGTCCTCGCTGCGCGACGAGAGCTCCATCGAGAACGCCTCGTCGTGGAGCTGGTCGTCGAGCGACTTGCTGCGCCCGCTGTTCATCAGCCACTTGGCCAGGCCGAGAGCCACGGTGGCCGACCCGGCGAGGGTGGTGACCAGTTCCTCGGCAGCAGCGTCGAGCTCGTCGCCGGGGACGGCCCGGTGGATCATCCCCCAGTCGGCGGCCTCGGCCCCCGACACGACGCGGCCGAGCAGCACCATGTCGCGCGCCCGCACCTCGCCGACCCGACGGGGCAGCAGCCAGGTGGCACCGCTGTCGGGGGTGAACCCCTTGCCCACGAACGGCGCCCAGAAGCGGGCGTCGTCGGCGGCGACGGTGAAGTCGGAGGCGAGGGTGAGGTTGAGGCCGATGCCGGCCGCCCATCCCCGCACGACGCTGACGATCGGCACCTGGGTGCGCAGCATCAGCGGGATGAGGCGGTTGGCCTGCGACGGCAGCCGGCGCTGGATGCTGCCGACCCGCGGGCGGGGCCCGCCGGGGGCGTTGCGCGACACGATGTCGAAGCCGGAGCAGAAGTCCTTGCCCGAGCCACTGAGCACGATGGCCCGCACGTCCTCGTCGCGGCCGGCGGTGTCGATGGCGTCGATCGTGGCGGCGACGACCTCGTCGTTGAGCGCGTTGCGCCGCTCGGCGAGGTCGAACGTGAGCCGCAGCACCTGGTCGTCGTGGCTGACCAGCAGCCCCGGCACGCTCTCGTAGTCGGTCATCTGCTCCCCCTCGGCCAGGTCGCCCGTCGCTCCCCGCGCTCCAGTGTCACGCGAGCGGGAGGTCGAGGCCCAACAGCTGGATGCCGTTGTTCCGGGCGATCTTGTTGATGACGGCCTGGTCGAGGTGCCCGAACTGGCTGGCGGCGGCCTGGCGGGAGTTCGGCCAGGTGGAGTCCTGGTGGGGGTAGTCGGTCTCGAAGGTGACGTTGTCGATGCCGACACGGTCGAGCAGCTCCACCCCGACGGGGTCCTTGAAGAAGCAGCTGTAGATCTGCCGGTAGTAGTAGAAGCTCGGCAGCTCGTCGAGCACGGCGTCCTTGCGGGCCCACAGGTGGGTCTGCCAGGCGTCGTCGCAGCGCTCGACGACGTAGGGGATCCAGCCGATCTGGCACTCCGCGTACATCAGCTTCAGGTTCGGGAAGCGGGCGAGCACGCCGGAGAACAGGAAGTCGGTGAGGCTCACCGCGCTGTTGCCGAAGATCACGACCGAGCTGACGAGCTCGGGGGCGTCGGGCGAGCTCTGCGGGGTCTTGGTGCCGGAGCCGATGTGCATGCAGACGACCGTGCCGGTCTCGTCGCACGCCCGGAAGAAGGGGTCCCAGTAGCCGGAGTGCAGGCTCGGGTAGCCGAGGTAGGCCGGGATCTCGCTGAAGGCCACGGCCCGCACCCCGCGGGCGGCGTTGCGGCGGACCTCGGCGGCGGCGAGCTCGACGTCCCACAGCGGCACCATGCACAGCGGGATGAGGCGGCCGCCGCTCTCGCCGGCCCACTCCTCGACCATCCAGTCGTTGTAGGCCTCGACGCAGAGCTTGGAGAGCTCCTTGTCCTGGCCCCAGGCGAAGATCTGGCCGGCGAAGCGCGGGTAGTTCGGGTAGCAGAGCTGGGCCTCGACCCCGTTGACGTCCATGTCGGCGAGGCGGTCGGCGACCTTGTAGCAACCGGGGCGCATCTCGTCGTAGGTGACGCCGCGCATGGTGACCTCCTCGGGCGGGAAGCCGGAGGCGGCGATGGGGCGCTTGATGGAGTAGCGGTGGTCCTCGTAGAACCACCAGGCCACGTCGGGGCCCGAGCCGGGCTCGCCGGGGGCCTCCTTGTAGAGGGCGCCGTCGAGCTCGATGGAGCCCGGAGCCGGGGCCAGCACGATGTGGGGGCCGACGTCGCGGTACTTCGCGGGGAGGCGGCTGGTCCAGAGGTCGGCCGGCTCCACCACGTGGGCGTCGAGGTCGACGATCGGCGGGATCCTCGCCACGAGCTCGTCGAGGTCGGGGGCTTCCGAGATCTGGGTCACTGGCAGGATCCTCACTGGCGACGGACGCGGGAAATATACGATATCCGACCTGGCGATACGGTGTCGTGTCGGACCCCGACCACGACCACGACCGGAACCACGAACACCTCGCCCCGCCCCGCCCTGGACGTTCCGTACAGTCTCCCCCAGCGCCCCGAGGGGACGGGCGCCCGACCGGAAGCAGGACCCATGCCCGACGCAGACCGGCCCCGCCCGCCCGAGGGCGACTGGCTCGGCACGCCGTTCCTCCGATTCGAGCGCCGGGGCTCCCTCGCGATCTGCCGCGTCGACCGCCCCCACCGGCGCAACGCGATGACCCCGGCCATGTACTTCGGGGTGCGCTACGCCGTCGACCACGTGAACCGCAGCGACGACCTCGCCGCCCTGGTGATCACCGGCACGGGCGACATGTTCATCCCCGGCGGCGACCTCGGCGGCGACCAGGAGGACAGCTGGGCCGACCTGGCCGGGCTGCTCCACCTCGACAACGTGCCGTTCGAGGCCATCCGCAACTCGGCCAAGCCCGTCGTGGCCGCGGTCAACGGCTTCTGCGGTGGCGGAGGGCTCCTCATCGCCATGCTCGCCGACGTCGCCGTCGTGTCGAGCGAGGCGACGTTCCAGGCGCCCGAGCTGCTCCGCGGCATCGCCGACACCGGCTACGCCGCCTTCCTGCCGGGTCAGATCGGCATCCCCCACGCCCGGGACATGCTGCTCACCGCGCGGGTGGTCGACGCCCCCACCGCCCTCGACTGGGGCCTGGTCACCCGCATGGTCGAGCCGGGCCGCGAGCTCGACGAGGCGTTCGAGGTCGCCATCCAGATCGTGCGCACCGCGCCGAAGGCCAGGGGCGTCGTGAAGCGCGAGATCAACCGGGGCTACGACCGCCCCGATCGCATGTCGATGGACGAGTCGCTCTTCGGGCCCGAGACGCTCGAGGGCTTCCTCGCCTTCAAGGAGCGTCGCAACCCCGACTGGGTGCCGGCCGACCTGCGCACGGAGGGACGGCTGTGATCCGCTCATGGGTCGACGACGGTGTCGGTCGGGTGCACATCGACGACGCCGAGCACCGCAACGTGCTCTCGCTCGAGCACTCGCGGGAGATCGCGGCAGCCATCGCCGCCTTCGACCTCGACGAGGTCGGGGCCATCGTCCTCACCGCCGCCGACCCCGTGTTCTGCTCCGGCGGCGTGCTCGACGACCTCATCAGCCCACGGGCGCCGCTGATCGACGTCTACGCCGCGTTCGACGCGCTGCGCACGTCGCCGGTGGTCACCATCGCCGTGGTCACCGGTGCGGCCATCGGCGCCGGCGTGAACCTGCCGCTCGCCTGCGACATCGTCATCGCCGGCACCTCGGCCCGTTTCGACCCCCGCTTCCTCGACGTCGGGGTGCACCCCGGCGGCGGGCACCTCTTCCTGCTCCAGCAGCGGGTCGGGCGCCAGGGTGCCGCCGCCCTGTCGCTCTGCGGCGACTCGCTCACCGGCCCGGAGGCCGAACGGGCGGGCATGGCCTGGCGCTGCGTGCCCGACGACGAGGCCGAGGCCTTGGCCATGAAGCTCGCCCGCCGTGCCGCTGGACGCGACCGCGAGCTCATGCTGCGGGCCAAGGCCACCCTCGCCGCCCAGCCCCTCACCCTCCAGGACGCGTTCGACCTCGAGCTCGAGGCCCAGCAGTGGTCGATGGACCGGCCCGGCTTCAAGGACCACGTGCGGGCGCTGCGCGACAGGCTCCAGAAGAAGAAGGACTGACGTGCGCGCTGCGCTGGGCGACACCCAGGAGGCACTCCGCGAGCTGGCCGCGGCCGTGGCCGCCGACCTCGCTGCAACGACCATCGAGGAGTTGGCCCCGGCCGGCGACGCCGACCGGGCGTGGGTCGCGCTGAGCGAGAGCGGGTTGCTCTCCCTGCGGGCCGACGGCGCCGGCACGTTGGAGCTGGTCGTGTGCGCCGAGGAACTGGCCGCCACCCTCTCGGGCGCCCCGTTCGTCGGCGCGGCCGTGGCGCGCGAGCTCTGGCCCGATGCACCGGACCGCACGGTGGCCGCCCTCGACGGCACCCTCGCCGCCGACGCGTGGGGGGCCGACCGGGTCGTCGCCGTGGTCGACGGTGGCCTGGAGGCGGGGCCGGCCGCGGCGGTGGGCCCCACCACCGACCGCAGCCGTGTCTCGGCCCGCATCGACCTGGCCGCCGCCACCTCGCTGGGCCCGGTCGACACGGAGCGCCTGGAGCGGGCCGAGCTGGTCGCCATGCTGATGCTCGCCGCCGACCTGGTGGGCGTGGGCCGGGCCGCCCTCGCCGACGCAGTGGAGCACGTGAAGGAGCGCCGGCAGTTCGGCGTCGCGGTCGGCACCTTCCAGGCCGTGCAGCACATGGCCGCCGATGCCCACGTCCAGCTGGTCGGCGCCCGCAACGCCCTGTGGGCCGCGGCGTGGCGCCTCGACCACCTGGGCCTCGACGCCGCCGCGTCGGTGCGGCGGGCGAAGGCCCTGGCCTCGGAGGCCGGGCGCGGCGCCTGCGAGACCGCGTGCCAGATGTTCGGCGGCGTGGGCCACACGTGGGAGCACCTCGCCTCGGTGCGGCTGCGGCGGGCGCTCGTCTCCCGGGCCCTGCTCGGCGACGAGGGCGTGCAGTGGGCCGCCCTCGCCGGCGAGGCCCCCTCCCGCACCCCTGCCGGCCTGGCCGACGGCGAGGGCTACGACCTGCGCGACGACTCCACCGAGGCCGGCTTCCGCGCCGACCTGCGGGCGTGGCTCGCCTCGCCCGCCGGGGCGCCGGGCGAGGGTTGGCACCAGCGCCTGGCGGCGGGTGGCTGGGTCGTGGTGTCGATGCCCACCGACGCCGGCGGCCGGGCACTGCCCGTCACCTGCGAGGCGATCGTCAGCGAGGAGCTGGGCGGCGCCGACCGGCCTCCGCCTCCCGCCATCGGCCACCTCGCCCACGGCCTCGCCCTGTTCGGCTCTCCCGAGCAGCGGGCCGACCACCTCGCCGGGATGATCTCCGGCACCACCCGATGGTGCCAGGGGTTCTCCGAGCCCGAGGCCGGCTCCGACCTGGCGTCGGTGCGCACGAAGGCCGACCTCGTCGACGGCGAGTGGGTGATCCAGGGCCGCAAGATCTGGACCAGCGACGCCAACGTGGCCGACTGGATCCTCCTGCTGTGCCGCACCGGCGGCCCCGGCCACAAGGGCCTGTCGATGCTCGTCGTGCCCACGTCAGCACCGGGCCTCGAGGTCTCCATGATCCGCACCGCGTGGGGGTCCGAGGAGTTCGCCGAGGTCACCTTCGACGGGGTGCGGGTGCCGGCCGACGCCGTGGTCGGTGAGCCCGGCCAGGGCTGGGCCATCGCCATGTCACTCCTGGCTGTCGAGCGGGGCCCGGCCGACATCGGCTGGATCTCCCGCTTCCGCCGCACGGCCACCCGCCTGCTCGCCGACCCCGAGGCCGGCGACCGCACCGACGTCGTGCGGGCCACCGCCTGGCTCGAGGCGCTGGAGGCCACGGTGGCGGCCACCCTCACCGCCCGCGCCGAGGGCACCCACGACACCTCGGCCGGCTCGATCGACAAGCTGCTGATGACCTGGGTCGACCAGTGGCTCCACGGGGCCGCCCTCGACGCCGGGGGCCTCGACGTGCTCGTCGACCCGGGCGACGACCTCGAGCTCTACCTGTGGGCCCGCGCCGCCGGCATCTTCGGCGGCACCAGCCAGGTGCAGCGCAACATCGTCGCCCAGCGCCTCCTCGGCCTCCCCCGCCCCTGATCGACCCCCGCCCCGCCCCTGACCCAAGACCGCGAAAGGTGGCTCACCTCGTCCAGCCGGCCGAAGCACGTGAGCCACCTTTCACCGGGAACGCGAAAGGTGGCTCACCTCGTCCAGCCGGCCGAAGGAGGTGAGCCACCTTTGGGAGGAGCGGGGGCTACTTGGGGTCGAAGCGGATGGCGCCGTCGATGCGGGCCACGTGACCGTTCATGTAGTCGTTGGTGAGGAGGTGCTCGGCCAGCCTGGCGAACTCGTCGGGCTTCCCGAAGCGCTTCGGGAACGGGACCTTGTCCTCGAAGGTCTTGCGCATCTCCGGCGAGGCCTGCTCCCACGCCCGGGTGTGGATCGTGCCCGGGGCGATGGCGTTCACCCGGATGCCCGACGACGAGAGGTCGCGGGCGGCGATGACGGTCATGCCGATGATGCCGGCCTTGGCCGCGCCGTAGGCGAGCTGGCCGATCTGGCCCTCGTAGCCGGCGATCGAGGCGACCATCACGATGGCGCCGCGCTGGCCGTCGTCGTCGACGGGGTCGAGCTCGTTCATCGCCGAGGCCGCGAAGCGCAGGGTGTTGAACGTGCCCACCAGGTTGAGGTCGACCGTGTCGGTGAACAGCTCACGGTCGTGCGGGGTGCCGTCGCGGCCGATGGTGCGGGCGCTGTTGCGGGCACCGCCGGCGCAGGCCACGACACCGCGCAGCCCACCGAGGTCGGTGGCAGCCGCCACCGCGGCCTGGGTGTCGTCGTCGTCGAGGACGCTGCCCGGCACGAACACGACCTTGCCACCGAGCTCGGACTCGATGGCCTTGCCGCGCTCGGCGTCGCGGTCGAAGACCACGACGTTCGAGCCCTGGCCCACGAAGTAGCGGGCCGTCGCCTCGCCGAGGCCCGACGCCCCGCCGGTGACGAGGACGGTCTTCCCGACGAGGTCCATCAGGCGGTGGCCTTGGCCTGGAGCTCGCCCAGGTCGGGCGTGGACTTCTCGAAGCGGCCGGTGTCGTAGGACTTCTCGGACACGTCGTGGCCGGCGACCTCGGCGCGCAGGGCGCCCACGGTGCACTGCTCGCGGGGCCGGATGGCGTAGGGGTCGAACTGGTACCACTTCATGGCGTTCTCGTGCGTGATCTTGTTGATCTCCGCGTCGGTGACGCCGTACTTCGTGGCGGCCGCCGAGAACTCCTCGGGGGCCGTGGGCCACGACGAGTCGGAGTGGGGGTAGTCCATCTCCCAGCAGATGTTCTCGATGCCGATCTCGTTGCGCAGCTGCAGGCCGATGGGGTCGGCGATGAAGCAGGTCATGAAGTGCTCGAGGAAGATCTCGCTCGGCACCTTGGAGCCGAAGTCCTGACCGGTCCAGGCGCGGTGCATGTCGTAGGTGCGGTCGAGGCGGTCCATGAAGTAGGGGATCCAGCCGGTGCCGCCCTCGGAGAGGGCGACGCGCAGGGTGGGGTACTCCTTGAACACCCGCGACCACACCAGGTCGGCGGCGGCCTGGCAGATGTTCAGCGGCTGCAGGGTGATCATGACGTCGATCGGGGCGTCGGGGGCGGTGATGGCCAGCTGCCCGGACGAGCCGAGGTGGATGTTGAGGATCGTGTCGGTGTCGACGATCGCCTTCCACATCGGGTCCCAGTAGTCGGAGTGGAAGCTCGGCAGGCCGAGCGTCGAGGGGTTCTCGGTGAAGGTCAGCGAGTGGCAGCCCATCTCCGAGACCCGGCGGATCTCCTGAGCGGTGAGCTCGGGGTCCCAGAGCATCGGGATGGCCATCGGGATGAAGCGGTCCGGGTAGGCGCCGCACCAGCCCTCGATGTGCCAGTCGTTGTAGGCCCGCACGACGGCGGAGGCCATGTCCTTGTCCTCGGTGCCGAGGAACAGGCGACCGGAGAACGACGGGAACGACGGGAAGTTCATCGACGCCAGCACGCCGCCGGCGCTCATGTCCTTCACCCGCTCGTGCACGTCGAAGCAGCCAGGGCGCATCTCGTCGTAGGAGGTCGGGTCGACGCCGTACTCCTCCTTGGGGCGACCGGCGACGGCGTTGAGCCCGATGTTCGGGATCTTGTTGCCGTCGAACTCCCACACGTCGTCGCCCCGGGAGTTGCGGACGATCTTCGGCGCCAGATCGGCGTACTTGGCCGGCATGCGGCCATCGAACATGTCGGGCGGCTCGACCACGTGGTCGTCCACGCTCACGAAGATCATGTCATCGACGTTCATCAGGCATCCCCTTCTCAGACCGGAACTTGCATATTCTATTCATGTGCCGCCGGAGGCCGCCCGGTCGGGTGGCGGATCGCCGGCACGTGAGCGCCGGCCGGCCGCCGATCAGCCTGCGGCCGCCGCAGCCAGGGCCCGCAACGGGTCCTTCTGGATCTTTCCCATCGGGTTCCGCTCGATGACCTCGACCACCAGCACCTGCTCCGGGCACTTGTGGCGGGCCAGGCCCTTCTCGGTGCAGTGGGCCCCGAGCACGGCGACGTCGAGCGACGCCCCCTCGCGCAGCACCACGCAGGCGCAGACGTGCTCGCCGGTTCGGGCGTCGGCCACGCCCACCACGCCGACGTCGATCACGTCGGGGTGGGTGATCACGACCTCCTCCACCTCGAGGGCGGAGATGTTCTCGGCGTTGCGGATCACGACGTCCTTGAGGCGCCCGGTGATGTGCACCGTGCCGTCGTCGTCGATGGCGGCGATGTCGCCGGTGCGGAACCAGCCCTCGTCGTCGAAGGCGGTGGCGTCGAGCACGGGGTCGAGGTAGCCGAGGAAGCACTGCGGGCCCTTGAGCCGCAGCTCGCCGTCGACCACCCGGCCGGTGACCCCGGCGACGAAACGGCCGACCGACGTGCCGATCGCGGTCTCCGTCGGGCTCTGGCTGGTGGCGATCGGGAACTCGGTGAGACCGTAGGACGAGACCACGCCGTTGACCCCGAAGGCCTCGGCCAGCTCCCGGCTGATCTCCGCCGGGATGGGCGCACCACCGCCGACGCACGCCCGCACCCTGGGGAACATCGTGCCGCCGCTGCGGGCGTCGGCGTCGATGAACGCCCGGAAGAACGGCGTGGCCGAGCCGAGCACCGTCGGCCCGTGGGCGGCCATGCGCTCGGGGCTGGTGGCCGCGTCCCACCCGTCGAACAGCACCATCCGGGCACCGCCCCGCAGCGCGGTGGTGAGCATGGTCATGCCACCGATGTGGGTGAACGGCCAGGCGATCGGGTAGACGTCGCCCTCGGCGAACCCGATGCCGTCGACCATCCCGACCGACGAGGCCATCAACGAGAGATCGGTGTGGCGGATGCCCTTGGGAGCGGCGGTGGTGCCCGACGAGTAGTAGGCCCACCGGTACTGGTCGCCGCTGGTGGGCGGCGCCGGCAGGGTCGAGGGGTCGCCGGCGGGCAGGCGCATGGCCGTCTCGGGCGTGACCTCGCCGTCGACGTCGAGCACCAGGGTTCGCAGGCCCAGCTCCTCGGCCATCGCCGCGTGCTCGAAGCCGCGCAGCACCCGCGGCACGATCATCAGCTCGGTGCCCACCTCGGTGGTGATGAGGCCGACCTCGCGGTGGCGCAGCAGCGGGATGATCGGGTTCTGCACCGCGCCGAGGCGAGCCAGCGCGGCGATCAGCACCGGCGCCTCGAGCACCGTGGGCAGCACCCACGACACCGTCGCCCCGGGCCCGACACCGAGGTCGTGCAGGCCGGCGGCGGCCACCTCGGCGGCGGCCACCAGGCCCGCGGCGGTCAGCTCACGGCCGAAGTCGTCGGCGAGCAGCACGCGGTCGGGGTGCTCCGCACCCGTGCGCGCCACCAGATCCCAGAAGGTGTCCCCCATGGGGCGACACCTTCGCGCAGGAGTGGGTCAGTCGTCGGCGAGGACGGCGTCGACGCGGTCGCCCGCCTCCTCGAGCGTGACGTCCCACGAGACGGCCAGCTCGGACACCAGGATGCGACGGGCTCGGACCTGCATGGCCTTCTCGGCGCTGGACAGCGACGACTGGCGGTCGCGGAGGGCGAGGTTGCGGACGACCTCGGCGCACTCGTAGATGTCGCCGGACTTCATCTTCTCCTGGTGGTTCTTGAACCGCCGGGACCAGTTGGTGGGCACGCGGACGGAGCGAACCGCCAGCACGGCGAGGACGTCGTCGACCTCCTCGAGGGAGATCGCGGGGCGCACGCCCAGGTCCTCGGCGCGGTCCTCGGGGACGGAGACCTTGAGGGCACCACCACGCCAGGACTCGTCGCCGGCGGCGACCGAGAGCTCCAGGTAGGTGATCTTCTCCCCGTCGACCTCACGAACGGACCGGCCGATGACCTCGGCGGTGCCGTGTGCGGGGTAGATGACCTTGGAGCCGACTGCGAATTCCATGGTGTCCTTCCATGCGTGCGAGCCGTCCAGTATGGGGCGGACAGCTCGATTCGCCACCGTCGTGACGACCATCCCGGGTCCCGCCCGGGCGCGCAGAGGGTACGCCATGAGCGCCCCACCTGCGGAAACGACGGGCCCGGGCACCCGCGTGCCGGGATGATCCGAACGGCCCGGGCGGGACGGTGCGGCGGCCGGTAGCGTGCCGCGCGGCGGACACCGGCGGGTGATCGGGGGCGGCAGACCCGGACCTCGACCATCGGGTCGGGAACGCACCGGACCCCACAGCGGAGACACCCTCATGAACCTGGTCATGCTCGTCGCGATCGCCGTCGTCGCCCTCGTGGTGCTGGTGGTCGTGCTCCGGTCGTTCCACTCGATCGGCCCGTCGGAGGTCGGCCTCGTCTCCAAGCGCGTCGGCCGCAAGCTGGGCGAGGACGAGCTCATCGCCCTGAACGGCGAGGCCGGCTACCAGGCCGACCTGCTCATGCCGGGCCTGCGCTTCAAGCTCTGGCCGGTCAACCTCGTCACCCGCTACCCGTGGGTGCAGGTGCCGCCCGACCACATCGGCGTGGTGTGGGCCCAGGTCGGCGACTCGCTCCCCACCGGCATGAAGTCGGCGCTCTACAAGCCCGAGTTCGGCAACTTCGCCGACATCCGCGGCTTCCTCGGCAACGGCGGCCAGCGCGGCGTGCAGCGCCCGGTGCTGCCGCCCGGCACCACCGCCCCGCTCCACCCCGTCGGCTTCATCGTCGCCACCTCCACCCAGACCTTCGGCGAGGTCGTGTCGGAGGCGGCGGCGAACTCGATCAGCCAGGTCGACCCCAACGCCCTCAAGGTGTTCAACATCACCCCGGCCGGCGAGCGCGACCTCGTCGGTGTCGTCACCACGCTCGAGGGCCCCGCCTCCGGTGACATCGCCAACCGCATCGGCGGGTTCGACGACATCAACGTGCTCGAGGAGACCACGACCTCGTCGGTGCAGGTCATCCAGGCCGTGCTGGCCTCGAAGAACAACCTCCACGACAACTACCAGGACTACCAGGCGTTCCTCGACAGCGGCGGCTGCATCGGCCTGCAGCACGACCCGCTGCTCTACGGCTCCTACCTGCTCAACCCGTTCCTCGTCCGCGTCGAGCTGCGCGAGATGCTCGTGGTGAAGCAGGGCGAGGTCGCCGTCATCAAGAGCTACGTCGGCCTGCCCACCGAGGACACCTCGGGCACCGAGTTCAAGTTCGGCTCCATCGTGAAGCCCGGCCACCAGGGCATCTGGTCCGAGCCGCTGCGCACCGGCAAGTACACGCTGAACCCGCGCATCTACGAGGCCGAGGTCGTGCCCACGTCGATCCTCACCCTCAACTGGTCACAGGCCAACAGCGAGGCCCACAACCTCGATGCCCGGCTCTCGCCGATCGAGGCGAAGAGCAAGGAGGCCTTCGACTTCAGCATCGACCTCCAGGTGCAGATCCACGTGCCGGACACTCGTGCCCCGAAGGTCATCTCGATGGTCGGCACCATGCAGAACCTGGTCAACGAGGTGCTGCAGTCGGCCGTGGGCAACTACTTCCGCAACAAGCTGCAGTCGCTCGGCGCCACCGAGTTCATCGAGAAGCGCGACACCGTCCAGGCCGAGGCCGAGGTCTACATCCGCAGCTACCTCGACCGCTACGAGGTCGAGACCCGAGGCGTCTACATCCAGGACGTCGTGTTCCCCGCCGACCTCGTGCTGGTTCTCACCAGCCGCGAGATCGCCTCCCAGGAGAAGCAGACCTTCGCCAACCAGCAGGAGGCCCAGGAGGCCCGCGTCTCGCTCGAGCAGCAGCGCGGCGTCGCCGACATGCAGGCCCAGTTGGCCCAGGCCAACGTCTCCATCGAGATCGAGTCGGCCAACGCCAAGGCCGCCGCCGCCCGCGCCGAGGGCGAGGCCGCCGTGATCACCACCACCGGCAACGCCGAGGGCGAGAAGATCCGGGCCATCGGTGGCGCCTCGGCCGAGGCCGAGCAGAAGCTGGGCCTGGCCCGCGCCGCCGGCTTCGAGGCCCAGCGCGCCGCCATCGGCCCCGAGCAGACCGCCCTCGTGGCGGCACTGCGCGAGATCGCCGCCGGCCACGTGAAGATCACGCCCGACATCGTCGTGGGCGAGAGCGGCGGCATCCTCGCCGGCCTCGGCGCCCTCGGCATGCGGGCGCTGGCCGGGATCGAGGCGCCCGTCGAGGGCGCGGTCGAGGTCGAGACGGCCGTCGAGCCCCGCGACGACGACCCGACGGCGCCTCTACCGCCACCTCAGCTCTAGGGGCGCAGCTCTAGGCGGGCGAGGGCGGGGCCGCCGGCGTGGCGGGCGGCGGGTAGGGGTCGTTGGGGCCCCGGCCGTCGGGGTCGAGCCCCTCCATCGCCCGCAGCAGCGTGATGCGCTCGGCGAGCGGCGGGTGGGTGTCCATCATGCGGCCGAACGAGCCGAGCATTCCCTTGCCGCCCTCGCGCTCGAGCGGCGACTCGATCCAGAGGTGGGCCGTCGCCGCCGACGAGTGGCTGATGACGGTGGTGTCGGCCTCGAGCTTCTCCAGCGCCGAGCGGATGCCGCCCGGCTCCCGGGTGAGCTCGACGGCACTGGCGTCGGCGAGGCTCTCGCGCTTGCGGCTCAGCGCCGCCTTGAGCAACAGACCGGCCGGAACCGCGATCAGGTAGATGGCGAGCGACAGCAGGAGCATGATGCCGCCGCCATTGTTGTCGCGGCCGCGGCCGCCGCTGAAGATGCCGATGCGGATGCCGATGTCGGCGATGACGGCGATGGCGCCGACCGCCAACACCGCCAGGGTGGTGACGGCGATGTCGCGGTTGCGGATGTGCGACATCTCGTGGGCCAGCACGCCACGAAGCTCACGCCTCGACATGACGGCGAGCAGGCCGGTGGTGACCGTGATGGCAGCGTGCTTGGGGTTGCGGCCGGTGGCGAAGGCGTTGGGCGCCGGATCGTCGACCACGAAGACCTTGGGCATCGGGATGCCCGAGGCGATGGACATCTGCTCGACCAGGGCCCGCAGCTCGGCGAACTCGGGGCCGTCGGCCGGGCGGGCCTGCACCATGGTGAGCGCCGCGCTCGACGAGGCCAGCCAGGCGAAGAGCAGGTAGCCGATGATGACCAGCGCCACGATGGCGAGCACCGTGGGCCGCAACTGGAAGCTGGTGGTGCACGACTGCTCGAGGGCCCCGGTGCGGGCCGACCGGACGGTGGTGCAGTCCCCGGTCTTCGAATAGGCACCGAGGACGCCGGCCACCAGGTTGCCGACGATGAACAGCAGCCCGAACGTGCCGGCGAGGATGATCACGCTGGCGCGCCGGTTGTGGCGCTGCTCGGAGATGAAGGCGGTGGCGTCGCTCATCGTCGGGTGCCGGAGGTCGATCGGTGGTGCGCGGGTGCGGCCGGGGCCGTGGAGGTCAGAACTGGACCTTCGGCACGGCCTCGTCGGCCGGCGGTGCGTCGAAGAACTCGCGGTGCGGGAAGGTGCCCATCTTGGCCACGATCATCCCCGGGAAGGTGTCGATCTTGTTGTGGTAGCCCATGACCGAGTCGTTGTAGAACTGCCGCGCGTAGGCGATGCGGTCCTCGGTCGAGGTGATCTCCTGTTGCAGCTGCTGGAAGTTCACGTCGGCCTTCAGGTTGGGGTACTGCTCCTGCAGAGCGAACAGGCGCCCCAGGGCCTCGGTGATCGGGCCCTCGGCGGCGGCCGCCTCGGCCGGGGTGTTGGCCTGCACGCTCTGGCTGCGGGCCGCGATGACGGCCTCGAGGGTGTTGGCCTCGTGCGCGGCGTAGCCCTTGACCGTCTCGACCAGGTTGGGGATGAGGTCGGCACGACGCTTCAGCTGCACGTCGATCTGGGACCAGCCGTTGTCGACCTGGTTCCGCATCTTGACGATGCCGTTGTACGAAAACAAGGTCATGCCGACAAGCAGCACCACCAGGACGATCACGATGATCAGTGCGACCACGGTCGCCTCCTTCTCGCTGGCACCCGGCTCACCGACCGGGACGTCGCCGCGCCCGACGGCGCCGCCCGTCCAGTGAACCACCTCCGCGCCACCGATCGTCGGCGATCACCTCCACCGCTCGAACCGGCCCGAGCGCAGGGCGCCGTGACCGGCGCCGCGCCCTTCCGCGAGTTCACACGACGGACACCATCGGCCCGACGCGCTTTGCAACACTTTGTTGAACGCTGAGCCCCGTAGCCGACGGGGGAGCCGCGCCGCCGCAGGAGGACAGGTGACCACGGACGCGCCCGCCACGGACGCGCCCCCCGGGCCCTCCCACGAGCGTCCCCGCTGGGGTGAGCTGTTCGGTCCCGACCTGCGGGCGCTGACCATCGGGCTCATCCTGCTGCTCGGCTCCAACGCCTTCGAGATCATCGGCTCGGCCACCGCCATGCCGGCCGTGCTCGACGACGTGGGCGGCGTCGGCGCCTACGGGTGGGCCATCGCCGCTCCACTCGTGGCCGCCGTGCTGGCCGCCCCGTTCGGCGGCCGCCTCGCCGACCGCTGGGGCACGCTGCGGCCGCTCGTGCTCACCCTCGTGCTGTTCGCGGTGGGCCTTCTCGCCGCAGCCCTGGCCCCCTCGATGCAGACCGTCGCGCTCGGGCGCTTCCTCCAGGGCCTCGGCGCCGGCGGCTCGATGAGCCTCCAGCTGGTGATCATCGCCCGGTACGTGCCGCTCCGGCTGCGACCGCTGATGCTCGGCGCCATCTCGACGGTGTTCATCGTCCCCGGGCTGGTCGGGCCCACCATCTCCGCCGCAGTGGCCGACTCGATCGGCTGGCGGTGGATCTTCGGCGGCATCATCCCCGTGGTGGCGGTGTGCGCGGTGCTGCTCGTGCCGGAGATCGCCCGCCGACCACCGCTCGAGCAGGGCACACCCACCACCGCTCCGTCGGGCCCCGCCTGGGGACCGCTCCTCCTGGCCGCCGGCCTCGGCCTCGGCGTGGTCGCCGGCAGCGCGGCCGACCTGCGATGGCTCCTGCTCGCCGCGGTCGGCCTGGTCATCGGTGTCATCGGAGCGCGGGCGACGATGCCGGCGGGCACCTGGCGGGCGAAGCCGGGGATCCCCGCCGCGGTCGCGGTGGGCCTCGCCATCGCCTTCGCCTACCTCACGATGGAGTCGTTCCTGCCGCTGCTGCTGCGGGAGCTGAAGGGCCAGCCGTTGATCCTCGCGGGCATGCCGCTGACCGCCGCGGCCATCTTCTGGACGGCCGGCGCCTGGTACCAGGCGCGCCTCGCGCCCGAGCGCCGACCGCGGGTCGCCGCCTTCGGGGGGTTCGTGAGCGCCATCGGCCTGGCGATGGCCGCGTCGCTCGTCTTCGAGGCCGTGCCGTTCTGGATCGCCTACCCGGCCACCGCCATCGGTGCCTTCGGGTGCGGGCTGGCCTTCACGATCTGCCAGACGGTGGCGGTCGAGTTCGCCCCGGCCGGCCAGGAGGGCGAGGCCACCGCGGGCGTGCAGCTCGCCAACCTGCTCGGCGCCGCGGTCGGCACCAGCGTCACCGCCATCGTCATCGCCCACCTCGAGAGCCGGCTGCCGCTCGCCATCGGGCTGTCGTTCCTCACCACCGTCGCCGCCGCCATCGCCGCCGGCCTGCTCGCCCCCCGCCTCCCTGGCCGTCGCCCCGACGAGCGGCCCACCCACGCCAACCTCCCCGCCTCCACTCTCCCCGGTCCGCCCCTCGAAGGAGCCAGCCCGTGACCCCCACCAGCCCCGTCCTGACCATCGACCTCGCGCTCTGGCGGCAGGGCACTCCCGACGAGAAGGCAGCCGTCGCCGCCGCGTTCGACGCGTCGATGCGCGATGCCGGCTTCGTGGTGATCGTCGGCCACGGCGTGCCCGACGGACTGCGGGCTGAGGTCCGCGCCCGGGCGATGGAGGTCTTCCACCTCCCCGAGGAGGCCAAGGAGCGCCATCGCGCTCCGGCCCTCGCCACCGCCGGCTGGGTGCCGTTCGGCATGGAGGCCAACAGCTACGCGTCCGGCGAGCCGACGCCTCCCGACCTGAAGGAGACGTGGGTCCTCACCACCGCCGACCTGCCCGGGCACGACGCGGCGCTGCCCAACCGGTGGCCCGACGAGGTGCCCGGCTTCGAGCCGGCCGCCGTCTCCCTGCTGGCCGCGGTCGACCGCGTCCATCTCGACCTGCTCCGCATCGCCGCCGAGGCCATCGGGCTCGACGACACCGAGTACTTCGCGTCGCGCTCGGGCCACGACAACACCTGCAACCTGAACTGGTACCCCCCGCTCACCCACGTCGGGCCGCCGCTCCCCGGCCAGTGGCGCATCGGGCCCCACACCGACTTCGGCACGATCACCGTGCTCGACCGCCAGCCGGGGCTCGGCGGCCTCCAGGTCCAGCTCACCGACGGCCGCTGGGTCGATGCGCCGTGGGTCGAGGGGTCGCTCGTCGTGAACTGCGGCGACCTGCTGGCGGCGTGGAGCAACGGCCGCTGGCACTCGGCCCCCCACCGGGTGCTGCCTCCGTCGGACGCCGCGCCCGACGAGTCGCTCGTGTCGCTCGTCTACTTCTGCGAGCCGGACACCGCGGTCAGCATCAGCCCCCTGCCCGGCCTCGACGAGCCCGACGCCTTCGAGCCGTTCCTGGCCGGCGACTACATGCAGATGAAGCTGGACCAGATCACCGTCGGCTGATCCCCTCCCCCACTCCCGTTCTGGTGGTGGTTTCGTGTCGGATTCCGACACCAAACCACCACCAGAACGAGGGGGAAACCGTCAGGCGGCGGTCGGCGGGGGGAACCCCGACGGGCCAGCCCGGGAGCACCACGACCGGCTTCGCCATCGGTGGCTGCCAGCCGTCGGCCTCGGTCCAGCGCCGCACGACCTTGCCGGGCACACCGGCGACCACCGAGTGGTCGGGGATGGTGCCGCGCACGACGGTGCCGGCGGCGATGGCGCAGTTGCGCCCGATGTCGGCCCCGGGGAGGACCACCACGTTGGTGCCGATCCAGGTGCCCGCGCCCACGCGGACGGGGTCGCACTGGAGGATCTGCTGGCCGACCGGGAGCCACGGGTCGGCGTAGGTGTGGTTGTGGTCGGTGATGTAGACGTTCGGCGCGAGGGTGACGTCCTCCTCGAGCACGATCTTCTGGCGGGCCACGAACCAGCAGCTCTTGCCCACCGTGGTGCGGTCGCCGAACTCGATGACCGTCTCGCAGTCGTCGGCGTAGACCTCGGTGGGCATGCCCACGGCGAGGGTGACGTCGGCGCCGAGCACGCAGTTGCGCCCGATGCTCACGGCGTGGGCGTTCACGTAGTCGCCGGGTGGGAAGGCGACCCAGCTGCCCTCCCCCATCGACCGGTACCGGCTCGCGAGCGGGTGGCGGGGCGTGACCAGGCCGTAGCGCTTGGCGAGGAGCCAGGAGCGGTGGACGGCCGAGGTGGCGAGCTCCCGGGCGCGCGCACGTATCGAGGAGGGCAGGGGCACGGCGGGAAACGCTATCCCCCGCCGGGATACCCTCGGGCTCCTCGTTGCAGTCACCCTGAAAGGAACGTGGATGGCGACGCTCCGCAGCCACGCCCGCATCCAGCGCAGCGCCGACGACGTCTGGGGGGTCCTCGCCGCGCCGGAGCGCATCCGCGAGTGGTTCCCCGGGGTGGTCGACGCCCAGGTGGCCGACGGCGTCCGCACCCTCACGCTGCGCACGGGCATCCCGCTCATCGAGGACATCGTCACCCTCGACCACCAGCTGCGCCGGTTCCAGTACAAGGTCACCGGGCCCATCCCGATGAAGTTCCACCTCGGCACCATGGACGTCATCGACGACCCCGTGCCCGGCGGGCCGAGCTGCCTGCTCGTCTACTCGACCGAGATCGTGCCCGAGCCCATGGCCTTCGTCTTCGACGGCGCCATCTCCGAGGCGCTCGCCAACCTCGCCCGCATGCTCGACGCCGGTGAGCTGAACCCCGAGCCGCTCACCGCCCCCGCCAACCCCGCCAACGCCACCGGCCCCGCCGGTCAGGACTGAGGAGACCCGCCGTGGGCCGCAAGATCCTCTTCATCACCACCGACCAGATGCGCTACGACGCCATCGGGGCCAATGGCGGCGCGGTGGCCCGCACCCCGGTCATCGACGGCCTCGCCGCCGAGGGTGTCAGCTACGACCGGGCCCAGCCCCAGAACGTCGTGTGCATGCCCTCGCGCGCCACCATGATCACCGGCCAGCACGTGGGCCACCACGGCGTGTGGATGAACGGTGTCCCCCTCCCCGAGGACGCGCCGAGCGTGGCCGCCGTGCTCGGTGAGGCCGGCTACCGCACCGCCCTCATCGGCAAGGCCCACTTCGAGCCGCTGCTCGACCCGTTCCTGCGCTTCGAGGAGAACCGGATCGGCTTCAGCGGCCAGCCCGGCGCCCACCGCGGCTTCGACCACATGGAGCTCGCCACCCACGGCGCCGTCGGGTTCAACCACTACGCCAACTTCGTGCGCACCGAGCACCCCGAGGTCATGGGCGGCTTCTTCCAGGTGCTCGACGGCGATCTCGACGTCAGCGGCGTGGGCGGCGGCGACACCGACGCCCCCCAGGTGAAGGTCAACCCGATCCCACGCGAGTGGTACCACACCGACTGGGTCGCCGACCGCACGATCGCGTGGCTCGACGGGCTCGAGGCCGACGCCGACTGGTTCTGCTGGATGAGCTTCCCCGACCCCCACCACCCGTGGGACCCGCCGGCGTCGGAGCGCTCCCGGGTCGACTGGCGCGACCTCGACCTGCCCGTCGGCTACCCCGAGTCGCGCGCCGAGCGCGAGGCCATCCTCGACGCCAAGCCGCGCCACTGGCGGCTCTGGTACGACGGCGAGCTCGTCGGCAACTACGAGGCCCCGGCCAAGTGGGTGCCCTCCACCCTCACCGCCGACCAGGTGCGCGAGGTCAACGCCCTCGCCCACATCGAGAACGAGCTCATCGACGAGGCCATCGGCCGGGTGCTCGCCGCCATCGCCGCCAAGGGCTGGGCCGACGACCTCGACGTGGTGTTCACCACCGACCACGGCGAGTTCCAGGGCGACTACGGCCTGCTCTTCAAGGGCCCGTACCACGTCGACTCGCTGATGCGGCTGCCGCTGATCTGGCGCCCGGCGCCGTCGGCCGCCGCGGAGGCGGGTCGGGTGTCGCGCCCGGTCGGCCTCGTCGACCTGGCCCCCACCTTCTGCCGCATCGCCGGCGTCGACGTGCCCGGGTGGATGGATGGCTCGCCCCTCCCCACCGACGACACCGACGCCGCCACCCGCGGCTTCGAGCGGGTCCTCACCGAGTGGGACAGCCGCCAGCCCGACGGCACCGAGATGCACCTGCGCACCATCACCCGCGACGGATGGGTGTGCACCACCTACCGCCCCGGCACGGTGCACGACGGCACCGAGGGCGAGCTCTACGACCTGGAGCTCGACCCCCTCCAGCGGGTGAACCTCTGGGACGACCCCGAGCGCCGCTCGATCCGCGACGACCTCGTCGCCGACCTCCTCGACCACAGCGTCGAGCCGACGAGCCTCCGTCGCACCGAAGCCCCCGTCTGAGCGCCGCGGTTCCCGTTTCGCCCCACCCGGTGGTGCCCGGGCCCCGCATGGTGCGACACCCGGCGGCGGTTACCCCAATCGGGTGATCCACGAACCGTTGAGCCTCCCGTAGGTGACGTGCCCCCGACCACCGACGCCTGACGGTCAGAGCAGGCCGGCGAGCACCTCGAGCGTGGCCTGGCTGTTCTTGTAGGGCACGGCCACGAACTGGGTGGCGCCCTGCTCGAACACCCGCTCCACTCCCGCCCGCACCGTGGCGGCGTCGCCGACGATGGCCACGTCGGCCGGACCGGCCACGCCTTCGCGGTCGAGCATCGCCCGGTAGGAAGGAAGGAACCCATAGCCGGCGAAGCGTTCGCCGGCAGCTGCACGGGCCTCGGCCTCGTCGTCGGTGACGCACACCGGCAGCGCGCAGACGACCCGCGGCGCCGGGCGCCCTGCGTCGGACGCGGCCTTGGCCAACGTGGGCGCGATGTGCGAGCCGATGGTGACGGGCCCGGTCATCCAGGTCACGGTGCCGTCGGCCATGCGGCCGGCGACCCCGAGCATCTGGGAGCCGAGGGCGGCGACCAGCACGGGCACGGGGGGCGCGTCGGGGACGTCGAGGGCGAGCTTGCCGGTGAGGGTCTCCCCCTCGGAGTCGACCGCCTCGCCGTGCACGAGCGGCATCAGGATCGAGAGGTACTCGCGCAGGTGGCGCACCGGCTTCTCGAAGGAGATGCCGAGCATGCTCTCGATCACGATCTGGTGCGAGAGGCCGATCCCGAGGGTGAGCCGACCGCCCGAGACCTGCTGCACGGTGAGGGCCTGGGCGGCGAGCATCATCGGGTGGCGGGGGTAGGTGGGCACGACGCCGGTGGCCAGCCCGATCCCGGGGACCTCCCGAGCGACGACCGCGAGGGTGGTGAGGGCGTCGATGCCGAAGATCTGCGGCATGCAGAACGTGCTGAAGCCGCCGTCGGCGACCTGGTGGGCGAGGGTCACGGCCTCGTCGACGGTCTGGGGCTGGTGGAAGATCCCGATGTCCATGGGTGGCTCCTTGCGATCAGTCGGCGAGCGGGGCGAGGGCCACGGCGTGGGCCTCGAGGGTGGCCGGACCGTGGGGCGGCGGCAGGTACACGATGCCGAGGTCGATGCCGGCCTCGGCGAAGGCGGCGGCCTGCTCGGCCGCCTTGCCCGGGTTGTCGGGGTCGGCCAGCAGGTGGATCGAGGTGGTGATCTCGGACGGGTCGCGGCCGATGGCGGCGCAGGCTTCCCAGAGCACGTCGCGCGCCTCGGTCCACATCTCGACCGTGCCGCCCGGGTGGTTCCAGTGCTGGGCGAAGCGGGCCGCGATCGGAAGGGTGCGCCGCTTCCCCGCGCCACCGATCACGATCGGCGGGTGGGGCCGTTGCACCGGCTTGGGCTCGCACCAGGCGTCGGTGAGCTGGAAGTGGCGGCCCTGGAAGTCGGTGGTGGCGTTGGTGAGCAACGACTGCACGACCTCGACGTACTCCTCGAAGCGGTCGAAGCGCTCGGTGAGGTTGGCGCCGAGGTCGAGGCCGTAGGCGTCGGCCTCCTCGTCGTTCCACCCGGCGCCGAGCCCGAGCTCGAGCCGTCCGCCGGAGATGATGTCGACGGTGGCCGCCATGTTGGCCAGCACGGCCGGGTGTCGGTACGGGGTGCCGGTGACGAGCACGCCGACCCGGATGCGGTGGGTGGCCTGGGCCAGGGCCGTCAGCGTGGTCCATCCCTCGAGGCAGGGGCCGTGGGAGTCGTCCGAGAAGATCGGGTAGAAGTGGTCGAAGTTCCACCCCGACTCGTAGAGCTCGATGTCGTCGGCCGCCCGCCACACGTCGAGCATCGCCGACCAGGTCGTGTGTTGGGGTGAGGTCTTGAAGGCGAAGCGCACGGGCCGAGGCTAACGAGGACGCAGCGCCCCCGCCCCCGCCCCCGCCGTCGTCAGTCGTCGTGGGGGCGGCGGCGGTCGCGCTTGCGGGCGGCCTGGTGGCGCTTGGCCTCGAGGCGGCGCTCCACCGCACCCTTCGTGGGGCGGGTCGGCCGGCGCGGAGGGTCGACCCGCAGGCCCTCGGCCAGGCGCCGCCGCAACCGGTCGAGGGCGAGGCGGCGGTTGCGCAGCTGGGAGCGCTCGTCGTCGGCGCTCACTGTCACGACGTCGCCCAGGCGCGACCGCAGCCGCGTCCGCTGGGTGTCGGTCAACGCAGACGACGTGCGCACGTCGAAGCGCACCTCGGCCCGGGTGTGGGCCCGGTTGGCGTGCTGCCCACCGGGGCCGCCGGACGGCCCGAAGCTCCAGCTCAGCTCGTGGGCCGGGATCACGACGGACGAGGTCACCCGCAGCGCGTCGTCGCCAGGGCCGGCTGGGGGTATGTCGCCGTCGGCCGCCACGCCGTCGAGCCTACGGTCCCCCACCCCCTACGCTGCCGACCGGACGACACCCGGGTCGGCGCACCACGCCGGGCGGGCCCAGCACCAGGGGGGACTTCGATGACCGGGAACGAGTGGATCCGCGCCTTCGCCGAGCAGCTCGGCGTCGAGCCGCTGAGCGAGGCCGACGTCGAGGCCCTCCTCGACCTGGCCGGTGTGGCCGCCCACGCGTCGGAGCGCCTGGCGGCGCCGCTCACCTGCTACCTGGTCGGCCGGGCCGGGGTCGCGCCGGCCGAGGCGCTCGCCACCGCTCAGGCCATGGCAGGCGACCGCGACTGAGCCGACCGGGAACGGTCGGCGGGTCTCAGGGTCTCAGGCTTCGAGGCCGAGGCCCGGACGGGGCCAGGCGAAGCGCTCGGGCGGGACCGGCGCGCCGAACAGCCAGCCCTGGCCGAAGTGGCAGCCCATGGCGCTCATGACCTCGAGCTGGGCCTCGCGCTCGATGCCCTCGGCCACGACCTTGCGGCCCATGGAGCGGGCGAGGGCCACGATGCGGCCGGCGAACTCGGCGCCCTCGGGGCTCTGGTCGACGTCGGCGGTGAAGGTGCGGTCGATCTTGATGAGGTCGAACGGCATCGTGCGCACGAGGCGCAGCGACGACCAACCCGTGCCGAAGTCGTCGAGGGCGAGGCTGATGCCGAGGCGGCGCAGATCGCTCAGGCGGCGGGAGACGAGGTGCTCGTCGGCGCCGAGCACGTGCTCGGTGAGCTCGACGGTGACCCGGGAGGGGTCGAGCCCGCTGCGCTCGAGGTCGCTCGCGACGATCTCCAGCAGGTCGTCGGCGAGGAGCTGGGTGACCGAGAGGTTGACCGACACCGACGGCAGCGAACCGTCGGCGAGGGGCGCCCAGCGGGCGGCCTCCTCGAACGACACGCCGAGGGTGCGCAGGGAGATGGCGGCCATGAGCCCAGAGTCCTCGGCGATCTGGAGGAACTCACCCGGCGTGTGGACCTCGCCGTCGGGGCTGCGCCAGCGCAGCAGCGCCTCGTGGCCGACGACGTCGCGCGACGGGAGCTCGACGATCGGCTGGAACCAGACCTCGAGGCCGCCGGTGTCGAGGGCGTCGCGGAGGCCGGTCTCGACCCGACTGCGGTGCCCGGCCCGGCGACGGGTCTCGTGGTCGGCGACGATCACCCGGCCACGGCCGAGGCGCTTGGCCTCGTACATGGCCTGATCGGCATCGGCGATCCACGAGTCGGGGTCGGCCCAGGTGAGGCCGTTGGCCCTGTCGACCGACACACCGATGGAGGCGACGGCCCGCAGGCCGGTGCCCACCGGCCCGGGGGTCGAGGCGAGGGCCACCGCGAGGCGCTGACCGACCCGGCGGGCGGCCACCTCGGCGTCCTCGCCCTCGAGCTCACGGCACAGCACGGCGAACTCGTCGCCGCCGAACCGGGCGGCGACGTCGCCGGCGCGCACGGTGCGACGGAGGGCGTCGGCCACCGAGACGAGCACGGCGTCGCCGATCGAGTGGCCGTAGGCGTCGTTGACCTGCTTGAAGCGGTCGAGGTCGAACAGCAGCACGGCGGCGGGGCCCTCGGCGTTGGCGAGGTGGTCGCGGATGGCCTCGGTGAAGCCGACCCGGTTGACGAGGCCGGTGAGGGCGTCGACCGTGGCGCGCTCGCGCAGCTCCGCAGTGACGCGGTGGCTCGACATGGCGAGGGTGAGGATCCACCGGGCCTGGGCACCACCGGGCGTCTCGTCGCCCTCGAGCGCGGCGAACAGGTCCTCGGCGTCGTCGGGCAGGCCCTCGTTGTCGGAGTCCTGGTGCACGAGCAGCGAGCGCACGAGGCCGGCGACCTCGTAGAGCGGCTTGCCGGCGGCGATGGCCTCGAGCGCGGCGTTGGCGTCAGCGAGGAGACGGTCGTGGGCGTGGCGGCGCGAGACGTTCCGGGTGGTGACGAGGATGGCCCCGACCCGGGGGTCGTCGAGCAGGTTGCGGGCCGAGCACTCGATGACCTCGTAGTGCCCCTCGGAGTGGAGCATCCGGAGCTGGCAGTCGAACTCGGCGCCCGGGGCGGCGAGCACGGTCTGCTCCATGACCTCGTAGATCGAGAGGTCCTCGGGGTGGATCAGCTGGCGGGCGTTGAGCGAGACGAGGGTCTCGTAGCCCAGCGTCGGCACCGTGTCCGGCGCCTCCATGATGATGTTGCCGTCGGCGTCGAGCAGCGACACCGTGCACGCCATCAGGCTCAGGATGACGTCCTTGTCCGAGCCCGTCGCCATCTCGTTCATCCGTCGACCGCCTTCACATCCATCGCCTGCCGCACCTCACTCACAGTAGCCGGTCGAACGCTTTGCGGCGCAACAGCCCGCACCGAGACCGAGCGTCACATGAACGTGGCGACGACGTCCTCCGGCGGACGGGCCACCGCGGCCCGTTCGGCGCTCTCGATCACGGGTCGCTGCATGAGCTCCGGGTGCTCGACGAGCAGCCCGACGACCGCGGCGGGCTGGTCATAGGCCTCGGCGTCGAGGCCGAGCTCCTTGAACCGGTTGTCGTGGCGGACCAGGTCGGCGACCGGACCGTCGAGATGGCCGACGAGGCGCTCCAGGTCGGAGCGCGAGGGCGGCGTCTTCAGGTAGAGCACCGTGTCGAACTCGGCCCCCGCCGCCTCGAGCGCCTCGAGCGCACGGCGCGAGTTGGAGCACTTGGGGTTGTGGAAGAGGGTGAGGTCGGCCATGCCCCGATGCTAGGCAGGCGACCAGGCCGGCGTCGCCGCCCCCGAACGAGGCCGCCGCAGGCCCGCGGCCCGGAGCCGACGCACCAGCACGCGGGCGTCGACCTGCTCGGCGCCGAGTCGGATCGCCTCGGCGCGGTAGTCCTCCGGGACGTCGTAGTGGTCACCCTGGAACGCCCGCCGGGGGATCTCGAGCAGTTCGGCGAAGGCATGGAGCTCCTCGTAGCTGACGTCGCTGACCATGTGGGCCCAGCGGCGACCCCTCCAGTTCCAGATCGCCTGGTCGACGAGCACGGCCATGACCCGACGCTACCGGCCGGCCCCGCCCTACCCTCGGCCGGGCATGGACCTCGTCGGCGACGGCACGCGGCCCGCACCGGGGCCTCCGGCGAACCTCGCCCGGCGCGAGCGGCTCCGGCTCGTGCTCGAGCGTGACGGCGCCGCCTGCGTGTGGTGCCGGCGTCCGATCGACACCGACCTGGTGCGGGCCACCACCGAGCACGTCGTCCCCCGAATCAAGGGCGGGCCGTCGTGGATCGAGAACGAGGTGGCGGCGTGCGCCCGCTGCAACCGTGCGCGCGGCCACCGCACCCCGGCGGAGTGGATCGACGAGTGCCGCGGCCGCGGGTGGGAGCCCGACGTCGACACGGTGGTGCGGGCCCTGCACTCGCTCGAGGCCGCCATCGCCGAGCGCGGCGGCCAGCGCCGGGCCCGGCCCTACGTCACCGCCCAGCTCCGCCGCCTCGCCCGCTGACGCCGTCGGGTGGAAGATGGGGCGAGGAGGGGGACCCATGACGGGAACGACCGACACGCCGTCGAACCGGCGAGGGGCGCGGGTGCTCGGGCATCTGGCGCTCTACTACCGACCGGGCGAGGAGGCCGCCGCCCGCACGCTGCTGATCGACCTCGGCTGCGAGCTCGTCGACAACGGGCCGCGGCCGGGTGAGGACGGCTTCGCCAGCGCGCTGGTCGACGAGGCCACCGCCAACCACCACGACAACGTCGTGTACCTGGCCCGGATGGGCGAGGCCCAGTGGGAGCTCGAGCAGCAGGTCGCCGAGATGCTGGCCGGCCCGGCGGGCGCCGACTTCCACGCCCGGATGGCCGAATGGCCGGAGTCGGCGCCCCACGTCGGGCTGAAGTACGAGTCGCTCGACGACCTCGAGGCCGCGGTGCTCGCCGTCGAGGGGCACGCCGCGGCGGGCGGGCCGCTCGACGGGAAGGTCATGGTGACCCGGTTCCGGGCCAGACCCGGCCTCGACCCCGCCACCGACGCCCGCATGGCCGCCTCGCCGGTGTTCGCCGACGACGACCGACCCGCCTTCGGCGACCACATCGTGCAGGTCTTCGTGCGGACCTCGCTGTTCGGGGCGCTCACCTCGGCCACCACCATCGAGCTCGACTACGCCTTTCCGCCCTTCCACGAGCGGGTGCCCACCTTCGGCCGCTGACCGGCGTGGGGCGAACGCCCCTGTCGGAGGGAGCGGTGGCCGCTCACGATGGAGGCGTGGCCAACCCTGCACACGACGAGCGGTCGCGGGTGGCGCGCCTCGTCGAGGCCACCCCCGCCGACCGGGACCGGTTCGTCGACTTCGTGCGGGCCGCCAGCCTCGTGGTGGTGATGCTCGGTCACTGGACCGTGGCGGTGGTGATCCGCGAGGGCGACACGGTCACCGCCACCAACGTGCTGGGCTCGGCCCGCTGGCTGCAGTGGGGCACGTGGCTGCTGCAGGTGATGCCGCTGTTCTTCTTCGTCGGCGGCTTCTCCAACCTGCGGGCCATCGAGCACGAGCACGCGCTCGGTGGGGGCTATCCGGCGTACCTCCGCCGTCGGCTCGCCCGGCTGATGCGCCCGACGCTGGTGTTCGTCGGTGTGTGGCTCGTGGTCGTGGCGGTGCTCGACGCCACGTCCCTCGATCCCGATCTCGTGCGCCTCGCCGGGTCGCTCGCCGCCCAGCCCCTGTGGTTCCTCGCCGTCTACCTGATGGTGGTGGCGCTGGCCCCGCCGATGGCCGCCCTCCACCGCCGCCGCCCGGCGGTCGCCCTGGTCGGGCTCACGGCTGCGGTCGTGGTGCTCGACGTGGTGCGCTTCGGGGCCGGGCACGAGGGGCCGGCGATGGCCAACTACGTGCTGGTCTTCCTCTTCGCCCAGCAGGTCGGGTTCTTCTACGGCGACGGACGCCTCACCCGCGTGTCGCCACGGGCCCTGCTGGCGGTGGCCGGCGGTGCGCTCGTCGGCCTGTGGCTGCTGACGACGTTCGGGCCCTATCCGGTGAGCATGGTCGGCGTGCCGGACGAGGCGGTCTCGAACATGAGCCCGCCGACGCTCTGCATCGTCGTGCTCACCCTCGCCGAGGTCGGCCTGGTGATGGCCGCCCGCCCGGCGGTGAACCGGTGGCTGGCCGGCCGACGGCCGTGGAGCCTCACCGTGGCGGTGAACGCCCGGATCATGACGCTGTTCCTCTGGCACCTCACCGCACTGGTCGTCGCGGCGGTGGTGCTGGTGATGGCGTTCGGCCTCCCGACCCCCGCCGCAGCGACCGGGTGGTGGTGGTTGTCGAAGCCGCTGTGGATCGCCACGGCCGGAGCCGTGCTGGCGCTGCTGGTGGCCACGTTCGGTCGGGCCGAGGATCCCCGGCCGGCCGGTGCGTCCCGCCCCCCGGTCGACGGGTCGTCCACCCTCGACATGGTGGCGACCTGCGTCGGGCTGCTGCTCGTGGTGCGGGGCCTCATCGGCCTCGCCCTCGACGGCTTCAGCCGGGTGCTCGACGCTGCCGGCCGCGACTTCGCCTGGCTCTCGCTCAGCCCGGTGGCCGACGTCGTGCTGATCCTGCTCGGCTACACGCTCGTCGAAGGCCTCTGGCACCGCCACCGCAACGCGCCCGCCGACGCAGAGGTCCATCCCTCCCCCGCCTCCTGAGGCAGATCTCCACGAGAACCGTGCACATCTGCCTCCGGAGACGCTCAGGGCGCGGCGGGGGCGAGCAGCTCCGGTGGGAGGGTCCACGGCTCGCGGGAGAGCGACGACGGGTCGAAGCGGGTGAGCAGCACGGCCGGCGTGACCGGTTCGCCCACCTCGCAGAGGTCGAGCGACGCCCCGAACCACGACAGCACCTCGGCCGGCGAGCGCCCCAGCGCCACCTGGTCGGGGAGGGTCACCGAGCCGTGGCGCTTGGCCAACCGCCGGCCGTCGGGACCGAGCACCAGAGGCACGTGGGCGTGGGTGGGGGCCGGCAGCCCGAGCAGGTCGGCGACGAGGATCTGGCGAGGCGTGGTGTCGAGCAGGTCGTCGCCTCGCACGACCTCGCCGACGCCGTCGTCGTGATCGTCGACCACCACCACCAGGTTGTAGGCGGGCGCGGCGTCGGCCCGGCGGATCACGAAGTCGTCGACCGCTCCCGTGACCGGCCCCACCACCCGGTCGACGAACGACACGACCGCACCCGACGCCCGGAGCCGCAACGACGGCCGCCGGCCCTCCGCCTCGAGTGCCGCCCGCTCCCCCGCCGTCAGGTCGCGGCACGTGCCGGGATAGGCCCCGGTCGGCAGCGGGCCGTGCGGTGCCGTCACCGACGACTCCACCTCGGCGAGGATCTCCCGCCTCGTGCAGTAGCAGGAGTAGGTCAGGCCTTCGGCCACCAGGCGGTCGACGACGGCGTCGTGGGCCGCTCGCCGCGTCGCTTGCCGCAGCACCGGCCCGTCGTGGTCGAGCCCCAGCGCGGCCAGGGCGGCGAGAGCGGACACCTCGTGCTCGGCCCGCGACCCCACGGCGTCGAGGTCCTCGATGCGCACGAGGAAGCGGCTGCCGTCGGACCGGGCGAAGAGCCAGGCCAGCAGCGCGGTGCGGAGGTTGCCGAGGTGCAGCGGCCCGGTCGGGCTGGGGGCGAAGCGGCCGTCGGGCACGGGATGAGGACCGGGACCGGGGACCGGAGGGTCAGGCCGTCTGGAGCCGGGCGCTGATCTCGTCCCAGAGGGCGGCGTAGGAACGGGCCGCCCGGCTGCCCGGCGAGAAGGCGGCGACCGGCTGGCGGTGCACGCCCATGCGCTCGATGTCGGTGACAGCGGGGATGATCTCGTCGAGCAGATCGGGGCGGGCCTCCCGCAGCTCGACCAGCAGCTCCCGGTGCAGCCGCTTGCGCCTGTCGACCATCGAGAAGAATCCGATGACGTCGAGGTCCTTCACGACCTCGGGGTTCTCCTCGACGAAGCGGTCGAGCTGCTCGAACGTGCGGATCGAGAGGGTGGTGGGGATCACCGGCACGAGCAGGGCGTCGGCGGCCCGGAACACGCTCTCCGACGCCAGCGAGATGCTCGGCGGGCAGTCGAGGAAGACGAGGTCGTAGTCGTCCTTCACGCTGCGCAGCACGCGACGGAGCGTGGCCAGGGGCTTCTTCGAGCCCTCGAGCAGGAGGTCGAGGTTGCGCATCGAGAAGTCGGCGGGCACCACGTCGAGGTTGTCGTAGTCGCTGGCCTTGATGACCTCGTCGAGGTCGCGGCGACCCGAGACCAGCGCCTTGCCGCCGCCCTTCACCTTGGGCCGGATGCGGAAGTAGAAGGTGGCTGCGCCCTGCGGGTCGATGTCCCACACCAGCACTCGGTTGCCGCGGGACGCCGCCTCGTAGGCGAGGTTCACCGCGGTGGCGGTCTTCCCGACGCCGCCCTTGATGTTGTAGGTGGCCAGGACCCACGAAGCCTCTTTCACGTCACGGCCTCCGCGTCCTCCGAGAGCCGTTCGTAGGCACCGTTCACCGGGCCGCTGTCGAAGGCGCCGAAGCGGGCGGCGAACTCGTGGCGGGCGGCGACGCCGCGGGCGTTCACGTTCTCGATCACCGCGCCCATGGCGAGGAGGGTGGCCGCCGGCGCACCGCGGTCGACCAGCTGCTCGGCCATGGCCTCGAGCGCATGGGCCTGGACCTCGGTGTCCTGGAACGTGCCGAGGGTGTCCTGCAGCGCCTTGAGGGGCTTCACCGCGGTGGCGATGTCGGCCGCCGGGAACAGCGAACCGAAGCACTCGAGCAGGTAGCGCAGTCGCTTGGCGTCCTTGCGCAGGTCGTGCAGGGCGACCGCCGGGGAGCTGTCGTCGATGGTGCGGCCGTCGCTCACGAGGCGCTGGTGGGCCTTGTGGATGCGGGTCGCGGCCACGACGATCGCCGGGCGCAGCGCGTCAGGGGCGTCGGAACCGGGCTCGCCACCGTCGTCGGCGGGCCACGCCTCGGTGCCGGTGATGAACTCCGCCCAGTCGCGGCCGAGCTGGGCCCGACGCAGCGAGCGCAGGTCGGTGACGAGCTGCTCGTGGCAGGCCGCCTGGTGCTCGACCAGCAGATCCCGCAGCGGCTCGAGCGCCTCCGCCCGGTCGGTGGGCAGGGTGGCCACCAGGCCGGGGAAGTCGAGCAGGTGCACGTCGGCGTCGCGCTGGGGCGTGGTGATGTCGCCCAGCCACTTGAAGCCCTCGCGGAACTGCTGGCGCGAGTCGGGCGGCAGGACCTTGCGGCCCTCCTGGAGCACCGAGCGGGTGCGGCGCACGGCGACGCGGAAGTCGTGGAGGAACTCCGAGTCGGTGTCGGCGATGGTGCCGGAGAAGTTCGCCGTCATGGTGAACGTGAGCTCCTGGAGCACCGTGCGCCAGGCCTGGGCGGCCGAGCCGGTGGGGTCGAGCGAGAGCCGCAGCTTCGAGCGCAGGAACGGCGGCGCGCCCGACAGGCGACGGGCCTCGGCTGCGGCCGTGGCGTCGCCGGGGGCGAGCACGTGGCGGTCGGTGAGTCGCTTGAGCAGCCGGTCGGCCTCGCGGGCGTAGCCCCGGAGCTCGTGCAGCTCGAGGCGCACCGGCAGCTCGGCCCCACCGTGCAGGGTCGAGGCGTCGACGACCACGCGGGCGGTGGTCTTCTCTTCGCGATCGAGCGCCGCCAGCGTCGTGAGCCGGCTGATGATCGTGGGGCCGGGGACCAGCGCCCGCATCTCCATGACCGCGGCCAGGTGGTCGACGGTGGGCCAGCGGGGCAGGTCGCCGGCGAAGCGGGGCGGGTCGGCGTGGGGCAGGTCGGCGGTGGCGATTGTGCGGCCGTCCTCGACCCAGACCAGCGACGGGGCGCCCCCACCATCGGCGGGGCGACGCAGCTCGAGCACGATGTCGGCGCCGGCCAGACGGCCGTCGGCGGTGTCGAGGAAGGTGCGCTCGACCACGACGGAGCTGGTGGCCCGGAGGCCCGCGTGCTCGGCCAGGTCGGTCAGGAGGGCCGCGGGGTCGCCAGTGGCCGTCACGACGAATCGTCGGACCTCGCTCACCTCGCTCCTCCCTGGGGTCGCCGGACCCGGGGCAGGCTAGTGGGAGGACGAGGGGTCCACCGCCCGGGGAGGACGGGGGATGAAGGGGCTCGTGCGACGCACGTAGTCCTCGTAGCCCGGACGGCGCGTCGCCATCGACTTCTCGAGCAGCGTCACCCCCGAGACCCGGCGCAGGAGGGTGGTCATGACGACCGGCCCGATCACCGAGATCCACGCCCACCCGCCGGCGCCGGCGGCCACGAGGAAGATCCCCCACCACACGCAGGCGTCGCCGAAGTAGTTGGGATGACGGGTGTAGCGCCACAGGCCCTTGTCCATGACCTGGCCCTTGGAGGCGGGGTCGGCCTTGAACGCGGTGAGCTGGGCGTCGCCCACCGACTCGAACACGAAGCCGAGCAGCCACACTGCGGCGCCCACCACCAGCAGCACGGCCCACCCGGTGGCCCGGCCCTCGATCGCCGAGCCGAACTGGAGGGGCAGCGAGACCACGAACATCAGCACGCCCTGGGTGGCGAACACGGTGAAGAGGCTGATGATCCAGAAGCGCTGGCCGTGCTTCTCGCGCATGGCCACGTAGCGGAAGTCCTCACCGTGACCGATGTTGCGCCGGAAGAGGTGGAACGACAGGCGCAGGCCCCAGACGGTGACGAAGGCGATGAGCACTGCGATGCGCAGGCCGTCGCCCCCGCCCGCCAGCCCGGTGAGGCCGGCCACCCAGCCCACGACGACGAAGCCGAGCGGCCAGACCGGGTCGATGATCGAGGCGTTCCGCAACGGCAGGCTCACCAACCACGTCGTGAGCATCACGAGTGCGATGGCGAGCGCCGACCAACCGAGCACGATCCAGTCCATGGTGGGGCCAACCCTCCCTGTCGTCCGGGGATTCCGGCGCAGAGGTCAGTGGTGGATGCGCTCGGAGATGATCCAGGCGAGGAAGTCGCGGTCGGGGTGCTGGAGCACGATCCGCCACGGCGAGTCGAGGCGGGTCTCGATGACGAGCAGCTCGGTGTCGGTGTAGACGTCCCAGAGCTGGCGGACACCCTTGCGGCCCTTCGTCGTGTAGCGCCCGGCCGCGACCTTGCCGGGGAAGTAGGTGCCGCCCACGCGCCAAGCGATGCTGTCGAGCAGCTCGGCGCGGGGCGCGACCCGGGCATCGACGATGTCGGCCATCTTCAGCTCGACGTGCGACGACAGCGCCCAGATCCGGCTCCAGCCGGTGAAGTCGATGTCGACCACGTCGTCGTGGACGAACACGTTCGTGGACATCTGCTCAGGCTAGGGCCGGTCCCGACACCACCGCCCGGGTCCTCCGTCACCCCGTGGCTCGTTTCACGGGGCTCCGACCCCGTGAAACGAGCCACAGGATCAAAGGCAGGTGTCCGGTGGCTCGTCTGGCGGGGCCAGAACCCCGCCGAACGAGCCACGGGGTCTAGGGGAGGGACGGGGAGTGGATGATGACGAGGCGCTCCTCGGTCATGTGGTGGGCCGCGTAGGCGGGGCCCTCCCGGGTGTTGCCGGAGTCGCGCACACCGCCGTAGGGCATCTGGTCGGCCCGCCAGGTCGGGACCTCGTTGACCGTGACCCCACCGAAGTCGAGGGTGCGGGCGGCGAGCATGGCCGTGTCGAGGTCGGCGGTGAAGATGCCGGCCTGGAGCCCGTAGCGGCTGTCGTTGGCGAGCCGCAGCGCCTCGCGCACGTCGTCGTAGACCTGCACGCCCACGAGCGGGCCGAACACCTCGGTGCGGCACACCTCCATGTCGGGGGTGACGTCGGCGAGCACGGTCGGGGCCAGCACGCCGTCGGTGTCGATCGCACCTCCCGCCACGACCCGGGCGCCGGCCTCGACGGCCTCGTCGATCCAGCTCTTGACCCGCTCGGTCTCACCCGGGTCGATCAGCGCGCTCACGTCGGTGGCGTCGTCGAAGGGGTCGCCGACGACGAGCTTCCCGAAGGCCTGCTCCAGCCGGGCGACGAAGCCCTCGGCGATCGAGCGGTGGACGTAGACCCGCTGCACCGAGATGCACGACTGGCCGGCGAACGCGGTGCCGGCGACGGCGATCTTGTCGGCGGCGGCCTCCCAGTCGGCGGAGGGCTCGACGATCACCGGCGCGTTGTTGCCGAGCTCGAGGCCCACCCGCTTGTGCGGCACCCGCTCGCGGATGCCCCAGCCGACCGGCGGCGAGCCGGTGAAGGTGACCATGGCGACCTCGGGGTGCACCACGAGGTGGTTGGCGACCGAGCCCTTGCAGGTGACCACGTTGAGCCAGCCGTCGGGGAGGCCGCACTCCTCGACGAGCATCTGGGCGAGCAGCAGGGCCGAGAGCGGGGTGGCCGACGCCGGCTTCAGCACGACCGGGCACCCGGCGGCGATGGCCGGGCCGATCTTGTGCACCACCAGGTTGACCGGGAAGTTGAACGGCGAGATGGCGCCGACCACGCCGATCGGCACCCGCATCACGAAGCCGAGCTTGTGGGCGCCGGCGGTGGAGGCGTCCATGGGGATGGTCTCGCCGGTGAGGGTGCGGGCGACCGCGGCGCTGAAGCGGAACGTGTCGCAGGCCCGGTCGACCTCGACCCGCGCCGCCTTGATCGGCTTGGCCGCCTCGCCGGCGACCACCCGGGCGAACTCCTCGCGGCGTTCGGCGAGGCGCAACCGCGGCCCGGTCGAGCACGGCGGCCCGCACGGCGGCGGAGAGCGGCTCACCGTCGCGGCGGGCGACCGCGGCCACCACGGCGGCGTCGATGTGGGCCTCGGTGCCCACCGGCACCCGCCCGACCTCGTGGCCGTCGTAGGGCGACCGCACGACGGCGACCTCGTCGGTGGTGACGAGGTCGGCGCCGATGCGCATCGGGGTCACGTCGCTCGAGGGCATCACGTCGTTCAGGGGCTGGTCGTTCATGGGTTCCACCTTCCCCGGACCGCGCCCGCCGGGCACAGCCGGGCTCGCCGGGTCAGTCGTTGCGCGGGAAGCCGAGGTCCGGGCCCCGGGTCGAGGGGTCGGCCCAGCGGGCGGTGACCGTCTTCGCACGGGTGTAGAAGTGCACGCCCTCGGTGCCGTGGGCCTTGGTGTCGCCGAACAGCGAACCGCCCCACCCGCCGAAGGAGTGGTAGGCGACGGGCACGGGGATGGGCACGTTGATGCCGACCATCCCCGCCTCGACCTCCTGCTGGAACCGACGCGCCGCACCACCGTCTCGGGTGAAGAGGGCGACGCCGTTGCCGAAGTCGGAGCGGTCGACGAGGGCCACCGCGTCCTCGTAGCTCGGCACCCGCACGACGCAGAGCACGGGCCCGAAGATCTCCTCGGACCAGATCCGCATGTCGGCGGTGACGTGGTCGAACAGGCAGGGCCCGAGCCAGAACCCGTCGGGGGCACCGTCGACGACGAGGCCACGGCCGTCGACGACGAGCTGGGCGCCCTCCTCGACGCCGAGGTCGACGTAGGAGCGGACGCGGTCGCGGTGGGCGGCGGTGACGAGCGGGCCCATGTCGGCGCCGGGCGTGCGGCCGTCGGCGATGAGCAGGCCCTCGGCCCGCTCGGCGATGGCGGCGACGAGGTCGTCACCGACGGGGTCGACGGCGACCACCACGGAGATGGCCATGCACCGCTCCCCCGCCGAGCCGAACCCGGCGCTGACGGCGCCGTCGGCCGCGGCCTCGAGGTCGGCGTCGGGCAGCACGATCATGTGGTTCTTGGCCCCGCCGAGGGCCTGGACGCGCGTGCCGGCGGCGGTGGCCGTCGTGGCCACGTGGCGGGCGATCGGGGTCGAGCCCACGAAGCTGACGGCCTGGGTGACGGGATGGCCGATGAGGCCGTTGACCGCCTCGGCGTCGCCCTGGAGCACGTTGAGCACGCCGTCGGGGAGGCCGGCCTCGGTGAACCACCGGGCGAGCAGCACCGCGGCGCCGGGATCGCGCTCGCTCGGCTTCAGCACGAAGCTGTTCCCGCAGGCGATGGCCACCGGCAGCATCCACAGCGGCACCATGGCCGGGAAGTTGAAGGGCGTGATCCCGACCGCAGGGCCGACGGGCTGGAGCACGGTCCACACGTCGACGTCCGTCGAGACCTGCTCGCTGTGCGAGCCCTTGAGCATCTCGCCCACGCCGCACGCGAACTCGATCACCTCGAGGCCCCGCCCGACCTCGCCGAGGGCGTCGCCGAGCACCTTGCCGTGCTGGGCGGTGATGACCGCGGCGAGCTCCTCGCGCCGGGTGCTGACGATCTCCCGGTAGGCGAAGAGCACGCGGGTGCGGGTGGCGAGCGACGAGCGCCGCCACTGCCGGAACGCCTCTTGCGACGACGCGGCCACATGGTCGACGTCGGCGGCCGACGCCAGGCGCACCTCGGCGGCGACGGCTCCTGTGGCGGGGTCGAAGACGGGGGCGGTGCGGGTCGAGGTGCCGGCCCAGCTGCGGCCGTCGACCCAGTGCTCGATGGTGCCGGTGGTGACCCCGGGAAGGTCGGGGGTGGCGGCGGTGGTGTCGGACATCTCAGGCTCCGGTGTCGGCTGGGCGGGCGGCGAGG
This sequence comes from uncultured Actinomycetes bacterium, assembly GCA_963702555.1. Classification (GTDB taxonomy): domain Bacteria; phylum Actinomycetota; class Acidimicrobiia; order Acidimicrobiales; family Acidimicrobilacustridaceae; genus CAMFLJ01. The sequence continues at coordinate 316,284 of CAVPCW010000013.1, forward strand.
GACCGCAGGGCGTCGACGAGGATGGCCGTGCCCTCGGCACACTCGTCGTCGGTGAGGCTCATGGGCGGGGCGACGCGCAGGCAGTTGCCGTAGAGGCCGCCCTTGCCGATCAGCAGGCCCTCGGCCTTGCAGGCCTCGAGCACGGCGTTGGCGGCGGCGGGGTCGGGGGTGCGGCCGTCGGGGCCGACCAGCTCGACACCGACCATGAGGCCCTTGCCCCGCACGTCGCCGACCGGGCCGGCGGCGTCGACCAGCGGCCGCAGGGTGGTGAGGATCGTCTCGCCCTGGCGCAGTGAGTTGGCCTGCAGGTCGTGGTCGAGCAGGTAGCGGAGGTTGGCGAGCGAGCCGGCGCACACCAGCGGGTTGCCGCCGAAGGTGGAGATGGAGCTGGCCTGGATCGAGTCCATCAGCGACGCGGACGCCACCACACCGGCCATCGAGAGGCCGTTGCCCAGGCCCTTGGCGAAGGTGAGCATGTCGGGCTCGACCCCGTGGGCCTGGTAGCCCCAGAAGTTCTCGCCGGTGCGACCCCAGCCGGTCTGCACCTCGTCGGTGATCCAGAGGATGCCGTGCTCGCGGCACACCTCCTGGAGTGCGCCGAGCAGGCCGTCGGGCGGCACGGTGAACCCGCCGACGCCCTGGATGGGCTCGGCGATCATGCAGGCGACGTCGCCCGCCGTCGTGGTGGCGAGCACGTGCTGGAGGTCCTCGACGATGGCATCGACGAACGCCTGGCCCTCGAGGTGGCGGAACGGCGACCGGTAGGTGTCGCCGTTGTGCACGTACGACACCGCGAACGGCGAGAGGCTCGACGCCGACCAGCCGCGGTTGCCGGTCACGCCCATCGTGGCGAAGGAGCGGCCGTGGTAGCTGTTGCGGAAGGCGAGCACCTGGTTCGACCGGCGCACGGTCGAGGCGAGCAACAGCGCCGCCTCGTTGGCCTCCGAGCCGGACGTCGTGAAGAAGACCTTGGCGTCGGGGATGCCGGACAGCGCACCGACCTGCTCGGCCAGCTCGATCATCGGCTCGACGAGGTAGAGCGTCGAGGTGTGGATCATGCGCCCCGCCTGCTCGCGGATCGCCTCGACGACCTCGGGCACGGCGTAGCCGGTCATGGTGGTGAGGATCCCGCCGAAGAAGTCGAGGTAGCGGCGCCCCTCGGCGTCGACGACGTGGCGGCCCTCGCCCGACACGAGCGAGATGGGCTCCTCGTAGAAGAGGGCGAGCCAGTCGGGCAGGGCCGCGCGATGACGGGCCAACAACTCGGCGTGGGTGGTCACGGGTATCGATTTCCTGCGCTCGGGGACCGGGCTCGTGGCGGTCGACCGATCACGAATCGATCGCCATCTCCCGATTCTGCCACTGATCCGGTCGTCATGGTCCGTTCACACGACGGAATCCACTGCCGGGCCGGTCTATGCTCCGCCGATGGTCGCCCGCCGATCCCCCGAGTTCGCCGAAGAGGTGCTCTGGCACCGAGGCGCCGTGGAGCCCTCGATCGAGACCCGGCCGCTACCTGTCGAGGCCGACGTGGTGGTGGTCGGCGGCGGCTACCTCGGGGTCGCCGCGGCCCGCGAGCTGGCGGCTGCGGGGCGCCACGTGGTGGTGCTCGAGGCCGACGCCATCGGCACCGGGGCCTCCACCCGCAACGGCGGCATGGTCATCCCCGAGCTCAAGGCCGGGCCCGCCGCACTGGAGAAGAAGTACGGCCCGCTCGGGCGGCAGCTCTACGTCGACGTCAACGCGGCGTTCGACCACGTCGAGGCCCTCGTCGCCGAGGGCGGCATCGACTGCGACTACCGCCGCTGGGGCCAGCTCTACCTCGCCCACAACCGCGCCTCGGTCGACGGCCTGCGGCACATGGCCGCCGAGCACGCTGCCGCCGGTGAGGACGTCCGCTTCGTCGAGCCCGAGGACCTCGGTGCCGAGGTCGGCTCCACGGCCTTCCACGGCGGCGTGGTCTTCGAGCGCACCGGTGGCCTCCAACCGGCCCGGTTCCACGCCGGCCTCGCGGCCATGGCGGTGGCGGCCGGCGCCGAGATCCACGAGCGCACCCGGGCCCGTTCGATCGACGACGAGGGGGCGGCCACGACGATCGTCACCGACCGAGGCCAGATCCGCGCCCGCCAGCTGCTGGTGGCCACCAACGCCACCGCCGACGCCCTGCTGCCGAAGCTCCAGCGGCGGGTGCTGCCCGTCGGCAGCTTCATCATCGCCACCGAGGTGCTCGACCCCGACCTCGCCCGCTCGGTCACCCCGACCGGCCGCATGATGGTCGACACCAAGAACCTGCTCTTCTACTGGCGGATGACCCCTGACGGCCGGCTGGCCTTCGGGGGGCGGCGCTCCCTCGCACCGAGCACGGTCGCCCAGGCCTCCGACTTCCTCTACGACGCCATGGTGGGCATCCACCCCCAGCTGGCCGACACCGCCATCGATGCGGCATGGGGTGGCGAGGTCGCCATGACCCTCGACCGGATGCCCCACGTCGGCCAGGTCGGCTCGACCTGGTACGCCACGGGCTGCAACGGCTCCGGCGTGGCCCTCATGCCCTGGCTCGGCGCCCGGATGGCCGGCGTGATGCTCGGCGATGAGGCCCCGCCGTCGTTCGCCGAACTGCCCCACCGCCCCATCCCGGCCTCCGCGCTGCGCGACATGTGGCTGCCCCTCGCCGGGCAGTGGTTCCTCTGGCAGGACCGCCGGGCCTGATCGCCCGGGCCCGGCTCAGTCCTCGGGCAGCAGGAAGTAGCGCGAGGCCTGGGCCACGGTGAGGTCCATCACCGGGTGGTCCATGCCCACCGAGTCGGCGGCGGCCGCCGCGGCGGCGACGTCCTTGCGGGCCAGGTCGGCGAAGTGCCGGTTGGCCCCGAGCATCTTGGGGTCGATGTCGTCGCCGTAGGGCCGGGCGCTGGGCCGGCCCATCGGGAACCAGAAGAAGTGGTCGACGAGGTTGCTGTCGGCCGCCACCTCCTTCACCAGCTCGGACGAGAAGCCGAGCTCCTCGCCGAGCAGCAGCGCCTCGTGCACCGCGCACATGGTCATGAAGCTGAGGGCGTTCTTGACCAGCTTGAGCTTCATGCCCGCGCCGAGCGGGCCGGCGTGGATCGCCCGCACCGACATGGCGTCGAGGCACGGCGAGATCCGGGCGAAGGTGTCGTCGTCGGCGCCGATGGTGGTGAGGAGGTTGCCGGTGGCCGCCGCGTCCGGCCCACCGGCGATGCCGACGTCGACGAGGGTGAGGCCCGCCTCCGCGGCGAGCGCGGCCAGCTCGGCCACGTCGTCGACGGTGACCGTCGAGCAGATGCAGGCGACGAGGCCGGGGTGGGCGCCCTCGACGACGCCGCCGGGTGCGAACAGCACGTCGTCGAGCTGGGCACGGTCGACGACCACGAGGAACACCACGTCGACCTCGGCGGCGAGGGCGGCGGCCGAGGGACGGGCCCGGTCGGCCAGCGGCGGGTACGACTCGAACACGGAGGGCTGCACGTCGAAGGCGGCGCCCAACAGCCCCGCTGCGTCGAGCGAGAGGGCGATGCCGGAGCCCATCATCCCCAGGCCGACGACCCCGGCCGACACCGTCGGGGCGTCAGGCATCGTCGCCGGCCTCGGCCATCTCGGCACGCAGCCTGGCCGCGAGCGTCGTGAACGCGGTGCCGACCGGCAGGCCGGCGTACGCGGAGAGCACGATGGCGAACTCGTCGAGCTCGTCGGCGTCGAGCTCGCCCTTGCGCATCGACGCGCCGAGGTGCATCCGCATGATGTCCTCGCGCCCGTAGAGCGAGAGCACGGTGAGGATGACGAGGCGCTTCTCGCGGTTCGAGAGGTGCTCGCGGGTCCAGATGTCGCCGAAGCCGACGGCCCCGGCGAAGCGGCCCCACTCCCCCATGAAGTCGGGCGGCGGCGTGCCCATGGCGTTCGCCCAGCCGCGCTCGAAGCTCTCCTGGTCCAGTTCGACGCCCACGAGCGCCCTCCCCTCACGTCACGGCCGTGCCCTCACGGCCGGGGCGACCGTAGATGAGTTGGGCGCCGGCCGGCTCAGGCGCCGAGCCCGAGCGCCAGCGGCAGTGACTCCATGCCCCGCAGAACGAGGCGGCCGCTCCACGCCGGATCGCCGGTTGCCTCCAAGGCAGGGAAGCGGCGGAGCAGCCCGCCGATGGCCTCGGCCCCCTGCAGCCGGGCGAGCGAGGCACCGAGGCAGTGGTGCGTGCCGCTGCCGAACGAGAGGTGGCGGGCGGCGTCGGGGCGGCGAAGGTCGAGCTGCTCGGCCGTCGGCCCGAACACCGCGGGGTCCCGGTTGGCCGAGCCGAGCGACGTGAGCACGAACGCGCCGGCCGGCACCTCGAAGCCACCGACCTCGATGTCGGTGAGGGCGATGCGCCGGGAGATCTGCACCGGCGAGTCGTAGCGCAGCAGCTCGTCGATGGCCGCCGACCCGAGCGACGGGTCGTCGCGCCACAGCTCGAGCTGGTCGCGGTGGCCGAGCAGCGCCCACGTGCCGTTGCCGATCAGGTTCACCGTGGTCTCGTGCCCGGCGATGTAGAGCAGCATCACCTGGTCGAGCAGCTCGGTGTCCGAGAGCACGTCGCCGTCCTCCTCGGCCCGGATGAGGGCGCTGAGCAGGTCGTCGGCCGGGTTGGAGCGCTTCCAGGCGATGACCTCGGTGAGGTGGCCGCGCATGTTCTCGCCGGCCTGCAGCGCGACGCGCATCTCGTCGGGGCCGATGGTGAAGTCGAGGATGCGCACCAGCGCGTGCGACCACTGCCGCACCTGGTCCCGGTCCGCGACGGGCATGCCCATCATCTCGGAGATCACCGCGAACGGCAGCGGGAAGGCGAGGTCGGAGACGAGGTCCATCTCCCCCCGGTCGGCGGCGGCCTCGAGGTGCTCGTCGACGAGCCGGGCGATGAGCGGCTGGAGGTCGCCGATGCGCTTCGGGGTGAAGACGCTGCTGACGAGACGCCGCAGCCGGGTGTGGTCGGGCGGGTCGATGTTGAGGATCGACGTGTCCTCGCGGACCTCGGCGTCGGGCGACACCTCGGCGATGATCCGCCGCCGGACCGTCTCCTGCTCGGGGTCGATGGCGCGGGCCTTGCGGGCGTCGACGCTCAACGACGTGTCCCTCAGCAGGCGGGTGCACTCGGCGTGCTCGAACACGATCCAGGGCCCGATGGGCAGGTGCTGGACGGGCTCGGTCTCGCGCTGGACCCGGTACTGGGGGTACGGGTCGGCGGCGAAGCCGTCCTCGAACGGGTTGAACACGGCGACCCCTCGCGGTGGGCCGGCCGGGCGTGGCGCTAGTGCGGCAGGTCCCGGAACGGCGTGGTGCGATCGTTACCCGGCTCACGAGGCAGGCCGAGCACGCGCTCGCCGACGATGTTGCGCTGCACGTCCTCGGTGCCGCCGCCGATGCGCGACATCCACTGGCCGTTGAACACCATCGTCTGCCAGTAGCCCTCGTCGGGGGCGTCGTCGCCCCAGAGCATGCCGGCGGCACCCATGATCTCCTCGACCAGGTCGCCCTGGAACGAGAGCCGCTCGGAGACGGCGATCTTGGCGACCGACACCTCGGGCCCGGGAGCCACGCCCTTCGCGGCGGCCGTGCGCACGCGGTAGCCCATGAAGCGCGAGAGCTCGTAGCTGATGAACAGCTGAGCGAGCTTCTGGCGCATCACGGGATCGCCGGTGACCTCGAAGCGGCGGGCCAGGTCGAGGATCGTCTCGAAGCCCATGCCGCGGTGCGAGCCGATGTCGGCCCGCTCGCTGGTGAGGGTGGTCATGGCCACGCCCCAGCCGCCGTTCTCCGGGCCGATGACGTTCTCCTTCGGCACCCGCAGGTCCTCGAGGAAGACCTCGTTGAACTCGGCGCCGCCGGTGGCCTGGCGCAGGGGGCGCACGTCGATGCCGGGCGAGCGCATGTCGACGGCGAAGTAGGTGATGCCGCGGTGCTTGGGCGAGTCCCAGTCGGTGCGGGCGAGGAGCATGCCCCAGTCGGCGACGTGGGCCGACGAGGTCCAGACCTTCTGGCCGTTGACGATGTACTCGTCGCCGTCGAGCTCGGCGCGGGTGCGCAGCCCGGCGAGGTCGGAGCCGGCGTTGGGCTCGCTGAAGAGCTGGCACCACACCTGGTCGCCGCGCATGATCGGCGGGAGGAACTGCTGCTTCTGCTCCTCGGTGCCGTGGGCCATGAGGGTCGGGCCCATCATGCCGATCGACTGGGCGAACATGCCGGTGGGCACGTCGTAGTGGGACTCCTCCTCGTTGAAGATCCCCGCCTGGAGGCCGGTGAGGCCGCGGCCGCCGTACTCGACCGGCCAGGTGAGGCAGGCCCAGCCGTTGTCGGCCTTCGTGGCCTGCCAGTCGCGGCAGGCCTTCACGTGGGCCTCTTCGTCGTCGACCATCGTCGACATCGTGATGCGGAGCTGCGACGGGTCCTTGCGCTCGGCGTGGGCCGAGAGGAACTCCCGGCACTCGGCCCGGAACGCGGCCTCTTCAGGTGTCTCGTCGAAATCCACGGTGCCCCCCTGGCGGTTCGTGACAGCGCCCCACGATGCCACCCTCGCCGGGCGGCACCCAAACGCGCGCTCGTGTCAGCGGCCCGTCCAGCGGGGCTCGCGCCGCTCGAAGAAGGCGGTGACGCCCTCCTTGGTGTCGTCGGCGGCGTAGATCACGGCCTCGGCCTCGCGGGTGAGGCGCCAGGCCTCGACGTCGTCGTCGACCACCAGGCCGCCCAGCACCTTCATGGTCTCGCGGATGCCCACCGGGCCGTTGCGGCAGATGCGCTGGGCCAGGGCGACGGCCTCGTCGAGCGCCTCACCCGGGCCGACCAGCCGGTTCACGAAGCCGAGGCGCTCGGCCCGCTCGGCGTCGATCGGGTCGCCGGTGAGCAGCATCTCGCGGGCGACGTTGAGGGGCAGCGCACGCGGTGCGCGGAACATGCCGCCACACGTGGGCACCAGGCTGCGGTGCACCTCGGGGAGGCCGAAGCTGGCGGTGGTCGATGCCACCACGAGGTCGCACGCCAGCACGACCTCCATGCCCCCACCGAGGGCGAACCCCTCGACCGCGGCGATCAGGGGCTTCTGCCGACGGCGCTCGATGATCCCGTAGTTCCCGCCGCGCTCGGTCGAGCTCATCCCGGCCTTGAGGTCGGTGCCGGCCGAGAACACGGCGGTGGTGCCGGTGAGGACGCCGGCCCACAGGTCGGGGTCGTCGTCGAGGCGGTCGAGGGCGGCGCCGATGCCGGCGGTGATGTCCGGGTCGATGGCGTTGCGCTTCGCCTCGCGGTCGACGCGCACGACGAGCACCCGCTCGCGCACCTCCGTGGAGACCTTCTCGCTCACCTGCTCGGACATCACCGACCCCTCTCCGGTGCCGGCCCCCGGCACGCTCAGTGCTTGATCATCACATGCTTCATCTCGGTGTAGGTCTCCACGGCGTACTGCGACATGTCCTTGCCGTAGCCACTGTTCTTGAAGCCGCCGTGCGGCATCTCCGAGATGATCGGGATGTGGTCGTTCACCCACACGGTGCCGAACATGAGCGAGCGCGACATGCGCATGGCGCGGCCGACGTCGCGGGTCCAGACCGAGGCGGCCAGGCCGTAGTCGACGCCGTTCGCCCAGGCCAGGGCCTGGTCCTCGTCGGCGAAGCGCTGGACGCTGATGACCGGGCCGAAGACCTCCTTCTGCACGAGCTCGGAGTCCTGGGCCGGGTTGGCCACCACGGTCGGGGCGTAGAAGAAGCCGGGGCGGTCGAGCACCGCACCACCGGTGACGAGCTCGGCGCCGGACTCGAGAGCCCGGCTGACCATGCCGGCCACGCGGGCCTGCTGGTCGGCGGAGATGACCGGGCCCATGGCGGTGTCGGGGTCCTCCGGGGCGCCGGTGACGATGTCGGACACCGTCGACTCGAGCCGGGAGAGGAGGTCCTCGTAGACGCCGGGGCCGGCGACGACGCGGCACGGGGCGGTGCAGTCCTGGCCGGAGTTGTAATAGGCGTTCTCGCCGAGGCACTCGACCAGCGCCTCGATGTCGGCGTCGTCGAACACCACGACGGGTGCCTTGCCACCGAGCTCGAGGTGCACCCGCTTGAGGGTGTCGGCCGCGTTGCGGGCGATGAGCTTGCCGGTGGCCACGTCGCCGGTGAGCGAGAGCATGGCGATGCCCGGGTGGCGCACGATGGCGTCGCCGGCGGTCTCGCCCTGGCCGGTGACCACGTTGAAGACGCCGTCGGGGAGGATGCCGTGGCTGAGCTCGGCCAGGCGGAGCGCGGTGAGCGGCGTGAGCTCCGACGGCTTGAGGATGAAGGTGTTGCCCGCGGCCAGCGCCGGGCCCAGCTTCCAGACAGCCATGTTCAGCGGGTAGTTCCACGGGGCGATGCCGGCCACCACGCCGAGCGGGTCGCGGCGGAGGAACGAGGTGTGGTCCTCCATGTACTCGCCGGCGGCCTGGGCCTCCATGGTGCGGGCGGCACCGGCGAAGAAGCGGAGGTTGTCGACGGTGAGGTCGAACTCGAACTCGACGATCGATGCCGGCTTGCCGACGTTGTCCATCTCGAGCTGCTTGAGGGTGTCGAGGTCACCCTCGATGGCGTCGGCCAGGGCGAGGAGGGCCTCGGCCCGGGCCCGCGGCGTCGCCGTGCCCCAGGTCGCGAACGCCTCTGTCGCGGCGACGACGGCGCGGTCGACATCGGCCGCACCGCTCGAGGCGACCGTGGCGATGATCTCTCCGGTGGCCGGGGCCACCACCTCGTCGGTGGCGCCGTCGAGCGCCGCCACGAACGATCCGCCGATGTAGTTCTCGTGTGCCACTGTTGCTCCTCGAGGGCAAGGGTCGGGTCTGCGCATCGTGGGCCAGACCGCCCAACTTCGCAAGCGTTTCCGTTGCAGACTCGTTAACAGACGATTGAATCGCTTGCCGAACCGGGCTGATTGACGCGAATCTTCACGACACCTACCGGGGCCTCGCCGCCGGTGGCTCGCTGCGAGGGGTGAGAGCTGACCGAGAACACGAACACACCACGCACCGGCGATGCCACGTCGGCGAGCGACGCCGTGATCGAGATCGACCACGTCACGAAGCGCTTCCACGACTTCGTCGCCGTCGACGCCGCCCACTTCTCGATCCAGCAGGGCGAGTTCTTCTCGATGCTCGGCCCCTCGGGCTGTGGCAAGACCACGACCCTGCGGATGATCGCCGGCTTCGAGCAGCCGACCAGCGGGGCCATCCGCCTCGACGGCGCCGACGTCTCCCGGGTCCCGCCGAACAAGCGCGACGTCAACACCGTCTTCCAGCAGTACGCGCTCTTCCCGCACATGGACGTCTACGACAACGTCGCCTTCGGCTTGAAGTCGAAGAAGGTGGCCAAGGACGAGATCGCCCGCCGCGTGCCCGAGCTGCTCGACATCGTGCACCTCGGCTCGTTCGCCCACCGGCGGCCGGGTCAGCTCTCCGGCGGCCAGCAGCAGCGCGTGGCCCTCGCCCGGGCCCTGGTGAACCTGCCGAAGGCGCTCCTGCTCGACGAGCCGCTCGGCGCCCTCGACCTCAAGCTCCGCCACGCCATGCAGTTCGAGCTCAAGCGCATCCAGCGCGAGGTCGGCATCACCTTCGTCTACGTCACCCACGATCAGGAGGAGGCGCTCACCATGAGCGACCGGATCGCGGTGATGTCCGAGGGCAAGGTCGAGCAGATCGGCACCCCCACCGAGATCTACGACACGCCCGCCTCCGTGTTCGTGGCCGGCTTCATCGGCCAGGCCAACCTGTGGCCGGCGAAGGTCGTGAGCCGCGACGGCGAGTCCGCCGTGGTCGAGGCCCTCGGTGCCGGGAAGCTGCGCGGCACCTGCCACGTGCCCGAGGTCGCCCCCGGCGACGGCGTGCTGATGGTCCGCCCCGAGCGGGTCTCCATCGCCGTCGACGAGCCCACCGCCGACCTCGACAAGGTGCGGGCGACCGTCACCGACCTCACGTTCCAGGGCCCCGTCGTGCGCCTCGTGCTCACCGCACCCGACGGCAGCCCGATCATCGCCAACCTCGACCACGACGCCGACCTGCCCTTCCTGCGGCCCGGCTCCGAGGTGTGGGCGAGCTGGGTCCCCACCGCCGGCTGCATCCTCCCCGCCGCCCCCGACCTCCCCCTCACCGACGAACAGCTCGTCGAGGAGGGCTGACCGCCTCACCCTGCGACGACCGCGACGCCGGCGTCGACCCGCTTCCCGCAGCACCGGAGTACCGCAACACCGAAGTCCGCAGTCCCACCCACGTCCCACCGCCGAAGCCCCGCTTCGACCGAGCGTTCCCTCCTAGGAGACCGCCATGCCCCGCCGCCCCGCCACCGATCCGAAGATCCTCGCCGCCCTCGATGCCCGCACGTCACGGCGTCGCTTCCTGGGCATGACCGGTGTCGGACTCGGCGCCCTCGCCGTGGGGCCGACGTTGCTCGCTGCCTGCGGGGGCGGCTCGAGCAGCTCCGGTGGCGAGTCCGGCGGCGGCGACAACGGCAGCGTCACCGTGCTGACGTGGCCCTTCTACATCGAGAACGACGAGCCGGACGTGTCGCCGACGCTCACCGGCTTCACCGAGGAGAGCGGCACATCGGTCGACTGGCTGGCCGACATCTCCAGCAACGAGGCCTTCTTCACCAAGTACGGCGACACCCTCACGAAGGGCCAGGACATCGGCGCCGACATCATGGTGCTCACCAGCTGGGCGGCCGCCCAGGCCATCGAGCAGGGCTGGGCCCAGCCCTTCCCCACCTCGGCGTTCCCCAACAAGACGAACGTGGTCACCGACCTCTCCAACCCGAGCTGGGACCCCAACCGGGCGCAGTCGATCCCGTGGGCCATCGGCCAGACCGGCTACGCCTACTGGCCCGACAAGGTCGGCGGCGAGATCACCGACGTCAACGCCATCTTCGACCCGAAGTACAAGGGCAAGGTCACCGTGCTCGACGAGATGCGCGACACCGTCGGCTTCGCCCTCCTGTCCATGGGCGTGAACCCCCCGACGGCCACCATGGCCCAGATGACCGCGGCGGTCGACAAGGTCGCCGCCGCCCGCGACGCCGGCCAGTTCCGCAAGATCACCGGCAACGACTACACCGAGGACCTCGACCTCGGCGACACCTGGATCGCCGTCGCCTGGTCCGGTGACGCCTACTCGCTGATGCAGGCCAACGACAGCCTGGCCTGGGTGATCCCCGAGCAGGGCGGGATGATCTGGGCCGACAACGCCCTCATCCCCGTCGGTGCCTCCAACCCGGAGGGGGCGGCGTCGCTGCTCAACTACGTGTACCAGCCGCAGGTCGCCGGTCCGCTCTACGAGACCATCGCCTACATCCCGCCGGTCAAGGGCGCCACCGACTACATGGACCCGGACGCCACGCTCAAGCCCTTCGTCGAGCCGCCGTCCACGCCCCCGCTCTACGAGTTCCCCGTGCTGTCGGCCGCCGACACCGAGGAGCTCTCCCGGGCGTTCGTCGAGGCCACCCAGCAGTAGCGGAAGACGCCAGCAGCCATGGCCGCCGTCTCGGTTCCCGACTCCCCGTCCCGGCGGGGCCGCCGCCCGAAGAAGGAGCGCGAGGAGAGCGGCGTCGCGCCCCGACGCTGGCACACGCCCTACCTGCTGCTGGCGCCGGGCCTGCTGTGGCTGATCCTGTTCTTCGTCATCCCGCTGATCAGCCTCGGCAAGCTCTCGCTCGAGGACGGCGGGCTGTCGAACTACTCGACCGTCATCAGCGACAACAGCGAGGTCATCGTCCGGACCTTCGTGTACGCCGGCCTGGCCACCCTCGGGGCGATCATCATCGGCTACCCGCTGGCCTACGTGATCGCCACCAAGGGCGGACGCTTCAAGTCACTGCTGCTGGCGCTGGTGGTGCTGCCGTTCTTCGTGACCTACCTGGTGCGCACCCTGGCCTGGAAGATCCTGCTGTTCGACGGGGGCCCGGTCGTCAACATCCTCCACACCATCGGCATCCTGCCGTCGGCTGACGGGGTGCTGGGCACGCCGGCGGCGGTGATCGGGGCGCTGACCTACAACTTCCTGCCGTTCATGGTGCTGCCCATCTACGTCAGCCTCGAGAAGATGGACCACCGCCTCCTCGAGGCGGCGGCCGACCTCTACTCCACCCCGGCCCGGGCCTTCCGGAAGGTCACCCTCCCGCTGTCGATGCCGGGCCTGTTCGCCGGCACGCTGCTCACGTTCATCCCCGCCGCCGGTGACTTCGTGAACTCCGAGCTGCTCGGCTCCGAGCGCACGGTGATGATCGGCAACGTCATCGAGAAGAACTTCGGCAAGGAGTTCTTCCGGCCCGAGCTCTCCGCCCTGTCGTTCATGCTCATGGCCATCATCCTCGTCGGCGTGATCATCTACGCCCGGGTGCTCGGCACGGAGGACCTGGCGTGATGGACGCACCCTGGCTCCGGCGCCTCGGTCGCATCGCCCTGTGGGGGTGGGCCGCCATCGGCCTGCTCTTCCTGTTCACGCCGATCCTGGTGACGATCGTCTTCTCCTTCAACAAGCCGGAGGGGAAGTACAACTACATCTGGAACGAGTTCTCGCTCGACGCCTGGACCGATCCGTTCAAGTACCCCGAGCTGCGCGACGCCATGGTGTTCAGCCTGAAGGTGGCGTTCGTCGTCACCCTCATCGCCACCGTGCTCGGCACGCTCATGGGCGTCGCCATGGTGAAGTACCGGTTCAAGGCCAAGGGCATCGTCGGCGGCCTCCTCGTGCTGCCGCTCACCATGCCCGAGGTCGTGCTCGGCTTCTCGCTGCTCACCCTCTTCGTGGCGGCCAACTGGGCCCGCGGCTTCGTCACGATCGTGATCGCCCAGGTGATGTTCTCGGTGAGCTACGTGGCCACCACCGTGCGGGCCCGCACCCGTGGGTTCGACTGGCGGTTGGAGGAGGCGTCGCTCGACCTGGGCGCCAGCCCCCTGCGCACGTACACCCGCATCACGCTCCCGCTCATCGCCCCGGGTGTCGTGGCCGCCGCGCTGTTGACCTTCGCCCTCTCGCTCGACGACTTCATCATCACGTACCTGAACTCCGGGCTCGAGAACACGTTCCCGATCCAGGTGTGGAACACCAAGCGCACGCGCATCCCGCCGCAGATCAACGTGTTCTCGACGAGCCTCCTGGTCATCAGCATCGTCATCGCCGTGCTGGTCGTCTGGTTCAGCGCCCGGCGGGCCAAGAAGCTGGCCGGGGCGGCGGGCTTCACGGACATCTCCGACGACTGATCGGGCGCCACCGGCCCCGAACCTCTGCGGAATCCGTTGCCAGTGACCTTCGACAAGGAGATTTTGATGGCAAACCTGCCTTTTCACGACGGAATCACTTGCACGAAGCCGTTCGGACAACCACACTTGACCGAACCACCAGCGGCCGCCGCATCGGCGCGGCCCACCATCGTCGGAGCCCATCGATGACCCGCTCGCCCGCGGAACTGCAGCAGCTCGCCCAGGACCACCTCTGGGGCCACTTCACCCGCCTCAACCCCGACGACGGCCCGATCCCGATCATCGAGCGGGGCGACGGGTGCTACGTGTGGGACGTCGAGGGCAACCGCTACCTCGACGGCCTGTCGGGCCTGTTCACCGTGCAGGTCGGCCACGGCCGCCCCGAGCTGGCCGAGGCCGCCGGGCGCCAGGGCGGCGAGCTCGGGTACTTCCCCATCTGGACCTACGCCCACCCCAACGCCATCGAGCTGGCCGGGCGCATCGCCGACCTCGCCCCCGGCGACCTCAACCGGGTGTTCTTCACCACCGGTGGCGCCGAGGCGGTCGAGTCGGCCTGGAAGCTGGCCCGCCAGTACTTCCGGCTGAAGGGCGAGCCCAACCGCTACAAGGCCGTCGGGCGCTACCTCGCCTACCACGGCACCAGCCTCGGGGCGCTCGCCCTCACCGGCATCCCCGACTACCGGATGCCCTTCGAGCCACTCACCCCGGGCGCCGTGCACGCCGCCAACACCAACGCCTACCGGTGCAACTACTGCGCCGAGGCGGGCAACGGCTGCAACCTCGCCTGCGCCGACGACATCGAGCAGGTCATCCTCCGCGAGGGCCCCGAGTCCGTCGCCGCCGTGTTCGTCGAGCCGGTGCAGAACGCCGGCGGCTGCTTCACCGCCCCCGAGGAGTACTTCGGCCGACTCCGCGAGATCTGCGACCGCTACGGCGTGCTGCTCGTCTCCGACGAGACCATCTGCGCCTTCGGCCGCCTCGGGTCGATGTTCGGCTGCGAGCGCCTCGGCTACCAGCCCGACATCCTCACCACCGCCAAGGGGCTCACCTCCGGCTACTCGCCGCTCGGCTGCATGATCGTCAGCGACAAGGTCGTCGAGCCGTTCCTCGAGGGCGACGAGTCGTTCATGCACGGCTACACGTTCGGCGGCCACCCCGTGAGCTGCGCGGTGGCCCTGGCCAACCTCGACATCTTCGAGAAGGAGGACGTCATCGGGAACGTCCTCACCAACGAGCCCGTGTTCAAGGCGATGCTGAACGACCTCGCCGACCTCCCGATCGTCGGCGACATCCGCGGCATGGGCTACTTCTACGGCATCGAGCTGGTGAAGGACCCCGTCACCAAGGAGACCTTCAACGAGGAGGAGTCCGAGCTGCTGCTCCGCGGCCACCTCTCGAAGCGGCTCTACGAGCTGGGCCTGATCTGCCGCTCCGACGACCGCGGCGACCCCGTCATCCAGCTCTCGCCCCCGCTGGTCGCGGGCCCCGACGAGATCGCCGAGATCGGGCGCATCCTGCGCATCGCCCTGATCGAGGCCATGGACATCATGGCCATCTCCACCCCCGTGGCCGACCCGGCCCGACCTGCCGCCGCTGCGGCCGGCGACCGATGACCGCCCTCACGGTCGGGGTCCCCACGGAGATCAAGCCCGAGGAGCACCGGGTCGCCATCACCCCCGACGGCGTCCGCGAGCTGCTCCACGCCGGCGCCGAGGTCCTCATCGAGGCCGGCGCCGGGGTGAACTCCAGCATCCCCGACGACGACTACGCCCGGGCCGGCGCCACGATCGTCCCCACCGCGGCCGAGGTCTGGGAGCGGGCGGGCCTCGTCTGCAAGGTGAAGGAGCCGCTGGCCTCCGAGTTCGGGTACTTCCGCCCCGGCCTGGTGCTGTTCACCTACCTCCACCTGGCGGCCTACCCCAAGGTCGCCGACGCCCTGCTCGAGCACGGCGTCACCGGCATCGCCTACGAGACCGTGCAGCTCGACGACGGCTCGCTCCCGCTGCTCGCCCCGATGAGCGAGGTCGCCGGCCGCATGAGCGCCCAGATCGGCGCCCACTTCCTCGAGCGCCACAACGGCGGGCGCGGCGTGCTGCTCGGCGGCGCCCCGGGCGTGCGCCCGGCGCGCGTGGTCGTGCTCGGCGCCGGCAACGTCGGCTGGAACGCCGCCTGGATGGCCGCCGGCCTCGAGGCCGAGGTCGACCTCCTCGACAAGAGCATCGACCGGCTCCGCCACGTCGACCAGATCCAGATGGGCCGCATCACCACCCTCACCTCGAACCGGGGCATGGTCGAGCGCACCGTCGCCGAGGCCGACCTGGTGATCGGCGCCGTCCTGGTGCCGGGGGGCCGGGCCCCGACGGTCGTGAGCGAGGACATGGTCCGGGCGATGAAGCCCGGCTCGGTGATCATCGACATCGCCATCGACCAGGGTGGCTGCATCGAGACCTCCCACGAGACCACCCACTCCGATCCGGTCTTCGAGGTCCACGGGGTCGTGCACTACGCGGTCGGCAACATGCCGGGCGCGGTGCCGCACACCTCCACCCACGCCCTCACCAACACGACCCTGCCGTACCTCGCCGACCTGGCCCGCCTCGGTGCTGCCGAGGCGGTCCGCCGTGACCCCGCTCTGGCCCTCGGGCTCAACACCGCCGGCGGCCACGTCGTGAACGCCGCGGTGGCCGAGGCCCTCGGCCGGCCGGCATTCGACCTCCACGAGGCCCTGGCACAAGGATGACTCGGTGACGACGCGGGACGACGGGAAGGCGACGAAGGGCTCGGGCAAGAACGGCCGAGGCCGTCCGCCGACGCCCCGGGCCGGCAACGGGGCCACGGCCCCCACGCTGCTCGACGAGACCGACAAGGCCATCATCCGCGAGCTCCAGGTCGACGGGCGGGTGCCCTACGCCAAGCTCGGTCCGGCGGTCGGGCTCTCCCAGGCGGCCGTGCGCCAACGGGTGCAGCGCCTCATCGACAGCGGCGCCATGCAGATCGTGGCCGTCACCGACCCGCTGGCCGTCGGCTTCACCGTCGAGGCCATGGTGGCCATCAACGCCGACGGCGACCTGCGAGCCGTGGCCGACGCCCTCGCCGAGATCGACGAGGTCAACTACGTGGTGATCACCGCCGGCCGCTTCGACATCATGGTCGAGGTCGTGTGCGAGGGCGCCGAGGAGCTGCTCAGCCTGGTGAACGACCAGGTGCGGACCGTGCCCGGCGTCAACCGGGCCGAGACCTTCACCTACCTCCACCTGGCCAAGCAGTCCTACAGCTGGGGCACCCGCTAGCCCGGTCCGGCCGAGGCGGGCCCGTCGGATCGACCCACCCACCACCCCGAGGACGCTCATGAGCCGCAGCCCGTTCCTGCACCCCTTCGCCCGACCGGCGGCGGAGGAAGGTGAGTTCCGCACGATCGTGCGGGGCGAGGGGGCGACGGTGTGGGACGCGGAGGGCAACGCGTACGTCGATGCCCTCGCCAGCCTCTGGTACTGCAACGTGGGCCACGGCCGCCACGAGATCGCCGAGCGGGTCGCCGCCCAGATCGACGTGCTGGAGAACTACAACACGTTCGACATCTTCACCAACGAGCCGGCTGAGCGCTTCGCCGCGATGGTGGCCGAACGGGCTCCTGTCCCCGGCGGCCGGGTGTTCCTCACCTCGTCGGGCTCGGAGGCGGTCGACACGGCGCTCAAGCTCAGCCGCCTCGTCCATTCGGTGCAGGGCCACCCCGAGCGCCACGTCATCGTCGGCCGCGAGAACGCCTACCACGGGGTGACCTACGGCGGGCTCTCGGCCCAGGGCCTGCCATTGAACCAGGAGCACTTCGGGCCACTGCTCGACCGGGTCGAGCGGGTGGCCGCCCACGACCTCGCCGGCGTCGAGGCGCTCTTCGCCGACCACGGCCACTCGATCGCCGCGGTCATCACCGAGCCGGTGCAGGGTGCCGGCGGCGTGCACCCGCCCGCGCCCGGCTACCTCCAGCGGCTGCGCGAGCTCTGCACCGAGCACGGCGCCCTGCTGATCTTCGACGAGGTGATCACCGCCTTCGGCCGCCTCGGGGCGTGGTTCGCTGCCGACCACTACGGCGTCGAGCCCGACCTCATCACGTTCGCCAAGGCGTGCACCTCCGGCTACCTGCCCCTCGGCGGCGTCGTGGTCGGCCGGGCCGTGCTCGACGTGCTCGAGGCCGACCCGACCTTCATCCTCCGGCACGGCTTCACCTACTCGGGCCACCCGACGGCCTGCGTCGCCGGCATCGCCAACCTCGAGATCCTCGAACGCGAGCAGCTCCTCGACCGGGCCGCCGTCATCGCCGAGCGCCTCGGCGGGGGTCTGCAGGCCCTGGCCGCCGAGGGGGCGATCGCCGAGGCCCGCGGCATCGGCGGGATCTGGGCCGCGGTGCTCCCCGACGGGATGGCGGCACCCGTCGTGCGCGACACCATGCTCGCCGCGGGCGTGATCCCGCGGCCGATCGGGCCGTCGGTCGTGGCCTTCTGCCCGCCGCTCGTGATCTCCGACGCCCAGCTCGACCAGTGCGTCGAGGCGCTGGCCGACGCCGTCGCCTGAGCCACCGGCCGGGCCGCCGCTCGGTGGATCGGTAGCCTCGGCCGATGGCCGGAACCACCCCCACCGAGGGCCTCGTCGGGGTCTACCCCGGCTCGTTCGACCCGCCGACGGTGGCCCACGCCCACCTCGCCGAGCAGGCGGTGGCGCAGCTCGGCCTGGCCCGCCTCGACCTGGTGATCTCCCACGACACGTTGGGCAAGGACGACGACGCCCTCACCCCGATCGACGAACGGGTCGCCGCGCTGGCCCGCCTGGCCGAGGGGCGGCCGTGGCTGACCGCCGGCACCACGCCACACCGGCTGGTGGCCGACATCGCCGAGGGGTACGACGTCGTGGTGATCGGGGCCGACAAGTGGCACCAGCTCCTCGACCCCGACTGGTACGGCGGGCGCACGGCCCGCGACACCGCTCTGAGGCGCCTGCCGACGGTCGCCCTGGCCCCCCGGCCGCCCTGGGCGCTCCCGGGGGAGGACCCCTCGGCCGACCCGCCCGAGGGGGTGGAGGTCGTGGTGCTCGACACCGACCCGGCCCACCACGGGGTGTCGGCCACCGCGGTCCGGGAAGGTCGCAGCGAGTGGCGGGCCTCGCCCGGCACCTAGCGCCGTGGCACCCGACCACCCGGAATCGACCCGCCCGACTTTGATCGGCGGCCCCGGGCGGCGAGACTTCACGGGTGCCGGCGCCGGCGGGCGGCCGGTGGGAGACCCATGGCCATCGACGCACCCCCGCACCTCGAGCCCCCCTCCGAGGCACCCGTCCCCCGAAAGGGCGGACGTGGGCCCATCGTGCTCATCGTCGTGGTCGGCCTGGCCCTGCTGCTCATCGGCGGCGTCGCCTTCGTGGCCTCCTCCGGCGACAGCGACACGGTGGCCACCACCGACGAGCCGTCGTGGTTCGGCACCCCGATCGATCCCGCACGGCCCCGACCCGAGTTCACCCTCACCGACACCGCCGGCCAGCCCTACGACTTCCAGGCCGAGACGGCGGGGAAGCTCACCTTCCTCTTCTTCGGCTACACGAACTGCCCCGACGTGTGCCCGATCAGCATGAACGTGCTCACCGCGGCCCTGAGCGACCTGAACCGGGTCGGGGCCAAGGTCGTGTTCGTCACCACCGACCCGAGCCGCGACACTCCCGAGCGCCTCGACCAGTGGCTGTCGGCCTTCCCCGTCGACGTGGTCGGGCTCACCGGCACGATCGACCAGCTCGAGGCCGCCCAGGAGGCCGCCGGCGTCACGGCCGCCATCGCCGAGGCGCCCGACGCCAACGGCAAGTACGTCGTCGGCCACTCCTCGGCCATGAACGTGTACACCCCCGACGACGTGCAGCACCTGCGCTACTCGCCCACCACCAGCCAGGCCGAGTGGATGGCCGACATCCCCCGCATCGCCGCCGAGCCCTCGTGGAACGCGGCGAAGGGCGTGGCCGTCACCGACGCCTACGCCGGGCCCAGCACGAGCGACTCCGGAGCCGTCTACCTGACGATCGTCAACGGCGGCACCGACGACACCCTCATCGGCGTCACCAGCCCCGACGGCACGGCGGCGACGCTGCACGTCACCGAGGGCACGACCATGCAGGACACCGAGGAGATCGAGTTGCCCTCCGGCGGGAGCGTGCAGATGCAGCCCGGCGGCAGTCACGTCATGCTCAGCGGGCTCACCAGCCCCGTCACCGAAGGACAGTCGGTCACCGTGATCCTCACCTTCCGCCGGTCCGCCCCCATCACCGTCACCGTCCCGGTCGTGAGCTTCGACACCCTCGCAGCGAGGGCCGCCTCGTGAACGGCGTCGTGAGCGGCGTGGGGGTATTGGCCGTCAACTGGTGGTGCCAGGCCACGCGGGCGCCCTGGGACTGGACCCCCAAGCTCTACATCGGCGTGTGGCTGATGATGGCGGTCATCCTCGGCACCTACGGCTGGGCGATGCGGCGCCGGGCCAGGGCCGTCGGCCTCGACGCCCGCGACAAGCGGGCGATCCTGTGGTTCGTGCTCGGCACCATGGGGCTGTGGCTCGCCACCGACTGGCCCCTCGGCCTGCTCGGCTCGGGCTACCTGATCAGCATCCACACCACCCTCTACCTGATCTACACGATGGTGGCGGCGCCGCTGATGCTGATCGGCATCCCCGGCTGGATGGCTCGCGGCATGCTCGACAAGCTGCGGGGCTGGGGCGTCTACCGCTGGATGATGAAGCCGTGGATCGCCGCCCTGGTGCTCAACGCGGCGCTGATCTTCACCCACCTCCCCTTCATCGTCGACCCGTTCCGCTCGTCGCAGTTCGGCTCGTTCCTGCTCGACGCCATCTGGCTGCTGTCGGGCGTCGTCGGCTGGCTCCCCGTGGCCAGCCCGTTCCGCGGCGACCGCATCCAGTCGCCGATCTGGAAGTGCGTCTACCTGTTCGTGGCCTTCGGGGCCTTCCCGATGCTGCCGGGGGCGTTCATCACCTTCTCCCCGCTGCCGCTCTACCGGGTCTACGAGCTCGCCCCGCGCTTCGGTGACTGGAGCCCCGAGGAGGACCAGCAGCTGGCCGGTGCCCTGATGAAGGTCGGGAACATCCCGATCCTCTGGACGGTCATCGCCGTGGTCTTCATGAAGAGCGCCCTGCAGAACAACCGTGACGACCGCCGCCTCGGCGAGGTCGACGAGCAGGGCAACCGGGTGCCGCTCACCCCGAGCGGCCCGCCGCCCGCGTCGGCGTCGTCCGCGCCGGTCGGCTGACGCCCGGTCCGCTCGCACTACCGTCGGCGACGTGCGTGTCGCAGCGGTGCAGACGTGGTGCGGCGAGGACCGTGACGAGAACCTGGGCCGGGCCGCGGGCCTGATCGCCGAGGCCGCCGGCTCGGGGGCGGCCTTGGTCGTGCTCCCCGAGCTGTTCGCCGTGCTCGGGCGCAACGCCGCCATGCGGGCCGCGGCCGAGCCCCTGCACGGGCCGACGCTGGCCTGGGCGACGGAGCAGGCCCGCGCCCACGGCGTGCACCTGGTGGCCGGCAGCTTCGTCGAGGCCGACGGCGACGACCTGTTCAACACGTCGTGCCTGGTCGATCCGAGCGGCACCCTCGTGGCCGCCTACCGGAAGGTCCACCTCTTCGACGTCGGGGTGGAGGGCGCGGCGAGCCGGGAGTCCGACACCTTCTCGGCCGGGCCTGGCCCGGTGGTGGCGGCGCTGGGCGAGGGCGACGACGCCCCGAGGCTCGGGCTCACCGTCTGCTACGACGTGCGCTTCCCGGAGCTCTACCGGATCGAGGCGCTGATGGGCGCCTCGATCGTCACCGTGCCGGCCGCCTTCACCCGCGCCACCGGCGAGGCCCACTGGGAGCTCCTGCTGCGGGCCCGTGCGGTCGAGGACCAGGTGGGCATCGTGGCCGCCGCCCAGTGGGGCACCTCCCCCGACGGCATCGTGCGCCACGGCCACGCCCTCGTGGTCGACGCGTGGGGCCGGGTGCTGGCCGACGCCGGGCCCGAGGGCGACGGCGTGGCGGTGGCCGACCTCGACCTCGCCGCCATCGACGCCGTACGGGCTCAGCTCCCGAGCCTGGCCAACCGGCGGCCGGGGTCCTACCCCTGGCCGGCCTCGGTCGACCCCTCGAACTCGTAGCGGCTGAGGGCCCCCGGGAAGAGCGACTCGACGTACTCCGTCGTGAGGGAGGCGTCGGTCGGGTCGAGGCCGAACACCCACCGCAGCTGGGCGGTGGTGAGGTGATCGATGACCCGGTAGCCCGTCTCGGGGTCGAGGTAGCCGGCCGTGCACCCGTCGTCGGCGGCCCTCACGAGCGGCGCGGCCGACGGCACGAGGGTGGCCAGGTCGCCGAGGCCGCCCTGGGCCAGGATCGGCTTGCACAGGTCGGTGAAGGCGTTGTGACCGGCGTTGGCCAGCACGGCGTAGCGCTTGGGCGGGGCGAGCCACTCGAACTCGGCGTCGACGGCGGCGAGCGGGATGATGCCGTCGCGCTCCCCGGCGATGAGCATCGTCGGCTTCTGCGGCGGCTCGGTGCGGGCGTAGGCCGCGAGCAGCGCGGCCTCGTCGATCCCGCCCGACGCCTGGAGGTCGAGGGGCGACGCCGGTGCCCATCCGACGAAGGTCTTGAAGGCCGGGTCAGCGAGGAGCTGGGCTCCCGCGCTGCCGCCGGCGGAGTGGCCCACGACGGCGACCTGGTCGAAGTTCACCGCCCCGTCGAGCCGACCACCGGCCGCGGCCTCGTCGCGGGCCAACTGGAGGGTCTCGCGGAGGTCGACCAGATCGTCGTCGCCCGAGGAGACCTGGCTGGTGAAGACGGCGGCCACGTCACGGCTGGTGTGATCGGGCGCGGCGGTGACGAAGCCCCACGACGCCATGTGGGCCAGGCGCTGGGCCGAGTACTCCGGATAGACGCCGAAGCCGTGGCTGAACAGCACCAGCGGGTAGGGGCCGTCAGCGACCGGGGCGTCGAGGGTGGCATCGAGGGGGATCTGCTGCACGTACCTCGCCGGGGCGATGGCCCGGAACGCCTCGGGGAAGGCATCGGACGAGGCGTAGCCGGTGACCGGGGTGCCCTCGCCGAGGCGGGCGGGGTCGGCCGGGTAGTAGAGGTACACCGCCTGGCCGTCGCTGATGGAGAGCTTCGCCGTGCCGACCGGGTAGGGGCCGTAGCCCGAGTAGTCGGTGGGTGCGGCGGAGACCGTGGTCGACGAGCTGCCGTCGGACGCACCACTCGACCCGCTACTGCAGGCCGCCACCACGAGGGCGAGGGCGACGACGAGCCCGAGGGCCGCCACCACCCGACGACGACTGCGATCCGGGAACGTGCTCATCGATCTGCTGCCTCTCCGTAGATGCCCTTGGCCATGAGTGAGCTCTCCACCCGCCGCCTCCGGTCGTAGACCTGGCGCACCGCGTC
Organism: uncultured Actinomycetes bacterium; assembly: GCA_963702555.1. GTDB lineage: Bacteria > Actinomycetota > Acidimicrobiia > Acidimicrobiales > Acidimicrobilacustridaceae > CAMFLJ01. The sequence continues at coordinate 338,971 of CAVPCW010000013.1, forward strand.
GAGCGCGGCCGCGTCGTCGGGTGCCGCCTGCACCGCCCACTCCGCCAGCTGGCAGGCGGTGCGCAGCCCGTCGGCGTCGGTGGCGGCCTCGGCCAGCGCCAACGCCCGGGTGGCGAGGGCGTCGGGCCCTCCTGCGAGCAGGGCCACCTCGGCGGCCAGCTCGGCATCGGGCGGGGGCTTGAGCCGGGCCGGGTTGCCGTCGTACCAACCGCCGAACTGGCGCCACACGTTGCGTACGACGAACTCGGGCTCGTCGTAGACCGGCCGGAGGTAGGGCCGGTCGAGCAGGTGGTCGGGGACCTTCACCGTGTGGACGATCGTGTCGAGGGTGGCGCCCTGGTTCATCAGCTCGAGGGTGGCGGTGACGAGCCCCTCGAGGGCGGAGGCCGTCTCGTCGAGCACGCGCTGCACCCGCTCGGCGCCGCCCACGGGCAGACCGTGGGCGGGCAGCAGGAGCTCGGGCTGGAGGGCGGCGATCTCGCGCAGGGCCCGGGCCCAGTCCCACGGGTAGCGCTGCACCTTCTGCGGGTTGCCGGCGTTGGGGAAGGCCCAGATGAGCAGGTCGCCCAGCACCGCGGCCCGGCGGTCGGGCACCCAGGTCCAGGTGTGGTCGTCGGTCTCGCCGCGGGTGTGGTGCAGCTCGAAGCGGTCGTCGCCGACGGTGAGGTCGAGCTGGTCGCGGAAGGTCACGTCGGGCTGGGCGAACCCGGTCGGGAAGCTGGGCCCGTCGTCGAGGTTCATCAGGCCGCTACGGGCGAACTGCCGGAAGTTGATGTGGGCGTTGTACCCGTTGGTGAGGTCGTAGCGATCGAAGCGCTCGAGCACGGCCTCCTGGGCCACGATCCGCGGCGCGGGGTCGCCCCGCTCGGCGGCCTCGGCCACGATCACCGAGCCGCCGCCGACGTGGTCGATGTGGCCGTGGGTGTAGACGAGCGTGCTCACGGCGCCGTCGTCCCACCCGCGGATACGGCTCAGGGCGGTGGGGGCCAGGGCCTCGTGGGTGGCATCGAAGAGCACGAGGCCGTCGCCGGAGCGGAAGGCGACCACGTGGGAGAACGACTCGACCATGGCCAGGCCATCGGCCAGCTCCGACAGCTCGAGGTTGATGCGGTTGACCGGGCCGAGGTCACCGACGTCGGCCGCGTCGCCGTCGATGAAGCGCGCCGAAAGGTCCAGCAGATCCCCCATGGCGCCACCGTAACAACGGCGGTGTACGTGAACGGTGTCGAGCCGCTCAGCCGGCGCCGAACATCGTCAGCCACTCCTGCTCGTTGCGGGGGCGGAAGACGAAGTTGACCTGGCGCACGTCGCCCATGCCGGCGTAGGGCGCGGCCGAGTACTGGTGGCCGGGGAAGAGGATGGCGTCGTCGGGCACCTTGCTCAGCGTGTGGGTGAGCGAGTGGTAGAGCGCTGCGGGGTCGCCGCCGGGGAGGTCGGTGCGGCCGCACCCGTCGAGGAAGAGGGTGTCGCCCGAGACGAGGGCACCGTCGAGCATGAAGCACTGGCTGCCCGGGGTGTGGCCCGGCGTGTGGATCAGCTCGATGGGGATGTCGCCGACCATCACGACGTCGCCGCTCGAGTGGCTCACGAGGTCGCCGCCGGTGAGGCCGGTGGTCTTCTGCACGAGCTCGGACTCCTCGGTCTGCACGTGGACCGGCACCGAGGTGAGCTCGAGGAGCTCGCGCACACCGGCGACGTCGAAGCCCATCATGGAACCGCCCACGTGGTCGGCGTGATAGTGGGTGGCGAGGGCACCGGTGAGGTGCATGCCGTCGGCGGCGAGCACGTCGAGGATGCCCTGGGGGTCGTACGCCGGGTCGATCACGACCGCCTCGCCCGACTCTCGGTCGCCGATCAGGTAGACGAAGTTGACCATCTGGCGGGCCATCGGGTCGTCGGCGGCGATGTCGCGGCCGGCGAGGAGCTGGCGGAAGTAGAGGCGTGACGGAGCGGCGGCGTCGGTCATGGGCCCATTGTCGCCCGACTGGGGCACACTTGCTCCCGTGGGTCCCGCCATCCGCCCCACCTCGATGGTCCCGCCGCCCTCGGCCCTGCCCGACGTGCTGCCGACCGATCGCCTCACCGCCACGGGCATGCCGCGGCCGTTCCTGCGCGACGAGCTGCGCCGCATCCCGGACGGCCGCAACACGCTGAACGTGGCGTCGGTGTGGGTGCAGACCGCGGGGCTGCTGGCGCTGGTGTGCTGGCTCACGCCCCGCCTGCCGCTCGCCGCCGCCGTGCCGGTGTGGGTGGGGGCGTTCGTGCTGGTCGGCCGGGGGTTCGCCCTGTTCTCGATCCTCGCCCACGAGGCCGCCCACCGGTTGCTGTTCAGCCGCAAGGCGGTCAACGACGTCGTCGGGCGCTGGCTGCTCGCCTACCCGGCGTTCGTGCCGTTCGACGCCTACCGCCGCAGCCACTTCGCCCACCACCGCGACGAGCTCGGACCGAACGAGCCCGACCTCAACCTCTACCTCGGCTACCCGATCACCAAGGCGTCGTGGCACCGCAAGCTGCGGCGCGACGCGCTCGGCCGCTCGGGCTGGAAGAACCTGAGGGGCCTGCTGCTGGCGCTCACCAAGCCGTCGGCCCGGCCCGTCGCGCTGCGCATCGTCGCCGCCCAGGTGGTGCTGTTCGTGGCCATGGGCCTCCTGTCGGGTCGGTGGTGGCTGTGGCCGGTGATGTGGCTGGCGCCGTGGATGACGGTGTGGCGGGTGCTGAACCGGCTGCGGGCGGTGGCCGAGCACGGCGGCATGGAGCACTCCGCCGACCGCCGCCGCACCACCCACGTCGTGCACCAGTCGCTGCTGCCCCGGTTCTGGATCGTGCCGTTCAACACCGGCTGGCACCTCGCCCACCACGCCGACATGGGCGTGCCCTTCCAGCACCTCCCCGCGCTGCACGACGAGCTCGTGCGCTCGGGCTGGGTGACCCCCTCCCTCGAGTACCGCAGCTACACGGAGCTCTGGAAGACTGCGTCCTCGGGATGAGGCGCCGGGCGCGCCGACCAGGGGGAAGACCATGACGACCGTCGATTCCGGCCGCACCGACCGCACGCACGAGCCGCTCACCGACCAGTTCCTCGGCGTCGAGCTCTCCGTGGACGACGCCAACGCCCTGTACGCGGAGCTGCGGGCCAAGGGCCCGATGCTCTGGAACGCGTCGCAGGGGTTCTGGGTGGCGCCGTGCCACGCCGAGGTCATGGCGGTGTCCACCGACCCAGCGACCTACTGCTCGGGCAAGGGCATCCTGACCTTCGAGATCGGCGCCGAGTACGCCACGCCCCCGACGATGATGCACACCGACCCGCCGGACCACACCCGGTACCGGTCGCTGGTGCAGCCGGCGTTCGGCCGTCGGGTCGTGAAGACCCTCGACAGCTCGGTGCGCGACGCCTCGCGGGTGTTGGTCGACGCCCTCCCTCTCGACGAGCCCGTGGACATCGTGCCGCCACTCGCCGTGCCGCTCCCGGTGCAGGTCATCGCCCAGCTGCTCGGGCTCCCCGAGGAGAAGTGGGACGACGTGTGGGCGTGGTCGGAGGCCTCGATCCCCGGCACCGAGATCTTCGCCGACGAGGAGCGCCGCCTCGCCCTCAACGCCGAGATGATGGCCGAGCTGATGCGGCTGGTCTCGGTGGCGCGAACCGACCCGGGCGAGGACGTCATCGGCTGGCTGGCCACCACCGAGCTCGACGGCGACAAGCTCACCGACGACGAGATCGCCATGTTCCTCAACCAGCTGCTGGTGGCGGGCAACGAGACCACCCGCAACACCATCTCCGGTGGGCTGGTGGCCCTGGCCGAGAACCCCGACCAGTGGGCCCGCCTCGTCGCCGACCGCTCGCTCGTGCCCAGCGCGGTCGAGGAGATCCTGCGCTGGACCACCGCCGTCATCTACTTCATGCGCACGGCCACGAAGGACGTCGAGCTCGGCGGCCAGGCCGTCACCGCCGGCGACCCGATCGTGATGGTCTACGCGTCGGCCAACCAGGACGAGGCCGAGTTCGGCCCCACCGCCGGGCAGTTCGACGTGGGCCGCTCACCGAACCACCACGTGGCCTTCGGCTTCGGTGCCCACTTCTGCCTCGGCGCGGCGCTCGCCCGCCTCGAGGTGGCCGCGGTGCTCGACTGCCTGCTCGACCGGGGCGTCACCCGCCTCGAGCTCGCCGGGCCGGTCGGCCGGTCGGTGTCCAACATCATCGCCGGCACCACCACCGCCCCGATGATCCTCCACACCACCTGACCCCCCGACGTCCCGTTCCTGTCGCGCTTTCCTGTCGCCGGCGACAGGAAAGCGCGACGAGAACGGCGCCTCACGCCGGCGCAGGCTCGATCAGCGGGCGCGGAAGGCGGCCTCGGCGCGGGCGGTGACCTCACGCAGGGGCAGGCCGAGGGCCCGGGCGGCGCGGGCGGCGTCGTCGTGCTCGGCCTTCACCCGACCGCCGGCGACCTTCACGGCGATGACCTGGCCGTCGACGGTGACCTCGTCGAACGAGCGGCTCTGGGGCCAGCGCTCGAGGGTCTGGCCCCGCACGCCCATGGTGCCGGTCTCGCGCACGAGCACGGCCCGCACCTCGGCGGCGAGCGACGGGTCGGCCAGCACGCTGACGGTGTGGGCGGGGCGGCCCTTCTTCATGACGATCGGGGTGACCCAGGCGTCGTGGGCGCCGGCGGCGAGGAGCGCCTCGATGGCGTAGCCGAGGGCCTCGCCGGTGACGTCGTCGACGTTGGCCTCGAGCAGCACGACCGGCTGGCCGGGCACGCGGCCGGCGGCGTCGGCCCGCGTGCCGATCACGACGCGGGTGAGGTTCGGGCGGTCGCCGAGGTCGGCGGTGCCGGCGCCGAAGCCGGCCGAGCGCGATGACCATGGCGGGCATCGGGCCCCACTCCACGACGTTGGCGGCGAGCAGCGCCGCGCCGGTGGGGGTGGTGAGCTCGCGGGCGATGTCGAGGCCGTAGGTCGGGGCGCCCTCGAGCAGGGCGACCACCGCGGGCACGGGCACCGGGAGCTGGCCGTGGGCGGCGCGCACGGTGCCGAGGCCGTCGGCCACGGGTGAGGAGGCGACCTCGTCGACGCCGAGGATCTCGAGCGCGGCGCACGTGCCGACCACGTCGACGATGGCGTCGAGGGCACCGACCTCGTGGAAGTGGACGGTCTCGGGCGGCTGGCGGTGGAGCCGCCCCTCTGCCTCGGCCAGGGCCCGGAAGGTGGCGAGGGCCCGGCGGTGCACCCGGTCGGGGAGCTCGGCGGCGGCCACGATGGCGGCGACCTCGGCGGCGGTGCGAGACGGCGGGTCGACCTCGGTGCGCACGTGGACCTTGGTGCCGGCGATGCCCGACCGCAGCACGGTCTCGGTCTCGAGGGCCCAGCCGTCGACCGGCAGGCGCTTGAGCATGGTGCGCACCTCGTCGACGTCGGCCCCGGCGTCGATCAGCGCGCCGAGGGCCATGTCGCCGGCGATGCCGGAGAAGCAGTGGAACCAGGCGACCGTGGCGCCCGCTCCCCCGCCGGCCGGCACGGTGACGCCCTCCCAGGCGACGGGCCCGTCGTGGTGGAGGTGGTCGTGGTCGCCGTGGTCGTGCGAGTGGTCGTGATCGTGTGGTCGTGATCGTGCCCGTGGTCAGGCATCGGAGGCCTCCGAGCGACGGGCGCCGATCACGTTGAGCGTGCGGAGGATGGCGCAGGCGGCCCCGAAGCCGTTGTCGATGCCCACGACGGTGAGGCCCGACGCGCACGAGGCCAGCATGCCGAGCAGGGCGGTGACCCCTTCGAGCGACGAGCCGTAGCCGACCGAGGTGGGCACGGCCACGACCGGTGCGGCGGTGAGCCCGCCGACCACGCTGGCCAGCGCGCCCTCCATGCCGGCGACGACGACCACGGCGTCGGCCGAGGCCAGCTCGTCGGCGGCGTCGAGGATGCGGTGGAGGCCGGCGACCCCGACGTCGGTGATCCGCAGCGGGCGCAGGCCGTGGGCCACGAGGGTGGCGGCGCACTCGTCGGCCACCGGGAGGTCGGCGGTGCCGGCGGTGACGACGGCGACCCGCTCGGGCCGCTCGGCCGCGGGGCGCCACACGACGGTGTGGAGGCGGCGGTCGGCGGCATCGCCTCCACCGGCCTCGACGACGCTGCCGTCGGGGTTGGCGGCGAGGGCGGCGGCGACCTGGTCGGCATCCGCCCTCGACAGCACGATCGGCGACGAGCCGGGCTGGGCGAGCAGCTCGGCCACGATCGCCGCGCACTGCGACGGCGCCTTGCCCGGGCCGTAGACGGTCTCGGCCATGCCCTGGCGCAGCGAGCGGTGGTGGTCGACCCGGGCGTAGCCGAGGTCGGCGAACGGCAGCCGCCGCAGGGTGGCGACGGCGTCGTCGGCGCTCACCGCGCCGTCCTTCACCGAGTCGAGAAGCTCCCGGAGGGCGGCCTCGTCCATCCCACCATCCTCCCCGATCCCCGCCCCCACCGCGCCATCCGACCCCTCCTCCCTCCGTGGCTCACGTCGTCAGGTATGACCTGATCAGGTGAGCCACAGAGACTCCGGGCCCCTCTGTGGCTCACGTCGTCAGGTATGACCTGATCAGGTGAGCCACAGAGGGAGGGGTCAGGCGGGGATGCCGAGGCGGGTGGCGACGGCGGTCAGGTCGGCCGGGGTCAGCACCGAGCCGGCGAGGCCCCAGATGCCCGCGAACACCTCGGCGGGGGCGCCGGCCTGGATGCCGCCGAGCAGCTCGCTGCGGTCGTCGACGTTCATGGCCGGCAGCATCACGGCGAGGGCGTCGGCCATCTCGTGGGGCGGGATGCTCGCCACGAGGGCGGCGTCGATCTCGCGCAGCGCGTCGGCCCCGATGGCAGCCTCGATCGCGGGGTTGACGACCCGCTCCTCGAGGTCCTGGTGCTGGAGGTAGGCACCGGTGAACGAGGCCAGCTCCAGGTAGAGCTGCTGGGTGACGAACCGTGCGTCGCGAGGGCCGTCGCCGAGCATCAGGGCCATCTCGGTGATGTCCTGGAAGCGCACCTCGAAGCGGGCGTGGTCGGCGGCCACGATCTCGGCGAGCCGAGGCTGGTGGACCTCGATCACGGGCTGGAAGAAGCCGTCCTCGTGCTCGGCGTGGCTCTCGAGCAGCGAGGCCAACGAGGACACCCGCTGGGCCAGGGCCGACCGGGAGGTCCGGTCGGACGGGTCGATCGAGCCCGCCTCGGAGACCACGGAGAAGAGGTACGAGCGGATGCCCTTGTGGATGTCGCGGTAGACGTCGGCGACGAGCGGGCTGGTCAGCGGCTGGGTCTGATCGGTGATGGTCATGGCGGTGTCTCCCTGTCGGTGTGGCCCGCATCGGGGCCGGCGGATTCGCTACCGACGACGATGAGGCAACACGCAGGGCCGTGCTGCTGAAAGAAGCAGCACCAAATGCTAAGAACTCGCTCAGCGGTGCTGGACGGGAGGTTGGACCGTGCTCGACGAGCGGACCAGGGCGTTCCTGAGCGATCGCGCCGCGCTCATCGTGGGGTTCGTCGGCCCCGACGGGAGGCCACGGGCGGCCCGCGGCTGGGGCCTGGAGATCACCGACGTCGACGCGGACCTGTGCCGTCTCCTGCTCGAGCAGCGCGAAGTGCCCCATCTCGAGCACCTGGTGCCCGGCGGGCCGATCGCCGTCACGGGCGCCGACGTGGTCAGCCTGAGCTCGATCGGGCTCAAGGGCCCCGTCGCCTCGATCGGCCCGGTCGACGACCACGACCTCGAGCACCACCGGCGCCACTGCGACGCGTTCTTCGACGACATCGAGGCCACCGACCACACGCCGCGCCACCTGCTCGACCACTTCCGCCCCGGCTCGCTGGTGGCCTGCACGTTCCGGGTGGCCCAGGTCTTCGACCAGTCGCCCGGCCCGGCTGCCGGCCGATCACTCGAAGGCGCCGACGACGGGACGGCGGAGCCGTGAGCCTCACCCTCGCCGACCTGCGGCTGTGCTTCGAGGGGGCCATCCCGGCCGTGATCGCCACCGCCGACCTCGAAGGCGTTCCCAACGTGACCTATCTCTCGAAGGTCTCCTTCGTCGACGACGAGCACGTCGCCCTCTCGAACCAGTTCTTCTCGAAGACCAGCCGCAACCTGGCCGCCAACCCGGTGGCCGACCTGTTGATCATCGACCCGGAGACCTACGACGAGTACCGGCTCGCCATCACCTACGCCCGCACCGAACGTCGGGGCCCGGTCTTCGAGGAGATGAGCGTCGACCTCGACGCCATCGCCTCGCTCCAGGGCATGTCGGATGTGTTCCGCCTGCGCTCGGCCGACATCTACCGCGTCGATCACATCGAGCAGGTGGAGCGCGACCGTGACGAGGAGTGCCCGAAGCCGGGGCCCCTCGCCGAGCGCCGGGCCCGACGCGACGCCACACACGACACCCTGCGCCTCGCTGAGCTGACCGGTCGCCTCAACCGGTGCCCGGACCTCGACACCCTGGTGTCGACCGTCGTGCGGTCGGTCGCCGAGGAGTTCGGCCACGAGCACTCGGTGATGATGCTGCTCGACGAGGAGGGGCGGCGGCTCTACACGATCGCCAGCCACGGCTTCGACGCCGAGGGGGTGGGCTCCGAGGTCGTCGTGGGCGAGGGCCCGATCGGGGTGGCGGCGGTGCGGTGCACCCCGATCCGGGTGGGCAACCTGCAGCACATGGAGCGCTACTCGACGCTGGTGCGCCGCTCCTACGAGGAGGCGGGCGACATCGGCGCCGGTCGCGACATCCCCTTCCCCTGGCTGCCCGAGGCCCAGAGCCAGCTCGCCGTGCCGGCCCTCGCCATGGGCCAGCTCGTCGGGGTGCTGATGGTCGAGACCACCGTGCCCGCGGCCTACGACGAGGCCGACGAGGCGGTGTTGATGGTGGTGGCCGGGATCGTGGCCAACGCCGTCGACGCCGAGCGGGTGCGAGCGGCATCTGCGTCGGTCGAGCCGGCCCGGTGGACCGACCCCACCCGACCCGAGGCCCCACCCACGCACGCCACGGAGGTCCGCTACTTCGCCGTCGACGGCAGCACCTTCCTCGACCGCGACTACCTGATCAAGGGCGTGGCCGGTCGCATCCTCTGGGCCCTGCTCCAGGCCCATGCCGCCGACGGCCGCACCGAGTTCACCAACCGTGAGGTCCGCCTCGACCCGTCGCTCGAGCTGCCGGAGTTCCGCGACAACTTCGAGAGCCGGCTCATCCTGCTGAAGCGCCGCCTCGACGAGCGGGAGGCCCCCATCCGCATCGAGAAGACCGGCCGGGGGCGCTTCCGCCTGGTGGTCGCCACACCCCTTCGCCTCGAGGTGGTCGAGTAACCCTCACCGGGCTGGGAGGGGCCCGTCGGTATCCTCGACGGTCGTGACCGCCACCTCCCCCACCCCCGCCGCCGTCGACTGGCCGGCGCGCACCATCGCCTTCCTGGGGCCGGTCGGCACGTTCACCGAGCAGGCCCTGCTCACCCAGCACGACCTGGCCCGGGCCAAGCTCGTGCCGATGTCGTCGTTCGCCGCCGTGCTCAGCGCGGTCGAGGCGGGCGAGGTCGACTACGGGTTCGTCGCCATCGAGAACGCCATCGAGGGCACGGTCAACGTCAACCAGGACACGCTCGCCTTCGACGTCGACCTGCTCATCGAGCGCGAGGTCGTGCTGCCCGTGCACCTCGACCTCATGGTGACCCCGGGCGTCACCCTCGACCAGGTCAACCGGGTGTGGTCGTACCCCCACGCCCTGGCCCAGTGCCGGAAGTTCCTCGCCCGCGAGCTCGCCCTGGCCGAGACCGAGGCCACCAACTCCACCGCCGACGCCGCCCGGATGCTCGCCCAGAGCGGCGACCCGCACGGCGCCGCCATCGCGCCGACCCGGGCGGCCGACGTCTACGGCCTCGAGGTCATCGAGCACGCCATCGAGGACCACGACGGCAACGAGACCCGCTTCGTGCTCGTGGCCCGCGAGGGCATCCCCGCCGCCACGGGCCACGACAAGACCTCGATCGTGGTGTTCCAGCGGGCCGACGAGCCCGGCAGCCTCCTCACGATCCTCCAGGAGTTCGCCGCCCGCGGCGTGAACCTCACCAAGCTCGAGTCGCGCCCCACCGGGCGGGGCCTCGGCGACTACTGCTTCCTCATCGACCTGGAGGGGCACCTCAGCGACGAGGTCGTGGCCGACGCCCTGCGCTCGCTCAAGGCCAAGCAGGCCGACGTGAAGTTCCTCGGCTCGTACCCCATGGCCGGCGACCAGGGCCCGGCCCGGCGGGCCGAGGTCGAGGAGTCACGCCAGCGGGCCACCGAGTGGCTCGACGACCTGCGCGGCCGCATCATCCCGGGCTGAGTCGGGCCGGTCGGGTCGGGTCGGGTCGACGCCCCCGGGCGGCTCGCTAGTGTCGCCCCCGGAGGGATGGCAGAGCGGACGATTGCGACGGTCTTGAAAACCGTTGAGGGGCAACCCTCCGGGGGTTCGAATCCCCCTCCCTCCGCCACATGGTCCCAGTGGGCTCACAGAAGCCCAGAGCGGCCAAGATGCAGATCGTTGACTGGGGTTGAGGGTCGGCCCGATCGGGCTCCTCCAAAGTCCGAGGCCGTTGCTGCCCCGGTTGCCACCACTACGGCCGGCGTTGCATCCAACCCCCTGGCGAGGACCGGAAACACATCGCCCAAGAAGAGCCGTGGGAGAAGCGTCAGACGACGAGCACCGCACGACAGCGGATCACCTGGACGACCTTTCCGAGCCGACGACGATCCTCCCAGACCGGCATGCGCCACCGGGGAATCACCTCCAACGCAGCGCACACCATTCTGCGACAATCGCTTCACGAAGAAGAAGGAGGGCCCCAAGCCCCGTCGAGGCGACCCTGGGGTGGCACGCTCACGCCGTAGCCGGGAACCAGCCGACGACGTCGACCACCAAGTGAACGACTCCTGCGGAGTTGGCGACGCTGATGGCGCCATCTGTACCGACCTTGGCCATGACGAGATTCGCGTTGGTTTGCCCCACGCTCAGGTTCAGGTTCGAACGTGTTCGGCTTCGCCGCCCCTGACGGGTACACCGTCAAGAACGTGTTCTGCGTCGGCGACGTCGCCGTCACATTCACCACCACCGCCCCCACCCCCGACGCCGGCACCCCACCCCGCCCCAACACCGGCAACGACAACGCCTGACCAGCCCCAACCACCCCACCACCAGCCTGCAACCCATCCACCGTCGCGAGACCCGGACGCGTATCCAACAACCGCGCCGGCACCAACGACCCGTACGTGGAACCGCTGGGCACCCACCCCATCACATCGACGACCACATGCGTCGAACCCCGATCGTTGTACAGCATGATCCGGCCGTCCGCCCCGACCTTCGCCACCACCAAGTTCGGCCGCGTGTCACCCGCCGGCAGGTTCAGGTTCGACGCGTTCGGCTTCGCCGCCCCTGACGGGTACACCGTCAAGAACGTGTTCTGCGTCGGCGACGTCGCCGTCACATTCACCACCACCGCCCCCACCCCCGACGCCGGCACCCCACCCCGCCCCAACACCGGCAACGACAACGCCTGACCAGCCCCAACCACCCCACCACCAGCCTGCAACCCATCCACCGTCGCGACGACCAGGACGCGTATCCAACAACCGCGCCGGCGACCAACGACACCGTACGTGGAACCGCTGGGCACCTACCCCGATCACATCGATCGACCACATGCGTCGAGCCCGCGATCGTTCGCTACAGCATGATCCGGCCGTCCGCCCCGACCTTCGCCACCACCAAGTTCGGCAACGCGTCGCACCCGCCGGCCAGGTTCAGGTTCGACGCGCCACCGGCTTCGCCGCCCCTGACGGGCTACACCGTCACATGCGAACGTGTTCTGACGTCGGCGACGTCGCCGTCACATTCACCACCACCGCCCCCACCCCCGACGCCGGCACCCCACCCCGCCCCAACACCGGCAACGACAACGCCTGACCAGCCCAACCACCCCACCACCAGCCTGCAACCCATCCACCGTCGCGAGACCAGGACGCGTATCCAACAACCGCGCCGGGCACCAACGACCCGAACCTGGCACCCCAACATCAACTACATGCGTCGACTCATGTTGACAGCACCCCCGCCACCTTCGCCACCACCAATTCAATGAACATCCGGTCAGCCGGTGGCGGAGGAACTACGGCCGGTTGGATGGCGTCAGGCCCGTAGCCAACGCATCCGCTGACCTGGTTCATCGTGTAGTCGCCGGTGTCGGGGTCGACGAAACTGACTGCGGCGGTCGACCACTTGTTGTCCGTGCCGTTGACCGGATCGGTTCCCTTGGAAGCGCAACCGTCGCCTCGTAGCCGTAACGGGTGACTGCTGTCCGAACTCGGCGATGCCCAGGTCGTCACGGTCGGATGGGCAGAGCAGTTGCCCGTGAGAGCGTTCCCCACGTTCGTGCCGGCGCCGTTGATCGGGCTCTCGTAGCTCGGGGGAAAGTACCCGAGCCACTTGCCCGGTGTCTTCTTCTCGACCCCGGCCACATCCCAGAACGTGGCGTTGGCAATGACGTTGTCACGCACGACGACGTTCGGGAGCGGAAGTACTCGGTCTCACACACCGTGACCGGTTCGGGTGCCGCGGGATTGCCGCAGGACCCGAGATTGAGGTTCTGCACGTGCTCTCGAAGAACAGATTCTTCTCGATGGTCACGTTCGTGGGGCCGGGCCAGGTCTGAGTTCGTGGTACTTGTTCCTGGCCAGGACGTTGTTGGCGATGGTGAAACCGCTTCCGAATGCGAGGTAGAGCCCGTGCGCCCCGCTGTCACCCTGTGTCCACACGAGGGAGGGGTCGGTGCCGCAATGGTGGATGTAGCTGTTGGTCACGGTCATGTTCTGCCCGGCGAGGAAGACGCACACACCTCGGGGGTAGGTGATGTCGAGATGATCCAGAACGACGTTGGAAGAGTTGTCGGCCTTGGTGGTGTAGATCAGGTTGCTCTTGTTGCCGCACGGGTATCCGAGGAATCGCATGTGCGACACCACGACATTGCTGGCCCGAATCCAGAGTTGCCCTCGATACCCCACGGGGTCGGACGGATCCGCTGATCTGATGGTGATCGGGTTTCCCGTGGTTCCACCTTCGGCAGCCTGGATGACCTGGTTCAACCCAGTGCCACATGACGTCTCCCAACCGAGGAAGGGCAACGTGGGTTGGGTCGGGTTGGGCACCAGGCACCCGGTCTGCCCGGGCGTGAGCGAGTTCGCCAGCGTGATGAGGTTGTGGAACGGGTCCGCAGCTGTTCCGGTGCCGTCCCAATAGGCCCCACTTCCCTCGGGAACGGGACTTGCATATCGGTGGCAACCCGCCGCGGCCGCGTACAGCTGTCCCGGTGCCGACGCCAAGCGTGTTCACACAGAACGAGCACACGAGCAACATGACTAAACGCTTCATCGGTTCCTCCGGCTCCTCGGGGCTGTGAACGCCCTAGTCGCCCTCAGCGGCCGACTCTCGATGCAGCTTGACGAGTCGGTCTTCAGACGGACCCAAGAGACGCTTCAACAGCTGTCGCCAGCTGCAACGTGACCAAAGGAACGGGTTCGGGTTCGACATTGCTGGATCCCACGGGCCAGTTAGCTCGCGGCTCGACCATGCCCACTCCTACGCTCCAGGAGACGAATCGGCAGGATCCAACTGCGTGAATCATCAGCACCGAACGCGGTCGTATACGCCCCGAAATCGCGGCAGGTCGAGCACCTGCCGTGCTGGACCCTGGCATGCCATGGTCCTCAGGCGACGAGATCGAGGAGCTCAGCGACGCCGAGCTGATCGAGCGTATCGACGGCACGACCGACGCCTTCGCGAAGCTCTACCGGCGACACGCAGATGCTGTCGCCCAGGTCGTCAATCGTTCGATACTGGATCGCGATCGGGCGGACGACCTCGTACAAGAGGTCTTCTTCCGGGCCCTCACGAAACTCGAGAACCTGCGTGATCCGAACCGGTTCCGACAGTGGCGCCTTTGCGATCGCCTAAGCCCCGATCCGCAGATTGAGCTGATCGAGCTCACCCATGGCGTTGCGTGGCTTGATCTTGGGACTCTCGCCTCGGGACGCCACCGCGACTCATGATGGCGGGCACGTGGGGTGCCGGTCCCAAAGAGATCGCCGCATCCTTCGATATCTCGATGTCAGCGGCCAAGGTGCTACGCACCGGGCCCGCAGGCGGCTCCTGCATGCCGACGTGCTGCAGGCACTCGCGGAGGACCGTGGGAGTGTCGGGCTCTGTCTGCTCCGGTAGGACACGGCGCCGTCGCGGCGTCGGCTAGGGCCCCGATCCCTCGGCCTCAGCCAGTCGCCTCGATGCCTCGAACCACCAATCGCCCGCTCGAAGTAGCTCATCACGGCTGAACAGGTCTGCTGACGGTTCGTCGGGTCCTTGTCCAGCGCCCGGGCGATGACACGATCGACCGCTTCGGGCAGCTCTGGCCGAACAGCACGGGCCGACAGCGCCGGGGACGAAAGGTGTGCGTAGATCGCTGCGGCGTCCTTGTCGCGGGGGAATGGCCGTTCGCCGGTGAGGCACTGGTAGAGCACGCAGCCGAAGGAGCAGACGTCCACGGCTGCGGTCAGCTCCGCCTCTCCCCGGATCTGCTCCGGCGAGATGTAGGCGAGGGTGCCCATCGCCTGGCCCGTGCGGGTCATGGTCGACTGGGTGTCACCACGACTCAGCCCGAAGTCGCTGAGATACACGTGTTCGGTCCCACCCTCGACGGCGCTGGCCACCAAGAAGTTGGCCGGCTTCACGTCACGATGGATCAGCCCGACACGGTGGATCACGTCGAGACCCAGCGCAGCTTGCCCGAGCAACGAGGACACCAGTCCGGGGTCCAGGGCCCCCTCCTGAGCCACGATCACCGCGAGGTCGGACCCGGAGACCAACCGCATCGCAATGTAGAGCTGGCCGTCCCGCCTCGTTCACGTCATAGATGGGCACGAGGTTCGGATGGTCGATCGAGGCGGCCAACTTCGCCTCCTGAAGGAACCGGCGGCGGAACGACGTCGTCGTCCGCCAACTCCGGAGCCAGCACCTTCAGGGCAACGACACGTCCGAGCTTGCTACACCGCCCTCGATAGACGTCGCCCACGCCGCCTTGACCGAGAACCCCTCCAGGGAGTACTCACCAAACTCGTCACCGACCTGCATCTGTCCCGCCTCCACGCCACCGGTCTTCTGCGACCACTCTCACCGTCGGAACCCTATCCCTCGCCGTCGTTCTGACTCCCACGCTTGCGGTCGCGGACCTGGCCATTCCAGTTGCGCTCGGCCAGTTCATGACGCAGCGAGGGTACCTACACCGGCGTACCCGAGGCCGCTCCAGGACGGCAGACAACGCTGCGAGTCCCAATCATGTAACCAACGCCTGCCGCGCTCGTCGAGTTAGGCAGTGGCCATCGATAGTTGCGCCCTCGCACCTGCGAGTCGCAGGCCCGAACCATCCACCACACGAAAGGCGACGTCCCAATGTCCATGATCGAAGAGTTGAACCGACTGTCGGCCAGAGCCGAGTCGGACCCGGCTTTCAAGGCCCGCCTTGAGGAGGACCCGGAAGGAACGCTCGACACCGAGGGCTTCCAGGCCACCCTCGCTGAGGTGCGAAGCGTCGAAGCCAGCATTCCCGACCTGAGCAACATCTCAGAAGAGAAGCTGAAGGACGACCCGAAAGCCACCCTCACCGAAGCAGGCATGCCGACTGGATCGTCGACGTCGTGGTCGAAGAGATGGAAGCAAGTGGCAGCGAGGAACGAAACCGTTGCATTCTCCGGCCCGTGGTGCATCGCAGCGGCAACCGTCGGAGCGCAGGTCACTGGCAAAGCCGCATACTCCATCTATACGAGTCGGGTGAAGAACCTGGATTGTCCTTGGCGACGACGCTGCTAGCAGGCGGCGGCGGCTTGCGCAGCCCCGACTGACTGTCCAACTGTTGACTTCACGGCACCGTGGGCTTTGTTGCGGCTGAATACCGCGATGTACGGCTCCTTTTACACGAGTAACATCAGGGGTTTGAAATGTGCCTGGAGGCGGTGCTAGCAAGCAGCCTCTCGGCTGAGACAGGCTGAGAGTCGGAATGACGTCTGCCCCGGTCAGAAGGGCTCTCTATGCCTTCTACAGCCGCGGTCCGGAAAGCGGTTAGCCGGAGAGTGTGCCCGGACCGGGAATTCCGAGCCCCAATGGTCGCACGGAACCGAGGCCGAGTAGGTTGCGAAAGCGAATACGGCGACGTGCACGTCGGGTCCGCCCGGTCTATGTGACCGGGCGGACCCTTGCTCGGAAGCGAGAAAGGGATCGCAACCACCCGTGGCGGAAGAATGGCTGGAAACCCCAAGCCGTAGGGAACCTCTGACGAACCACCAAGTCACGCCGTTCGAGCAACTCCTCAGGGACACGCCGTCGCAGGATGACGAGTTCCGGTTGATCCCAGGGCGCGTCTGGACGATGGTGTCATGGGGAGAAGGGGACATCCGTCACACGAGTGCAGGGTGGAAGCTGCATGTCGCCGCCAGGCCCCCCGACGCATTGGAGATCCTCGGTCGCGTTTGGGAGGTCCTACGTCGACGCCGGTGCGAGTTCAAGTTCGCCCGATCGACCCACGAACTCGACCTCTTGAACACGGGCCTCGTGGGCTCGACCCAGGTCGGCAAGTTCATCACCGTCTACCCGCGAACGCCCGACGAACGCGCGGTCGATCGCCCTCGAGCTCCACGGCGCCACCACAGGACTGGAGGCCGTGACGCCACCGCACGAGCCCACGGTCGGGCCCGGAGGAATCGTTTCCTACCGGTTCGGAGCGTTCGACTCCGAGTACATCCGCGAGCCTTCTGGGAGCTACCTCCCCGCAGCCCGAGTGAACGGCAAGCTAGTGCCGGACGACCGTTCGACCTGGAAGCCGCAAGCACTGGCACCGCTCTTCCCGGAGGCTGCGAGCTCTGTCCCAGGCGCGTGCACGCGACTCACCGAGAACGACCGGTACGTCGTTCTCCGGCAACTCCACAGGGGCCCGAACGGTAGGCGTCGACAAAGTGATCGACAGCAAGACGATGGTGCTCAGCGTCCTCAAGCAGGCCCAGGCGGGCGCAGCACTTGATGAACGAGGCGAGGACGCCGTCACCCGGCTTCGACGCGAGGTCGACCTGCTGCTCCGGCTCGCCGAACCTCGCTACTTCCCGATCGTCTACCGCACCCACGAGCGGGACGACGGATTCACTGCGTCGCTCAGCCTGGTGCCAGGTACCGCTGGGTCGGGTTGTCGGCCACCAGAACAGGAACGGCATTCCACCGAACCTGGACGTGGTAACGAGTGGATCAACCAACTCGTGGAGATGCTCTGTCATCTCGAAGGAGAAGGT
Organism: uncultured Actinomycetes bacterium; assembly: GCA_963702555.1. Classification (GTDB taxonomy): domain Bacteria; phylum Actinomycetota; class Acidimicrobiia; order Acidimicrobiales; family Acidimicrobilacustridaceae; genus CAMFLJ01. Next base: position 356,327 of record CAVPCW010000013.1, read on the forward strand.
GTGTTACGCAGATTGGAGCTCTGCGAACATCATGTTAGCTTAACAGCGCTCTCGATTGGTGACTTGAAGCGGCGTTCACTCACAGGGTGCTGTTCTCTCACTGGACGCGGAACTGGGCTACGCGCTTGAGGCACTGGGGACTTAGTTGCTGGACGTGTTCGCACTTGGGCGGATCTGCTATCTGCTCACAACGGCGTCGACCAATTCACGAAAGAGACGTCGAGAGCATCGGCGAGGTGGGGTGCGGAGTGGCAGGAAGTGCTAGGTCTCGCTGAGTGGTGCACTTCCACCACAGGAAGCTTCTCAGACTCTGCTTGGGACGTCAGAGATGCACTTTGCGGCGGTTGATCACCTGCCTGCGGGCAGACGCGAACGGCGTCGAACCAGCCACTGCGGCTGACTGGCGCACGAGGAGGAACTATGGTGGCTGAACGACGATGAGCTACTCGCCTCGATTCGGGGACGGGCTTCGGCGCGATCTGGCGGCTCTCACTCAACCAAAGGGCGGCAAAGCTGGCGACTCGCGGATTCGCTTCATGTGCGTCGTGTTTGTGGAGTCCACTCAGCCACGCAAGTGCTGGTGCCGGCGCTCGTGCTCAGGCTACCGGCCAAGCACTGCGCTTGCAAGCGGTACTCGATTATGAAGAGCAATGTTAACGAGGGCATCGACGTCTCTCGTGGTTGGCCACGCTCGACCACACTTCACCGACTACTCATACAGCGAGGCGGGGCGACTCACGTCCACTGGCGCTCGGCACATTGACGTCACAGATGGCTGCGGCTATCGGAGCGGGCGAGTTCCTCTGGAATCGTCGAGGGCGACGGTTGGTGGTCGATACGGACGACTTCGGAGCTATCTCGGAAGGCGACCTCGGCTACGCTCACGGGGTGACGGCATCGCTCACGCGTGCTTCAGCTGTCCGAACACACCGGCACCGACCGATACGCCGACGCCACCGCCGCTCGCTTCCCTCGTGTAGGTGGCACGGGTGATGTCACGCATAGAGGCGATTCCTACTACTGGCCTGCAGCGGCAGCAGATCCCCGCCGGATCGGTAGACTTGGGTTGGCGGTATGGCGATGTGGGAATCGCGCCTGTCTCCGCGGTACGGGTTGAGCGGGCCCGTGAGATCGCTGGAGGCGGGCTCACATCGATGCTGGAGTTCACGGCAGGCTCGAACGGCTCGACGAGGGGATCGCGGAATGTGGTGGCGACGACGAAGCTCGATCTCGCAGTGCTGGAGGAAAACGACGCGCACTGTGGATATCTCTATGCTAAGGAGCGCTATCGGCGACGCTCGCGATCTCTAGGTGGTGATGCGAGGACTCATGCACGGAACAGACGGCGTTGCACTCGCCAGATCGGTATCAGGGGATTCTCTAAGATGCAAAGGACACATGTGCTGAAGCTCGACGTGGCTTCGCTGACCCCGACGAAATGTTTGCTATGCAGCGAGCTGGCCAGAGTGGGGGTGACGGCATCTGCACTTTGACAACGGCAAGACTCGCTCTTTACTGCGATGCAGATCTCACAGCGTCGACATCGATGTCTATCGAACGTCGCTCTCGCCTTCAGTGTGCTATCTCACTCCTGGCTCAACAAGTGGCTCAGATCAGCGGCGTGCGACCGGTGATTCCTGCTCGGTTCGGAGTGGGCACCTGGCTCTCTGCAACTCCGTTAGGTAGTCACACGTGGGAGGACTCGGTGAAACCTGGCGCTTACATTCGCAGCTGCGAGAGGTTCAACGAGAGACGCGTGAAGAACAGGACGCTATCGCGTCAACTATGGTTTGGCGGGTGCGTTCCTACGCTCACACGGTGTTGGGAGCAGCGATAGGTCACGCATGGCGAAGATGGCTGGACGGATCGCGACGGCATCACGGTTCACCTCTCCACACCTTCGCTACCTGTCAGAGGTCTAACTCCTGCGGCAGACGAAGGTGGAGCGAGGACCTCGAAAACATCACTGGGTAGTCACGTGCTTGTAGTTCTCGCTGACGACGAGGACACTCTCCGGTCGGATCAAGGGCGTCGCTAACACTTGAGCCGCTATCTCTCGGCTCCTCTGTACCAACGGGTCATCGACTTCGAGGGTCTAGGTGGAACGGTGACGGTCTTCCTCCAATCGGCGACAGATTGGTACAACACAATGTCCTCAGCTGAACTGGCTCGCTTCGTTGTTATCGGCACTCCGAGAGCGTCGGGAACGAACTCCACCGCAGATAGGGTGAGTTGGACGATGAGTGGCAATCATTACCTTTGGCGATCGGTCGGCTGACTGCATCGGGTTCCTGAGTGCACTCTGTTCGGGTGGTTGCGGGGATCTGCTCCATAGACGCACGCTCTCAAGAGGTGCACGTCAGTGGGCGCGGGAATGAGCTCGGCGTTCTCACGTCGGCTGCTTGGAGGGAAGGGTCACGGCTCTTCTCTCCAAGCAGCTACCGCTCCACTCGGCCGAAGGCGCTGCGGCGAAGGTACGCACTGCCCACCAGTACTCCACGGCGACGCTCAGACAATGAGCCTTGCGTCAGGTGTACAGCTGGCACACCGCAGCCATGTCGCAGTAGGAGGTGGCGTCGATCTATGCCTGCGTACTTTCCGGCGTTCGAGGCGAGGCCATGCCCGTAGTCTGGTAGCCGAGTGTGGCGACTACACGCTGGCTTGAAGTGTAGCGAAGGCAGGTCAAGCGTGTTCGAGCAGCGTATCGGCCAGTTGAACGGCGTGGCGCTGACGCTTGGCGACTGGAACTGGCTCATCGACATCGTATCTACCTGTCTTCACGGGTAGGTTCGTGCTGCCGCGCTGGCGTCCGAGAAACGGCAGGTCAATCAATCTGTGGCGACAATCACGACGCATGAGCAGGTGACATATGCCTCAGCAACGAGTGACGCGGTGCGCTTCATCTGCTGATAGAGGCTCTGTCTCTCATCTATTGTCATGTCCTCTCCTTGTCGTTCACGTTGGGTGGGTGCTTCGATCGTGGATGCGGCCTCCTAAGACCGGCTTCAGCACGGCCAACGTGGCCTACGACTACTAGGCCCTCACTCGCAACGACAGAGCGAACTCTCGGGCCTCGACGGAGATGAGTCGTACAATGACGAGCTACACCTTCAAGGTACTCGGGTCGCTCGAGGTGCTCGTCGACGGTGCCTCCGTTGCACTCGGCGGCACCAAGCAACGCGCTGTGCCCTCGACGCTGCTCCTCGAGGCTCGAACCGGCCGGTGTCGCCGGCGGCTGATCGACTCGGTGGGGGGACGGTTCCATGCTCGGGCCTGGGCACGCTGGTCGGGCTCTACCTGCTCGTCATGATGCTGCGCACCCATCCGACGGCGGAGATGAGCGGCCGCTGCACATCTCCTACTCGATGTGGCCATGGACGAACGCGACGTGGTGCATTGACGAGCGGCTCTAGGCGGCTCGCAACCTGCGAGTGCAGGTCGCGACAGCGTCAGCCGCGGGATTGAGACACTCGGAACTGTGGCGGAGATGCAGCGGGCTGCACATCTCCTATCGATGGGCCTCGAGCACGGCGAGGTGGAGTAGGATATGAGGTGTGAGGATGCGTGAGTGAATGTGAGTGGGTGGGGTTGATTGGTATGAGATGTGGTGATGATGATGGTATGTTTGCGAATGGCTGTAAGGTTAACAGATGATGCTTGTTACGGTGGGAGGTAGGTTGACGCGATAAGAGCGTATGGTGTGCAGATGATGTTTCGACGAGCTCGGTATCGATTGAGCGACGAACTCAAGGAACTCGAAGCCGCTATCCTGCGCCAGTAGGTGCGTTGCGGCATAGACGCGCCGACCGGACGCGGGGGGGGGCAGAAACGTGTGCTCGCGACTCACATCGGTGACGGTTGTTGATACTTGCGGATGGGTGGATTTGATTTGGATGCTTAGCACTGTTGATGGTGGGACGAGAAGTGTTAGGTTAGACTTAAGGACTTGAATGTGAGTGCTGTACGCTTGACTTGTTCGTGATTGAACTTTTTCTCACGATTCGGATTAACAAACGGCACGATGTTAACGGTGCACGGTCTCTGAGTATGTTTGGTTAGCGGTGACGAGCTTGTTTGGTGAAGCTAAGGTTGTCTCGAACTGCTTTAGCTCAGAACGGCAAACACTTTGTTGGCTCACTGGAGCGTACAGGGTGTGGGGTGTGCTCTCGAAAGGAGCGTTACTAGCGGATGAGCTTCACGTGGTGACGGTTATCTGGTAGCGTACGGGGTGAACTTCTGAGCGCTGGACGGCGACTCGCTGACTCGCAGGGGTTATGAGGAATTGAGCGCTAACTATTGCGCTAACGCTTACGCGGAAGGATGAATTGGTGATCTCAGCGTTTGTGGTGCTTATGGTGTGGATGGTGGTGGTGTTTATCATTGGTGTCTCTTGGCTGGTTCTGGTGTGTCTTGATGAACACAGATGACACGCACTCAGTTCAGAAGCTCTCTAGCTATGCTTCAGTGGGCTTGAACTGGAAAGGTCGCTTGGCTTGAAACTGAAGCTGGCTCCTCAACTTGAAAGGCTGCGAATCGCCTCTGTGCCAGGCAGCGCTGTGACTCGGGCATCTCGACGGCTCGCCTCGAGTTGGTCGGCGGGACTCAGCGTCGACGGCGTCAGCGTCGCTGTGGGCTTGGCTCGCGGCCTTTGGACACTCGCCCGAGGCTTTCCCATGACTAGCGACATCTCTTCCTTGTGCACTGAGGAGGGTGAGGTCGCGAAGGGGTTCGCCGGCCGCTGGGTTGAGATCTAGGTCGTGGACGCAGCCGCCGATGACATCGCAGACGGCGCAACGGGGTGGCATCGGGTAAGCGATTGTCGTTGCCGATGCTAACTTTTCCGCATGCGCTGGCTAGGGGGGTTGGGGTTCCTCGTCATCGCGCTGTCTGCGTGCGGTGGCGGCAACGACGGGAAATCATCCGAAACCTCGTCGGGTGGATCGACGAGACCATCCAGCGAGGTCGTCGAGACGACATACGAGGCGGTCACGTGCCCTGATGACCTGGGTGACGTGTCGGCGCTCGGGCGCTCCCGGCTCGACGATGTGGTCGTTCTCACCGCCGACATGGTCGGCACGACGGTCACCGTCAGCGGTGAGGACGTGGAGGTCCGGTGGGATATGGCTCCGGGCGCTGCGGCAGCACGTGCGAGCGGTGGTAACCATCAACACGAGCTCCTGCTCGAGCGGGCAGACGGCGGGAAGCCCTATGTGACGCTGTCAGTCGGCTTCGCGGGGCCGGACCGTTCGGCGGTGGTCAGCACGAACACCGAGGAAGCCGGGTTGGTCTGGGAGAACGACCCAGACGGTGTGGTCGTCGAGGTGGACGGCGATTCGGTCCTGCTCTCCGTGCCGGTCGCGTTGCTGGCTGACATCGGTGCAGATGAGTGGCGTTGGTATGCCGAGTCATCAGCCGGCAAGGCCGATGCCGCTACCGGTGAGCAGGCGATGGGCCAGGACACCTGCGGGACCGCGATGCCGGCGCCGGATCGCTGATCGCCACGTTCCCGGGGCCTGCCTCCCCGACGTGGCATCCGTCGACGTCGTGATGCCCGCGAGTGCGTGCGAGTCGGCCCCCCCTGTGGCCGACGTCGAATCAGTCGTGGGCCTTACGCTGGAGGAGCCGCTCGAGCTCCTCGGTATCTGCTCGTTCTCCAGTGACGACCCCTCAGAGTTCGTGGAGTTCTCGCTTCGCGATGCTGACTCGTGCAGAACCGGCCGGCCGTACGACGAGCAGGGCGAATTGGACGGCATTCCCTACGGCCTAGTGAGTGGGCGGCTAGCGCTCGTCGAGATCTGTACACCGGACAACGTGCTGGCGGTCAGCGTGAACACCCGGGATGGCGACAACGGGCCGGTCGCGCTCGAACTCATGACTAGCTGGCTTGCTGCCCTCTCATCGTGATTTCGGGGCTCGTGGGGCGATCCTCGACAACCACAGATCCAGCCAGCAGATCAGCGAACGTCTGACGTCGGACGGTACAGAACGGGATCAGGAAACCCAAGCCGTACGACAGCACGTCCAACGCCCTGCCGATCAGGCGCACGGCGCCTCGCCAGAGCCCGATCGGTTCGAGTGTCATTCGGTCGACCACACGGATACCGACCCGCCGCTTGCCCACGGACTGCCCGGTCGCGTCGCGCCACGCAATCATGAGCCCGAGCGCGATCGCAACCGTCGTCGTGATGGTCACGATCGACGTGTGCGCCATGGTGCTGGTGCTCTTCAAGAGACCACCGGCGACAGCGCCCAGCAGGAACAGCAACAACGGTGGCAGGTAGTTCCACACGAGCGCGAACGCCCGCTGACCGACGCGGGCAGGGCGGAACTCAGGCAGGGCGTGCCACGGCAGAACCTCGTTGGAACCCGCGGCCGACCGGGCTTGAGCCCGGGCGTGCCGGCCATGCACCCAGAGCTCGCGTTCCACCGATGCGCCCGTGATCGACAGGCGTCCGCCGGAATCGTTCACCCTCAGGTCGACCGGGCGGGGTCGAGACGTGATGACGGTCGGTAGCGCATCTGTCGTCACCACCAGTACGCGCCGATTGGGTCAACAGCACCCGGTACCGCTCGTTGGACGCACGATGGAGCACGTACGAGATCCCCCGTGCAATGGGATCAGCGATGAAGAAGGGCTTGGGGTGTGTCTGAGCGTCGAAGCCGAACTCGAGCAACTCCTCCGTCTGCAGCACGAATGGCGCTGCACGGGCGATCCGATCGATGTTCGACACGCCGAAAGTATCGCCCACACGTCCATCTGGACCTGAAACATCTGGACCTGAAATGCCCGCGGAGGTGAGCGTGTTGTCGATGGTCGGCGCGGCCGCCAGGACGACTGCCACCCAGATGGAGCCTGAAGGCGTGGATCTCGGCGACCTCAGCGTCGTCGCCATAGCTCATGGTGGAGATGGTGGTGGTGCTCATGATCAGTGCCCCTCGGCTGGTTGTGTGTCCTGATGAACACGGATGGCACCCACCCAGTTCACACACCCGTGGCTCTGTCTCCGGAACGTCATCGCCCTCCCGCCGTAGACTCACGCGCCACTGCCGCTGTGGGAGCGGCGCGAGATCAAAGGAGCGGCATGGCTGACGAGTGGGGTCCTCTTTCCGGGCTGATCGGCGAGTGGGAGGCCGAGGGCGGCCTCGACACCGCGTACTCGCACTCGAAGGGTGAGGTGCTCGGCACCCCCTACCTCGAGCGCGTCACGTTCAAGCCGTTCGGCCCCGTCGAGAACGGCAGCCAGAGCCTCTACGGCCTCGACTACAAGACCGCCATGTGGCGTGACAACGAGGACGACCCGTTCCACACCGAGGTCGGGTACTGGCTGTGGGACGGCGCAACCGGCGAGATCATGCGCGGCTTCGTGGTGCCCCGCGGCATCACCGTGCTGGCCGGTGGCACCGCGGCGGCCGACGCCAAGAGCTTCACGCTCACGGCCACGCCCGGTGACCCCAACTACAACATCGGCGAGAACAAGTACCTCACCAAGAACGCGTCGACCATCGGTTACACGGTCACCATCACGATCACCGACGACACCTGGTCGTACGAGGAGAACACGACGCTGCGGATGAAGGAGTTCCCGGAGCCCTTCGCCCACACCGATCGCAACACGCTGCGCCGCAAGGCCTGACGCCACGTCATCGGCTTGGGGGGTGCACCGGCGGACCCTGTAGGGTTTTCGCCTGCGCCTGGAGAGGTGCCGGAGTCCGGTCGATCGGGCCTCCCTGCTAAGGAGGTGTGGTGTAACAGCCACCGTGGGTTCGAATCCCACCCTCTCCGCTCGCACGATGGGCCCCGCTCCGGCGGGGCCCATCGGCTGTTTTCAGCCCGGTGTCAGGTGGGTCGGGGAAGGTGTGCGCATGCGAGGACGAACGGGCACGACGACGGCCACTGGCCTGGCACTGGCCGCGGTGATGGTGCTCGGGCTGGCGGGGTGCGGCCTGCGCGACGACCGGTCCGAGCCACTCGACCCGGGCTCGACTCTCGCGGCCACCACGACCACGGGCGCGGCCGCGACAACCCCGTCGACGACCGTGCCCGTCGCGGGTTGCACGACGACCACCGCCCAACCCACGACCCACGTCTACGACCAGGTCGAGGGGGTCGACCCCGAGCTGCTCAGCCTCGACGTCTACGGCCTGCCGGAGGGCTGCGGCCCGTCGCCGGTCGTGTTCTATGTCCACGGCGGGGCGTGGCGTATCGGCGACAAGTCCAACCCGAGCACCCGCACCAAGGCGGACTGGGCGGCGGCCAACGGCTGGACCCTCGTCTCGGTGAACTACCGCCTCAGCACCGAGGGATCCGGGGTGGTCTGGCCGACCCATGGCCAGGACGCCGCCACCGCCATCGCCTGGACCCTCGACCACGCCGACGAGCTCGGAATCGACCCTGGACGGGTGGCGGTGACCGGCCACTCGGCGGGTGCCCACATCGCGTCGATGATCGCCGTCGACCCCTCGCTGCTCGGCGGCGTCGGGCTCGACCGGGAGGACGTCGACTGCCTCGTCTCGCTCGACACCGAGGGCTACGACATCCGGGAGCGGATCGACACGAGCGGTGAGGCCACCGACGAGGTCTTCCTCGCCGTGTTCGGCACCGACCCCCTCGGCCAGGCCGACGCCAGCCCACTCGCCGTGCTCGGCGACGCGGGAGGTCCGGTCGCCAACGCGGCCATCGTCACCCGGGGCACCCCGAGACGCCAGGCCCAGGCGCAGGCCTTCGCCGACCTCCTGACGGCCAACGGCAGCGAGGTCGTGCTGATCCGGGCCGACGGCTACAGCCACGCCGAGGTGAACGCCGCCCTCGGCCGGCCCGGCGAGACCGTCGAGACGCCGATGATCACCGGGTTCCTGCAGCGCTGCCTGGCCTAGGGTCGCCCACCTCGCCGTTCTGGCATGCGTTTCGGGTGCAAGAGCACCGGGAACGCAGGCCAGAACGAAGAAGCGCCGGGGGGCGGTCGATGGAGCTGTTGGTCGGGGACATCTTCGAGCAGGCGGCGGTGGCCGTCCCGAACCGCATGGCCGCGGCGCTGGGGGACCGCTCGCTCACGTTCGCCGAGCTGCGGTCCCTCGGCGCCGGCGTGGCCGCCCGACTCCACGCCGTCGGGGTGGGCCCCGGTGACCGCGTGGCGGTGTGGTCGGCGACCGCGCTGGAGGTGGTGCCGGTGTTCGTCGGGTGCGCGGCGATCGGCGCGGTGTTCTGCCCGGTGAGCCCCCTGCTCTCGCCGGCCGAGGCGACGGCGGTGCTCGACGTGGCCGACCCGGCGATCGTGCTGGCCGACCCCGGGCGGGCCGACGCCCTGGCCGGGCTCGACCTCCCGGGCGGCGTGCGACGAGCAACCCTCGACCCCGTCGACGACGCGTCTCCCGCGGCCGGCGCCTCGCTGCCGGGCCTCAACCAGCTCGCCGGCCCCGACCCCTCCCCCGCCCCCGTCCCCGACCTGCGGGAGACCGACCCCCACGTCGTGTTCTTCACCAGCGGCTCGACCGGCGTGCCCAAGGGCGTGGTGCTCTCCCACCGGGCCAACGTGCTGCGCTCGCACCCGGGCGCCCAGCTCGAGCCCCGCGGCGTGGCCGTGTGCATGTTCCCGATGTTCCACATGGCCCCGTGGACGATCTCGCTCCAGCAGTGGCATGCCCGCGACGGCGTCGCCTACGTCGAGGCCGCCACCGCCGACGAGATCTGCGGCGCGGTCGTGCGCCACAGGGCCGAGCGCCTCAACGCCATCCCCGCGGTGTGGCAGCGGCTGCTCGACCACCTGGCGTCCGACGCGGCGACCGGCGACGAGCTGTCCACCATCCGCTTCGCCGACACGGGCACCTCGGCCACCCCGCCCGAGCTGATGGCGGCGCTCATGGCGGCCCTGCCCGACGCCAACGTCCGCATCTTCTACGGCTCGACCGAGGCCGGGAACGTGGCCGCCCTCGACCACCTCGACATCGCCCGCAAGCCGGGCCGCATCGGGGTGCCGAGCGTGGCCACGACCCTTCGCCTCGACGAGAGCGGAGAGCTGTGGGCCCGCAACCCCGTGTTGTTCGACGGCTACCTGAACCAGCCGGAGGCGACGGCCGAGGTCCTGGTCGACGGCTGGTACCGCACGGGCGACCTGGCCGAGGTCGACGACGAGGGCTTCTGGTCGATCGTGGGCCGGGCCCGCGACATCATCCGCACCGGTGGCGAGACGGTGGCCCCGGCCGAGGTCGAGCTCGCCCTGGCGGCCCACCCGGCGCTCGCCGACGTGGCGGTGGTGGGCATCCCCGACGACCGGTGGGGCGAGGTCGTGTGCGCGGTCGCAGTGGTCGCTTCCGGCGAGACCGGGCCTCCGACGGTCGACGAGCTCCGCGACTGGTGCGAAGGCCGGCTGGCGGCGTTCAAGCGCCCCCGCCGGCTGGTCGTGGTGGGAGAGATCCCCCGCACCGCCGCCACCCGCCAGGTCCAGCGCAAGGTGCTGGTCGAGCGCATCCAGTCCGGCGAGCTCTCCTGACGGCGAGTTCCGCAGCGCGTGGCGGTCCGTAGCACGCGGTGCGGTCGACCATTGGGGCCACACGGGTGACGACTCGTGATCGAACAGGTGAAGCACAGAAGCGGGACCCATCCCGGTGCTGTCCGGATCGGCGATCCCCAGGTCCCGCTGGAAGGGAACGGGCTCCCTCGACCCCCCCTCCAGGCTCGACCTCGTCACCGTCGACCTCGACCTCGACCTGACCTCGGTGGGACCAACTGCCCTGTGCCACGCGCACGGGTCGAGGCACGATCTTCCCGAGATGACCAAGCAGAAGAAGACCCATCGCGAGACCCACCACACCGAGAAGCTCTCGCGCAGGGACTACGAGCGCGAACTGGCCGCGCTGCAGGTTGAATTGGTGCACCTCCAGCGGTGGGTGGTGACGACGGGCGCGAAGGTGTGCATCGTGTTCGAGGGTCGTGACAGCGCCGGCAAGGGCGGCGTGATCAAGCGCCTGACGGAACGGGTGAGCCCTCGGGTGTTCCGGGTCATCGCGCTTCCTGCCCCGACCGAGCGGGAGAAGACCCAGATGTACGTGCAGCGGTACCTCCCCCACTTCCCGGCTGGCGGGGAGGTCACGATCTTCGATCGCAGCTGGTACAACCGGGCCGGGGTGGAGCGGGTCATGGGTTTCTGCAAGGAGTCGGAGGTCCAGCACTTCCTCGAGATGGTGCCGGTGGTCGAGAAGGCGATGGTCGACTCCGGGATCATCCTGCTCAAGTACTGGCTCGAGGTCGGCCAGGACGAACAGACCCGTCGCCTCAGAAGCCGCATGCAGGACGGCCGCAAGACATGGAAGCTCTCACCCATGGACCTCGAGTCCTACCGGCGTTGGTACGACTACTCACGTGCTCGGGACGAGATGATCGCGGCGACCGACACCGGCTGGGCCCCGTGGTTCGTCGCCGACTCGAACGACAAGAAGCGGGCTCGCCTCAACATCATCAGCCACATCCTCGATTCGATTCCCTACGAGAAGACCTCGGTCGAGAGGGTCGAGCTGCCGGAGCGGCAGAAGCCCCACGGCTACCAGGAGCCGGCTTACAGCTATCACCTCGTCCCCGAGAGGTTCTAGGACGGTGCCGACGAGCGGATCCGACGGGAGCACACCGCGGCGGGGTGAGTCCGCTGGTCTGCGTCGTCGCGGTCTGGCTCTCGCGTCACTCGGGTGCGGACTGGTCCTGGCGGTGGTCCTGGTCCTGTTCGCCGTCCGGAGTCTCGGCCACCTGGTCCTGGCTCTCGCCGGCCTGGTGCTCGCCGTGGCGGGGGCGTGGTGGGTCGTCACCGAGAGGATGCCTCGTCGGGCGATCGGCGCCGTCGGGGCGTTCGTGGGGTTTGCCGCGGTCGTGGTCGCCGTCATCGGCACCGCTACCGATGTCGATCGACCGTTGCTTCGCCTCGTCGCCGTGGGCGCCCTCGTGGTCGGTACGGTTGGGGCCGGAAGGGCGGCACTGGTCGCTGATCTCCACGAACGGGATCGTCGCCGACCTGCGGTGGTGACCCGACCGGGTCACCCGGTGCTGATCTGCAATCCGTGGTCGGGCGGGGGCAAGGTCGAGAAGTTCGGCCTGGTCGCTCTGGCCGAGGATATGGGGGTCGAGGTGGTGATGCTCGATCACGGCCTCGACCTCGAGACGTTGGCCCGAGACGCGGTGGCTCGCGGAGCCGACTGTCTGGGCATGGCCGGAGGTGACGGGTCCCAGGCGCTGGTCGCGTCGATCGCGGTCGAGCACGACCTGCCGTTCGTGGTGGTGTCGGCGGGGACGCGCAACCACTTCGCCCTCGATCTCGGCATCGCCCGCACCGACCCCCGTCTCAGCCTCAACGTGTTTCAAGACGGATTCGAGCGCCGGATCGACTTCGCCACCGTCGGAGACCGGTTCTTCGTCAACAACGTGTCGCTCGGGGTCTACGCCACGATCGTCCAACAGGAGGGCTACCGCGACGCGAAAGCGGAGACCACCACGGCGCGGCTGCCCGAGATGCTCGGACGGACCGATCAGCCGTTCGACCTGCAGTTCACCGAACCCGACGGCACCGAGGTCGACGGCGCCTTCCTGATCCAGGTGTCGAACAACCCCTACGTCCTCAGCGCCACCTTCGATGCCTCGCAACGTCGCCGCCTCGACACCGGCACCCTCGGCGTCGTTGCCATCACCGCTACCTCCGGCGTCGAGGCCGCCGCCGTGGTCGCCGGATCAGCCCTCGGCCAACGCCGCCGAAGCCGTCACTGGCACGAGTTCACCACCGAACAGTTCGAGGTCCGGTCGCGCTCGGGGAAGGCGTACGCCGGCGTCGACGGCGAGGCCCTCGAGCTCGACACGCCGATGACCTTCCGGATCCACCCCCGCGGTCTTCGCCTTCTCGTCCCTGAGGGGAACCTCACCGCAGCCGAGAAGCGCCGGGCCCGGGACGTCTCACCGAGAGACCTCCTCGCGATCGCTGCCGGGCTCGACCCGCTCGCCGACGAACCTGCCTGAAACTCAGCCGGCAACTTGTGCCCGCTCCTCCCGGCGCCGGCCGCTGCGGCACCGCTCCGACCCAACCTCGTCCGTCATCGCCGGTCGCCCTGCCCACTCCGGCGTCAGCGTCTGGCGCCGTTCCGTAGTCGACGGCGACGGCGCCAATGGGTCAGGCCCCAGCTGGCGCTCTCGCCCGTGCTGACCCCGATGACAGAGCCGACGAGTACGTCGGCCGGGAAGTGCACGCCGGTGTGCACCCGGGAGTACCCGATGGCGGCCGCCATCAGCGTGAGCGGGAACGACAGGGGCGGGATCGAGTTGCTGACCGCGCCTGCGAAGGCGAACGCCGAGGCCGTGTGCCCTGACGGGAACGAGCGGGATGTCGGCATGCGCACGATGCGGTCGACGACGATGTCGCTCGAGCGCTCGGGTCGGCCCCGCACGGCGATCGGCTTCACGACCTGGTTGGTCACGAGGGAGGCGATGCCGATTGCGACCACGCCGTCGACGGCCGCGCGACGGCCGCGCGTTCCACCGAAGAGAGCCAGCGCCCCTGCGATCGCGAACCAGAGCTTCGAGTAGTTCGCGGCATCGGAGAGGCGCTGCACGCCGCGATCAATGGCCGGCGTAGGACTGGTGGCGACGGCCTTGTAAACGGCGGTGTCGAGCGCCTCGAGCTGGCCGAGAACGTCATGGGCTGGATGGTCCAGACGAGGGAAGACCCGACCGATCCGGTTGGCGAGCCGGTCGAGCGTCAGCGGCGACGGGATCGTCGACGACTCCAACGCGGGGGATCGAGACTGCAACTGGAGAGGGTCATCCACAGCCCCGACGCTATCCCTGCCGTGACAGAGGGTCAGTCGATGACGAGCCCTTCGCTGCGGACGTCAGGAGGCGGTGATGTCCTTGAGGACACCGCCGGTGTGGACGGCGGCGATGGTGTCGTCGAGGTAGCCCGGCGCTTCCTGGGTCTCGATGAACCAGCCGGTGGGGCACATGGTGAGGATCTCCACGAACGAGAACCCGAGGCCCTGACGCTGCACGTCGATGGCCTTCTCGATCATGCGCTTGGTGCGGCTCACGTTGCCGGCGTTGTTGACCGCGCCCCGGGCCACGTAGGCCGAGCCCTCGAGCCCGGCCAGCATCGAGGCCATCTGGATCGGGTAGCCGTGGTCCGCGGCGTTGCGCCCCTCGAGCGAGTTCTTGGTGCGCTGGCCGAGCGTGGTGGTGGCCGTCATGTGGCCGCCGGTCTCCCCGAACACGCCGTTGTTCAGCAGGATGCAGGTGATCAGCTCGCCCCGGGCGGCGGCGTGCACGACCTCCTGCAGGCCCTCGTTCACCATGTCGCCGTCGCCCTGGATGGTGACGGCGATGGTGTCGGGCTTCGCCCGCTTCACGCCGGTGGCGAGCGATGGCGCCCGTCCGTGCAGCGCCTGCAGCACCTCGCAGTCGAGGTTGTTGGAGAAGGCGGTGTAGCAGCCGATGCCGAACACGGCGATGGCCCGTTGCATGAGGCCCTGCTCGGCGATGACCTCCATCACCGAGCGCATGGCGATGGGCTCGCCACAGCCGGGGCAGAGGTTGTGGGCGCCGACGTCGATGAGGGCGGGGGTGAAGTCGTCGACGAGGTGGGCGCCCTCACCCGGCGCCACGTCGGTGGGGAGGATGCGGAGCAGGTCGTCGGTCATCGGGTCACTCCTGCGGGGAGGCAGCCGGCGGACTCGCACAGGCGGAGGATGCGGGCCCGGATCTCGGGGACGGTGATGTCGGGGCCGATGCCGAAGCCCGAGCCGTCGAGGGTGAGCCCGCCGATGGCCTCGACCGGCGCGGCGCCGAGCACGGAGAGCCGGACGTCGTCGATCATCTGGCCGGCGCTGTTCTCGTAGACACCGACGACGCGGGCTGTCTCGGCGGCGGCGCGCACCGCGTCGGCTCGGGAACGGGAACAGGGTGATGGGTCGCACGTAGCCGACGGGCACCCCTTCCTCCCGGAGCTGGTTCACGACGTAGCGGACGAACTTGCCGGGGGTGCCGAAGGCGACGACCACGACCTCGGCGCCGTCGAGGTGGCCGGTCTCCACCATGGGCTGCGACCGAGGCGATCATCTCTGCCTGGTGGGCGAGCACCCGGCGGTAGTAGTCGGCGAGGTCGTAGCCGACGTCGTCGCGCTGCTTGAGGTCACCGAGGGGTGACACCAGCCGGGCGCCGTCCGCTGCCGCCGGTGGCGCCGGTGAGGGCCCAGGTGTTCTCCGGCAGCGGGCCGAAGTCGATGGGCTCGATGTCGACCGACTGGTAGGTGTGGGCGATGTAGTAGTCGCCGTAGAGGATCACCGGGTTGCGCCAACGGTCGGCCAGGTGGAAGGCGAGCTGGGCCAGCTCGGCGGCCTCGGCGACGTCCATCGGGGCGAGCACGACACGGCGCTGGTCGCCGTGCCCGCCGCGGGTGGCCTGCCAGTACTCGCCCTGGGAGCGGGCCATGTGCACGATCACCATCGGGAGCCGGGCCAGCGACAGCTCGCTGATCGACTCCTGCATGAGGGCGAGGCCCTGGCCGGTCGAGCCCGTGGCGCTGCGGGTGCCGGTGGCGGCCGCGCCCCACGCCATGCCGACGGCCTCGAGCTCGCTCTCGGCGTTCATGCACACGCCGCCCACGGGCGGGAGCTTCTTGGCCATGCCCTCGAGCACCTCGGTGAACGGGGTCATCGGATAGCCGGCGAAGAACCGGCAGCCGGCGGCCACCATCGCCTCGGCGATGGCCTCGGAGCCTTCCATCAGTCGCGGTGCCATCAGCTCGACTCCTCGGCGATGACGTCCTCGCCCACCTCGATGTCGAGGGGCGTGTCGTACTTGTAGACCTGGAACACGAAGTCCGGGCAGATCTGCGAGCAGGCCTTGCACCCGGTGCAGCCGGCGAGCAGCTGCGGGTAGCGGTAGCCCCGCTCGTTGAGCTCGTGCACGGTCATCACCAGCACCTGGGGCGGGCAGGCGTCGATGCAGAGGTCGCAGCCCTTGCAGGCCTCCTTGTCGATGACGACGGTGCCGCGGGTGCGCACGGTGGTCATCGGGCGGCCTCCAGCTCGGTCCAGGCGGCGGGCACGTCGGCGACGGCCGCGTCCCAGCCGGCGGCCAGCGCGGCATGGTTGAGGTCGCGGTGCTGCTGGCGGTAGGGCGGAAGCGACTCGTCGATGGCGGCGTCGACCGACGCACGGGTCAGCAACCCGGTGGAGGCGCAGATGGCGCCGAGCATCACGATCGAGGCGCACATGAGCGAGGCGGCGTCGACGGCGATGTCGGTGGCGGCGATGCCGACGGTGCGACCGGCGAACCCGGTGTCGCCCTCGACGACCGAGGTGTTCACGAAGAGCACGCTGTCGGGCCGGAGCTTCTCGACCAGGCCGGGCAGGTAGGCGTGGTGCATCGCCATGCCCAGCCAGCCGGCCGACACCACCGGCGGGGCCATCACCGGGCCCTGGGCGATCACCAGGGTGGCGTCGGTGTTGCCGCCGCGCATCATGCCGCCGTAGCTGCCGAACATCTGCACCTGCAGGCCCTCGAGCACGGCGGCCCGGGCCATGACCTGGGCGGCGAGCTGCACGCCCTGCCCCCCGATGCCCGTGGCGATCAGTTCGCGTTCCATCCACGTCCCCCGGAGCGGTCGACCCGGTCCCCGACCGTAGGGGAACAGGGCGGTCTCACGCGGAACGGGCGCCGGCGAGGCGCAGGATCAGCCTCCCGACACCGCCGGGATCACCGAGACCTCGACCCCGGCCGGCACCACCGAGGCCAGCCCGTCGAGGTCGCGCACGTTGTCGGAGCCGACGAACACGTTGACGTGGCGGCGCACGGCCCCGCTCTCGTCGCGCACCCGGCGACCGACCGCCGGGTGCACTACGTCGAGCGCGTCGAGCACCTCGACCACCGACGAGCCGTCGGCGAGGTCGAGCTCGACGTGGGCCGCTCCCCCGGCGTGGGGCCGCAGCGTCTCGGCCAGCCGGACGCTCGACCGTCACCCCAGGACCGTCGCCTTCACGCACAGCACCGGCGGCAGGTGGCGGGTGAGCTCGGACCACGTCTCGCCGCCGTCGGGCGAGCCGAAGACCTCGCCGGTGCGGGTGCCGAGGTAGAGCCCGGCCGGGGCCATGCCGTCGGAGTCGAAGCCGTCGCGCAGCACACTCAGGTAGGCGTCGTCGTCGGGCAGGCCGGTGCCGCTCGGCGCCCACGTCTCCCCGCCGTCGGTGGTGCGGAAGACCCGCAGCTTCCCCTCGGCCGCGCACCGGAAGAAGTCGGACTTCAGCGGGATGACGTAGGCGGTGTCGGGGTCGTTGGGGTCGACCACGATCGGGAACCCGAACGTGGAGGGCAGGCCACCCTGCTCGCCGACCTCGGTCCACGTGCCGCCGAAGTCGTCGGACCGGTAGACGCCCCAGTGGTGCTGCACGAACAGGGTGTCGGGCCGGGTCGGGTGCTGGGCGACCTTGTGCACGCACTGGCCGAACTCGGGCTCCGGCGGCGGCAGGAACGGCGGGAGGATGCCCTTGTTGGCGGCCTCCCAGGTGGTGCCGTCGAGCGTGCGGTAGAAGCCGGCGGCCGACACGGCGATGCCCATGCGGGGGCCGCCCGTGGGGTCGGGGACGATCGTGTGGAGGCAGAGGCCGCCGCCGCCCGGCTGCCACTGCTCGCGGTGCGGGTGGTCCCAGAGCTCCCGCACGAGCGAGAACGACTCACCGCCGTCGTCGGACCGGAAGAGGGCAGCGGGCTCGACCCCGGCGTAGACGACGTCGGGCGCCTCGTCGGCCGCCGGCACGAGCTGCCACACCCGCTCGACGCTGGCGCCGGTGTCGGCGGGGAAGCGCAGAGTGCTCGGCTCGGGCTCGCGCCAGGTGCCGCCGAGGTCGTCGGACGTGTAGACCGACGGGCCGAAGTGCCAGCTCATGGCGCCGGCGAGCAGGCGGTTGCGCCCGTTGCGGGTGTCGAGGGCGGCGGCAGCGATCTCCTCACCGGGGAACCACGGACCGGAGCGCACCCACCCCCGGCGGTCGGGCCCGGCGGTGAGGGCGAAGAGCCCCTTGGTGGTGCCGACCAGCACCACCACGTCGCCGGAGTCGGCCTGCATGGCCGGCGCCGGGTCGGGGATCGACCCGGCCGGCGGCATGAACGGCCCGTCGTCGGGCGGCGAGCCGGCCGGCGGCTCGTCAGGGGCGAACAGAGGCGACGGGGACCACGTACGCGTGCGCATCACCTTCAGACCTTCGCGCCATCGCGAACTCATCGCTCGGGAATTGGGTAAGGGCTGGGGGTGCGAACACCAGTCGACCAGGCCCCTCCCCTCCCCGCCCCCCGAGGGCCGCTGAGCGAGTGGCTGTGCCGCGTGCTCACCCGCGACCCGGACGACGTGGCCAGCCCCGGGCACCGCCTGCACCGGGCCGTGGCCACCATCCCCGACACCACGACCGACGACGACGCCCAGCTCACCCTCCACTGCATCTACGAGCTCTCGTACCGAGGCTTCGCGGGCGTCGACGACGCCTGGGAGTGGGCGCCGCCCCTGCTCGACCTGCGGCGGGCCCTCGAAGCTCGCTTCGAGCGCGACCTGCGCG
This sequence comes from uncultured Actinomycetes bacterium, assembly GCA_963702555.1. Lineage (GTDB taxonomy): Bacteria > Actinomycetota > Acidimicrobiia > Acidimicrobiales > Acidimicrobilacustridaceae > CAMFLJ01. The sequence goes on from CAVPCW010000013.1 coordinate 374,895, forward strand.
TTGCCGTCGACCGGTCGGACCTCACCACCGGGGCCACGACCGTGGCCGAGGTGCTGGCCCGCGCCGACGGCCCTTCGCTCTCGGGGCACATGGCCCGGGAGGGCACCCGGGCCGAGTTCGTCGAGTTCTGCCTGCACCGCTCGGCGTACCAACTGAAGGAGGCCGACCCCCACTCGTGGGGACTGCTCCGGCTCAGCGGTCCCCGCAAGGCGGCCCTCGTCGAGATCCAGGCCGACGAATACGGCAAGGGGCGGGTCGGAGAGGCCCACGCCGACCTGTTCACCGACGTGCTCACCGCACTCGACCTCGACGCGTCCTACGGCGCCCACGTCGATGCCATTCCCTCAGTCACCCTCGCCACCGACAACCTGGTGACGCTGCTCGGCTCGCACCGGCGACTGCGGTCGGCGCTGCTCGGACACCTGGCCGGCTTCGAGATGACCTCGGTGGACCCCATGTCGGCCTACGCCCGGGCCGCCCGCCGGCTCGAGCTCGGCCCGGCGGTCGAGCGCTTCTACGACGTGCACGTGGAGGCAGACGAGCACCACGGCGCCCTGGCGTCGAGCCGCCTCGTGGGTGGCGACCCCGAGGCCGACGGCCTCTCGACCCCCGAGATCCTCTTCGGCGCCGCCGCCATGTCGGTGCTCGAGGACCGGTTCGCCCGCCATCTCCTCGGCTCGTGGGCGCATGGGAGCTCGTCGCTGAGGACCGCCGGGACCGCAGCGAGAGGGGCCCGCGAGCGCGTACCAGCTTTGGCGTGACCGGACCGGTCCCCTATGCTGACGGCTCCCCGCGCTCCTGGAGTGCAGGGCACAACCCAGAAGTTCTGCGCTCGTAGCTCAATTGGATAGAGCATCTGACTACGGATCAGAAGGTTGGGGGTTCGAGTCCCTCCGAGCGCGCTGAGCCGTTCCGAAACGCACCGAGCCGGGTCATCGACCCGGCTCGTTTCGCGCCTGCGGGGCGGTCTTCGGGCCGGCGGGGTAGGTGCTCTGGATGGCCACGAGTGACGACTCCGCCCGTGCACGCGATCAGGTGCCGAGGGCACCGCCGTTGACCACCAGCGCCGCCACCGCCGTGGCGGCGGTGACGAGGGTCAACGACCACGCCGCCCGCTCGTGGCCGGTCAGCGAGGTCGCGACCACCCCGACCAGCGCCGCCATGCCGATCGCCAGCAGCACGACGGAGCCCGATGTCGGAGGGCCCGACGGGCCGAGGCCGACCACGAGCAGTGCGGCGCCGAGCAGCCCGACGCCCGAGAGGAGGGCCCCCCGGTACGACATCCGCTGTGGGAGGCCGCGAACCCCCGTCAGGCGATCGGCGTCACGGTCCGGGAGCCCGTTGACGAAGTGGGCTCCGGCCCCCATCGACGCCGCGGCGATCGTCGCCCACGTCGGTGGCCACGGGTGGCCCGGTAGGCCGAGGGTCACGAAGGCCGGCAGGAGCCCGAAAGCGAGCAGGTAGCAGGTGACGCTGAACGGGGTGCGCTTGAGGCCGAGGTTGTAGGCCCATGCCGCCAGGACGGCGACCAGGTGCACCGATGCCGCCCGCCACCCCGACAGCAGGGAGAGCGGCACCGTGAGGATCAGCGCGGTGATCGCAGCTCGCTCGACCACCGTCGCGGCCACGGTTCCGGCCACGATCGGCTTGTCGAGGCGACCGGCCTGGATGTCGCGGTCGCGGTCGATCCAGTCGTTGCTCCAACCCACCGAGAGCTGGCCGGCGAGCACCGCGGCGACCACCGCGATCGTGCCCGGACCACGGCCGGCGACGGCGGCCAGGACGCCGGTGATGACCGTGACGGCGAGGGTGGGCTGGAAGTGGGACGCTCGCAGGAGACCTCGCACGGTCCGCAGTCTCCCCCGCTGCCGCCGTCTGCACCCCGGGGACCAGAGCGATCGGGATGGACCGTTAGGGCCTGGCCGCGCCAGCGTGGTGGTCCACCCCGGCGAGCAGGGAGCCGTCCGTCATGAGCGAGCCGACCTTCATCCACGTCGACGACATCGAGTGGACGCCCGTCCAGCGCCAGCGCAACGCGGACGGCAGCGAGTCGGTGGTGCGCGAGCGGTGGCCGATCATGCGACCCGACTTCCTGTCGGCGTACGTCGTCTACGAGCCGGGCATGATCGTGCGGCGCCACGGCCACCGCAGCAACCACGTGGTGTTCGTGCTCGACGGCGGCGTGTGGCTCGGCGAGCGCTGGTGCACGCCCGGCACCCACGTCCACGTGCCCCTCGGCGCCACCTTCGGGCCGATCATCGCCGGCCCCGAGGGCGTGACCTGCTGGGAGCTCAGCTTCGGTGAGTTCGGGGGCTGGGGCGACGAGCCCGAGCTCTACGAGCGGGCGATCGCAGAGCGAGGCGTGTCCCCGCTGCCCGACCCCCCGCTCCACCTCGCCGACTGGTTCGTCGACCCCAGGGGCGACACGGGTGCGGTCCGGCCCACGCCCCGGGTGCCCGGGCTCGCACGAGGTCATCACCCACGTCGACGAGCTCGAGTGGGACGACGCCGGCCCCGGCATCACGGCCACGTGGCCGATCCGCCTCCCCGACTTCAGCAGCGCCTACGTCCGGTTCGCCCCGGGCGCCACCTCACCGCGCCACGGCCACCACGGCCAGCACGTCGCGTTCGTCGTCTCGGGTGGCGCGTGGTTCGGCGACCGCTGGTGCCCCGCCGGCACCCACATCGAGCTCCCCGAGGGTGCCGCCTACGGCCCGATCGTGGCGGGCGACGACGGCATGGACATCCTCGGCCTGACCGACGGCCCCGCCGGCACCTGGAGCGACTGACCACCCCGACCACCCCACCCCGAGCGAAGTCCTCGTTCTTGTCGCGCTTTCCTGTCGCCGGCGACGTGGAAGCGCGACAAGAACGGGATGGCAGGGGCAGCCCGGCGGGCCGCCTCATCCGGATCCCTTGCTGATCAGCCCCGCTTCGGAGGCAGCGGGACGAGCATCGAGGTGCGGGCCGCGTAGTCGGCGAAGCCGGGCCGGCTCTCGGCGCTGCGGCGGTCGAGCATCGGGATCGAGGCGAACACGAACATCGCCGTCATGGCCAGCGGCCCGACGACGGTCCACCACCAGCCCGGTGCCGCGGCGAGGGCGAACAGCCACAGCGCCCACCAGAAGCACAGCTCGCCGAAGTAGTTGGGGTGCCGCGACCACGCCCACATGCCACTGGCCATCGACTCGCCGGGCTTCTTGGTGCGCCGGAAGCGCCGCATCTGCTCATCGGACATGAACTCGATCACCGACGCGGCGAGGCCGAGCACGACGGCGAGCCAGTCGAGCACCCCGACCGACCGGGTGCCCCACACCAGCGCCGGCACCATCGACAGCGAGCCGAGGAACACCACCGAGCACGGGAACAGGTGCACCCCGAACAGCGAGATCAGCGGCTTGGGGCCCTTCGTGTACATGTCGAGGTAGCGCCAGTCCTCGTGCCCGAGGCCCGGCCAGTCGCGCGCCCAGTTGCTGGTGAGGCGCACCGCCCACACCCACACCACGACCAGCACCAGCACGATCCGCAGCGACGGCACGCCGTCGGCGTGCTGGGCGGCGAGCCAGACCGCGGCGAGCGGCGGAAGGACGCTCCACCACGCGTCGAACATCGAGCCGTTGTCGATCGCCATGGACCACAGCCAGATGACCAGGGCCGACGTGAGGTAGCCGAGACCGAGGGCGAGGACGGGCCGGTCGCCGCCGATGGCCGACGCGACCGCCAGCGCCGCGCCCACCGCGGTGACGTAGGCGACCACGACGATCAGGAACGACGTCCCCCTACCCGCGTGCTCCAGTGATCCCCGACCGCTCATGGCACCTCCTCGGCCCGGGATTCTGACACCCGCACCGGCTCCCTGCCGGGTCCGGTCACCCCCTACGCTGTGGGCCGGTTGGGCCGGGGAGCCCACGACGATTCAGGGAGCACCGATGAACGAGGCCGACGAGATCGTGTCGGAGCTGGGCTACCGCCCGTTCGACGCCGACAACCACTACTACGAGGCCGAGGACGCCTTCACCCGGCACCTCGACCCGAAGCACGGGCAGCGCGTCATCGAGTGGTGCACCATCGGCAAGCGCAAGTACCCCGTGATCGCCGGCAAGGTGAGCCGGGACGTCACCAACCCCACCTTCGACCCGGTCTCGCCGGCCGGGGCGATGGCCGAGTACTTCCGGGGCAACCCCTCAGGGAAGTCGCCGCTCGAGTACCTGGGCCGGCCCGAGCCGATCCGCCCCGAGTACCGCGACCGCGACGCCCGGCTGCGCACGATGGACGAGCAGGGCATCCAGAAGACGTGGCTCTTCCCCACCCTCGGGCTGCTCTACGAGGAGCACCTCACCAACGACCCCGAGGCCGTCACCCTGCTGTTCTCCGCGTTCAACCGCTGGCTGCTCGACGACTGGGGCTTCTCCTACCAGGACCGCATCTTCGGCAGCCCGAGCATCAGCCTCTGCGACCTCGACTGGGCCATCGCCGAGCTCGAGTGGGCGCTCGAGAACGACGCCCGCACCATCGTGATGCGGCCCGCCCCCATCCGGACGGCCACCGACCTGCTGCCCCCGGCCGACCCGACCTTCGACCCGTTCTGGGCCCGGGTGAACGAGTCCGGCATCACCGTCGTGGCCCACGCCGGCAACACCGGCTTCGAGGTGCCCGGCTACGCGCCGCCCCACTCGTTCCAGACCGGCGACAACGGCTCGTACCGCCTGTCGCTCGGTGCCCTCCACATCGAGTTCGAGCGCGTCGTCCACGACTTCCTCGGCTCGATCATGGTCGACAAGCTCTTCGAGCGGTTCCCGAACATCCGCATGGCGTCGGTCGAGAACGGCTCGGGCTTCCTGCCCGAGCTGCTGAAGAAGCTGGGCAGCGCCGCCAACAAGCACCCCGGCTACTTCGGCGAGCACCCCGTCGACGTCTTCCGGCGCAACGTCTGGATCAACCCGTTCTGGGAGGACGACGTCAACGACACCGTCGAGCTCATGGGCGCCGACCGCGTGATCTTCGGCTCCGACTGGCCCCACATCGAGGGCCTCGAGGAGCCGCTCGACTACGTGCGCGAGCTCAAGGCCTTCGACGCCGACGACACCCGCAAGATCCTCCTCGAGAACGCCACCGGCCTGAACGAGCGCCGCCCCGCCTGATCGGCGGCGCCACCCGCGCCACCCGCGCCGCGGAGGCGCGAAGCTCGTCGGGCTCGGAAGATCCAGGGGGAACGCTCATGAGCACCAACGACACCGCGCTCGACGCGGACGTCATCGTCGTGGGGGCCGGCATGTCCGGCCTGTACGCCCTGAAGGTGCTGCGCGAGCGCGGCTTCCGCGTCGTGGTGCTCGAGCGGGCGCCGGGCGTTGGCGGCACCTGGTACTGGAACCGCTACCCGGGCGCCCGCTGCGACATCCCGAGCCTGGAGTACTCGTTCGGGTTCGACCCCGAGCTCGAGCAGGAGTGGGAGTGGAGCGAGCACTTCGCCTCCCAGCCCGAGATCGAGCGCTACCTCAACCACATCGCCGACCGCTACGACCTCCGTGGCGACATCCGCCTCGAGACCGGCGTCGCCGCCATGACGTTCGACGAGGCCACCGACACCTGGGTCGTCGACACCGAGGCCGGCGAGCAGCTGCGCTCGCGCTTCTGCGTGATGGCCACCGGCGGGCTGTCGGCCCCCCACCGCCCCGACTGGCCCGGCCTCGACACCTTCGCCGGCGAGGTGGTGCAGAGCAGCCTGTGGCCCGAGGAGGGCGTCGAGCTCGAGGGTCGTCGCATCGGCATCGTCGGCAACGGCTCGTCGGGCGTGCAGGCCATCCCCGAGCTGGCCAAGGTCGCCGGCCACCTCACCGTGTTCCAGCGCACCGCGGCCTTCACCTGGCCCTCACAGAACCGTCCGCTCACCCCGGAGGAGCAGGCCGAGGTGAAGGCCCGCTACCGCGAGGTCCGCGAGGCGCAGTACACCTCGCCCCTGGCCACCGCCAACACCACCGGCGCCACGATCTTCACCGTCGCCGACCCCGACCGGCACATCCTCGAGAGCACGCCCGAGGAGCGCGAGGCCGCACTGGCCGAGCACGGCTTCAGCGCCTCCCGCCTCTGGGGCGACGCGGCCAAGGACCTCGACGCCAACGAGATGGCCGTCGAGCTGTTCCGTGAGATGGTGCGCCGCACGGTGACCGACCCCGACACCGCCGACTCCCTGTGCCCCAAGGACTACCCCATCGGGTGCAAGCGCCCGGTGCTCGACAACGGCTACTTCGAGACCTTCAACCGCCCGAACGTGACGCTGGTCGACCTGCGCAAGGACCCGGTCGTCGAGGTCGTGCCCGAGGGCGTGCGCACCGAGCGCGGCCTGCAGGAGCTCGACGTGCTCATCTTCGCCACCGGCTTCGACGCCGTGTCGGGCGCCCTCACCCGGATCGACATCCGCGGCAACGACGGGCACCTCCTGCGCGACGACTGGGCCGACGGGCCCCGGGCCTTCATGGGCTTCGCGGTGGCCGACTACCCGAACATGTTCATGATCATCGGGCCCGGCAGCGTCGGCGTGCTCGCCACCTACCCGCCCCACATCGAGCTGCAGGTCGGCTGGATCGCCGACTTCCTCGACCACCTGGCCGCCAACGGCAACACCCACGTCGAGGTCGAGCCCGAGGCCCAGGACGACTGGTGCGCCGAGGTCGAGGCCGCGTCGGTGGGCTCCATGTTCACGGCCCCCACCTGCAACTCCTGGTACAACGGCGGCAACATCGAGGGCAAGGCCAGGGTGCTGCCGATCTACCTCGGCGGGCTCGACCGCTTCATGGCGAAGGCACGCCAGATCGCCGCCGACGGCTACCCCGAGTTCGACATCCGCTGACCGGCGCGCCGGGCGGGGTCACCGCCCGGCGCCACTCGATCAGCTGTCGATGGGGGTGAGGGTGAGGCCCCGCATGGAGCCCTCCTCGCGCCAGGCCCGGAAGACGTCGCGCAGCTCGACGGCGCTGTTCATGTAACAGGCCGAGCGGGAGTCGCGCTCCTCGGGCATCTGGAACTCGTTGCTCAGGTAGCCCGGCGTGCAGGCGGCGAAGTACTGGGCGTAGGCGCCGGCGGTGGAGGCACAGATCTGGAACCACTCCTCCTCGGCGTCGAGGTCGGGCTCCACCACGGCGCCGGCGTCGAGCGCCCGGCGGATCGTGTAGGCGGTGTGCTCGGCGTTCTTCGTCGCGGCGTAGGCGATGTTGATGTGCTGGCCGCCCTGGATGTGGCTGTTCATCGCCAGGTTCGGGAAGTCGTGGGCCCAGATGCCGTGCAGGGTCCAGGCCCCCTTGGCCCACGAGTCGGACATCGAGATGCCGTCGCGGCCGATCGGGTCGAAGCCGAGGCGGTGCGTGTAGAAGGCGCTCGGCGAGTCGAAACCGGTGGCGTAGACGATGCAGTCGACCTCGTACTCGGTGTCGCCGACCACCAGGCCCTTCTCGGTGATGGCGGTGACGCCCAGGCCGTCGGTGTCGACGAGCGTGACGTTGTCGCGGTTGAACGCCGGCAGGTAGTCGTCGTGGTAGCAGGGCCGCTTGCAGCTCACGCCGTACCAGGGCTTGAGGGCCTCGGCCGTGGCCGGGTCCTCGACGGTGTCGTCGATGCGCTGACGGATCGCGTCCATCAGCCGGAAGTCGAGCGCCTTGAGCTCGGCGGCCTCGGCCTCGTCGGCCGGCTCCTTCTTCACGTCGACCGCGAACATCTCGGTCCAGCCGTCCTGGATGAGGTCGACCGGCGGGTTGGCGCCGGTGGTCATGTCGATGAAGTTCGCCATGCGCCGCTCGTGCCAGCCGGGCTCGGAGGTCATCTCGGCCCACCACTCGGGGTCGGTGTCGCGCTGGTTGCGGGGGCTCACCGACGAGGGCGTGCGCTGGAACACGTAGAGCTGCTCGGCGGCCTCGGCCAGCTTCGGCACCGCCTGCACGGCGGTGGCGCCGGTGCCGATGATGGCGACCTTCTTGTCGTGCAGCTTGTCCATCGGCACCTCGGGGGCGCCGCCGGTGTAGGCGTAGTCCCACCGGCTGGTGTGGAACGAGCGGCCCTGGAAGGTCTCGATGCCGGGGATGCCGGGCAGCTTGGCCTTGTGGAGCACGCCGCCGCAGATCACGACGAAGCGGGCCGACAGGGTGTCGCCGCGGTCGGTGACCACCGTCCAGCGCTTGGTGTCGTCGTCCCACTCCATCGAGGTCGCCTCGGTGTGGAACAGGGCGTGCGGGTACATGTCGAAGTGGCGCCCGAGCATCTGGGCGTACTCGAAGATCTCCTGCGCGTGGGCGTACTTCTTGGTCGGCATGTAGCCGACCTCCTCGAGCAGCGGGAGGTAGGTGTACGCCTCGACGTCGCACATGCAGCCCGGGTAGCGGTTCCAGTACCAGGTGCCGCCGAAGTCGCCGGCCTTGTCGAGCATCCGGTAGCTGGTGACGCCCTCCTTGGCGAGGTACGCCGCGGTGCTCATCCCGGCCCAGCCGGTGCCGATGATGACGACGTCGGTCTCCTCGGTGAGCACGTCGCGCTGGATGCGAGGGGTGTAGGGATCGGCGTCGAAGTCGACGTCGAGGTCGCGCAGCGAGCGGTAGGTGCGCACGCCCTCGGTCATGCGCTTGATGCGCTCCACCTCGTACTTCGCCTCGAGCTCTTCGGCGCTCAGCGGCGCGCTCTCGTGTGCAGCCACGGTCGTTCTTCCCCCTGTGATCGCACCGGGTCGCGGTTCGACGTGCTCGAGCCCCCCGGCGTGGTCCCCCACGATCGCACACCACCCCCGGTCCCTGCTCGGTCCGGGGCCGACGACGGGCCCTCAGCGCAGCTCGACGACCCCGCGCAGGTCGGAGAGGCGCTCCGACCGGGGTGCCAGCTCGGTGACGAACAGGTCGGTCTGGTCCCAGGGCAGGCCGACCACCGGGGCCGATGCGCCCACCTTCGAGCTGTCGGCCCCGAGCACGACCCGACGGGCCTGACCGGCCAGGGCCTGCACGATCGAGGCCTCCTCGGGGGTCGCCTCCAGCCCGCCCTGCTCGACGTCGACCGCGGCCGACGACACGAACGCGACGTCGTAGCGGAACGACCTCGCCGTCGCCTCGGCCACGGGCCCGACCAGGCTCGTGGTGCGGGGGTCGCGCTCGCCGCCGGTGAGCACGGCCCTGATGCCCGGCCGCCCCTGGAGGGCGTCGAAGGCCTCGAGCCCGTTGGTGACGACGAGAAGGTCTCGGGCCGACGCCAGCACATTGGCCAGGCAGGCCATCGTCGAGGACGAATCGATGGCGATGGTCCCCGTGCTCGGCACCATCGGGAGCACCTTCTCGGCGATGGCGACCTTGGCCCGGGCGTGCAGCGGCGATCGGGCACGGAACGGTGACGGGCCGAGGGCCTGGGCCCCGCCGCGCACCCGGCGCGCCTCGCCGAGGCCCTCGAGGGTCGCCAGGTCACGTCGGATGGTCATGCCACTCGCACCGAGGGCCTCCACCGCCTCGGTGATGGTGACCGAGCCGCTGCGGTCGAGCCGCGTGCGCAGCCAGTCGAGACGGGCCTCGGGGTCCGCCGCCTCGGACCGCTCGGCTGCCGGCGTCACTCGCCCCCCTCGACGAGCAACCGCCGGCGGTAGGCCTCGTCGAGCCGGCCGGACAGGGCGAGCACCTCGTCGGCCGGCAGCGGGCGCAGCTCGCCGACGGCCAGCGCCGCCGCCCGCACCCGCGCCGACTTGTCGACCATGGTCGTGACGGCCAGCACCTCCGCCGCCGTGGCCCCGAGGGCGAGGAGCCCGTGGTTGGCCAGGATGATCGCCCGCGGCCAGGCGCCGAGCCGCGCGTGGTGGTGCTCGAGCGCCTCGTCGAGGGCGGCCGCCAGCGCCGGACCGGGCGAGGCGTAGGGCACCACGAGGTAGGCGGGCCCACAGACGACCACCTCGTCAGGGAAGATCGGTGCGGCGAAGGCCTCGTCGACGCGGTCGCTGCAGACCAGACCGAGCACCGACGTCGGGTGGGTGTGGCCCACGAACGCCGCGCCCGTGCGGTCGAGCACCAGCGCGTGCAGAAGGGTCTCGATCGAGGGCACCCTCGGCGAGCCACCGGCGGGTCCGGTGACGAGGGCGGTCAGCGCGGCCCGGTCGAAGGCTTCGGCCGGTGCCCGCCCGGCCGAGCGGGCCAGCTCGGCCGCGGGCCCGAGGGCCACCTCCACCAGTTGGTCCGGCCGCAGCGCGGCCAGCTCCGAGCCGCTGGTGGTGACCAGGAGCGTGTCGTCGTCGAGGCGGGCCGAGGCGTTGCCCTCCCCGAGCACGGCCAGGTCGCGCCGGGGCTCACCGAGGTCGCGGCACAGCTGGAGGAGCTCGTCGTGCAGGGTCATGCCACCCCTTCCCGGTGCTGGGTGCACCTCTCCTGGAACCGTCGGTACGGGTCGTCCCACCGGCCGGCGGCGTGCGGGTCGGGCTCCACCCGCCGGGCGACGCGGACCATGGCCTCACCGGCGGCGAGCACGCCACCGTGGGCAGGCCCGGCGGCGATCACCGCCGCGCCGAAGGCCGAGCTCGCCTCGGCCGGCACCTCGATCGGCACCTGCATCACGTCGGCCCGCAGCTGGGTCCACGACGTCGAGGCGACCGCTCCCCCGGTGGTGGCGATCTCGGTCGGTGGCTCACAGCCGCGAGCGACCAGCGCCTCGCAACCCCACCGCTCGACGAAGGCCACGCCGAGCACCTCGGCCGCGTAGCGGACCGACCCGGCCGGCTCAGGCGCGGGCCACGGCTCGAAGTCCGGATCGACGAACGGAAAGCGCTCGCCGCGGATCGCGCTGGGGTAGGCCGCGGGGGTCGAGGCGGTGACCTCGACGGAGCCGTCGAACCCGTCGAGCTCGGCCGGGGAGGCCCACGCCGAGAGCACCCGGGCGCCGGCGTTGGAGGCGGCGCCGGGGAGCCACCAGCCGTCGGGGCCTCGGTGGCTGTAGACGCCCTGGTCGAGCGCGTCGATGCGGACGGCCGACACCGCCTTCCAGACGATGGTGGAGCCGATGGCCACGGCCCACCGGGTGGGCGACGGCCGGCACGCCAGCTGACCGGCGACGCCGTCGGTGGCGCCGGCCACCACGACGACGGAGGCGGGGAGGCCGGTGGCGGCGGCGGCCTCCGGTGCGAGCGGACCGAGCGGCAGCCCGGTCGCCACGACCGCGGGGAGCATGGTCACGGGGACGGCGAGCTCTCCCCAGCGGCCGGCTTCGGGGTCGTAGCCGAACTTCAGCGCCTGGGTGACGTCGATCGCCGCGGCACGGCCGAGCAGCCGGCCGGCCACGTACCCGCCGGGGCTCGTGAACCGCTCGGCCCGGGCGACCACATCGGGCCGCTCGGCCGCGAGCCAGCCGAGCTTGGCCGACGCCCAGCTGGCGTCGGTGCCCTGCGCGGCGATGCCGCGTCGGTCGGCGTAGAGCAGGCCCGGCCCCACCGCCGCACCCTCGCCGTCGACGGCGCACACCGAGCCCGAGGTGCACGAGATCGCAAGGGAGGCGACCGAGGCCCGGTGATCACCGAGGCCGCCGACGGCCGCGACCACTGCGGCCCACCAGTCCGCCGCCTCCTGCTCCTGCACCGGGCCGTCCGGTGGCACGACGAGCGGGTGCGCGGCCCGGGCGACGACCTCACCGCCGGCCGTGGCCGCCACGACCCGCACGCCCTGCGTGCCGATGTCGATGCCCAGGTGCAGGGGGCCGCCGCTCATCGCGGACCCGCGGCCGGGTCGGGGGTGGCGCCGTACGTGACGAGCATCCACCCGTCGGCGGTGGCCTCGAGCTCGGTCCACGAGAGGTTGGCGGGTCGGCCGAGCAGCGAGCGGTAGCGCTCGACGGGCAGCCCGAGCAGCCCGGCGACGAGCACCCGCACGACCGTCGCGTGGGTCACCACCACGAGCTGGTCGGACCGGTGACGACCGACCGCATCGACGGTGCGGGCCCGCGCCGCGGCGATGGTCTCCCCTCCCGGGAATCCGGCGATGTCGCCCTGCGAGAAGGCGGCGAAGCCCTCGGGATCGCGGGCGGCGACCTCCTCCTGGGTCAGCCCCTCCCAGTCGCCGAAGTCGACCTCGCGGAAGGCGTCGTCGACCACCGGCTCACCCAGGCCGAGGGCGCTGGCGGTCTCACGCGCCCGCCGGGCCGGGCTGGTGACCACGAGCGACCCGGCGGTGGGCCCGAAGGCCGGCGCAAGGCGAGCCGCGGCGGCCACCCCGTCCGGCGTCAGGGAGGGGTCGCTGCGCCCGAGGAAGCGGCCGGCGACGTTCTCCGCCGTCTCGGCATGACGGATGAGCACGAGGCGTCGCCTACCGCCTGGTCCGGCCGTCGTTCCGATGTTCATATGTGTTACATCTACCAGACGACGGGCCGTAGTCTGCGGGCCGGACACGACCCGACGGCGGCCGCAGCACGCTCACCGCCGTCGGGGATGGAGAGGGGGCAGCCGTGCCACTGCACATCCAGACCGACGCGATCGTCGACCGCGAGGCCGAGCTGGTGGCCGATCACGAGGCCGATCTCGGCCACGCCTGCGACCGGCTCGCCCGCCGGGGACATGATCCGGAGCGGGTGATCGAACAGGTCCGGGCGTTCTCCGTCGCCGCTCCGTCGTGGGCGGTGGGCACCGGCAGCACCCGCTTCGGGCGGTTCCCGGGAGCCGGCGAGCCCCGCGACCTCGAGGAGAAGGTCGACGACGTCGCCGCCCTCAACGCCCTCACCGGCGCCAACCGCACCATCAGCCTCCACGTGCCCTGGGACCGTCCCCGTGACCCGGAGGCGCTGCGGGCCTACGCCGGCTCGCTCGGCCTCGGGTTCGACGTCATGAACTCGAACACCTTCCAGGACAACCCCTCGACCACCCGTGACGGCGACGTGAGCTTCAAGTTCGGCTCGATGTGCGCCGCCTCCTCTGCGGTCCGGGACGCCGCGGTGGAGCACAACCTCGACGTGATCGCCATCGGCGAGCAGTTGGGCTCGAAGGGGCTCACCGTGTGGCTCGGAGACGGCACCAACCACCCCGGCCAAGCCGACTTCCGCCGCCAGTTCGACCGCGTCGCCGCGTGCCTCGTCGAGGTGCACGACGGCATGCCCGAGGGCTGGACCCTCTACACCGAACACAAGCCCTACGAGCCCGCCTTCTACTCGTCGGTGAACTCCGACTGGGGCTCGTCGCTGCTGCTCGCCCAGGCCGCAGGGCCGCGGGCCCGGTGCCTGGTCGACCTCGGCCACCACCTCCCGGGCTGCAACATCGAGCAGGTCGTCAGCCGTCTCGCCATGGCCGGCCGGCTCGGCGGCTTCCACTTCAACGACTCGAAGTACGGCGACGACGACCTGACCGTCGGCTCCATCAATCCCTACCAGCTCTTCCTGGTGCTGCTCGAGCTGGTGTCCGACGGCGACGGCGCCCTGCCCGACCTCGCCTACATGATCGACGAGAGCCACAATCTGAAGGACCCGGTCGAGGACCTCATCCAGGCCACCGACGAGATCCAGGTCGGCCTGGCGCGCGCCCTGCTCGTCGACCTCGTCGCCCTCGCCGGCGCCCAGGACACCGACGACCCGGCCGCCGCCGCCGAGGTCCTCCAGGCCGCCTACCGCAGCGACGTGCGTCCGCTCGTCGCCGAGGCCCGTCGCCGCAACGGGGCCGCCCTCGAGCCGCTGCAGACCTACCGCCGCCTCGGCTACCGCCAGACCGTGGCCACCGAGCGCGGCTCGGGCCACGCCGCATCGGGGCTGTGACGACCACGCCTCGGCCCTCGGGCCCCCTCGTCGCCGCCGTCGACTTCGGGGCCTCGTCCATCCGGGTCTCCGTCGTCGACCTCGCCTCACGGCCCCTCGAGCCACAGGTCGTGCACCGGTACCGACACGGGCCGGTCCGCCACCCCGACGGCTCGCTGCGATGGGACTGGGAGCGCCTCGTCGCCGAGGCCCGACGAGGGCTCGCCCTCGCCCACGAGGTCGGCCCGCTCGCGTCGATCGGGATCGACACGTGGGGCCTCGACTACGGCCTGCTCGACGACCACGGCCACCTGGTCGCTCCCCCGCACTCCTACCGCGACGAACGGCTCAACCGCTGGCGCACCGTGGCCGACCGCATCGGGCCCCGCCACCTCTACGACCTCACCGGCACCCAGCTCATGGCCGGCAACACCATCTACCAGTTGGCGGCCCACGACCGCCGTGAGCTCGACCGCACCCGCCACGTCCTGATGCTCCCCGAGCTGCTGCTCCACGACCTGTGCGGGGTCGTGCTGGCGGAGCGCACGAGTGCGGGCACCACCGGGCTCGTCGACCTGCACACGGGCACCTGGAGCGACGAGCTCGTCGAGGCGATCGACGCCGACCGGGCGTGGTTCCCCGACATCCACACCGCGGGCGAGCAGGTCGGTCGACTCGACGGTGTTGCCGTGCACCTCGTCGGCGGCCACGACACGGCCTCCGCAGTCCTGGCGATGGGCCCGGACCCGTCGCCGAGCTCGGCGTTCCTCTCGGCCGGCACCTTGTTCCTGGTCGGCCGGGAGCAGCCCGACCCCACCACCGACGACGCCTGCTTCGAGCGGAACCTGTCGAACGAGCCCGGTGTGTACGGCGGCGTGCGGCTCCTCGGCAACCTCCCCGGCATGTGGCTGTTGGAGGAGTGCCGCCGGATCTGGGGAGCGGGCTCGGTGGCCGAGCTGCTCGACGGGCCCCCTACCGACCCGGCCCACACGCCGACCATCGACGTCGACGACCCGACCCTCGTCGCCCCCGTCGACATGCCCGCCGCGGTGCGCGACCTCGCCGGGCTGCCGGCCGATGCGCCCCGCCGCCTCGTGGTCGACTGCGTGGTCGAGTCGCTGGCGGCGGCCGTGGCCGGTGCCGTCGACCGGCTGGCGGCCACGGCCCCGTGCGACGAGCTCGTGGTGTTCGGTGGCGCGGCCCAGGCCACCCCCATCCTCGAGCGCGTCGCCCGCCTCACCGGGCGACCGGTCCGCACCGGCCCGGCCGAGGCCACCACCCTCGGCAACGCGCTCGCCCAGGGCATCGCTCTCGGCACCTTCACCGACGCGGTCGATGCCCGCCGAGCCCTGGCCCCCTCCGACTGACCCGGCAGTAGCGTCCGGCGCCATGAAGACGATCGGGAACATCCTGTGGTTCGTGCTGGCCGGCATCTGGCTGGCCCTCGGCTACGCGGTGGCCGGCCTGGTGCTGTGCATCACCATCATCGGCATCCCGTTCGGCGTGCAGGCCTTCAAGATGGCGGGCTTCTCGCTGTGGCCCTTCGGCCGCCACGTCGTGCCCCGCCCGGACAGCGGCGGCTGCCTCCAGACGGTGTTCAACGTGATCTGGCTGGTGCTGTTCGGGTGGGAGATCTTCCTCGCCCACCTCGTGGCCGGCGCCCTGCTCTGCATCACCATCATCGGCATCCCGTTCGGGGTGCAGGCCTTCAAGCTCTCGGTGCTCGCCCTCTGGCCCTTCGGCCGCGAGATCGTCGACGACTGACCGCTACTGCCAGGAGCGGCGGCGGGGCGCGACGCCCGGGAGCAGCGACGGGAGGAGGCGCTTCTCCTCACGCTGCTGGTCGAGCACGCTCTTCATCCGGCTGAGCGCGTCCGCCGCGTCGGCGTCGGTCACCCGGTTGCGGCGCTCCTCGGGGTCGGCGGTGAGGTTGTGGAGCTCCCACGCCGGCTCGGCCGCGGGACCGGCGTTCGGGTTGACCGCCTTGCCGTGCTCCGCGTTCCACTCGTCGAGGCGCTCGTAGTAGTGGTTCAGCTTCCACAGCTCGGCGCCACCGTCGGGCCCGGTGGGCAGCGAGGTCACGACCGACTCGATGCAGGCCGGCGCCGCCAACGCCTCGAACGGATCACCGGTGAGCACGTTGCGCTGGCTCTGACCGCTGGTGATGGCGTCCTCGGTCATGAAGTAGATCGGGGTCTCGACCGACTCGGGGGCGGCCCGACCGGTGAGCACCGTGCTCAGGTCGCGGCCGGGCAGCGGCCGGACCTCGGTGTGGCGACGGGCGACACCGGCGGCAGCCTGCTCGACGTCGATGCCGGCGAGGCCCATGAGCGTGGGGATGAGGTCGACGTGGCTGGTGGGCACGCTGATGCCGCCGGGCGTCGTCGAGATGCCGGGGCCCTTCACGATCATGGGCACCCGCAGCGCCTCGTCGTAGGCCTGGGCCCACTTCTGCTGCATGCCGCCGTGGGCGCCGAGCATGTCGCCGTGGTCGGAGGTGAACACGACGATCGTGTCGTCGGCCATGCCCGACGCGTCGAGGGCGTCGAGGATGCGGCCCACGGCCTGATCGACGAGCTTGTGCAGGTGGTAGTAGAGCCGCCGGTAGTCGTTGTCGGCCGGCTGCGGGGCAACCATCTGCGGCCAGAGGTTCTTGAACAGCTCCTGGCAGGCGGGGCGGCCGACGAACGAGTCGCCCTGCGAGGGCGCCTCGGCGATGTCGGGCAGGGTGTCGTCGTCGACGGTGAAGCCGAGCAGCAGCTCGTAGAAGCCGCCGGCGAAGGCGATGTCGTGGGGGTTCACGAACGAGGCGACCGCCAGCCACGGCCCGTCGCTCGAGGCGCCGGCCAGGTCGCCGAAGAGGTCGGAGACCTGCTCGGCGAAGACGCCGTCGCGCACGGTGCCGCAGTCCTGCTTGGCGGCGCCGTGGGGCTCGCGGCCGATCCAGCCGGAGAAGCCGAACGGGTCGAGGCGGTCGGCACGGCGGTAGGCCTCGATGACCTCGGGGATCGGGCGACCGTCGTCGTCCGACGCGGCCAGGCCCTCGTGGGTGCCGGGCACGGGGAGGTCGGCGTGGCTGATGTGCCACTTGCCCCGGTAGTGGGTCTGGTAGCCGCCGGCACGGAACCAGTCGCCCAGCGTCGGCACCTCGTCGGCGTCGAGCCAGCGCATGCCGGGGTCGTCGGGGTCCTTCGCCACGCCGTCGGTCTGGGAGACGCCGTGCAGCGAGGGGTACTGGCCGGTGAACAACGTGGCCCGACTGGGCACGCACGCCGTGGAACCGACGTAGTGGCGGTGCAGCTCCACGCCCCCGTCACGCAACCGCTCCCGGCTGGTGAGCTGGGTGCGGCGGAACTCCTTGACCGCGTCGCTCTCGTAGGGAGGCGCGTACCGCTCCTCGTCCGTCATGATCAGCAGGACGTTGGGTGCAGCCATCGGTGTGACCTACTTCGTCGATCGGGCGGGCGGGCGAAGGCCGAGCGCGAGGCCGCCTGCTCCCGCGCATCGGGCCTGACCGTAACGCGACGGACCGACGATCTTCCGGCCGGGCGCTCGGCCGGCGATCAGGGTGTGACGATGTCGAAGTCGGGGTCGACCGGGGCCAGGAGCCCGACGAGGGTGCCGAGCACCGCGGGGTCACCGTCGATGGCGACGGTGCCGTCGGCGATGGCCGCCCCGAGGTCGAGCATGCCGGTGACCAGCCCGATGAGCGCCAGCCGGGCGAGCCGGAAGGTCGTGACGCCGGCCGGTGCGGACGCCACCGTGCGGTGGTGGAGCGCGCCGTTGCGGAGCTCGGTCAGGTAGATCACGCCCTCGTCGAGGATGTCCCAGGCGATCAGCAGGTGCTCGTCCCACGCCCGCGGGCCGTCGATGCGGACGGCGACGCTGTCGAAGACCTGGGCGACGCCGAGCGAGGTCAGCATGTCGGGCGAGGTGGTGGCCGGAGTCCCGAACGCCCCCGACCGCAGCTCGGTGGCGCCGGCCAGGAAGGCGTTGCGCCACGTGCCGTTCTCGGCCCCGAACCCGAGCTGTTCGAGGGCGTCGGCGAGGATCCCCCGGGCCTCGGCATCGGTGTCGTCGGCGAAGACGAGGTGCTTGCCGACCTCGGCGCACCAGCGGTAGTCGCCGTCGTCCCAGGCCTTGCGGGCCACGGCGAGGGCGCCGTCGCGGCCGCCCATGGCCTCGACGTAACGGGTGGCCACGGCCTCCGGCGGGTGGGGCCAGAGGTTGGCGGGGTTGGCGTCGTACCAGCCCATGTAGCGCTGATAGACGGCCTTCACGTTGTGGCTGACCGAGCCGTAGTAGCCGTGGGTGTGCCACTGGGCCTCGAGCGTCGGTGGCATCTCGAGCACCTCGGCGATCTCCGCGCCGGTGAAGCCCTGGTTGAGCATCCGCAGGGTCTGGTCGTGCAGGTAGAGGTACATGTCGCGCTGCATGGCCAGGAACTCGACGGCGCGCTCGCGGCCCCAGGTGGGCCAGTGGTGCGACGCGAACACCACGTCGAGCTGGTCGCCCCAGAGGTCGATGGTCTCGGTCAGGTAGTGGGCCCAGGCGTGCGGGTCGCGCACCAGCGCGCCGCGGATCGTGAGGATGTTGTGCAGCGTGTGCGAGGTGTTCTCGGCGGTGCACAGCGCCCGGTGCTGCGGGAAGTAGAAGTTCATCTCCGCCGGGGCCTCGGTGCCGGGCGTGACCTGGAACTCGATCTCCACCCCGTCGATCGTGAGGCGTTGGCCGGTGTGGGTGATGTCGATGGTGGGGGCGATGAGGCTGACCGTGCCCGTGGAGGTGGTCTGGCCCAGACCGGCGCCGATCTGGCCGGCGGGGCCGCGCTCCAGGGCGGCGCCGTACATGTAGCCGGCACGCCGCAACATGGCGGTGCCGGCGAAGACGTTCTCGGCCACGGCGTGGGCCATGAAGCCCTCGGGGGCGATCACCTCGACTTCGCCGGCGGCGACCTGCTCGTCGGAGATGATCCCCTTCACGCCGCCGAAGTGGTCGGCGTGGGAGTGCGTGTAGATCATCGCCTTCACCGGCCGCTCACCCCGGTGCTCGGTGTAGAGCGCGAACGCGGCGGCCGCCGCCTCGGCGCTGATGAGCGGGTCGATGACGATGACGCCGGTATCGCCCTCGATGACGCTCATCACCGACAGGTCGAACCCCCGGAGCTGGTAGATGCCGGGCACGACCTCGAACAGGCCGTCCTCGATGAGCAACTGGCCCTGGCGCCACAGGCTCGGGTTGGCCGTCGGCGCGGCCTCTGCGCCCCGCATGAACTCGTAGGCGTCGAGGTCCCACACCGGCTTGCCGTCGGCCGTGGTGATCTGGCGCTGCGCGGCACGGCCGATGAAGCCCCGCGTGGCGTCGTCGAAGTCCTGACGGTCGTGCATCGGCAGGGTCGCGGCCATCTCGGCGATCGCCTGCTGGGTCACGTCGGTCGCGCGGCGCTCGGTCATCGGTGCTCCTCTGGGTTGGAGGGGCGAACGAGCGTCTCGTCGGCCTCCGGAGTTTGGGTTTCCAAACGTCTACAGTAGCGGTCGGAATGGGCTACCGACCGATCGGGCGACGAGAAGGAGAGCGGGCCCCCGCGTGGCTCGGCCGACCCCCGGAGCCTTCGGTGACCACACGTCTACGGTGGGTCCGGTGACAGCGGTCGTCGGCGTCCGGGAGCAGCAGCGAGCCGCGAGCGAGGCCGCGATCCTCGACGCCGCCTGGTCGCTGTTCGCCCGGTCCGGCCCCGACGGCACGCCGCTGCGGGAGGTCGCCGCCGAGGCCGGGTGCACCCACGCGCTGATCGCCCGCCACTTCGGCTCCAAGGAGGGCCTGGTCGAGGCGGTGGGTGAGCGCCTCACCACCAGGGTCGACGCCGTCGTGGCCGAGGTCGGGTCCGGGGCCGGGCCGGCCGACCCGCTGCTCGGCTGGCTGACGGAGGCCCGCGAGCATCCTTCGGGCGTGCGCCTGCTCGTGCGGTGCGCGTTGGGTGACCTCCGCCCCGAGGGCTTCCCCGCCTGCCTCCCCACCGAGTCGATCCTCTCTCTCACCGGGGCCGGCGTCGCCGACCGAGGGGCGAAGGCCGACCGGCGAGCCCGGCTCTGTGCCTATGCCGCCTCGAGCCTGCTGCTCGGTTGGGTGACCTTCGAGGGGTTCCTCGCCGCCGCCGCCGGACTCGGCCGGGTGAGTGGACCGCGCCGTGACGCGGCTGTCGCCGCCGTCGCTCGTCGGGTCGTCGGCGTCGCCGCGTCACGGAAGCCGGGCCTGGCGGCTCGCGACCTGTCCGGGCACGGCATCGAAGCAGCGCCGAGCACCCCCACGGGCAGTGCCGCCAAGGACGCCCTGCTGCGATCGGCGATCGAGCTGTTCTCCGAGTCGGGGCCGGCATCGGTCTCCGTCCGGGAGGTGGCCCGCCACGCCGGGGTGAACCAGGGCCTCATCTACCGCCACTTCGGCTCGAAGCAGGCCCTCCTCACCGAAGCCATCGAGGCCGGCAGCTCTGGCCTCTTCCCCGCGGCGCTGGCCACCGGCGGGTTCGACTTCGATGCCATGAGCCACCTCGTGCACCACCAGTCACCCGCGCCCCGCCTGATCGCCCGCACCCTCGTCGACGGCATCGAGATCTCCACGGTCCGGAGCCGGTTCCCCGTGCTGAGGAGCCTTCTCGACGGCCCCGACGTCGTGCCCGAAGGACCGGAGCACGCGGACCACACCGACCGGCGCATCACCGTCGCGGCATCAGCGGGGATGGCGCTCGGTTCGGCGATCTGGGGCGAGCACCTGCGCATGATGATGGGGCTGGCGAACGACGACGGCATCGAATCCGCGGTGGCCGACGTCGCCCGTCACCTGCTCTCCCCCGCCGGCACGCCCGGCCCCACCCCGAAGGCGAGCCGATGATCGACCCCGTCGAGGAACCGCTGTTCGAGTCCAGCCTCGTACGGGGGCGGTTCACGTCGATCGAAGCCGCTGCCGTCGCCGGCATCGTGTGCGCCATCGGTTGGTCGCTCGCCCTGGCCGGCCTGCTCGCCTCTCCCGGGATCGACGCGTCGGACGCCGAGATCACCCGCTTCTACGCCGACTCCTCCAACGGGACCGCAGCGGTGGTCTGGCTCCAGGTCCTCGTCTTCTCGACGATCGCCTTCCTCTGGTTCGTGGGCGTGATCCGGGGTCGGCTGGGCGATCGCGAGCCGAAGCTGTTCGGCACCGTCTTCCTCGGCGCCAGCATCCTGCTCGCCGGGCTGATGTTCCTCGGGGCCACGCTCATCGCCGCCCCCGCCCTGCTCGTCGTGCTCGGCGACAAGGCCCCCGCTCCTGAGGCGGCGTCGCTCACCCGGGCCGCGGCCGCGGCCGTGCTGGCGGTGTTCGCCCCCCGGGTCGCCACCCTCGTGATGTTCTCCACCGCCAGCCTGGGTCGAGCCACCGGGGCGCTCCCCCGTTGGCTGGTGTGGCTCACGTACGCCCTCGGGGTGGTCGAGCTGGTGAACGTCACCGTCTCCACCCCGACGATCTACCTGATGCCGGCGTGGATGGCCCTCGTCAGCATCGTCCTGCTGGTGCGGCGCTCACCGATCATCCATCACACCGGCTGAGGCCCCCAGGCCCCGGCCGACTCCGCTCAGCGACGGGCCTCGACCCAGGCCTCGGCGTCGGCGTAGGCCCGCTTCACCGTCGCCCCGACCCGTTCGTCGCCCGGGTACACGTTGTCGTCGCCGATCACCTCGGTGATCCCGGTGACCGAGAGCTGCTCGATGATGCGATCGCTGGCGGAGACGATCACGAGCTTGCTGTCGGCCCCCGCCAGCGCCACGGCGTAGCGGTGCAGGACGTCCATGAACGTGGTGCCGAGGTCGCTGCGGCCCCGCAGCCGGAGGATCACCACCGAGTTGGTCGACGCCTCGCCGACGGCCGGGAGGGTGGCCTCGAACACCGGCGCGGCGGCGAAGAACAGGCTGCCGTAGGGCTGGAGCACGATGACCTCGTGGGCCGGGAGCTCGGCCGGCGGGTCGACCTCGACGAGGTGGCCGTCGGGGTCGATGACCCGCCGGCGGACCGTGACCTGGTTGGACTGGCGCACGACGTGCAGCACGACCGAGAGGCCGACGCCGAGCAGCACCGCGTACTGGAGCGGCACCACGAGGGTGAGCACGAAGGTGACGGCCAGGACCGCCTTCTGCACCACGCCGGTGCGCCACACCGACTGGATGTCGCCCGGCTTGATGGACCGGTAGCCGACGAGCATGAGCAGGCCGGCCAGCGCCGGCATCGCCACGTACCCGACGGCGTTGCCGAACAGCACGATCACCACCGCCATGACGATGGCGGCGAACAGGAGCGACTGGCGTGACTTTGCGCCCGCCTCCTTGTTGAGCGACGTGGCCGACACCGAGCCGCCGACCGGCATCCCCTGGAAGAAGCCGGAGGCCACGTTGGCGGCCCCCTGCCCGACGAAGTCGCGGGAGGCATCGGGGTAGGTGCCGTCCGGGTTCGGGAAGTTGGCCGAGATGCCCGCGCCCTGCACGAGGCCGACGAACGCCAACGACACCGCGGGCACGATCAACGCCGGCACGGCGCGCAGCAACGGGAGCTCCGGGCGCGGGAGGGTGTCGGCCACCACGCCCAGGTCGCGCAGGGTCGCCACGCCGTCCCACCCGAGCGACGTACACGAAGCCGGAGGTGACGACGACCGCCACGACGAGCCCGAGCGACCCGAGCCGGGTGCGCTCCAGGAGCACGATGAGCGCGATGGTGGCGAGGCCGATCGCCAAGGTCTTCCCGTCGAGGCGGCCGGGGTGGATGAGGGTGTTGATCGCCCGGGTGACGCGGTTGGCGCCGTCGGCCCGGTACCCCGTCAGGTCGGCCAGCTGGCCGAGCACGATGTTCACCCCGACGGCGTTGATGAAGCCGACCATCACCGCGTTCGAGACGAAGCGCAGCGCCGTACCCAGCTTCAGGAGGCCCGGCGATGAGCATGGCCACGCCGGTGAGCAGCGAGAGCGTGACGAGTGCCCCGGTCGGATCGCCAGAATCGCGGATGGCGGACACGTCTGCGATCACCATCGCCATCGCCCCGGTGCCCTGCACCGCCATGAACGTCGAGCTGGCGAAGAAGACGCCGGTGGCCGTGCCGATCATGTAGCCGTAGAGCCCCGACAGCGGGTTCAGCCCGGCCAGCAGACCCGTCGCCAGGCCGTCGGGCACCGACTGCACGCCGAGCACCAGGCCCGCGACCGCGTCTTCCTTCAGGGTGCGCGCCCGGAACGGCCCTCGCCACCTCACCGGGTCAACCCGTCCCCTCGCACCGGCAGAGCGTATTCGCTGAACGGCCGTCTACAGCCGGTCAGGGACGCGGCACCTCAGTCACCGATGACGACGGTCGGCGGGCCGGCCATCACGAACTCGATGCTCGACTGGTCGAGGAAGTAGGCGACGTCGGGGTTGACCTCGGTCTGCACCGCCTCCACGCCGAGCGACTCGATGAACGTGCCGTACGAGGTGAACCACTGCTCGGTGACGCCGTCGTAGTCGGCGTCGGGCAGGTCGATCCCGTGGTTCTGGTCGTAGGCCAGCAAGGGCTCGTTGAGCTCGGGGATGCGCTGGAACAGCCCACCGTGATGGTGGAGCCAGTGGTCGTGGAAGGTGGTGAGGTCGATCGCCGGGTTGTGCCGGAGGATGCAGACCATCTTCGCCCCCGCGTCCGCCCGCCCCGGCTTGTCGACGATGGCCTCCGGGTCGTGGGTGATCACCACCAGCTGCACGTCCTCGCGGAACGCGGCCGCGTCGGCGACGTGGGCCGCCCATGCCGGCTCGGCCTGGAGGGCCTCGAGGTCGGCGAGCGAGTCGAACCACAGCACGGCCGCGCCGTCCCAGCCCTCGGCCGTGCCCTCGGGCCGGTAGCGATCGCGGACGTAGTCCTCGGCCAGCCGGTGGTTCAGCTCGTAGCGGCGGACGTGGCGCCGCAGGGTCGGCTCGTCGGCCAGGCCCCGGGCGTGCACGTCCTCCCACCAGCGGTGGAACTCCTCGGTCGTGACGCCCTCACGGCGCCGACCGAACGCGAACAGCTTGATCCCCACGGTTCCCCCCTCGGTCCCGGACAGCGGCGCAGCGCTGGTGTCAGCGGATGCGCGGCTTGATCCGGGGCTGGTTCTCGAACGCCTCGTTGCCGGCCTTCATGACGTCCTTGTCGGTGGCGGTCGACAGGATCGACGGCGCCATCGACCGGGCGGCGAGCGGGCCGAGGTCGCTGGCGGCCCACACCGCGCGCATCGTGCCGGACGAGACGTTGGCGGGCACGCTCGCGACCACACCGGCCAGCCAGCCCGCCTGCTCGAGCAGCCCGTCGGCGGGCACGACCTCGGTGACGAGGCCGATCTGCAGCGCGGTCGCCGCACTGATGCGCTCGTGGGAGCCGAGCAGCGACAGCCGCATGACGTTGCCGAGCGAGATGTGCTGCATCAGCTTCATCGGCTCGTACACCGCGGCCTGGCCGTAGGTGACGTGCGGGTCGAAGAAGGTGGCGTGCTCGGCGGCGATGATGATGTCGCACTCGGCGAGCATGTAGAACGCCCCGCCGCAGGCCATGCCGTTGACGGCGCAGATGACCGGCTTCCAGAGGTCGTTGGCCTTGGGGCCGATGTCCTCGCCCGGGTCGTCGTACATGTAGTTGTTCGACGTGCCGTAGAAGGTGTCCTGCTCGAAGATCACGTAGGTGTCCTCGGCGCCGCGGTCGATGCCGACGCAGAACGCCCGCTCACCGGCGCCGGTGAGCACGACGGCTCGCACGTCGTCGTTGCTGCGCAGCGAACGCCACAGGCCCTTGAGCTCCGCTCGCATCGTGTTGTCGAAGGAGTTGAGGACGTCGGGGCGGTTCAGGGTCACCCATGCCACGCCGTCGCTCTCGGTGTAGAGGAGCGTCTCGAAGTCGGTCACTGCGTCACCTGCCGTCCGTGTCGTGCGTTCACCCCCGCAGGATGTCACGCCAGCGCCCCAGCGTCAGACTCCGACCGATCCCTGGCCGATCGACGACTGACCAGGGTCTCAGCAGGCGGCATCCCGCAGGGCCGCTGTGGCGAACGCGGCCACGCCGGCGGCGAAGGGCACCACCGCCTCGAAGCCGAGCAGCTCCCGAGCCCGCTCCGGCGAGGCGACCACGTGGCGGACATCGCCCAGGCGGTACTCGCCGGTGACCACCGGGACGAGCGCGTCGGTGCCGACCCCGAAGGCAGCGGCCAGCACGTTCGCCATGTCGCCGATCGTGCGGGGCTCCCCGCTGGCGATGTTGAACGCCCCTTCGCCCGACGCCTCCAGCGCAAGCCGGTTCGCCCTGGCAACGTCGCCCACGTGGACGAAGTCGCGCACCTGACCGCCGTCCTCGAAGACCGTCGGCGCGTCGACCTGCCTCCAGCGCACTGCGGAAGATGCTGGCGACGCCGGCGTAGGGGCTGCCACGGGGCATCCGGGGCCCGTAGACGTTGTGGTAGCGGAGGGCCGCCACCGATGCCCCGGCCTCCCGTCCGAAGGACGTGGCCAGGTGCTCGGTGTGGAGCTTGGTGGCGGCATAGACGTTGCGCGGATCAGCCGGGGCCTCCTCGGGAACCGTCTCCCACGCCACCGGCAGCCCACACTCGGGGCACATCGGTTCGAACCGACCCTCCATCAGGTCGATCTCCGAGCGAGGTCGGGGCTGCACCACCCCGTGGGCGATGCAGGAGGATCGTCCTTCGCCGTAGACGACCATCGAGGAGGCGACCACGAGCCGGCCGCGGAAGCCCACTCGCCAGAGCGCATGCAACAGCGCAGCGGTGCCCGCGTCGTTGTCGTGGACATAGCGCTCGACGTCGCCGAAGTCGACGCCGAGACCGACCCTTGCGGCCTGGTGACTCACTGCATCGACCCCTTCGATGGCGTCGCGGAGCGCGGCCTCGTCATCGAAGCGACCCGATGCGGATGTCGGCGCCCGGGTTGGCATACGTGGGCATGGCCGTGTGCGCCGAGGGGTCGAGCGAGTCGAGGACGACGACGTCATGGCCGGCCGCCACCAGGTCGTCGACCACGTGGCTGCCGATGAAACCGAGCCCACCGGTGACCAGGATCCTCACGGAGTTGCTCTTCTTCCGTCACCACGGCGAACGCAGGACGGCGACGAGGACGACCGTCGTCACGGCCTGGAGGGCGAGCCAGCCGCGGGCACGGGTGACGCTGCCGGCGACCAGCCCTCCCGCCGCGAGGAGCACGAGCGGCATGAACGGTTGCCAGATGCGTTCGGTCTCCG
This sequence comes from uncultured Actinomycetes bacterium, assembly GCA_963702555.1. GTDB lineage: Bacteria > Actinomycetota > Acidimicrobiia > Acidimicrobiales > Acidimicrobilacustridaceae > CAMFLJ01. Next base: position 400,861 of record CAVPCW010000013.1, read on the forward strand.
CGAGCGAGAGTCCGCTCAGGTCGGCGAGCACCACGGCGCCCAGGCCACCCCCGACCAACACCCACGTGCCCCGGTCGCGGAGGCGGGCCAGGGCGACCGCCGTGACCGGCCCGACGGCAACGGCGAAGGCGACGAGGTTCCCTACCACGAAGTAGCTGTAGGGCCGTACCCGGGCGAGGTTGCGGTCGTAGGCGACCTTCGTCGAGGCCAGCCCCGCGAGCCAGGAGTAGCCCCACAGGAGGGGGACGGCGACGGCGCCGAGCGCACCCGCCCCGTGCGAGCGCGCCACACGCCATCGACGACGGTGCACGACGACAGCGACAGCAGGCACCGCCATCAGGACGAGGCCGTGGGAGAGCAATGCCGCGGCCCCGAGCAGAGCGCCCCCGCCCAGCGCGCACACCGTGGCGCGGCGCCCTTCTCGACCGGTCGCGACGGCGAGAACGGCCAGCCCGGCGAGCGCGACGCCGCCGAACACCACATCGGCGTTGGTGTGCCATACCGCGGCAGGGGCGATGACGAGGAAGGCCGCGGCGCGCCCGGGCCCGCTCCTCCCCTGCCAGTTCGCGCAGGGCGACGAGAGCGGCGACCGCGGCGACCGCGACTCCGGCCATGGCCGTGCCGACCTCGCCGACGGTGTTGCCCAGGCCGATCTTGCCTTCCGCCCACAGCAGCAGGACCATGCCGGGCGGATGGGCCGAGAGGTGGGTCGGGTACTCGCGCTGGTCGACGGCATAGTCGTGAGGAAGGCCCCCGGGCCCTTCTCGTCGACGAGGTAGGTGTAGCGGCCGTAGTCACCTTGGATGTTGCGCCAGGCGTCGCCGGGCGGCTCCACGAACGCGAGCGCCAGCCCGACCGCGATCGCCCCAATCGCTGTCGCGACGAGAAGCGCCTTCCATCCGAGGCGCTCCGCGAGGCGCGGCAGCACGACGGTGAGGCCGCCGACGACGAGAGCCGCCAGCACCAGTCGCCAGGTGAGCTCGGCCGACCAGACGCCGTAGAACGGCACCGCGTCGACGTACAACGGCTCGGACGCACCTCGCACCACCGCGAGGCCCCAGATCCGGCCGATGACCACGAAGGCCACCCACGCGGCCAGTGCGACGAGCGTCCGCGTTCGGCCCTCACCCGTCGACCCGGGGATGGAGAGCTCGCTCTCCACCGCCGACCTCGACGGCGGGATCGTCGCGGTCATCGGCTCAGCTCGTCCGGGGCAGGCGGACGACGAAGCGGCAGCCATCGCCCTCGTTGCCGACATCGATCGACCCGGAGTGCGCCTCCACCAGCCCCTTGGCGATGGCCAGTCCCAGACCGCCGCCTCTGCTGTCCTTGCTCCGGGCGGCGTCGCTGCGGAACGCCACGTCGAACACCCGGCTGAGATCGGGCTCGGGGATGCCGCCGCACTGGTCGGCCACGACGATCGTGGCCACCTCGTCGGTGGCACGCCCCACGACCACGACGTCACCACCGGCCGGGGTGTGACGGATGGCGTTGTCGAGCAGGTTGTGCAGGACCCTGGTGACCTCCTGGGAGGCGACCTCCATGCGAGGGAGGTCGTCGACGTCGTCGACCAGGCGAACGCCCTTGAGGTCCGCGTGGGTGCGGGCGGCGAGCATGGCATCCGCCACCACCTCGGTGAGGCACACGAGGCGGCGGTCGAGCTCCAGGGTGCCGCTGTTGATGCGGGAGAGCTCGAAGAGGTCGTCGACGAGCACGCTCAGCCGTTCGGAATCGCGCCGGAGCTGGCCGTGGTAGCGGGACACCGTCTCGGCGTCGCTCACGACGCCGTCGTCGAGGGCCTCGGCCATCGCCCGGATCGTGGCGAGCGGGCTGCGCAGATCATGGGAGACCCAGGCCACGATCTCGCGCCGAGAGGTCTCGAGTGCCCGTTCCCTGCGCCGGGACTCCTCGAGCCGGCGGGAGACGTCGGCGAGCAGCTCGGCCAGCTGGCGCATCTCATGGGGGCCGTCGACCGAGGCCGCGTCGATGGTGCCGCCTGCGGCCAGGACCTCGGCCAGGTCTCCGACCCTGCGATGACCCCTGCCCATCTCGTCGCCCATCTGGATGGCGGCGCCGATGGCGATGGCCGTGCTCACGCTGATGACGACGATGAGGGCGGAGAGGTCGTGGCTCGAGATGAACATGGCACCCGACGCGACCAGGATCCCGGCGACGAGCACGACCACAGACGAGAGCGCGATGACCATCGCCTGCACCCGGGTCGACCGACTGCCGAAGCGACGCAACACGAAGGCCCCGCCGACCGAGGCCACCAGGGCGGCGCCTCCGGCCAGAGCGACGGTGATCAGCGTGTCCCGGGCCGACCAGCCCGACGCGGCGGCGAAGACTGCGGCGGCCAGCGCGCCGACGGCGGCGAGGCCGACCGCCCACAACACGGCGCGCCTCACGGCTCGTACCGGTAGCCGGTGCCGCGGACGGTGACCAGATGGGCGGGGTCGGAGGGATCGGCCTCCAGCTTCTCCCGCAACCGGCGGACATGGACCGTCACCGTCGCGGTGTCGCCGAAGGTCCAGCCCCACACCGACTCGAGCAGTTCCTCCCTCCGGAACGCCCGGCGGGGGTGGGCCATGAAATGCACCAGGAGATCGAACTCCTTCGACGTGAGCGAGACGGGATCGCCGTCGAGGTGGACCTCGTGGGCAACCAGGTCGACGACGACCCCGCCGCCCTGGAGCACCTTGACGCCGTTGTCGCTGATGCCGCCGTTCGCCCGGCGCAGCACCGCCTTCACCCTCGCGGTGAGCTCCCGAGGGGAGAACGGCTTGGTGACATAGTCGTCGGCACCCAGCTCCAGTCCGGCGATGCGGTCGTTCTCCTCGCCCCGGGCCGTGAGCATGACGACCGGGATGGGCGCAGCCTGCCGAAGCCGTCGGCAGACCTCGAGGCCGTCGAGTACCGGGAGCATGAGATCGAGCACCACGAGGTCGGGGAGCGTGTCGAGGGCCATGGCCAGTCCGGTGGCCCCATCCCCGGCGAGGTCGACCTGGAAGCCCTCTCGTTCGAGATAGCGGGCTACGACCTCGGCCAGAGCCGGATCGTCGTCGACCACGAGGACACGAGTCGCGTCGGCTCGGTCGTCGGTGATGTCTCGCTCCTCGCTCACCAGAAGACTGTGGCCGACAAATCCGTCGCTGGGGACTCCATCGGATCATTGTTTCGCCGCCCGTAAGACTCCAGCGGTTGTTTCGCGAACCGTTAGCCGTTTCCCCTTCTCGTTCGGACGAGGCCTACGTAGGTTCGCCCCATGCCGCTCTCGTCCACCCTCCTGGTCGTCGCCAAGGCCCCTGTCGCCGGTCGGGTGAAGACCCGGCTGTGCCCTCCATGTCGGCCCGAGGAGGCGGCCGAGATCGCCGCCGCGGTCGCTCACTGACACCCTTGAAGCCGTTCTGTGCTGTGGCGCCGAGCGCCGTCTGCTCGCCCTCGACGGCGAGCCCGGCGACTGGCTTCCGCCTGGCTTCGAGGTCGTGCCCCAGCACGGCGATGACCTGGCCGAACGGCTGGCGGCGGCATGGGGCGAGGTCGAGGGTCCCTGCGTGCAGATCGGCATGGACACCCCGCAGGTCGCGCCGGTGTGCCTGGACCTCGCACTCGACCATGTCAGCAGCGGCGGCTCCGCGCTGGGGCATGGCGACCGATGGTGGGTGGTGGGCCATCGGCATGGCCCGATCACGGCCGACGGTGTTCCGGGGTGTGCCGATGAGCCATCCCGACACAGGACTGCGGCAGCTGGCGGCACTCCGGGCCCACGGCCTCGAGCCGAGCCTGCTTCCGAGCCTGCGCGACATCGACACCTTCGAAGATGCCCGGGCCGTGGCTGCGCTCATCCCTCGCAGTCGCACCGCCAGGACCATCCACATGGTCCTCGGAGCATTGACGTCATGACCCCGAAGATCGGGTCGGCGATGCCCTCGGCTCGGTTCGGACGCCGTAACGAGAAAAAAGACGAAGCGCTCGACCGACCAGCCCATGACGACCGCACCGTGGCAGTGCTCGGCATCGCTCTGGGCGTGTCGTTCACGGTGTGCTTCCTCACCGGCCTGTACTCCCACCTGCTGCAGCAGCCACCGACCTGGATCGCCGTGCCTCCCTCGCCCGCCGGCCTCTACCGCGTCACCCAGGGCTTCCACGTGGCGACCGGAATCGCCTCGATCCCCCTGCTGCTGGCGAAGCTGTGGTCGGTCTACCCGCGACTCTTCAGCTGGCCACCGTTCCGGGACCTGCTCCACTTCATCGAGCGCATCGCGCTCGTCGTCCTGGTCGGCGGCTCGTTGTTCATGCTCTTCAGCGGCACCGCCAACATCGAGCGCTGGTATCCGTGGAAGTTCTTCTTCCCCGTGGGCCATTACTGGGCGGCGTGGATCACCATCGGGGCGCTGCTCGTGCACATCGGAGCCAAGCTCCCGGTCGTACGCCGCGCGTTCTCGCGTACCACCGGTCCCCGAGCGTGTCGCCGGTCCCCCGCGTCGGGAACGCTCGGTCGTCGGGGGTTCCTCACCGCCACGGCCGCGGCCAGCGGGCTCCTCACGTTGTTCACCGTCGGCCAGACCGTGGGGCCCCTCGGCCGCCTCGCCGTCTTCGCTCCCCGCCGCCCCGATCTCGGACCACAGGGTCTCCCCGTCAACGCCACCGCGACCGAGGCGGGGGTGCTCGACATGGCGCAGTCCGACGAGTTCCGCCTCCGCATCGGCGGCGCAGTCGCCACGGAGCTCACACTCACCCGGGCCGAGCTCGAGGCCATGGACCGCACGGAGGCGGTCCTGCCGATCGTGTGTGTCGAGGGGTGGAGCGCCTCGGCGAGGTGGGGCGGAGTGCCGGTAGAGTGATCTGCTCGCCGCCGCCGGGATCGAGCGCGGCCAGGAGGTGACGGTCGAGGTCCGTTCGTTGGAACGCAACGGGCTCTACGGGCAGTCGCTCCTCGCCGGCGACCAGGTGCTGGGCCCACGACACGCTGCTCGCCCTGACCCTGAACGGAGACGACCTCCACGTCGACCACGGCTACCCGGTGCGCCTCATCGCCGGGAACCGTCCGGGTGTGTTGCAGACCAAGTGGGTCGGGGAGCTGGCGTCCGATGAGAACCGACGAGAGGTCGAGCGAGCCGACGGGGCGTGGCGTTCTGGGTCGGCCTCGTCTCCGGCGGTGGGCTGATGGCCTACGGCGTCGTCGGCATGCTCGGCGCATCGGCAGCGACCCAGCCGAAGAACCTGGCGGCGTTCCTGCTCGGCGCCGGGATCGTCCACGACGCAGTGATCGCGCCAGTGGTCGTGATCGTCGGTTGGCTGGTCACCCGGCTGCTCCCGCCACTCGCTCGGGTGCCGGTCTGGTTCGCCCTGGCCGCCACCGGACTCCTCGTCGCCTTCACCTGGCCCCTCGTCCGAGGCTGGGGGCGGCGCAGCGCCAACCCCAGCCTGCTCCCCTACGACTACGGGCGGAACGTCCTGATCGGCCTCGCCGTGATCTGGGCGGTGGCGCTGTTGGAGATCGGGCGCCGGCTCCTCCTCAGGAAGCGAGCCGCGTGACCGTTCAGCTGCGGTTCCGCCACGGCGGCACCCGTGACCTCCTCGTCTCCGAGTGGGCGTCCCCCGCCCGGCCGGAGGAGCTCGAGCTCCTACGCGGCCTCACCGGCCCGGTGCTCGACCTGGGGTGCGGTCCGGGCCGGCTGGTCGCCGCCCTCGCCGAGATGGGCACCCCGGCTCTCGGCGTCGACGCCTCCCCGGTGGCGATCGAGTCGGCCCGTCGACTCGGCGTGCCGGTGCTGCAACGCTCACTGTTCGAGGCGTTGCCCGGCGAGGGTCGGTGGCGGTCGGTCCTGCTTTTCGACGGCAATGTCGGGATCGGGGGCGACCCGGTCGTCCTACTTCGACGGCTCACCGACCTCCTCGGCACCGATGGGAGGGCGATGGTCGAAGTCGACCCGCCTGGGTTTCCCACCCTCGTGGCCGACGCACGGATCGAACGGTTCGACGAGGTGACCGACTGGTTCCCCTGGGCATGCGTCGGTGCTGACGACCTCGAGGACCTCGCTGGCGACGCCGGCCTGCGTCCGTGCGAGCTGCGTTCGGTCGCCGGCCGTTGGTTCGGGATCCTGGCCAAGGAGCCGGCGCGATGATCGACGTCGTACTACCCGTGCTCGACGAGGTCGAAGCGATCGGTTGGGTACTTCCTCGGATCCCCGTCGGTTTCCACCCGATCGTGGTCGACAATGGTTCGACGGACGGCTCGGCCGAGCGGGCCGCCTCACTCGGCGCCACCGTCGTCACCGCGACCGAGCGGGGTTTCGGCGCAGCGTGCTTCGCCGGGCTGCGCTCAGCCAGCGCCGAGATCGTGTGCTTCATGGACTGTGACGCATCGCTCGATCCGTCACACCTTCCTGAGGTCAGCCGCCCGGTCACCGAAGGGCTCGCCGACCTCGTCCTCGGCGCTCGCCGGCCCGAGAGGGGGGCGTGGCCACCTCATGCCCGAGTGGCGAACCGATGGCTCGCCGCCGAGGTCAATCGACGGCTCGGCACTCACCTGCGGGACCTCGGTCCGATGCGGGCGGCGCGTCGGCGAACAGCTCGTGGGCCTGGATCTGCACGACCGACGGTCAGGGTGGCCCCTGGAGATGGTGTTGGCCGCCGGGGCCGCCCGCTGGCGCATCGAGGAGGTACCGGTCCCCTATCTGCGGCGCACCGGGCGCAGCAAGGTGACCGGCACCGTTCGAGGGACCCTCGGCGCCGTGCACGACATGCGGTGCCAGCTCCGGACCTTCTCCCGCGATCCCGTCGTCGCCCGCCCCACCGACGTTCTCTCGACCCCCATCCGACCCACCGAGAAGGACCCGAGCCATGACTGACCACACTCCCCCGGCGGCAACCGTCGGCGTCTTCGGAGGCACCGGCCTCACCCAGCTCCTCGACGAGCGAACCGACGTCGTCGTGTCGACGCCGTGGGGCGAGCCGTCCGGCCCCGTGTCCATCGGCACCATCGACGGCGTGGCCGTCGCCTTCCTCCCCCGCCATGGACCTGGCCACGCTGGCCACCCCACCGCGTCAACTACCGAGCCAACGTCGACGCCATGCGCCAGCTCGGCGTCACAGCCCTTCTCGGCCCCTTCGCCGCCGGGTCGCTCCGGACCGACCTCGGCCCCGGCGACCTCGTCGTCGTCGACCAGTTCGTCGACCGCACCTCCGGACGGGCCGAGACCTTCCATGACGAGTTCGTCGACGGGCCTTTCCACCTGAGCCGGCCCGACCCCTATGACCCGGCGATCCGCGCCGTGCTGCTCGGAGCCGCCGGTGACACCGGAATCACCGCTCGCGATGGCGGGACCGTCGTGGTCGTCAACGGCCCGAGGTTCTCGACTCGTGCCGAGTCACGTTGGTTCCGCGATCAGGGATGGGAACTCGTCAACATGACCCAACACCCCGAGGCGGTCCTCGTGGCCGAGGCCGGCATCCCCTACGCCGGTCTCGGCATCGTCACCGACCACGACGCCGGGGTGGAGGACGATCCCAGCATCGCCGCCGTCACCCAGGAAGCGGTGTTCGCTACGTTCAACCGCACGATCGGCGACGTCCGCGAGCTCCTGCTGGCGGCGGTCCGGCGCATCGCCAACCCTCCGACGCCTCCGACGGGAACCTGAGCAGCTCTCATCACGTCTCCTGGATGGGGAAGGCTGTCTCCTGCAAGATGCAGACCAGCGGGCGCGCCAGCGGGGAAGCGCCGATCAGGGGAGAACCGTGGCGACCTCGTTCCGATTCACGGGGCCGACGAGCCGATCGCCGGGTACGTTCGGTCGGTTCGCGCTGGGGATCGAGGGGGATCAGATGACCGATCAGACGACGGTGCCGTTCCGCGACGCCTACGGGCCCTGGGCGGTCGTCGCCGGGGCCTCCGACGGCACCGGGGCCGAGTTCGCCAGGGAGCTGGCCCGCCGAGGGGTCAACGTCGTGCTCGTCGCCCGACGGGCCCCGCTCCTCGAGGAGCTGGCCGCCGAGCTCGACGTCGAGACCCGGGTCGTGCCCCTCGACCTCAGCCTCGACGACGCCGCCCAGCGCCTGGCCGAGGCCACCGCCGACCTCGAGGTCGGCCTGGTGGTCTTCAACGCCGGCGCCGACGACGGTGGCACCCTGTTCCTCGACCAGTCGATCGACGACCTGCGGTCGCTCATCGCCCGCAACTGCACCACGGTGATGGAGGTCAGCCACCGCTTCGGCGCCCCCATGGTCGAGCGGGGCCGCGGCGGCATGATCCTCGTCAGCTCCGGCGCGGCCTGGGCCGGCGCCAGCCACGTCGCCACCTACGGCGCCACCAAGTCGTTCGACCTGATCCTCGCCGAGGGCCTGTGGGCCGAGTGGCACGACCGAGGCGTCGACGTGCTCGGGCTGGTGCTCGGCGCCACCGACACGCCCTCGCTGCGCCGGCTGCTCGACCGCCACGGCGGCGACTTCGGTGAGCTCGCCGACCCTGCCGAGGTGGCCGTCACCGGGCTCGACCACCTCGCCGACGGGCCCACCTGGTCCTACGGCTTCCCCGAGCCGACGGGGGCCTTCCCGCTCGGCGCGCTCCCCCGCCGCCAGGCCGTCGAGCTGCTCAGCATGGGCTCGGCCGCCATGCACGGCCCGGCCGAGGACTGACCACCGTGATGTTCGAGGAAGGCAGCGTCGCCGTCGTCACCGGTGCCGGTCCGGGCATGGGCCGGGCCATCGCCCTCGGGTTCGCCCGCGAGGGCGTCGACGTCGTGATCGCCTCCCGCCGGCGCGAGCGGCTCGAGCCCATCGCCGACGAGGTCCGTGCCCTGGGCCGAGAGGCCGTCGTCGTCCCGGCCGATCTGTCGAGCCCCGACGACTGCCGGGCGGTCGTCGCGGCCGCCGTCGAGCGGTTCGGCCGCCTCGACCACCTCGTGCAGAACGGCCACCACGCCGGCGACTGGGTGCGGGTGGCCGACGCCGACCCCGACAGCTGGCAGCAGGTCTTCGACGTGAACTTCTTCGGGTCGCTGCACCTCATCCAGGCGGCGGTGCCGGTGATGTCCGAGGGCTCGTCGATCGTGTTGGTGAACTCAGGCGCGGCGCTGCGCAACCCGCCGACCATGGGTGCCTACTCGGCGTCGAAGGCGGCCATGGCGAGCCTCGTGCGTACCTCGGCCCTCGAGCTCGGCCCCGAGATCCGGGTGAACGGCATCTTCCTCGGCCCCGTCACCGGCGAGAGCCTCGACAGCGGCGCCGCGGCCACGGCCGCCGCCACCGGCATCACCGAGGAGGAGTTCTTCCGCCAGCGGGCCCAGGACCTCCCCATCCGCCAGATCCCGACCCCCGAGCAGTGCGCCGGCTCGGTGCTGTTCTTCTGCTCCCGCCTGGCCGAGCCCGTCACCGGGCAGCACCTCTCCGTCAACGGCGGACAGTGGGTCACCTGACCTCGGAAGGAACCTGATGACCCAGACTCCGTACCGCGTCGTGCAGTGGGCCACCGGCTCGATCGGCCAGATCGCCATCCGCCACGCCGTCGACAACCCCGTCTACGAGCTGGTCGGCGTCTACGTCACCAACCCCGAGAAGGTGGGCAGGGACGCCGGCGAGCTGGCCGGCATCGGCGCCACCGGGGTGCTCGCCACCGACGACATCGACGCCATCGTCGCCCTCGGCGCCGACTGCGTGATGTACGCCCCGCTGCACGCCGACGTCGACGTCCTCTGCCGTCTGCTGGCGGCGGGCACCAACGTCGTCACCCCGGTCGGGTTCGTCTACCCCACGCCCCGCTCGGCGGCCGACTTCGCCCGGCTCGAGGCGGCGTGCGCCGACGGCGGCTCGAGCTTCCACGGCAGCGGCATCCACCCCGGGTTCTCGGGCGACCTGCTGCCCCTGGTCTTCGCCCGCCTCTTCACCCGCATCGACCAGGTGCAGGTGCGCGAGGTCGCCGACTTCCGCCTCCACCCCTCCAAGGTCATGCAGGACGCACTCGGCTTCGGCCGCGATCCCATCGACGCCGTCGAGAACCCCTCGCCGCTCGTCAACACCATGGAGGCCATCTTCGAGCAGTCGATGACGATGGTCGTCGAAGGCCTCGGCCGCACCGTCGACCGCTTCACGATGGACTTCGACGTGGCCACGGCGAAGACCGATCTGCACGTGCGCTCGGGCACCATCCCCGCCGGCACCGTCGGCGGCATGCGCTTCGTGTGGACGGCATGGGTCGACGAGCAGCCGCTCGTCGTGTTCCGCACGTTCTGGAAGATGGACGACGACCTCGACCCCGACTGGGGCTACGGCTCGATCAAGTACTCGCTCGTCGTCGACGGTGACCCGTCGATCGAGATGAACTTCGAGTCGGTGCACAAGCACCCGGACGGCGACGAGGGCTACTGGGGCCGGGTCTGGACCGCCATGAACACCCTCAACACCATCCCCGACGTGTGCGATGCCGACCCCGGGGTGCTGACCCACCTCGACCTGCCGTTCGTGCGGCCCCGTGGCCTCGTGCGGCCGCGCTCCGCCGACTTCGGCGAGCCGCAGGGCATCTGAGCCACTCCGGCGTCGACCCACCGACTGCTCAGCGGCTCGGGCGAACCGCCCCCATCGGCGGTGGGGTGCCGACGTGGGCGATGCCCGCCGGGAGGGTGCCACGCTGCTCGGCGGCCGAGTAGCTCGCCTCGTCGTCGTAGAAGAACCACACGCTGCCGTCGGACCACCGGACCCTCGTGGGGTTGTGGCCACGCTGCTCGACGGCGACCACCGCGCCGACCGAGGTCGCCTCCCGCACCGTCCGCTCGAGGTCTCGCTCGGGCCGGTGCCGGTCGCGTTCGGCCCGGCGCCGGTCCTGGGCCCGCTTCTCGTCGAGGCCCACCCGCCGCGAGCGCAGCCACACCCAGCCCGACAGCCCCACGAGCGCGGCGACCCAGACGACGGCGATCGCGGCGACTGCGGTGCTCACGGCGCCGATCGTAGGGGGCGACCCACCCGGGCTCAGTCGGTCCGAACCGGGCGGCGGGACCGCTCGGCCGGGTCCTGCCCGTAGTAGCCGCGCAGGACCGCGTAGAGGTCGGGCTCGTGGTGCTCGAGCTCGGTCGGCGCGTCGAAGAAGGCCTCCGTCGCCACCGCGAAGAACTCGGCGGTGTTGGTGGCGCCGTAGGGACGCAGCGGCGCCCGCTCGGCGCCCTCGCGCAGGGCGTCGTAGGCCTCGGTGCAGACCGCGACCCAGCGCTCGACGTCCTCCCGGCTGTCGAGGCGGGGCGTGCCGTCGACGATGTCGCCTCGCATGTCGAGCTTGTGGGCGAACTCGTGGAACACCACGTTCTCGCCCCGTCCGGGGTGGCGGGCGGCGTCGGCGGCCTGGTCCCACGCCAGCAGCAGCGGGCCCCGGCGGTCGTGGGCCTCGCCCAGCACGGGCACCATGCCGTCGACGATCGTCCCCGAGGCCGGACCGGCGTGCGCACCCGTCGAGCGCATGGCGGTCGGGTAGACGATGACAGCGCCGACCTCGCGGTACTCGTCGACGCTCAGGCCGAGCACGAGCAGGGCCGCCTGCACCGCGATCGTCACCGTGATCTCGTCGGTGAGGGCGAAGCCGTTGGCGGCCTCCCAGTGCTTGTGGCGCAGCAGCCAGTCGGCGATCTCACCGAGCAGGGCACGCTCGTCGTCGTCGAACCGTGCCCACAGCGCCATGTGCTCCCGGACGATCTCCTGCCACTCATCGGGCAGTCCCTTGCGTCGGTGCAGCACGTCACGCAGTCGAGCACGCTGCTGCGGGCCACGCCAGAGCGCCCCTCGATGACGGCAGCAGCCGATCAGGCGAGCTTGCGGAACATCTTCTCGACCTCGTCGAGCGGGTACCCCTCGGCCTCGGCCTTCTCCGGGTTGGTGATGCAGTAGGTGAGGCCGGCACTGACGAGGCGGAAGCCGACCTGCTCGAGCGCCTTGTTGGCGGCGGAGAGCTGGGTGACGAGGTCGCGGCACTCACGGCCCTCGTCGAGCATCTTCTCGATCCCGCGGATCTGGCCCTCGACGCGGCGCAGCCGCTTCCTCAGGTCCTCGGTGACGGTGTCGGGCAGTTCCACGGGAGCTCCTCGTCTGAGCGGTGTGGTACCCCAGGGGGTATTTGGAGCATACCCCTTCCGACGGCCCGTGCCCACCCCCCTCCTGGCGAGGGTCGCATACCCCGGGGGGTTGCATCTTGATACCCCCCGGGGTATGTTGCCCCGACCAAGGATCCGACCCAGGAGCACCAGTGGCCAAGTCAGTGACCGAAACCGTCTTCGCCGGACACGAGCCGTCGCACGACCCCGACGAGCGGGCGCTCTTCTCCCGCCTCGCCGCGTCGATGGCCCGCCATCGCAAGGCGGTGATCCTCGTGTGGCTCGCCGTCGCCATCGCGGCGGCCCCGCTCGCCCTCTCCCTCACCGGCGCGCTGTCCGGTGCGGGCTGGGACGCCAACGGCTCCACCGCCGAGAAGGTGCGGGCCGAGCTGCGCTCCGAGTTCCCGGCGCTCGGGGCGGAGAACCCGATCGTCGTCTACCACCAGGACACGCCGATCGCTCAGGACCCGAGCGGCCTCACCGCCGTGGTGGCCCAGCTCCAGGACGGACCGAAGGTGGTGTCGGTCGTCGACCCCACCGCCATGCCGCCCGAAGCGGGGATGATCTCCCAGGACGGCACCACGGCCCTCATCCCGGTCGAGCAGCAGATCGGCGAGGACGCGGATCGCCCCGTGGCGGCCGGTGAGCTCGGCACCTTCGTCGGCACCCTCGAGGTCCCAGAGGGCGCCCAGGTGGAGGTCACCGGTGAGTGGCCGATGTGGAGCGACTTCAACCAGATGAACGAGGAGGCCCTCCACAAGGCTGAGCTCCTCAGCGGCATCCCGACCGTCATCATGCTGGTCATCGCCTTCGGCGCCCTGCTCGCCGCCGGCATCCCCCTGCTGCTGGCGCTCGCCGGCATCGCCGTCGGCTTCGCCCTGCTCCACATGCTCTCGTGGGTCACGCCGATGTCGGTGTGGTCGATGAACTTCTCGATGATGATCGGCCTCGCCGTCGGCATCGACTACAGCCTCTTCATCGTCAGCCGCTACCGCGAGGAGCGGGCCGAGGGCAAGGACGCCATCAAGGCCATCGAGAACGCCATGTCCACCTCGGGCAAGGCCGTCTTCCTGTCGGCGCTCACCGTCGTGCTGTCGCTGTCCGCGGTGTTCCTCGTCCCCGTCATGGTCTTCCGCACCATGGCCCTCGGCATGATCCTCTCGGTCGTCGCCGTCGCCTTCGCCGCCCTCACCCTGCTCCCGGCCGTCCTCGTCGCCATGGGCGACAAGGTCCTGATCGTCACGGGACAAGAAGGACCCGGACATCGTCGCCGAGGGCCGCTGGGCCAAGTGGACGGGCGTGGCCCTGAAGCGGCCCGGCACCGTCCTCACCATCGGGCTCGTCGTGCTCGGCGCCCTGATCGTGCCCGCCTTCGGCATGAAGCTGGGCATGCCCGGCGCCACCGTCGTCGACGAGGGCCACACCAGCCGTGACGGCTACGAACTGGTCGTCGCCGGATTCGGCCCCGGTGCCGCCGGCCCCGCCTACGTCACCGTCGACGCGGCCGACGCCGAGACCGTCGTCGCCGTCGCCACCGCCACTCCGAACGTGGTCGACGCCCGGGTCGTCGCCGCCCCGGCCGACAACGGACGCGTCGTCGTCCGGGTGACCCCGGGCACCGCCATCGACGACTCGAAGACCCAGGACATGGTCGACGACCTGAGGGCCGGCCTCGACGAACAGGTCCCCAACGCCCTCGTCGGCGGGCCCGCCGCCCAGAACCGCGACCTCACCGGCGTGCTGGTCGCCAAGGCGCCCTACGCCATCGCCATCATCCTGGTCGTGGCCTTCCTGCTGCTGCTGATCGTCTTCCGCAGCCTGGTGATCGCCCTGTTCTCGGTGGTGATGAACCTCATCACCGTGGGCGCGGCGTTCGGCTTCGCCACGATCGTGTTCCAGAACGGCGTGGGCACCAGCCTCATCGGCATCGAGCACCAGGGCTTCGTCGACGCCTGGGCACCGCTGTTCTTCTTCGCCCTGCTGTTCGGCCTGTCGATGGACTACCAGCTGTTCCTGCTGGCGGCGATCAAGGAGCGCTACCAGGCCACCGGCGACACCCGCCGGGCGATCGGTGAGGGCATCGCCCGCACCGGCCGGCCCATCACCAACGCCGCCATCATCATGATCATCGTCTTCATCGCCTTCGGTGTGACCGGGCCCATCCCGCCCACCGAGCTCGGCCTCACCCTGGCCATGGCGGTCCTGCTCGACGCCACGGTCGTCCGGGTGATGCTCGTGCCGGCGACGATGGCGCTGCTCGGCGAGAAGAACTGGTACGTGCCCAAGTGGATGGACAAGGTCCTCCCCCACGTGAACTTCAGCCACTGATGGCCCACCAGTCCGCCCCCACCGAACCGAGGCACCCGTGAGCACCACCACCCCCCGACCGGTCCAGACCACCGGGCCCACCACGCACTGGCCCCTCGAGCGCATCCTGTTCGCCATGGCCGGCACGATGACCCTGGTGAGCGCACTGCTCGCCGCCCTGGTCAGCCCCTGGTTCCTGCTGCTCACGGCGTTCGTGGGCATCAACCAGTGGCTCTACGTCACCCTCCGCGGGTGCCCGGCATCGGTGGTGTTGCGCCGGTTCGGCGTCCAGCCCCAGTGCCGCTGGTGAGCGCGGGCCGGCGGAGGGATCCTGGGTCCCTCCGCCGGCCCGACCGCCACCGGCGCCGACGCCGACTGAGCGGGCGCCCTCTGGCGCCGGGAGCACGGCCGCTGCCATGGTGGCGCCCGTGGAAGAGCCCTCCCTGTACATCCCCGACGGCGACGGCTTCGTCGGCACGCACCTGATCCAGGGCGGGTGGAACCCCGACGAGGCCAACGGGGCCATGGTCCTCGCGCTCCTCGGGCACTGCCTGGAGGACGTGCCCTCCCTGGTGCCGATGACCATCAGCCGGCTCACCGCCGACCTGATGCGGCCGGTCCCCCTCGGGAAGCGGCTGCAGGTCTCGTCGTCGATCGTGCGCGAGGGCAAGAAGATCCAGGTCGTCGAGATGCTCCTCACCGTCGACGACGTGGTGCACGTGCGGGCCTCGGTCCTGCGCCTCCGCGAGGCCGACCTCTCCGACGCCGACGTGCCGCCGAGCACCAGCGACGCCCGCCCCGCCGACGCCCTGACCCCGCTGGCCGAGTCCCGTCCGGTCGGCGAGGGCGTCCCGGTGCTCCCCGGCTTCATGCACGCCGTCGACATGCGCCGCCCGTGGATCATCGGCGGAACCGGCCAGGGCACCTGGCTGCGCCTGGTGGCCCCGGTGGTCGCCGGTGAGCCCATCCGGGCGACCAGCCGCCTCGTGGTGGGCTTCGACTTCGCCAACCTGATCGGTGTGGAGGGCCACCCGGGCGAGGTCACCATGATCAACCCCGACGTGACCGGCCACGTGCTGCGCCCACCGGTCGGCGAGTGGGTCGGCATCTCCGGCGAGACCCGCTTCAACCCGGCGATGGGCCGCGGCCTCTCGTGGGCCAGCCTCAGCGATGACGACGGCGTGTTCGCCGTGGTGTCGATCTCCCAGCTGATCCAGACCCGCTGAACCACCTGTCGAGAGCGTCGGCCACCACTTCCCGATTCTGACGTCGAGTTCGGAAAGCCTCTAACGTGAGCGCCATGTCGATTCCCGTCGAGGTCGAAGAGCTCACCGCTGACTGGTTCACCCAGATCGTGCAGTCCCGTGCCCCCGGTGCCGCGGTCGAGGCTGTCGAGGTGATCGACACCAGCTCGGGCACCACCGGCCGCGCCCGCGTCGGTCTCACCTCGACCGACGAGCGCATCCCCGCCACGGTCTTCGTGAAGCTCCCGCCGTTCACCCCCGACCGCCGGGCGATGGTGAACATGACCGGCATGGGCGTGTCCGAGGCCCGCTTCTACGAGGACGTCGCCCCCTGGCTGCCCGTGCGCACACCGTCGTTGTGGCACGCCGCCCACGACCTCGAGGCCGACGGTTACATCATGGTGTTCGACGACCTCTCGGCGGTCGGGGCCACCCAACCCACCCAGGAGGAGGCCGACGCCCTCGACTTCGCCTCGCAGGTGATGGAGGCCTTCGCCCGTTTCCACGCGGCGATGAACGGCAGCGACCGGGTCGGCCCGGGCGGCGACCTCCAGTGGATCGGCGAGCGCACCCACAACTACGGCTCCCCCGAGGGCGACGCCATCCTGCGCATGGGCATCCAGGCCTTCGGCGACGAGATGCCTCCCGTGTTCCACGAGATGGCCGACGCGTACTTCTCTCACGGGCTCGAGCTCAACGCGGTGCTCTTCGAGGGCACCCAGACGCTGATCCACGGCGACTGCCACATCGGCAACATGCTGCGCGACGCCGACGGGCCGATCCTGCTCGACTGGGCGATGGTCGGTGCGGGCCCCGGCCTGCGCGACGTCGCCTACTTCATCGGCAACTCGATCCCCCACGAGGTGCGCCAGCACCACGAGCAGGACCTGCTGCGCACCTACCTCGCCGCCCTCGCCGCCAACGGCGTCGAGATGGCATGGGACGAGGCGTGGGACACCTACCGCCTCCAGATCATCACCGGCTGGATCGCCGCCTCGATGACCGCTTCGATGGGCGACACCCTCCAGCCCCTCGAGATCGGAATGCGTGCCACCGAGCGCTCCAACCAGGCGCTCGAGGAGCTCGAGGTCCTGCCCCTGCTTCGCCAAAAGCTCGGCTGACATCCATGCCGACCCACGACACCACGGCCCCCGGGAGTGCACGGGCCGTGCCGATGGCCCCCACGCGGCCGCGGGGCCACGCGCTCCTCGTGGCTCACGTCCACCGGTCCTGCGGCGGCCATCATGGCCGGACTCGCCGTTGCCCTCGTTTCGTGCTCGTCCGGTGGCGACGTGGCGCCGCCCGACACCACCTCATCGGCGTCGGCCGTGGCCTGGGCATCGTTCGGGTTCGACGTGGCCCAGAGCCGCTTCAACCCGGACGAGAACGAGATCACCGCAGCAACTGCGGGCTCGTTGGCTCCGGTCTGGTCGGCCGACGGCCTGGCGGGGATGAGCAGCACACCGTCGGTGGTCGACGGGGTCGTGTACGTCGGCGACTGGAGCGGCAGGGTGCTGGCCCTCGACGCCACCGACGGCCATCAGGTCTGGACCGCTGATCTCGGCCAGGCCATCACCAGCTCGGTGACGATCGACGGTGACGCCGTCTACGCGTCGTCGAACAGCACGCTGTCGCGCCTCGACCGTGCCACCGGGGCGTTGATGTGGGTCCAGAGCACCTCGGACCATCCCGACGCGCAATCACCCGGGTCGCCGCTCGTCGTCGACGACATGGTCGTCCAGGGCGTGGCCAGCCTGGAGATCGCCAAGCCCACCACCGACTACACCTTCGTCGGCTCGATCGCGGCCTTCGACGCCGCGACCGGCACACCGCTGTGGCGCCTGGCCACCACCACCGGCGACGCGGCCGCCGGCAACGGCGTGGGCGTGTGGTCGACGCCCACCTACGACTCCGGGCGCGGCTTGATCTACGTCGGGACCGGCCAGACCTACGAGCCCCCCAACGCCCCGCTGTCGGACAGCCTGCTCGCCATCCGGGCCACGACTGGTGAGCTCGTCTGGTCACGACAGTTCACCGCTCCGGACGTCTACCCGAAGTCCGAGGGCGGGCTCGACGCCGATGTCGGGACCGGCCCGAACCAGTGGACCGCCAACGGGGTCGACCTCGTCGGCGCCGGCGACAAGGCCGGGAGCTACCACGCCCTCGACCGGGACACAGGGGAGGTCGTCTGGGAAACCAAGCTGACGCCCGGCTCGAACCTGGGCGGGGTGCAGGGAACAGCGGCCCTGGGCGAGGGCTCGATCTTCGTGGTCTCCAACATCGGGAACCCGGCCAACAACTCCCCGACCAACGCCTCCACCCTCTTCGCCCTGGACACCTCGACGGGCACACCTCGGTGGAAGGCCGACATCGACGCCGCCGTGTACGCGGCGGTGACAGCGGTGCCCGGTGTGGTCCTGGTCGGGACCACCGCGAACGAGCTGCTGGCCTTCTCCACCGACGACGGGTCCCCCATCTGGGAGATGACGACGCCGGCAGCGGTCGGTGCCGGTGCCTCGGTCGTCGACGGCACCGTCTACTGGGGGTACGGCTTCGTGCTCATCGGGGCGCCGGGCAACGACGGCGGGGTGATCGCCCTCCGACCATCCGCCGCCGGTGCGACCACCACCACCGAGGCCGCCCAGCGCTCGACCGGGGCACAGATCTTCCGCACCAGCTGCGCCTCGTGCCACGGCATCGACGGACGGGGAGGGACCGGACCGAACCTCATCGGGATCGCAGACCGACTCACCGTCGAGGAGCACAGGGCCACCGTCGAAGCCGGCCGCAACCAGATGCCCGCGTTCGGGAACGCTCTCACGGACGCCGAGATCGACGCAGTGGTCGACTTCGAGCGCAACGGTCTCGACCAGTGACCGGCACAGATCCATCCGAATCGAAGGAGCAGACGTTGACGACGGTCTCGGTCATCACCGGTGGAGCCGGGGGCATGGGCCTCGCCACCGCGAAGATCATCGGGCGGGAGCACACCGTGCTCATCTGCGACATCGTCCAGGAGCGGCTCGACAGGGCGGCCGAAGAGCTACGCGGCCTGGGCATCGACTGCGAGACGGCGACCTGCGACGTCACCGACCGGGCGGCGGTCGAGGCGGTGGCAGAACGCGCCGGCGAGATGGGCACTGTCGTGTCGGTCGTGCACACCGCCGGGTTGAGCCCGCAGATGGGTGACG
This sequence comes from uncultured Actinomycetes bacterium, assembly GCA_963702555.1. Taxonomy (GTDB): domain Bacteria; phylum Actinomycetota; class Acidimicrobiia; order Acidimicrobiales; family Acidimicrobilacustridaceae; genus CAMFLJ01. The sequence continues at coordinate 419,674 of CAVPCW010000013.1, forward strand.
TCGCCAAGATCATCGAGGTCAACGCCATCGGCACGGTCAACGTGAACCAGGCGTTCGTGCCGCTCGCCCACGAGGGCTTCAGCATCGTGAACGTGGCGTCGACCGCGGGCCACGGCTCGCCCCCGCTGGTCTCCACGCGGGCCTACGGCCTCGCGGCCGCCGATCCCGACCGCTTCCTCGAGAAGGCGGTCGCCCGGTGCAACCTCCTCCCCCGCAAGCTCCGGCGGGGACTGGCCTATGCCGTCAGCAAGAACTTCGTGATCTGGTGGTCGAAGCAGCTGGCGACCCCCCTCGGCGAGAAGGGTGCCCGTGTCGTGTCGGTGTCTCCCGGCTCGTTCGACACCGAGATGGGTCGGCTCGAGAAGAGCCATGGGGCAGGGGTGCTCGCAGAACACTCCGCGCTGCAGCGCTTCGGGAAGGTGGAGGAGATCGCCGAGGTGCTCGCCTTCTGCGCCAGCGACAAGCCTGGCTACCTCACCGGGACCGACCTGCTGGTCAACGGGGGCCCGGGTCGAAAGATGACCGCCAAGGAGTCGCTGGACACGCTGCGGAGCCTCTGAGGGCACAAAATCGATCTCGACGTCGAGATTGAGACCTTATCGACGTTCAAGTAGCGTGCGCAGGCGGCCGGGTGGCGGTCGACGAGGGGGACACACGATGCCGTACAGCGCCCAGGACGAGCAGTTCAACCATCAGCTCCCTCGCCCGTTCGACGAGGTCGACGACTCCCATCCGAGCTGGTCTGACCGCTGCTACTTCAACCTGCACTCCCCCGACGACGAGATGCTCATCGTGTCGGGCTGGGGCAACAACCCGAACAAGCAGCTCGCCCTCGGCTACGCCAAGGTCGCCCTGGCCGACGGTCGCCACTGGGACCTCGACGTCTTCCGCCCGTGCACCGACGACCGCAACAACATCTCCGCCGGGCCGGCCCGCTGGACCTGCATCGAGCCGCTCGAGCGGTGGCTGCTCGAGCTCGGCCCCAACGAGTCCGGCATCGAGTGGGAGCTCCACTACCAGTCGGTCGCCCCGCTGTGGGAGCTCCTGCCGATCAAGACCCGCAAGAACGGCGCCGTCCTCACCGACTTCACCCACATCAAGCAGCCGGCCACCTACACAGGCTGGGTGAAGATCGAGGGCGAGACCATCTCGGTCGACGGCTTCTCCGGTGGGCGCGACCGCACCTTCGGCGTGCGCGACGCCCACAACATCGACTTCTGGATCTGGTTCGAGGCCGTCTTCGAGGACCGGGCCATCGAGGCCTGGGTCATCGAGTCGGCCGACGGCACCGTCCTCTACGTCGACGGGGGCTACACGTTCAACGACGGCCGCCAGTCGAAGCGCTTCATCAAGTTCGAGCACGACATCGCCTTCGACGGCGACAGGAAGCGGCCCACCCACGCCGACCTGACGTTCGTCGACGAGGACGGCGAGACGTTCCACCTCAAGGCGGAGGCCCGGCACCTCGCCACCACCGCCTACTACGGCGCCGGGATGAAGCGACGCAAGAGCGGCGACGGCCATTCCGCCTTCGTCTGGAACGAGAACGACGCCGCCGACCTGGCCGAGGTCGAGGCCAACGCCGTCTCGCTCGACCAGCTCATGGCGTTCGAGGTCAACGGGATGAAGGGCCACGGCATCTTCGAGCTCTTCGCCTGGGGTGACCACTACCCCCGCTATCCCAACTGGTGATGCGAGCTCGTCGGGCACACGGACCCATCGGGTCGAAAGGGTGACAGGGATGACCTCCAACGATGACGTGAGCGAACGACTGCGGGTGTGGCTCGGGGAGCAGCTTCCCGAGGCCACCGACGTCCGGGTCGAGGGGCTCGACAAGGTCGAGTTCGGGCACTCGGCCGAGATCCTCCTGCTCACGGTGGTCTGGACGGCTGACGGCTCCGAGCACCGGGAGGACGTCGTCCTCCGCATGCGGCCGCCGAAGCCCGGCCTCATCGAGCCGTACGACATGCAGCGCCAGTTCGCGATCCTGCGCGCGCTCGGCGGCACCGCGGTGCGCTCGCCGAAGGCGCTGTGGATCGAGCCCACCGGAGAGGTCCTGGGCCGCGAGTTCTTCATCATGGAGCGCCTCGACGGTGAGGTCTACGAGCGCCAGCCCGGCGCCGAGCTCGAGACGTCGGAGGGCCGGCTGGGGCGCATGTGCGAGAGCTTCATCCAGCAGGTCGTGGCCCTGCACTCGGTCGATGTCGAGGCCGTCGGGCTGGGAAGCCTCGGTGACGGTCGCGACTTCCTCCGCCGGGAGCTCGACCACTGGACCAACGAGATGAACAGGGTGAAGCGGGGCCCGCTGCCCGCGCTCGAGCGGGTGGCCGCGGAGCTGAAGGCCCAGATGCCCGAGCAGTCGGACCGCATCACGCTCGTCCACGGCGACGCCAAGCCCGGGAACTTCGCGTTCGTCGGCGACGAGGTCAATGCCATCTACGACTGGGAGATGGCCGACATCGGCGACCCGCTGTGCGACCTGGGCTACATCGAGCTGCTGTGGCAGATGCCGGTGAGCATCAACAGCGGGCCGTCCTCACCGACGGTCGACGAGCTCGCCGCCCGCTACGAAGAGCTGTCCGGCATCCCGGTCCACGATCGTGCGTGGTACCGCGCCTTCCAGACCTTCAAGATCAGCATCATCCAGCTGGTCGGGGCCATGCTGCTCGACGCCGGCTACAGCGACGATCCGCGCTTCGCCATGATGGCCGAGGGCACCCTGCTGATGACCCCGATGGCTCTCCATGACCTGGGCGTCGACGAGGAGCTCGATCCCGGGCCGGTCCGGCCACGCGAAGAGCGCCTCATCGAGGTGCTCGGCCAGCCCTTCTGGACCGAGTAGGTCTGCGGGCCAGTCGGGCACAGAAGCGACCCGCTACTCGTCGAGCTTGAGTACCCGCGCCGCGTTGTCGTGGAGGAACTTGGGCCACACGTGGTCCTTGAGCTCCACGTAGGTGTCCATGTCGCCCATGATCCGCTCGAGGGTGAGGCCCATCGGGTAGTACCCGGCGTAGATGACCTTGTCGGCGCCGCGCGAGTTGGCGTAGTCGATGATCGCCTTCGGGTAGTACTTGGGCGCGAACGCACTGGTGCAGTAGTGCAGCCCCGGCCACTTGAGCATGAGCTTCACGGCCAGGTCCTCCCACGGCTCGCAGCCGTGCCGGGTCACGAAGACCAGCTCGGGGAAGTCGTACATGACCTCGTCGATGTACTCGACCTTCTGGGGCTCCATGCGCACCCGCGGTCCGGGCACCCCTGCGTTCACCCAGGTGGAGATGCCGAGCTCACAGCACTTCGCGTAGATCGGGTACATCTTCTTGTCGTTGATGGCGACCTGCGGGGACAGCCCGCACGGGAAGACGTCGACGGCGCGGATGTCGAACTCCTCCTTGGCCCGCACGATCTGGCGCACGGCCTCCATGCCCTCGTTCGGGTCGACCGACAGGCTGGCCACGAAGCGATCGGGATGGAGCTTCAGGGCCCGCGCCCCCTGCTCGCCCTTCACACCGATCAGGCCCTTCCCGATGTTGTAGCGATCCATCTCCCGCAGGGTCACCGCGATCGGGTCCTCGTCGGAGGTGTGCTCCTCGGGGATGTCCTTCACGAACATGTACGCGGCCGGGTGGTCGAACTCCTTCGACTCCGCGTCCTTCGTCTGCGCGGTGGTCGACGCGTGCATCGCCTTCTTGTCGCGCACCGGGAAGCTGATGAGCGTGTCGATGATCGACACGTCCTTGGGCATGGTCACGAGCGGACGCTCCTCCAGGGAAGTGGATGCAGGACCGTCGGCTGCCCGCCGATGCGGGAGGTCACCGGGGCGGGCACCAGTGATCGATGAAGCGGCGGACCTCCGCCGCGATCTCCGCGTCCTCCGGCGCCATGCCGAGGAACCCTCCATGGGGGGCAGCCTCCAGCACGTGCAACTCGGCCTCGACGCCGGCACGGCGCAGGGCGCGGTGCATGCGGACGGTGTTCGACAGGAAGAGGTCGCGGGTGCCGGTCGTGAGGATCGTGGGTGGGAAGCCGGTGAGGTCGGCGAACAGCGGCGACAGGTAGGGGTGGGCGAGGTCGTGGCCGGCGGCGTAGAGCTCGTTGACCGGCATGAGCCGCCCGAGGATCGAGTCGATGCCGAGGTTGGTGGAGAACGAGTCGCCGGACTCGGTGAGGTCGACCTCGGGCGTCGCCAGGACGACTGCCGCCGGGAGCGGCAGCCCCTCGTCCCTCGCCCGCACGACAAGGGCGGCCGCGAGGTTGCCACCGGCCGAGCCCCCGGCGACGACGATTCGATCGGCCGGGGTCTCCTCGAGGAGGGCCTGATACGCCCGCACGCAGTCGTCGAGCGGCGTCGGATAGGGGTGGTCGGGGGGCATCCGGTAGTCGACGCCCCACGTCGGCAGTCCGACGCGAGCCGCGGCGACGGCGGTCATGGCGGCGCAGGCCTCGCCCCCCTGGAGGATGAGTGCCCCGCCATGGAACTCGAGGACGACCCGATCGTCCTCGACCCCGTCAGGAGTGACGACGTAGGTGACGGCGTCGCCGATCTCACGTCGCTCCCGCGTCGCGGGGATGGCGGCGGCCTGGTCGGCCAGCATCGCGGTGACGACCTCGTCCTGAGCCGAGACCATCGCGCGCCACGCCTCCACGTCACCGATCGGTGGGTACTCGGTCGACGGGCTGAGGAGCCCCATCGCCAGCACGGCCTGAGCCTCAGGGCTGATCGAAGCGGGAACCGGGATCTGGCGGGCGGGAACGGAGAGTTCGCTCATGGGACGAAAGCTTCGCTCAGCCGAGCTTCTGGCGGAGCAGCGGCACGACGTCGAGCTCCTCCAGGGCGAGGTTGGAACGCTCGGTGGCCCGCATGCCGATGCTCAGGGGCTGGCACCAGTCGCCCATGGACGCGGTCATCGCCGCCGCGATCCAGCCGGCGACCATCTGCAGGCGGTAGTCGTCCCACGCCTCGTCCCAACCGATCTCGACGCCGTGGCCCGCGAGAGCGGCGAGGTAGGTGCGCAGAAGGTCCTGCTCGTGGGTGTGACGCACCTCGTAGGGGATCGAGTTCCCGATGAAGTAGGCGACATCACGCAGGCCCGGGCCGTTGCTCACCAGGGCCCAGTCGAGCAGGATCGGGCCCTGGTCGTCGCGCAGCATGTTGCCGATGTGGCAGTCGCCGTGCACCAGGGTCTGGGTGCCCCGGAAGAGCACGTCGTTGAACTCGATGCTGCGGGCGAGGTAGAGCTCGGCCATCTCGTGGAAGACCGGCGGCATCTGGTCACCGAAGTCGCGGACGCCGTTGCGCAGGATGGCATTGCCCGCTTCCTTGCCGTACCCGTGGGTGCGCTCGCCGACCCACTGGAGGTCGCCGCCCGGCCCGATTCGGGTACTGCCGTACATGGCCGCGTGGAAGCGGGCGAACACCTCCATCACCTTGGAGGCGAAGTCGAACGCGTCGGCCTCCTCCTGGGTGGGCTGGGTGGCGCCGGCCGCACTGAGGTCCTCGAACACCATGATGTAGCCGTCGGTCCCGAGGTCGTGGGCCGCGTGCCACACGGGCGGCGTGCGCACCGGCAGCCACGAGGCGATGTCCTCGTAGAAGCGGGCCTCGGACACGCCCATGGCGGTGGAGATCACCATGGCCCGGCCGTCGGCGGTGAACGGCGGGAGCTTCACGAACATCGTGCTCGGGATGCGCTCGTCGGAGGAGGAGAGCCCGACGCGGGCCCGGCCGGTGGTGCCGGAGCTCTTGTCGATCAGCTCGACGCTGTCGACCACCGCTCCGGGAGCACGGGACTGCACGATCTCGGTGAACCACTCGGCGGTGAGCTCTTCGACCTCGATCGGGATCGCGATCGTCGGGGTTGCCATGGTCTTCTCCTCAGGGCTCGGCGAGCAGCGCGTTCGGCACGTTCAGGTCGAGGTCCTCGAGCGACCAGGGCGGGTTGGTCTCGTGGTCGCCCCGGTAGATCGTGCGCTCGACCGCGTAGCGGTTCCAGGCGCCGATGGCCCCGCCCCGGGCGTGGAAGACCTCGCCGGTGACGTCCTTGGCCGCATCGGTGCAGAGCCACGTGACGATCGGGGCCACGTACTCCGGCGGCGGCGTCTTGTTGTACCCGGCCCAGAACTCCTCGTCGACGACACCGTCGGCGAGCAGCTGCTCGAACATCGGGCGGGTGACGGCGTGGAGGCGCGTCGCGCCGCCGGGCGAGAGGCAGTTGGCGGTGACGCCCTTGCCGAGGTTGTCGTGGGCGATGGCCCGGGTCATCGAGATGACGCCGCCCATCGCCGCCGCGAAGGTCGGCTGGCCGAGAAGGCCGGTCGCCCCGTGCGAGGTGGTGGTGATGATGCGCCCCCAGCCCCGCTCGAGCATCCCGGGCAGCGCGGCCCTGGTCAACCAGAACTTCTGGTGCAGGAACAGCGCCATGAACCGCTGGTAGGTGTCGTCGTCGGCGGCGAGGGTGCCGTCGAGGATCGCCCCGGCGCAGCCGACGACGATGTCGAGCTTGCCGTAGGTGTCGATGGCGGTCTGGACGGCGGCGTCGCAACCGGCGGCCTCGGCAACCGAGTCGTAGTTGGCGGTCGCGGTGCCGCCGGCGTCACGGATGGCGGCGACGGTGGAGTCGGCGGCCTCCGAGGTGCGCCCGTTGGCGAACTCGTCGGTGCCGAGGTCGTTCACGACGACCGAGGCGCCGTGGCGGGCCAGCGACTCGGCGCACGCCTGGCCGATGCCGTTGCCGGCGCCGGTCACGAGCGCGACGCGGCCCTTCAGACGATCAGAACTGTCGGTCATGAGCAGAATCCCTCGTGGTGGTGGCCGGCCCCCGGGAAGGGGGCCGGCCTGCGGTGAGCCGAACGATCTGGGACGGCGTCATCACGGGATCACGTTGTGGGCGACGCGGTCGGAGCCGATCTTGAGGGTGGCGGCGGAGTCGATGGGCGGGTTGACCTCGACCCTCCACGACGGGTCACAGGCGAAGGTGCCGACCTCTTCGGGCTGCCACTGGACGAACTTGGTGCCGTCCATCTTCATGACCTGCGTGCAGAAACCGGCCTGGTTGCCACCCGGGTCCTGCTCGGCGCTGATCCCGCCACCGTTCCAGCTGCGGATGCTCTTCAGCTGCGTCATCACGCAGTCCCGGGTGAGGTCGTTGCCGCACTCCTTCGCCGCGGTGGCCCACAGGAGGAAGGCCGACGTGGAGACCTGGCCACCGAATCCGATGTCGCCACCGGAATCGGTGACGAGCTGCCTGTAGGCGGCATTCGCGCTTCCCGGCACGTCGTAGTCGAGCGGCACGAACGGGTTGTAGAGGTACAGGTTGTCGCCGTTGCCGTTGACGTTCCAGGCGTTGAAGTTGTCCGTGGCGGTCGCCGGCGAATTCAGCCAGATCGGCGTGAAGTCGATCTGGGCGGCGGCGTCGAGGATGTTCGAGAGACCGGTGCCGGTGTCGGTGGAGAGCACGGCCTCGACACCGCAGTCCTTGAACTTCTGGAGGATCGGCCGGTAGTCGGCGACCCCTGTGATGGGGTACGGCTGGTCGCATCCGATGAAGTTCCAGCCGACGGTGGGAGCCGTGCGGGCGAACTGCTGGGTGCCCTCGATCACCACGGGGAACTGGGCCACCATCATCGCGGCCTTCTTCACCTTCTCCGGGTAGGCCTTGGCGAGGAGCGCAGCGGCTCCGACGTTCCACTGGTCGCTCGGCGTGGGGTACGGCGCCACCATCAGCGGCGCCATGCTGATCCCGGCGCCGGAGAGCACGCCCGGAACCGCCGGCAGCCCACACCCGAGGCGGGTCTGCTCACCGGTCTCGGGCAGTGCGAAGAACTCGCCGACCAGCATGAAGGTCTGGGTGCACGCCTCGGCCATCACGTTGGCGAGCTCGGTGATCTTGCCGTCGTAGTACTTCCCGACGACCGTGCGACCGTTGATGCCGCCCTGCTCGTTGCACCAGGAGATCATCGCCTTGACGGCGTCGGTCGCCTCGTGACCGAGACCGGGCTGACCCTGGTAGCCGGCGTCGTCGCCGTAGCCGATGGTGACGGTCGAGGCATCGACGGCCTGGTCGGGCGAGCCCGACGGGCTGCCCGGGCCACACGGGCTCTCGAGATCGCCGAACTGCACCACGGAGCTCGACGAGTCGGAGCCCGCCTTCGTCGTGGAGGACGACTGGTCTCCGCTGTCAGAGCGCCCGCCTCCACATGCGGTGAGAAGAGCGGCGGTCACAAGGAGAGCTCCTGTGAACCGCAGGTAGTGGGACTTCATCTTCGACCCCCGGTCTGGGCGACGCGGTCGTGCGTCGCGTTCGGTCGCCCACGGTGTTCGTCGCCTCCCCCGAGACGCCACCGTGACGATGGGAAGGACCCTAGAACAGATCGGACATTTCAGTCAATATGTCCGATCGAGCGCCCGGGTCGGGGCCTCGGTCACGCCGAACAGTGGGCGTCGACGAGCGGCGCCGGGCGTAGGATCGCCGCCGTGGCGACCCAAGACGTGGCAGATGGCGCCTCTCGACGGTGGGGGGCCGAGACCGCGCTCCTCGACGACGAGGAGGCCCGTCGCCGCTTGGTGGACGCCACCAGGCGCTGCCTCATCAGACGGGGAAGCGCCCGGATCACCGTCCAGGAGGTGGCGAAGGAGGCCGCGGTCGCGCGGTCGACCGTCTACCGGTACTTCGCCAACCGCGACGAGCTGCTCCTCGGCGTGCTCCTGGCCGGCATCGACACCGCGATCGGCGCGATCGTCCGGTCACTCCCCCACCCCGAGGACGCGGCCAACTCGCTCGTCGAGCTCGTGATGCGCCCCCTCGAGCTGGTCAAGGACAACGAGCTGACCGACGCCATGTTCTCCGACGACAGCGGCTGGATGGTCATGGCGCTCGAGGTCAGCTCGGAGGCAGTGGTCGACACCTACCACCGCAACCTCGGACCACTGATCGAGCGCTGGCAGGCCGATGGGCAGCTCCACGCCGACCTCGACCCCCGCGAGACCACCCGATGGATCAACGCCGTGGCGTTGCTGCTCATGGCCCCGCCGTGGATCAACCGGTCCGATGACGCGAAGCGGCTCTTCCTCGACCAGTACCTGGTGCGAGCCCTGGTCCGCGAATAGGACATTTGTGTAGCTTTGTCCCATCGGCCGCACAGCGGCGACTCCGAGCCCACCGCTCGCGACCCGAGGGGACATCGATGGATCAGCCCGCAGCAACGTGGCACCCAGCGGGGACGGCGCCCCGATGAAGGACATCGGCGAGCTGCGAGGCGCGGATGAGGGCCTCAACCACCAGATCGTCGACACCTTCGCCACGGTGGCGGAGAGCGACCTCGGTTGGACCGAGAAGCTCTGGGCGTCGTTGGCCCGCATCGACGGGTCGATACAGGTCGACTTCGGTCTCGGCCGGTACCACAACCGCGGGGTGATGGACGGCTTCGGAGGCATCTCCCGAGGTCGGGAGCAGTGGACGGTTCGGGCGACACGTGAGCTGGAGTCGGCACCCGAGGAGACGGCCGTCGGGCCGATCCGGTGCGAGATCATCGAGCCGCTCGAGCAGGTCCGGTTCACGCTCGAACCGAACGACACGCAGCCGATCTCGTTCGACCTCGTCCTGACGGGCGTGACGCCTCCGTTCTTCGAGGACCGCACGCTGAGCCGCAACCGTCGGACCGGCCGCGTCGAGGTCGATGTGATCCGCTACCACCAGGGTGGGTGGGTGTCGGGAACGGTCACCGTCGAGGGCCAGACCCACGACGTCGGCGACGGCGAGTGGTTCGGCTTCCGCGACCACTCCTGGGGTGTGCGCCAAGCCGTCGGTGTTCCGCCCTCGGACGTGATCCCGGGCTTGTCCCAGGCACCCCCCGGCTTCAAGGGCGGGTTCAAGTGGACTCCTTCGTTCCTCTCGTCGGCCTGACGGCACCTACTACGAGATGGCCATCCACGCCGCAGACGGGGTGGGCATCTCGTCGGCATACATCAACGAGTCCGACGGAACACAGCTCCGCATCACGAAGGTCGAGCCCCACATGACCTACGACACCCGGACTCGGTTCGTGCTCGGCGGGGAGCTCCGACTCACCCTCGAGTCGGGCGAACAGCGGGTGATCGAGGTCGAGGCGTTGGGAGAGTCGGGCTTCTTCCTCAAGCCTGCGGGCTACGGGACCTGGGCCGGCCACAAGCACGGCTCATGGATGGGGCCGCTTCACGTCGACGGCGACCACATCGCCGACTGCTGGGACGACGAGCACCTCCGACTCCTCGGCCAGCTGCGCGACACCCCGGTGCGCGTCCGAGAAGGCGATGCCGTCGGCTTCGGAATCATGGAGAGCATGATGAAGGGCGAATGGCCCGAGCTGGGGCTCACCGCCGAGTCGGACCACCGCGTCGACTACCTCTGAGGTCAGGAGCGGAAGCTCCGCAGGCGGTGATCGCGGGTGATCGTCGCCGTGGTGTGATCGGTGTCGAGGAAGAGGCCGACGTCGGCGCCGATCACGCCCGCGTTCTCCTTCCACGTCGTGCCACTGGTGTCGGCCCCGAAGAAGCGAGCCGGATCGAGCACGTCGTCGAGCGAGGTGAAGCCCTCCTCGCAGACGGCATCGATCGGCACCGTCTCGGGAGTCAGTGTGCGGGCCACCACGTTGCGGACGTACGTCCGCTGCGGGTGGATCCGGAACGACATGGGCTGGTGGACGTCGCGCCAGTGGGCGACGAACTCGTCGCGCGTCATCGCCGGGTTCCTGCACAACAACGACGTCACGGTGACCCCGGGTCGGGGCTCGGCCGCGCTGACCGTCCTGTCGGCCTCCCAGCGCGGCACCGCCTCGGTGACGACGAACGCGGCGTGGTCCTCGGCGAGTGGGCCGAGCGCGGCCACGAGCTCGGACACGTCGTCACCGCACTCGGTCCAGGCCGACAACGACAGGCGGAGCCGGCGGGCGAGGGATCGCTCCCGGCGCTGCCAGCGGAGGGTCGCCTCGTGGTCCTCGACCTGCAGGCCGAGGTCCGGGTAGCGAACGGGGTCGAGCACGTCGAGCAGGCGCGCGTTCAGGCGGACCACCTCGTCATCAGCCAGTGGCGGCGCGCCCTCGGACGCGAACGCGACCAGTACGACCTTCTCCATGAGCGGGCTCCCTCGCCGTCGCCGGCCGTCAGACCTTGTAGCCGCCGTCGACGCTGAGCACCTGCCCGGTGATGCCACCGCCGTCGTCGCTCGCCAGGAGCACGGCCATGCCAGTGACCTCCTCGGGCTCGAGGATGCGGTTCTGGAGGCAGTCGGCGGCGAAGCGCTTCTCCTCGGCCTCCGCGGTGGTGCCCCGGAGCTTGGCGATGTACTCGAAGTCGACCAACGAGGTGCGGGTGACACCCGGGCAGAGGAGGTTCACGTTGATGCCGTGGGGCGCAGCGGCCTTCGCCAGCTCCTTGGTGAAGCCGACCAGCCCGTGCTTGGCCGTCGTGTACGGGAGGGCGCCGCCGGTGGCCTTCGACGCACCGGAGCCGATGCTGATGATGCGGCCAGACCCCTGCTCGCGCATCCCGGGGAGGGCGGCACTGGTGGTCCACCACGCCGAGGTGAGCGACAGCACGAGGGTCTGCTCGAAGGCGGCGTCGTCACCGGCGAACGGGTCGGGGTTGCCCCCGGTGGTGCCACCGACGTTGTTGACGAGGATGTCGACGCGGCCGAACCGATCGATCGCCTCGAAGACCGGGCGGCGGGCGTCGTCGCGGTCCATGGCGTCGGCCACGATGGCCAGGCCGCGGGCGTCGTCGATGCCCCCACGCGCCAGCGTCTCGTCGAGGTCGGACTGCGTGCGGGAGGAGATCACGACGGTGGCTCCCTCCGCGGCATAGCGCAGCGCGATCGCCTGTCCGATGCCCCTGCCGCCGCCGGTGATCACGGCGACCTTTCCGTCGAGTCGTGCCATGGGTTCCTACTCCTCGTGTCGATGGTGGATGCCGCTCCGCAGCTCGACCCGGAAGTGGGGCCGAGCCGCAGCGCAGCCGTTCATGCGGATTTGGACTGCTCCGAGCGCGCCACACCCGTGGCCCGGCCCTGCTCGTCGAACTCGAGACGGCTGAGGCTCTCCCTGAGGCGGGCGAGGACGGCCCGGGCAACAGCGCGGTCGTCGGCCGACCAGTCCGCTATGGCGGTCTCGTAGTATCCGAGGTACACGTCTTCGACGCCCTTCAGGACCTTCCGACCCGAGGCGGAGAGCGTCAGCCAGGCCCGGCGCTTGTCGGCCTCGTCGACCTCCCGCTCGACGAGCTCGAGATCGAGGAGGCGGCCGGCGAGCCGGCTCACGGTGGTGGGGTCGAGCCCCATCTGCTCGGCGAGGCCCCGGTAGGTCAGCGCCCCGTGGCGCTTCAGGGCCCTGAGGGCGAACAGCTCCGAGCGACCGACGAGGCGGGTGCCGCCGGCGAAGCGCTGCTGCACGCGCTCGCTGAGGGTGAGGCGCGAGACGAACTCGATGAACGCCGCGATCTCGTCGACCGTCGGCTCCTCCCGATTCCGCTTCCCCATGTGAGCCCTCTGCCTCCATGACCGGTGCCCGACGAGCCTAGAACGGCTTGCGGGAACTTCCAATGAATGTACCATGCATCTAATTACCGGACTTCGGAGGTCCCTGTGTCAGGAAACGACCGCTACACGATCATCTCGGCCGACTGCCATGCCGGTGGCTCCCACGAGCAGTACCGCGAGTACCTCGACCCGCAGTACCGCGACGCGTTCGACGCCTGGCGCGGCGAGTACAAGAACCCGTGGAAGGACCTGCGCGACACCGACCTGCGAGTGCGCAACTGGGACGACGAGCGGCGCGACGCCGACCAGCTCCCCGACGGTGTGATCGCCGAGGTCGTCTACCCGAACACCGTGCCGCCCTTCTACCCGGGCTTCGTGCTGTTCGCCGGGCCGCCCAAGGCCGACGAGTACGAGCTGCGCCGCGCCGGCATCAGCGCCCACAACCGCTGGATGGTCGACTTCTGCAACCGCAAGCCGATCCAGCGCGCCGGCATCGGCCAGATCTTCCTGAACGACGTCGACGACGCCATCACCGACGTCACCTGGATCAAGGAGCAGGGCCTCCGCGGCGGCGTGCTCCTGCCGAGCATCGCCCCCGACGTGAAGTGGGTCGAGCCGCTCTACAGCCGGGCCTACGACCCACTGTGGGCGACCATCCAGGACCTCGACATGGTCATCAACCTGCACTCGGGCACCGGCAACCCCGACTACGGGCGCCACGCCGCCACCCCGGCACTGATGGTCGCCGAGATGGGTTGGTACGGCCTGCGGGCGTTCGTGCACCTGGTCCTCGGCGGCGTCTTCGAACGCTTCCCGCGCCTCAGGATGGCGATGACCGAGGGGTCCGCCCACTCCATCCCGCCTCTTCTGCACGACCTCGACGCCGTCATCAGCCGCATCCAGACCGGCGCCATCGGTGAGCTCAAGTACCGCGAGGAGGACCGGCTCCCGATGCTGGCCAGCGAGTACTTCGCCCGGAACTGCTGGGTGGGTGCCAGCTTCCCCCACGTGCTCGACACCGAGTGCGCCCCCGCCCTCGGCCTCGACCGCTTCATGTGGGGCAGCGACTACCCCCACGACGAAGGCACCGGCCCCTTCACCCGTGAGCACCTCCGCCAGGTGTTCCAGGGCTACGGCGAGCAGGAGATGCGCGGGTTCCTCGGCGAGAACGCCGCCCGCCTCTACGACTTCGACCTCGAGGCCCTCGCCCCCCTGGCCGCGCAGTACGGGCCCACGGTCGACGAGGTCGCCCAGCCCCTCGACGCGCTGCCCGCCGAGCCGAACGAAGCGCTCAAGCGGGTGGACGCCTACCTTCGGGCATCGTGATGCGCTACGGGATGTCGCTGGGGGGCGAGAGCCGGCTGTCGGGCTTCCTCGAGCAGATCGCCATGTTCGAGGAGGCCGGCGTCGACACCGCCTGGTGCTCCCAGCTGTTCGGCGTCGACGCGCTCACCATGTTCGCCGTCGCCGGCACCATGACCGAACGCATCCGCTTCGGCACCAGCGTCATCCCGACCCGCTCCCGGCACCCGATGGTGCTCGCCTCCCAGGCGCTCACCACCAGTGCCGCCACCGACGGCCGGCTCCTGCTGGGCGTCGGCTCCTCGCACCGGGCGCTGGTCGAGGGCGCCCTCGGCCAGAGCTACGACCGACCCGCCGCCCACCTGCGCGAGTACGTCGGCGTGCTGCGCCGCCTCCTCGACGGCGAACGGTTCGAGCACCACGGCGAGTTCCTCGACGTCGACACCACCACCGACTTCGGCCGGGCCCACGTCGTCGACGCCACCGCGCCGACCCTCCTCGTCGGCACCATGTTCCCCCTGTCGCTGAAGGTCGCCGGCTCGCTCGCCGACGGCGTCGTCACCTGGCTCGTCGGCCTACGCACCCTCACTGACGTGATCGCACCGATCTCCTCGGAGGCCGCCACCGCAGCGGGCCGTCCCCGGCCCGAGGTCATCGCCGGCGTCCCCATGGCCGTGTGCGCCGCCGGCGAGGTCGCCGCCCAGAACGAGCTGGTCAACAGCACCCTCGAGCGCTTCACCAAGCTGCCGGTCTACGAGAGCGTCCTCGAGCGCGAGCACGCCACCCGCCCGGCCGACCTCGCCCTCATCGGCGACGAGGAGACCGTCGCCGCCCGCCTCGCGGGTTTTGCAGAGGCAGGCATCGACGAGGTCCACGGCGTCTGCTTCGGCGACCCCGGGACCTTCGAGCGCACCGCTGCTCTCCTCGGCACCCTCGCCCGATCGCGCGGCTAGAACTCCAGTCGTCGTGCGGAGCCGCCGCTGCCACCGTTCCAGACTCGCGACCCGGAGGTACCCACCATGAGCACCCGTGAGCCCGTGCAGCTCCTCGCCGGCCTCGGCTTCGGCGAAGGCCTCCGCTGGCACGACGACCGCCTCTGGTTCTCCGACTTCTACGCCCACACGGTCTCGTCGCTCGACCTGTCGGGCGACCTCCGGGTGGAGGTTGAGATCGACGAGCGCCCCAGCGGGCTCGGATGGCTACCCGACGGCCGCCTGCTCGTCGTCGCCATGGACTCGCGGCGGGTGCTCCGACGGGAGCCCGATGGCACCCTGGTGGTGCACGCAGATCTCTCGCCAGTGGCCACCTCGCACGCCAACGACATGGTCGTGGCCGCCGACGGCACCGCCTACGTCGGCAACTTCGGGGCCGACATGGCGGCCGGCGAGCCCCGCAACGACGCCCGCCTGGCGATCGTGCGGCCCGACGGCACCGTGATCGGCGGGCCCGAGGGCCTCGCCTTCCCGAACGGATCGGTCATCACCCCCGACGGTTCGACCTACATCATCGGCGAGTCCATGGCCCAGCGCTACCGGGCCTTCCCGATCCTCCCCGACGGCACACTCGGCGAGGGTCGACTGTGGGCCGATCTCGGTGGACGATTCCCCGACGGTTGCACCCTCGACGCCGACGGCGCCATCTGGTTCGCCGACGCCATGGCCCCCGAGGTGGCGCGAGTGGCCGAGGGCGGCGAGGTCCTCGACGTCATCGCCATGCCCGATCGCTGCTTCGCCTGTGCCCTCGGCGGCGCCGACGGCCGCACCCTGTTCGTGGCGACGGCCAGCACGTTCCCCGGCGGGAACGACCCCGACTGGTCGGGTCGGCTCTGGTCGGTCGAGGTCGAGGTGCGACACGCCGGTCGCCCCTGAACCCCGACCGCGGCATCCACCGCGGTCGGAGCCAGGGGCGACCTGACGCTCAGCTCTTGCCGGCGAGGGCCTCGCTGACCAGCTCCGCCATGGCCACGTGCCCTGTGGCGTTCGGGTGGTACGGGAAGCCGGCCGTCGCTGCGACACCATCGGTCCAACGGTCTGCGGGGTCCGCGGCGCACACCGTGTGATCACCTTCGGCCGCGTACGGACTGACGACGAGCGCCCCAGTGTCAGCTCCGACCTCGACGAAGAGCTGCTCCAAGCGCTCCCCCATCGTGCGCACGACCTGGGCCTCCTCCGGGGTGAACGACAGCGCCGGGCACTCCGTCTCGGGAACGACCCGTGGGTAGGTGACGAGGACGACCGTCGCGTCGGGAGCCTTCTGCTTCACCTGCGTCAGCAGGCTGGTGAGGGCGGTCTTGGTCGAGGCCAGGTCGGTCTCCAGCTTCGCCGAGTCGAGGGTGCACACGGCCTCGGTCCCGCAGGTGAGGGCGGCGAGGGAGTACCCGATGTCGTTGCCGCCGACGGTGACGGTGACGAGTGAGGTGTCGGCCGTGACGGCGTTGATCTGAGGCGAGGTGTCACCTTGAGGCGTGTCGAGCAGGTTGGCGGTGGTCGCCCCGGCGCAGCTGACATCGACGAGCTTCAGGTCGAGATCGGCGGCGACCAGGTTGGGGTAGTTGGAGTCGGAGCGGCCGCACACCCCCGTCTGGACGGGAATCCCGCTGCCTGCCGCGAACGAGCTCCCGAGGGCGACGTAGGTCGCCCCCGCCGGGATCGCCGGCTGGGCGGCGGTCGTCACGGTGGTGCTGACATCAGCCGACGACGCGCTGGAGTCGGTGCCGCTCGACGAGCAACCCCCGACCAACACGACGGCGATGGCGGCCGAACACACGGCCAGGCTCAGACGCTTCATGATCCCCCTCAGGGCTGGCGGACGGGCATGGTGTCACCCGTCACAGATCCACCATATATCGAAACCGACGTCGATTTCTTCTCTGGGCCGGTCGATGCGGGTCCATCCAGTGTCGGCCCCCCACCGAGACTTCCGATGCCGACGTCGATTTCAGGTAACCTGCCGCCTCGCGAACACCCCGCCGACGGCAGCCGCCGTGGGGAAACGAAACAGGGCCGACTGCCCACCCTGGGAGGACCCGGATGTCGAAGTGGATCGTGCGATCGGTGGCGTTGCTCGCAGTGTCGGTGATGCTGCTCTCGGCCTGCGGCGGAGGGCGGAGCTCGAGCGACGGCGAGTCGTCCGACACGACAAAGACCGGCACGGACAGCACCGTTCCGCAGTTCGGGGACCTCGAGAGCCCCTGCGGCCCCGGATCCCCCTCGGGCACGCCCGACCAGGCAGTCGACGCCACCTCGGTCACCATCGGCTACGGCGATGACGCCGGCTACACCGGCAGCCCTGGCATCGGCCACGAGGCGAGCGACGCCATGAAGGCCATGATCGACTGGTGCAACCAGCAAGGTGGCATCAACGGTCGCACCATCGTGGGCAAGTACTACGACGCCAAGATCACCGAGACCGCCAACGTCATGGCCGAGGCCTGCACCCAGGCCTTCATGCTCGTCGGCCAGTACTTCGCCCTCCCCGAGGGCGCCGAGCAGACCCGCATCGAGTGCGAGCTCCCCACGGTGCCGGGCGTGGTGTCGGGCGGCGCCCTCGCCATGGCGCCGCTGGCCGTGGCGTCCTACCCGCAGCCGATCGACTACTACAACGTCGGCGCCGCCGCCCAGATCGCCCAGGCCTTCCCGGACGGGGTGAAGAACGCGGCGACCATGCTGCCGATCTTCCCCAACATCACCGACTACGGCCAGCGCTTCGTGCGCACGGTGCCCAGCGTCGGGTGGACCTTCATCGGGTGCGACCAGACCTACCCGATCACCGGTGTGTCCGACTACCGGCCCTACGTCCAGAAGCTCAAGGACTGCGGGGCCGAGGTCGTGTTCACCCTCGACCTGCAGACCAACATGAAGAACATCCTCGACGCCGCCAAGCAGCTCGACTACAGCCCGGTCTGGCTCAACGCGGCCTCGTCGTACACCTCCGACCTGGCCGCTTCGAACACGAACGGCAACGGCGACAACTTCTACTTCGGCAACTCGTTCGTGCCCCTCGACTACACGCCCGAGGGCAGCGCCAACGCGGCCTACGTCGAGATCGTGAAGGGCGCCGGCGGCGACCTCTCCTACGGCGGGCAGGTCTCCACCTCGTCGTTCCTGCTGTGGGCCACCGCAGCCAAGGCGTGCGGCAACGACCTCACCCGTGACTGCGTGATGACGAAGCTGAAGGCCACCCACAGCTGGAACGCCGGCGGCCTCAGCACCACCCAGGACCCGGGCGCCAACACGATCGACCACTGCATCCAGGTCATGAAGCTCGAGGGCACGAAGTTCGTGCAGTGGCAGCCGTCCGAGGCGGGGCAGTTCGCCTGTGAGGACTCCTGGGCCACAAAGGTCGAGCCGCCGATCGACACCTTCAGCACGCTCAAGGTCGGCGACGACCGCCTGGCGCACAACGTCACCGGCTGAGCCCCCCTGCATCCGGGCCGGTGACCTCCCCCGTCACCTGCCCGGGTCGGGCTCGACCAACGGCAACGGGCCGGGCGTCCTCGACGCCCGGCCCGTTCGTGTTCGTCACATCACCGAATGACCCTCGGGCATGGCTCGGATCATGGCGTCCTGCACGAACGAGGCCACCAGGTGGCCGTCCTGGAAGACGTTGGCCCGCCCGTAGCTGCGGCCGTGGCCTGCGTAGGGGCTGTCGTGGGACAGCAACAGCCAGCGGTCGGCGTGCACGCGCTCGTGGAACGTGAGGGTGTGGGAGATCACACCGGTGGAGAGCGTCACGTGGGCGAGCGACTGGCCGACACCCTCGTGCGGGAGCATGGACGTGGCGATCAGGAACGGGTCGGTGGTGTACGCCACCAGCGCCTGGGCCACGAGGGGGTCGTCGTCGGGCGCCCCGGCGAAGCGGGTCCAGACGTCGAGCTCGGCGGGCCCGACGAACGCCGGGTCGTTGATGTCGACATCACCGACGAAGGCGACCTCCCAGTCGCCGGTGCCGAGGCTCGGATCGCCTGCCTCGGGCGCGACGAGCGTCGGTGCCGGCGTCTCGTGCCGGATCGTGTCGTCCTCGTCGGCGGTGAACAGCACCATCGAACGGGTGCGTAACTTCCCCTCCTGGGAGATGGTGACCGTGCTCGACCCGAAGGCCCGGCCGCTCTGCATGACCTCGACGTCGATCTCGAGGGCGGGGTCGAAGGCCGCGCCGCGGGCGAAGATCGTGTGCACGGTCTTGGCCAGCTTGCCCGGGTGATCTCGCCCGGCCAGCAGGATCGACTGGGCGATGAGCTGCCCACCGAAGACCACACCCGGCCCTTCGGTCGCGTTGACTCCCCGGTAGTGGCCGTCGCCCAACGACTCGAACTCGAACGTCTTCAGGAGGGCGGAGAGTGAGGTCATGGGCGGAGACTACCGATCGTCGGGACGGCCGCCGGGGCCGTCGTGGTCACATCGTGCGCGCCTCAGCGGCTCGGGCCCGGAGCACGTTCTTCTCGACCTTGCCGGTGGCGTTGAGCGGCAGCTCGTCGACGATCTCGACGACCCGGGGCGCCTTGTAGTTCGCCATCTCGGCTCGGGCCCAGGCGACGACCTCGTCGGCGCTGGGCGTGGTGCCCACACGGGGCACCACGAAGGCCATGCCGACCTCGCCCATGCGCTCGTCGGGGACGCCGATCACCGCGACCTGGGCGATGTCGGGGTGGCGCAGCAGGAGGTTCTCGATCTCGGCCGGGTAGGCGTTGAACCCTCCGACGATGAACATGTCCTTCGAGCGGCCGACGATGCGGAGACAGCCCGAGTCGTCGATCACGCCCTGGTCGCCGGTCTTCAGCCATCCGTCGGCGGTGAAGGTCTCGGCGGTGGCCTTCTCGTCGTCGAGGTAGTGCGACATCACGCTCGCACCCTTGAGGAGGATCTCTCCCGGTTCGCCGTCGGCGAGGTCGTTGCCGTCGCCGTCGACGATGCGCAGCTCGAAGCCGGGGCGGGCGCGGCCCACCGTGGTGGCCACGATCTCGGGCGGGTCGTCGGGCCCGGTGCCGGTGGCGGTGCCGGCCTCGGTGAGGCCGTAGCCCACCGCGACCATCGAGAACGGCAGCTCGGCCCGGATGCGGCGGATGAGCTCGACCGGGATGTCGGCGGCCCCGGTGACGGCGATGCGGAGGCTGGAGAGGTCGTGCCGATCGCGGTCGGGGTGCTCGAGGATCGACTGGTAGAGGGTCGGCGGCCCGGGGAGCACGGTGATGTGCTCGGCACCGATGCGGGCCAACACGTCGTCGACGTCGAACACGGCTTGCGGATACATGGTGGCGCCCGCCGCCACCGAGGCGAGGATGCCCGCCTTCAACCCGAACATGTGGAAGTACGGGTTGATCATCAGGTAGCGGTCGTCGGCGCGGAGGCCGGTCATCTCGACCCAGTCGGTGCCGATCACCAGCGTGCGCCCGTGGGTCTGGACGACGCCCTTCGGGGCGCCGGTGGTGCCCGACGTGAACATGATGTCGGAGGGGTCGTCGGGGCCGAGGGCTGCGACCCGGAGAGCGACCTCCGCCCGGGCCTCGTCGGTCGCCCGGGCGAGGAAGTCGGACCACGCCACACTGTCGCCGGACGCGGGGCCGCTGAGGGCCACCACGGTCTGCAGCTCGGGCAGCTCACCCCGGACCCCCTCGAGCAGGGCCACGTAGTCGACACCGAGGAAGTCGGTGGTCGTGACGAGAGCCCGGGCTCCGCTGCGGCGCAGGATGTCGGCCGCCTCGGCCGCCTTGAAGCGGGTGTTGACCGGTACCAGCACCGCGCCGGCCTCGAACACGCCGAGCACGGCGACGATCCACTCGGCGCTGTTGAAGCTCCACAGGGCGACCCGGTCACCGGCCTCCACACCGGAGGCGACGAGTGCGGCCGCGAAGGTGCAGGCGGCCTCGACCAGCTCGCCGTAGGTCAGCGTGGTGGCGCCGTCGACCACGGCCGGGTGGTCGCCGAAGCGCTCGGCGGCCGAGGCCGCCAGGGCCGGGATGGTCAGCGCACGATCCACCGGTGCACTCACGCCGAGGGGGCCACCGGGGTGTTCTCCACGTTCATCAGACGAGCGAGGTTACCGCCCATGATCTTGGCGACCCGGGCCGGGTCTGCGCCCTCCAGCTCGGCGAAGTAGCTGGCCGGCTCGGCCAGGCCTTCAGGATGGGGGAAGTCCGACCCGAAGAGCACGTTGTCCTCGCCGAGCAGATCGGAGAGGGCGTTGAGGTCCTCCTCCCAGAATGGGCTGATGTGGATGTTGCGCTTGATGACGGAGACGGGCTCCTCCATGAAATCCTGCGGCATCTTCTTGTAGAGGTCCTTCAGGCCCTTCATGAGTGGGCCGAGCCAGCTGCTGCCGTTCTCGACGATGGCGATCTTCAGCTGCGGGAAGCGCGACAGGGCCCCGTGGGTGACGAGCGAGGCCACCGCGTCCTCGACCGGGCGCCAGTTGACGTACATGTGGAAGGCGTCGACCTGGAACGGGAGCATCTCGTTGCCCTCACCACTCCACTCGTTGGTGTAGCGGTCGTAGCCGCTGTCGGACGAGTGCAGGGTGACGAGCACGTCGTGCTCGACGACCTTCTCCCAGAACGGGTCGAACTCGGGCAGGGCGAACGAGCGGCGGCCCTTGTAGCCCGGGACCGGCGCCGGGCGGATGAGGATGGCGCGGGCACCACGCTCGACGACCCACTCGAGCTCCTCGATCGCCTTCTCCACGATGGGGAGGGTGATCACCGGGGTGGTGAAGATGCGGTCGAGGCCCTCGTAGTTGAACTGCCACGTCTCGTGGAGCCACTCGTTGAGGGAGTGGACGACGGCGTGCATGGCCTCGGGGTCGTTGCTCAGACGCTCCTCCACGAGGCTGGCCAGCGTCGGGAACATGAGGGTGCGGTCGACGCCCTGCTCGTCCATGAGCTCGAGCCGGGCAGCGGCCTCACTGAACGCGGGGATCGCTTTCATCGGCTCGCCGAAGATCTCGCGCCGGCTCTTCCCCTCGGGGTTGCCCTTGCGGTAGTAGTCCTCCTGCGCGCCCGGGCGGGCCACGACCTCGAAGGTCGGGTTGGGGATGTATTCGCTGATCTTGCCGTTGACGACGATCTTGGTGCGGCCCTTGACCTCGACGTAGTCGATCACCCGCTTGTAGCGCTCGGGCATGAACTTCGTGAGTGCGTCGCGGGTCTCGTACAGGTGGTTGTCGGCATCGAAGATCGGCATGCGCGTCATGCGACCGATGGTATCCATATCCGACGTCGATTTCGACTTCTGTCCTCGGAGCCCACCGGAAGCGGGGCTCTCGTGACCTGGCGGAGACCAAAGTCGAAAGCGACGTCGATTTTGCTTAGAGTGTCCGGTACACCGATCTGGGGGTCCCACCACATGTCTCAGGGCGAACTGCGGATGCTTATCGACGGCGAGCTCGTCGAGGCCGCGTCCGGGAAGACGTTCGACAACGTCAACCCCGCCACCGAGGAGGTGCTCGGCCAGGTCTCCGACGCCGGGCAGGTCGAGATGCACCGCGCCATCGACGCCGCACGGCGGGCTTTCGACGAGACCGACTGGTCGACGAACCTGGCCTTCCGGAAGCACTGCCTCCAGCAGCTTCACGACGCGCTCGACGCCGAGCGCGAGGGCTTCCGTGAGGAGCTGATCCTCGAGGTCGGCTGCCCCCGCACCGTCACGATGGGGCCTCAGTGCGACGACCCGATCAACAACGCGATCCGCTGGCCGCTCGAGCACATGGACGCCTACCCGTTCGTCACCGAGCTGACCGACATCGACAACAGCGTGCGTCAGATCTGGAAGGAGCCGGCGGGCGTCGTCGGGGCCATCGTGCCCTGGAACTTCCCGCTCGAGGTGACCCTCAACAAGTTCGGCCAGGCCCTCGCCACCGGCAACACCATCGTCCTGAAGCCGGCCCCGGACACCCCGTGGAACGCCACCCGCCTGGGGCGGGTCATCGCCGAGCAGACCGACATCCCCGCCGGCGTCGTCAACATCGTGACCTCCTCCGACCACCTGCTCGGCGAGGAGCTCACCCTCTCCCCCAAGGTCGACCTGATCTCGTTCACCGGCTCGACCGCGGTCGGCAAGCGCATCATGGAGAAGGGCGCCGCCACCATGAAGCGCCTCTTCTTGGAGCTCGGCGGGAAGTCCGCCACCGTCGTGCTCGACGACGCCGACTTCTCCACCGCCCTGCTCGCCGGCCTCGGCGTCTGCTTCCACGGCGGGCAGGGCTGTGCCATCCAGACCCGCATGCTCCTCCCCCGCTCCCGTTACGACGAGGGCGTCGAGTTCCTGAAGATGGCCATGTCCTACGTGCCGTGGGGCGACCCCCAGACCGAGGGCAACATCATGGGCCCGCTGGTCTCGGCCAAGCAGCGCGAGCGCGTGCTCGGCTACATCCAGAAGGGCATCGACGAGGGGGCCACCCTCGCCCTCGGCGGCGGGCGCCCGGAGCAGTTCCCCACGGGCTGGTACGTCGAGCCCACGCTCTTCACCGACGTCGACAACTCGATGACCATCGCCCAGGAGGAGATCTTCGGGCCGGTCCTCGTCGCCATCCCCTTCGACGACGACGACGATGCCGTGCGCATCGCCAACGACAGCGCCTACGGCCTCTCCGGCGGCGTCTTCTCGGCCGACACCGAGCGAGCCATCGGCGTCGCCAGGCGCATCCGCACCGGCGGTCTCACCATCAACGGCGGCAACGCCTTCGGCCCCGAGATGCCCTTCGGTGGCTACAAGGACAGTGGCATCGGCCGCCAGAACGGCTGGGCCGGATTCGACCAGTACCTCGAGACGAAAGCGGTGGCTTGGACCCGATGAGCGACACCGAGATCTACTACGACCCCTTCGACACCGAGATCGACGTCGACCCGCACTCCGTCTGGCGACGGATGCGTGACGAGGCGCCGCTCTGGTTCAACGACAAGCACGAGTTCTGGGCGCTGAGCCGCTTCGACGACGTCGAGAAGGGCCTCGTCGACTGGGACACGTACCGGTCGGGCAAGGGCTCCACCCTCGAGCTCATCAAGGCCGGCATCGAGATGCCGCCGGGCATGGTCCTCATGGAGGACCCGCCCATCCACGACATCCACCGCGGCCTGATGTCACGCGTGTTCACGCCCAAGAAGATGCTGGCCCTCGAGGGCCAGGTGCGCGAGTTCTGCGCCCGCAGCCTCGACCCGTTGGTCGGCACCGGCGGGTTCGACTTCATCGCCGACCTCGGCGCCCAGATGCCCATGCGGGTGATCGGGATGCTCCTCGGCATCCCCGAGCAGGACCAGGAGGCCATCCGCGACACGTTCGACGACGGCCTCAAGATCAAGGACGGCGAAGAGTACGTGCCGTCCGGCGACTTCAGCGGTGGGGGTCTGTTCGACGAGTACGTCGACTGGCGGGCGAAGAACCCGTCTGACGACCTCATGACCGAGCTGCTCAACGCCGAGCTCACCGACGAGACCGGCACCGTCCGGAACCTCACCCGCGACGAGGTGCTCATCTACGTATTGCTCCTCGCCGGCGCCGGCAACGAGACCACCAGCCGGCTCATCGGCTGGACCGGCAAACTCCTCGGTGAGCACCCCGACCAGCGCCGTGAGATCGCCGCCGACCGCAGCCTCATCCCCAATGCCATCGAGGAGGTCCTCCGCTACGAGGCCCCCTCGCCCGTGCAGGCCCGTTGGGTCACCAGGGACACCGAGTACTACGGCCAGACCGTGCCGAAGGACAGCATCATGCTGCTCATCAACGGCTCGGCGAACCGCGACGAGCGTCAGTTCGCCGACGCCGAGTCGTTCGACATCCACCGCGACATCGGCCACCACCTGAGCTTCGGCTACGGCATCCACTTCTGCCTCGGTGCATCACTGGCCCGCCTCGAGGCCCGCGTCGCCCTCGACGAGGTCCTCAACCGCTTCCCTGCCTGGGAGATCGACTGGGACAACGCCGTGCAGGCCCACACCCCCACCGTGCGGGGCTGGGACAGCCTGCCCGTCATCACGAGCTAGGGAGCATCGCCATGCAGATGGACGACATGATCCTGGTCAGCATCGACGACCACATGATCGAGCCGCCGGACATGTACGAGGGCCACGTGCCGGCCAAGTGGGCCGACCAGGTCCCCAAGGTCGTGCGCGGCGCCGACGGCACCGACGAGTGGGAGTTCCAGGGCAAGCGGACCACCACCCCGTTCGGCATGGCCGCCACCGTCGGCTGGCCCCGCGAGGAGTGGGGCTTCAGCCCGGGCACGTTCAGCGAGCTGCGCCCCGGCTGCTTCGACATCCACGAGCGCGTCCGCGACATGAACGTCAACGGCATCCTCGCCTCGATGTGCTTCCCGACGATGGCCGGCTTCAACGCCCGGACCTTCACCGAGGGCGTCGACAAGGACCTCTCCTACGTGATGCTCCAGGCCTACAACGACTGGCACATCGACGAGTGGTGCGCCACCTACCCCGGCCGCTTCATCCCGCTCGGCATCGTGCCCATGTGGGACGTCGAGCTGGCGGTCAAGGAGGTCCGCCGCATCTCGGCCAAGGGCTGCAAGGCCATCAGCTTCCTCGAGGCCCCCCACGCTCAGGGCTTCCCGAGCTTCCTCTCCGGCCACTGGGACCCGATGCTGCAGGCGCTGGTCGACGAGGGCATGGTGCTCTGCCTGCACATCGGTGGCGCCGCCGGGCTCATCAAGCTCGCCCCCGAGGCCCCGATCGACCACCAGATCGTGATCCCCTCGCAGATCACGATGCTCACCGCCCAGGACCTGCTCTTCGGCCCGACCCTGCGGCGGTTCCCCGGCCTCAAGGTCGCCCTCTCCGAGGGCGGCATCGGCTGGATCCCCTTCTACCTCGACCGCGTCGACCGCCACTTCAAGAACCAGTCGTGGATCGACAACAGCTTCGGCGACGACAAGCTGCCCTCCGACGTGTTCCGCGAGCACGTGCTGGCCTGCTTCATCACCGACCCGTCCGGCCTGAAGCTCCGCAACGAGGTCGGCATCGACACCATCGCGTGGGAGTGCGACTACCCCCACACCGACACGACCTGGCCGGAGTCGCCCGAGGCCGTCTGGGACGAGTTCCAGGGTGCCGGCTGCACCGACGACGAGATCCACAAGATCACGTGGTCGAACGCCTGCCGCTTCTTCGACTGGGACCCCTTCACCCACACGCCGAAGGACCAGGCGACGGTCGGGGCCCTGCGGGCGCTGGCCGGCGACGTCGACACCACCCGCATGTCGCGCTCGGTGTGGCGGGAGCGCAACGAGGCCGCCGGCATCGGCGTCTTCTGATCAGCCGGGCTTCGGCGGCCGGTCGGCCAGGCCGTCCGGCGTGATGAAACGGCACCGGCATCGTGCGATCCGCCATCCGTCGGCGGTTCGCACGAGGTCGTCGTCGTAGACGGCGCTGCGCTGCTCGCCCGTCGAGGCGTCGGCGAAGAGCAGGTTGCGCAGGGTCGTGGCGCGGTCGCCGTCGAGCTCGATGACCGGAGGCCCGCCGAGGTGGAGGCCGCCGGGGGCACCGGTGAGCAGCTTGCGGATGCCGTCGCGCCCGACGCCCCGGTGGCCGTAGACCTCGTACACGGCGTCGTCGGTGAACAGCTGGAGCCAGCTGTCCATGTCGTCGAGGTCGAGCAGCAGGCAGTACCTCGCCAGCAGGTTGCGGATCTCGGCGTGGTCGTCAGCGGTGTTCGCCATGGCGCTCATGCTCGCGGAAGCCCGAGCAGCTGGCGCCCGATGAGGCCGCGCATGATCTCGGAGGCTCCACCCGAGATGGTGAGGGCCCGGCTCCACAGGAAGTTGTGGTGCCACCGCTCGGCGACCTCGCGTCCGGCCTCGTCGATGACGACCGACGAGGTGATCAGCTGCAGCGCGATCTCGCAGAGCTCCACGTTCATCTCCGTGTAGGCGAGCTTGGCCACCGGCCCGTCGCTCGGGTGCTCCTCGTCGCGGAAGATGCGGTCGACGGTGTCGCGGGTGATGAGCTTGACCTCCTCGACCTTGGCCAGAGCATGGGCGAGCTGCTGCTGCACGTCCTCGTGCTCGACGGCCAGCGAGCCGTCGGGGAGGCGGGCGGTGGAGGCCAGGGCCACGAGGTCGTCGAAGAGGCGCTCGAGCTGCACCGAGTTGGCGCCGACGAAGGCCCGCTCGGAGGCGAGGCCGGACGTGACCAGCTTCCATCCCCCGTCGACCTCGCCGAGCACGTGCTCGGGGCCGAGGCGCACCTCGTCGAGGAACACCTCGCAGAACTCGGCCAGGCCCGTCATCTCCCTGATGGGGCGGACCTCGATGCCGGGCAGGTCCATCGGCACCACGAAGGCGGTGACGCCGGCGTGGCGCTCCTCGGGGTTCGTGCGGGCCAGGAGCACGCCCATGTCGGCCCACTGGGCGTCGGTGCTCCAGATCTTCTGGCCGGTGACCAGGAAGCCGTCACCGTCGGGAACTGCTCTCGTGCGCAGCGCCACGAGATCGCTGCCGGCGTCGGGCTCGCTGAACAGCTGGCACCAGACGTGCTCGCCGCTGCGGATCTTCGGCAGGTACGCCTGCTTCTGCTGCTGGGTGCCGAACTCGACGATGGCGTGGGCCGCCAGCATCACCTGGTCGAGGGGGCGGTAGGCCCCTCCGAGGATGAGCTCCTGCATGAGGATCAGGTCGTACATCGGCAGGTGGTCGGGTCGGCCACCCCACTCGACCGGCCAGCCGCCCCCGAGGTACCGCGACTCGTAGAGGGCACCCAGCCAGTCACGGAAGCGACGTTCCTCGTCGGCGTCGACGGGGACCCGCACGCCCTCTCGGCTCATCGGGACACCGCGCTCGGCGATGAAGTCCCGCACCTCGGCCCGGTAGGCGTCGATGTCGACGGCCATCACGACCACCCCTCGATCTCGACGAGCGACCGGACGGCCGCACGGGAGCCACCACCCAGGCGGGCGTCGTGATGGGCCCGCCGTTCGTAGAAGTGCAGCCCGTACTCCCACGTGAACCCGATGCCACCGGTGAGCTGCAGGAGGTCGTGAAGGATGCGCACGGAGTTCCCGTGCACGCTCACCGCGGCGAGGGCGACCTGGCGGGTGGCGTCGTCGGAGCCGGCGTCGAGCAGGGCCGCCGCCTCGGCGACGACGAGGGCCATGCCCCGGGCTCGGACGACGTGATCGGCCAGGCGGTGCTGCACGGCCTGGAAGCCGCCGATCGGCTTGCCGAAGGCGATGCGCTGGCCGGCGTAGGTGACGGTGCGGTCGTGCATGCGCTGCACGCACCCGACAGCATCGGCGGCGAGCAGCAGCCGGTAGAGGTCGAGCGCCACCGGAGCCGCGCCCAGCCCCAGCCCCTGGCTCACGTCGACAGAGACCGCCGCGCTGGCGCGACTCACGTCGAACGGCTCGGCGGGGACCTCGACAGACCAGGCCGAGATGTCGGCCAGCAGGGTGGCGTCACCGGTGGCCGGGTCGACCAGCACCAGGGCCTCGGCCCCGGGGACGCCGTCGACCATCCAGGCCCGGCCGGCGGCGGGTTCGAGCACACCGAAGGCGCAGACGGACTCGCCGGCCACCACCCGGGCGAGCACCTCGCCGGCCTCGGGCCGGTCTGAGCCGGCCAGCGCGTGGCCCGCTGCGGTCAACCCGGCGAACGGGCTGCCATGGAGCGCGGCGCCCAGCTCCTGGGCGGCGCCGGAAGCGACGGCGGACTGCATGCCGTAGCCATCCTTCTCCTCGGGGACGCAGAAGGCCGTCAGGCCGAGCTCAGCGAGCGCCGGCCAGCCGGCCCGCCACTCGGGGTCGGGGGTCGGGACGGCATCGGGATCGGCCGTGCCCAGCACGCCGCGCAGGGCGGCCCGGAGCTGGCGGATGTCGTCGTCGGTGGTCACGGTGGCAGTCAGCGCAGTGTCACTCTCGTGCGTGCCGTAGCGGCCCCCCTCACGACTCGGGACCGACTCAGCGGCATAGTATTGAATTCGTCGTCGGTTTCAGAGTAGTCGACCGTCGTGGGCCCCGTCCCCGCCGGTGATCGCACCGGAACACCTCCCTCACCAGCCCCCGAATGGCCCGGCGGGATTCCCGCCACCGGTACAGTGGCACGTCGGCGACACCCCGCCGACGCAGGAAAGGACGAGCGAGTGGCGAAGGCCTCAGCAAGCGACAGCATCGAGGAGACCCGCTCCGTTCCTCGCTCCCGCAAGGGTGTGCGCACCCGCGCCCGTCTGGTCGACGCGGCCAAGCAGGTCTTCGAGCGTGACGGCTTCCTCGACGCCCGCATCGTCGACATCGCCGAGACCGCCGGGCTCGCACCGGGCACCTTCTACCACTACTTCGATTCGAAGGAGCAGATCTTCCGGGAGGTCGCCGAGGCCCAGGAAGAGCGCCTCACCGCCCCGCCGGAGGACGCCGACCCCGAGGCCGACGCCGACCAGTCCCCGCTCGGCCGCATCCACCGCTCCAACCTCCGCTACCTCCAGCGCTACCGCGACGAAGCCGCCCTCATGGGCGTGATCGAGCAGGTCTCGCGCTACGACGAGCACGTCAACGCCGCCCGCATGACGACGATGAAACACTTCGTCGAACGGGCCGAGAAGGCCGTGCGCCAGCTCCAGAAGGACGGCCTCGCCGACAGCCGCCTCGACCCCGCCATGGCCGCCGACGCACTGGGCGCCATGGTCGCCCGCTTCGCCGAGCTGTGGCTCGTGCAGGGCTACCGCGAGTACGACTTCGACACGGCCGTCGACCAGCTCACGATCCTCTGGGCCAACGCCCTCGGCCTCCAGGACGGTGTCGATCGCGCCGCGGCCAAGCCGCCGGCCCGCAAGACCAAGGCGAAGTCCTAGGACGAGCGCTTCGAGGAAGGCCGCCACGTTGGCCTGGAAGGCGGGCTCGTCGAACGACGCCGTCTCGGCGGCGATGGCGCCCTCGAGCACCGTGCCCACCGCCCGCCGCAGGGTGTCGTTGAGCACGGCCTTGGTCTCGACCACGGCCTGTGGCGGCAGGGCGGCGATGCGCTCGGCGAGCTCGAGGGCCACGGTGAGCGACGTGCCCTTCTCGACGACCCGGTTGGCCAGGCCGATCTGCACGGCCTCTGGCGCCTTCAGGCGGTCGCCGAGGATGATGAACTCCTTGGCCCGCAGGAGGCTGGTGAGCAGCGGCCAGGTGAGCGCCCCGCCGTCGGCGGCCACCAGGCCGAGCGACACGTGCGGGTCGGCGAAGTAGGCCTGCTCCTCCATCACCACGAGGTCGCTCATCGACGCCAGGCTGCACCCGAGGCCGACGGCCGGGCCGTTGACGGCCGCGATGATCGGCACGCGGACCGAGGTCATGGCCCGGACGATCTCGACGCCCTCGGCCATGATGCGGTCGCGCAGGGCGACGTCGTGGATCATGCGGTCGAGCAGCCCGATGTCGCCGCCCGCGGAGAACGCCTTGCCGGCGCCGGTGAGCACGATGGCCCGGGCGTCGCCGTCCGCCGCCAGCTCGCTCCAGACCCGGGCGATCTCGCCGTGCAGGGCCTCGTCAGCGGCGTTGAGGGCGTCGGGCCGGTTCAGCGTGACGATGCGGATCGGGCCGCGCACCTCGACCAGCAGCTCGTCGCCCGCACCGCGGGTGGTCACTCCATCAGCCATCTCGAGGTCCTCTCGGTTCGCCGTCACCGCGGAGGCGGCGGCATCAACATCTCGGCGTCGCGACGCTCGATCAACCAGCGACCGTCGACCCTGACGCAGCGGTCGACGTAGCGACCGGCCGTCTCGATCGTGAGTGCGCCGTTGATCCAGCGCACGAACAGGTAGTCGGAGACGACGTCGGCGCGATCGCCGTCGACGTCGACGACCGGGTTCACGCTCACGTGCTTGCCCCGACGGTGGGGCGGCTGCCGGCCCTCGAACCAGGTGGCCAGCTCGGGCCGACCGGTGGCGACGTCGTCGCCCCAGGCGAACGAACCGTCGACGGTGAACAGCTCGGCCAGGGCGGTGAAGTCGCCACGGTCGATGCGGTGGCAGTACTCGGCGAGAAGGCGCTGGAGGGCGAGCTCGTCCTCCAGCGTCACGCCGGCAACCCCAGGATGCGTCGGGCGATGAGGTTGCGCTGGATCTGCGACGTGCCGCCCATGACGCTCTGGGCCCGGCTGTAGAGGTACATCTTGAGCCAGGTGTCGTCGCCGCCGGCATGGCCGGCCCCGGCGATGTCGAGCGCGGCGTGGCCGACGGTGTCCTCGGTCCAGGTCATGAGCAGCTTGTCGACCGAGCCCTCGGTGCTGTGGGTGACGCCGTCGAAGCGCTCGGAGAGCCGACGGCTGACGTGGTGGCGCAGCATGTCGGTCTCGATCATGGACCAGGCCAGCTCGCGGCGCTGCTCGGCGTCGTAGGCGGTGGGGTCGGCCTTCACCTGGGAGGTGAGCTCCTTGACCGCCTTGCGGTAGCGACCGACGTAGCCGAGCTCGCCCGGCTCGCGCTCGTGGCTGACCACGGTCATGGCCAAGCGGCCAGCCCTCACCGGGCTCGCCGATCATGTTCGCCGCGGGCACGCGGGCCCCGCCGAACACGACCTCGCCGAACTCCTTGGTGATGCCGTTGATCATCTTGAGCGCCATGCGCTGCACGCCCGGCTGGTCCATCGGCACGGCGAACGCCGAGATGCCCTTGTGCTTGGGCGCGTCGTGATCGGTGCGGGCCAGCACGATGCACAGGTCGGCGTCGTCGGAGTAGCTGGTCCAGACCTTGTGGCCGTGGATCACGTAGTCGTCGCCGTCGCGGTCGGCACGGGTGCGCAGCGCGGCCAGGTCGGAGCCGGCATCGGGCTCGCTGAAGCCCTGGCACCAGCGAACGCGGCCGTTCACCAGACCGGGCAGGAAGCGGGCCTGGATGTCGGCGTTGCCGTGGTGGAGGATGCCCTGCACGAGGTAGCCGAGACCGGGCCGCGGCGGCGCGCCGGCGGCGGCGAGCTCCTCGTCGAGGATCACGTCGTAGACGCTCGGGGAGGCCGTGGCCCCCGACCTCGACCGGCCACGAGAGCCCGAAGAACCCGGCGTCGTAGAGCGACTGGTGCCAGGCCGCCTGACCCGCCCAGTAGGCGTCGTCGGTCGACGAGGCGGGCAGGTCGGGGTTGTTGTCGGCCACCCACGCCCGCAGGCGGTCGCGGAAGGCAGCCTCCTCGGGTGAGTCAGCGAAGTCCATCGGAGCTCCCGATCCCGTGATGCGTCAGCACCTTGTCGAGGTTGGGCCCCACCCCGCCGAGGATGTCGCTCGACAGCAGCGCCCGGCGGAGGAAGACGTGGGCCATGCACTCCCAGGTGTTGCCGATGCCGCCGTGGACCTGGATGACGGTCTCGCAGACGGCGCGGGCCGAGCGGGCGCAGTAGGCCTTGGCCCCGGCGGCAGCCGCCAGCGCCTCCTGCGGCGGAAGGGCGTCGACGGCCCAGGCGGCGTGGAGCATCACGCTGCGCGAGCCCTCGGTGAGGACGTGGGCGTCGGCGAGCATGTGCTGCACGGCCTGGAACGAGCCGATGGCGGCGCCGTACTGGCGGCGGTCCTTGGCGTAGTCGGTGGCGAGGTCGAGCGCACCCTGCATGGTGCCGACCAGGTCGGCGCAGGTGACGGCGAGGCCGAGGGCGGTGACACGGGCTTCGACGTCGGCCGGGAGCTGGGCGACCGTGACGATGGCGGCACCCACCTCGAACGACGGCCGGGTGAGGTCGGTCTCCGGGAGCAGCGGCGCCGGGGACGGCCTCGACGAGCCGCGCCGTCGTGGACGGCGAGGACCCCGGTGGCGCCGGCGGCGTCGACCGCGACCGACGAGCCGAGGGCCACCAGGTCGGAGGTGAGGGCCACGGTCTCGGCCGTCGACGAGGCGTCGGTACCGGTCAGGCGACGCAACTCGGCGGCCAGGGTCGGGCCCACGAACGCCGTGTCGGCAACGCCCCGGGCGAGCTCCTCGGCCACGATGGCGACCTCGACGGCCGTGGCCCAGGGGGCGCCGTCGTCGTCGGCCGTGCGCAGCTCACGCCAGCCGGAGGCGGCGACCGCAGCGTCGAGCTTGGCGGCGCGCTCGGCGTCATCGAGCTGCCCGACGGCCTTCGCCCCGAGGCGGTCGACGACCTGGGCGACGGAATCCCGGAGGGCCACCTGTTCGGAGGAGAAGCGGACGTCCACCGCCTGACACTACCGAATCCGATGCCGGATTCAAAAGATGTACCCGATCGCAGAGCGGCCAACGCCTCGCGGCCGAGAGGTTCCGCGTCACCTCGACCGGGTCAGCTCGTCGCGGAGGTCGCGCTTGAGGACCTTCCCGGTGGCGGTGCGCGGCAGCGGGTCGTCGCGGAAGACCACGATCTCGGGCACCTTGAAGTGCGCCAGGCGCCCCCGCACATGGTCCTGGAGCTCACCGGCGGTCACCGCCACACCCGGCTTGGGCTCGACGACGGCCGCGACCTGCTCCCCGAGCTCCTGGTGCGGCATCCCGATGACGGCCACGTCGGCCACCGCCGGGTGCTCGAAGAGGACGGCCTCGACCTCCGCGCAGTAGACGTTCTCGCCGCCCCGGATCACGACGTCCTTCAGCCGGTCGACGACGTAGACGAAGCCGTCACCGTCGACGTACCCGAGATCGCCGGTGTGGAACCAGCCGTCGGTGAACGCCTCGGCGGATGCCTCGGGCTTGTTCCAGTAGCCGGACACGATGGTGGCCCCCTTGAACCAGAGCTCGCCGACCTGCTCGACGGGCAGCACGGAGCCCGTGCCGGGGTCGACGACCCTCAGCTCGATGCCGGGCATCGGGCGCCCGACGCTCGACGGTCGGGCGACGTAGTCGGCGCCCCTGTTGCCGGTCGCCCCGCCGGTGGTCTCGGTGAGTCCGTAGCCGTTGGACGACGAGATGGCGTCGCCGAAGACGAGCCTCGCTCGGGCCACGAGATCGGGCGGCACGGGCGCGCCACCGGAACCGAGGCTCGTGATCCTCGAGAGGTCACGACTGGCGAGGTCGGGGGTGTCGAGGATCTGGCGGAGGATGGTGGGCACCGCCGCCATGGTCGTGATCTGCTCCTGCTCGATCAGGTCGAGCGCCTCGTCGAGGTCCCACTTGTACTGCAGCACCAGCTTCTGGCCGAACCCCGAGGCCAGGTAGATCATGCTGAGCCCGCCGATGTGGAAGAACGGGTACGTGTGCAACGAGGCCGGCGGCAGCGGCTCGGTGGCCGGCGTCGCCACCGGCGGGCTGCTCATGCGCTCGACCGCGGCTCCGAAGGCGACGGCCAGGAAGTTGGTCACGTGGTTGCGCTGCGACCCCAACGCCCCCTTGGGGAGGCCGGTGGTGCCCGACGTGTAGATGATCGTCGCCGGGTCATCAGGGTCGATCTCGACGTCGGGGAGCTCGGGAGACCGATCGAGCCCGGCGTACACGGCGTCCCAGGACGACGCACCGACGCGCAGGGCGCCGATCGGGCGGACGACGAGAGAGGGCACATCGAGCTCGTCGAGCATCGTCGCCACGCGCTCCTCGCGTTCACCGTCGACCACGACGAGCCGGGCGCCGCTGTCCTCGATGGCGTAGTGCAGCTCGGGTGCGGTCCACCACGCATTGAGGGTGACGGCGACCGCGCCCAGGGCCTGGACCGCCCAGAACGCCATCACCCACTGGGGGTAGTTGCGCATGCCGATCGCCACCCGGTCGCCCTTGCCGACGCCGTGCTGTTCGGCCATCCACCGGGCGAGACCGGCCACGATGCCGAAGTGGTCCTCGAACGTGTAGCGCTCGTCGGCGAAGACGAGGAAGTCCCGCTCGCCGTGGGCCCGGCCGGAGACCAGGAGGTCACGCAGGGCGGAGGGCGCCGAGGCGAACACCGTCGTGGGCACGCCGCCGACCTCGACCTCGACCTGCTCGAAGGGCGCGCCTGGTGCCGTCAGTGCCGCCCGGGCCTCGTCTCGTGTCGTCATCCGGCCGATCGTAGCGACCTTCGGCCACAGATTTCGTAACCGACGTCAGCTTCAATTCCACGTAGGATCGCCCCCATGGGCAACGCAACCGCCGCACCGTCGATCAACCTCCTCGACCCGCAGTTCTACGTCGACCCCTGGGAGGCCTACCGCTGGATGCGCGACGAGGCGCCGGCCTACTGGGACCCATTGCAGGAGATCTGGGGCATCTCCCGGTACGACGACATCATCGCCTGCGAGAAGGACGCCGCCACCTACTCCTCCCAGCAGGGCTCGCGGCCCAAGATCGACCAGCGGCTCGACACGTCGATGATCAACATGGACGAGCCCGCCCATCAGGCCCAGCGGAACCTGGTGGCCCGCCAGTTCACCCCGCGGGCGGTGCGCGACCACGAGGACCACGTGCGCCAGGTCGTGACCGAGATCCTCGACGCGGTCGCCCCTCTCGGCGAGTGCGAGGCCGTCGAGGCCATCGCCTCGCGCCTCCCGGCGATGATGATCACCGAGCTCCTGGGCTATCCGCCGGAGCTGTGGGAGAAGGTCCGCTACTGGTCCGAGGAGATCATGTACGGCGGCGGCCAGACCAACCCGGCCGGTGTCCCCCACACCTTCCCGGCCGAGCACCTGCCTGCGGTCGAGGACTTCTACGCCACCACCGGTCCGCTCGTGCAGGCCCGGAAGGCCGACCCGCGCGACGACCTCATCTCGACCTGGGTCCAGCAGGGCTGGGACGACGGCAAGATCCTCTCGGAGATCATCCTCGTGCTCTCGGGTGGCGCCGAGACCACCCGCACCGTCATCGGGTCGATGATCCGCGAGCTCGCCCTCCGGCCCGAGCAGCGCCGCATCCTGATCGAGCAGCCCGACGTGCTCGGATCCACCGGCGTGGAGGAGTTCATCCGCTGGGTGTCGCCGGTGCTGAACATGCGCCGCACGGTCACCCGTGACCACATCCTTCACGGCCAGCAGCTGAAGGCGGGCGACGAGCTGCTGCTCATGTACCCGTCGGCCAACCGAGACCCGCGGGCGTTCGACGACCCTGACGTGCTCGACGTGACCCGATCCCACAACCGGCACATCGCCTTCGGCTTCGGCACCCACTTCTGCCTCGGCGCCCAGCTCGCCCGCCTCGAGATCCGGGTGATGTTCGAGGAGCTGCTGCGCCGCATGCCCGACTGGGAGCTGGTCGACCCCGACGAGCCGCAGATCGTGGCCGCCACCTTCGCCCGGGCCTACGACCGCATTCGCATCCGGTTCACCCCCAGCTGAGGGCCGGGGGCGAACCTGCGAGGACCGCTCAGTCCTTCTTGGCGCCGGCCTTCATGGCGGCGAGACCGGCGATGGAGGGCATGCCACCGGTGACCACCCGGGCCCGGGTGTGACCGAAGTGGTGCATGTCGAAGATCGAGTCGATCGAGTTCGTGTAGCCCTGGATGTCCATCGTGTGGTTCACCGCACGCTTGGCCATCCGCAACGCGAACGCGTCCTGCTGCGCGATCCGATGCGCCATCGCCATCGTCGCCTCGACCAGATCATCGAGCGGCACGACCTTGTTCACCATCCCGAGCTCACGAGCCTCCTCGGCGGTGATCGAGGAGCCCATGAACAGGATCTCCTTGGCCTTGCGGGGCCCGAACTCCCAGGTGTGCGCGTGCAGCTCCACGCCACAGATCCCCATCATCAACACCGGGTCGGAGAACTCCGCGTTGTCGGCGGCGACGATCAGATCGCACGGCCAGCACAACATCAGCCCCGCCGCGATGCACTTGCCCTGCACGGCCGCGATCGACGGCTTCGGCACCTCACGCCACGACTTCGCGAAGTGCAGGTAGTTCCTGGTCTCCCAGTCGTAGTGACCTTCAGGGGTGGAGACCAGCTCGGCGAGCGTGGTGGCGCCCACCTGCTCGGTGGAGATGCCGGCGGTGTCACCGTCGGCCTTCCCGTCGGTCGAGGACATGTCGTGGCCGGCCGAGAAGTGCTTCCCGTTCGACTTCAACACGATGACTTTCACGTTCGGGTCACGGTCGGCCTCACGCCACGCCCAGTCGAGCTCGTCGAGCACCTTCTGGTTCTGCGCGTTGGCCGCCTCCGGACGGTTCAGCGTGATCACGCCCACCTGATCCTCGACGGCGTACTCGACGTGATCCAGCTTGGGGCTCTCGCTCATGGCGCCCACGCTACCGGCGTCTCGAATCGAGATTCATTTCTACGAGCCGACCGGGCACGGGCCACGCTCAGAAGTGCCGGCGAGGGGTGATCGACATCGAGGGGATCCCGGCCGAGGAACCGCACTTCAGCAGGCCCTCGACGGCATCGGTGAAGTGCTCGACGTCCATCAGCTTGTCGGTGAGCAACCCGCGCTCCACCCACGTGGGGAAGTACGAGCCGGCGAGCTCGGGATCCCAGCCCGCGGTGAACTGGGAGACGCCCTCACCCTCGCCGCCCGCGCACTCGCCCACGACGAGGCGGGTGAAGCCGATCTCGTGGTGCTCGGCCCGCCACGCGTCGACCAGCTTGTCGAGTGCGGCCTTGGTGACCGTGTAGGAGG
Organism: uncultured Actinomycetes bacterium; assembly: GCA_963702555.1. Taxonomy (GTDB): domain Bacteria; phylum Actinomycetota; class Acidimicrobiia; order Acidimicrobiales; family Acidimicrobilacustridaceae; genus CAMFLJ01. Next base: position 456,893 of record CAVPCW010000013.1, read on the forward strand.
CCAGGCCTGGCCAGGGCGAGGTGAGCGAGGCGCTCACGGAGGTCATGCAGACGACCATGCCCTTCGACGCGGCCAGGTGCGGCAGGGCGGCGGAGATCACGGTGGACGCTCCGACGACGTTGATGGCGAACGCCCGGTGCCACGTCTCGGCGTCGATCTCCTCGATGGGGCGGAGCTCACCGAGGGCGGCGGAGTAGACGACCGCGTCGATGCCCCCCATGCGCTCCGCGGCCTCGGCGACCGCGGCCTGCGTCGAGGCCTGATCGGTGGCGTCGCCGCAGATGGCGATGGCCGACGGGCCGGCTTCGGCGACGGCGGAGTCGAGAAGCCCCTGGCGGCGGGCCATGAGGGCCACCTGGGCGCCCCGCTGAGCCAGCCCGATGCCGAGGCAACGACCGAGGCCGGTGGAGGCACCGACGATGAGGACTCGCAGCTCGGCCATCAGAACCGCCCGAAGAGGAACTGGGCGACCGGACCCGCGCTCGGGTACACGTCGGTGAGGCCGGCGGAGAGGTAGCCCTGGTCGGAGATCAGGGTCTGGCCGCTGACGGCGGAGGCCGCCGCGCTGCACAGGTAGACGAGCGGGTAGGCCTGCTCGAGCGGCGTCGACGGGTCGATGCCGAGGTCGGCGCGGTAGTCGGTGGCGAAGCCGAGCCACGTCTCGGCGTTGGCCTGAGCAAGGGGGGTGTCGGTGGGGCCGGGGCAGATGGCGTTGATGCGGATGCCCCGCTGCATCATCGGGTAGGCCTGCGCGGCGACGTACGCGCACATGGCCTGCTTCATCGACATGTAGTCGGCCTTGCCGTTGGACACGGCCCACTCGACGGACGCGTCCCAGTCGGTGAGGGCCAGAAGCTCCTGGAGCTGCGCCAGGTTGGCCTCCCAGCCGAGGCCGGCGGCCGAGGAGATCATGCCGATGGCGCTGCCGCTCGGGAGCAGGTCTCGCTCGAGGAGGCGGTCGATCAGGTAGCGGTGGCCGATGAAGTTGATCCGCTCGATGCCCGGCGTGCCGTCGGCGACACCGGCGCACGAGAAGAGGGCGTCGACCGGGCCGCTGAGGGCCGCCACCGCGGCGTCGATCGACGCCCGGTCGGAGAGGTCGAGGTGCACGGCGGTGGCCCCTTCGAGGCGGACCTCGGCGCGGTCCATGACCACGACCTCGGCCCCTGCGTCCTTCACGACCTCCGCCACCGCGGCACCCATGCCCGTGGCCCCGCCGACCACGAGGGCCGTCTTCCCGTCATAGCGATACGCGTCGAAGTAGCCCACAGCAGATCCCCCAGGGTTAAAGATTCGAATTCGACGTCGATACTAACTCGGTCGGCGCGCTGTGCGCCCGCGGCTCACTTCGGAGGGAAGCGGAGCGCCCCGTCGAGGCGGAAGTTCTCGCCGTTGAGGTAGTCGTTGCGGACGATCGACTCGACGAGGAGAGCGAACTCGTCCGGCCGGCCCATCCGCTTGGGGAACACGATGCTCGAGACGAGGTTCTCCTTGAGCGCCTCCGGGGCGCTCAGCATCATCGGCGTGCCCATCGTGCCGGGGGCGATGGCGCAGACCCGGATGCCGACCGCAGCGAGGTCACGGGCCAGGGGAAGGGTCATCCCGAGGATGGCTGCCTTCGCGGCCGCATAGGCGACCTGGCCGGTCTGGCCCTCCAACCCGGCGAGGGAGCCCGTGTTGACCACCACACCACGCTGGCCGTCACCGTCGGGCTCGTTGGCGGCGATCGCCGCCGCGGCGAGCCGCGTGACGTTGAACGTGCCGATCGCGTTCATGGCCATCGTGGCGACGAAGGCATCGATGTCATGGGGGGTCCCGTCACGGCCGAGGGTGCGACCGGAGCCGGCCACACCGCCGCCGGCGACGTTCACCACGATGGAGAGCACACCGACCGAGCGGGCGGCATCGATCGCGGCCTCGACGGCCGTCACGTCGTTGACATCACCGCTCACGGCCACGGTGGTCGGGCCGAGCTCGTCGGCCAGGGCCCGAGCCCCGTCGAGGTCGCGATCGAAGATGGCCACCCCCACTCCCAGGGCCACGAGGTGGCGAACGGTCGCCGCCCCGAGCCCACCGGCTCCGCCGGTGACGATCGCTGACCTGCCGTCGAGCTCCATGGGTACCTCTCCTCGGTCGAGTTCCCGTCGGGGCGGCTCACCGTTGCAGCTTTCCAAATCGACGTCAATATCGGTTTTGCACCAGCGTCGACGTGCCGCCCGAAGGATCAGGCGGGGCCACCCGCAGGGTCGAGCGAGGTGTTGCTGCCCTGGCCCAGCGGGGCGAACGCGACCGGCCGCTTCTTCAGGAACGAGCGGACGCCCTCCTTGAAGTCGGGCCCGTCGAGCGAGGCGTGCATGAGACCGACCACGCCGGTGCGGACCGTCTCGAGGTCGGTGTCCCAGTCGGCGTAGACCTGCTGCTTGATCACCGCCATCGAGGCGGGCGAGCACTCGGCGGCGAGCTCGGCCGCATAGGCGACGGCCGCGTCGACCAGCTCCTCGGCGGGGACGACCCGGTTGACGAGGCCCAGGACGAGGGCCTCGTCGGCCAGCACCACCCGGCCCGAGAGCAGCAGGTCGAGGGCGCGAGAGGTTCCGATGAGGCGGGGCAGCAGCCACGACACCCCGTACTCGGCGACGAGGCCACGACGGGGGAAGGCGAAGGTCAGCTTCACGCCCTCGGCCACGAAGCGCAGGTCGCACTGCAGCGCCTGCACCAGGCTCACGCCGGCCACCGGCCCGTTGACGGCGGCGATGATCGGCTTGCGGATGGTGAGAGGCAGCGTGGTGGGCCGCCGCTCGAGGCTGCCGTAGAGCTTGGGGTCGTCGCCCGATTGGAGGTCGACGCCGGGGCTGAACCCCCGGCCGGCACCGGTGACGACGATGGCGCGGACCCGCTCGTCGGCCTCGGCCTCGAGGAGCCGGTCGAAGTACCGGTCCTCCATCGCCAGCGTCCACGCGTTGAGCCGGTCGGGACGGTTCAGGGTGAGCACCGCGACACCCGTGTCGGTGACCTCGAGCAGGACGGTGTCGGCGTCGGTCATGGGGGCTCCTCGTGTCGCGACACCGCCCATGGTGGTCCGTGGAACAGGGGTCGGATGGCGTTCTGCCCGCCATTTTTCTATATTGACGTCGAAATCACTATTTGGCTGCGGAACAGGACCCCTCGTGAAGCTCGGGCTCAGCACCTACGGCACCCCCCTCGAGCCGGAGGGCCTGCGCGCCATCGCCCAGCTCGCCGAGTCGGCCGGGTACGACTCCATCTGGACCGGCGAGGCCTGGGTGGCCGACGCCTTCACCCCGTTGGCCTTCGTGGCCGCCGCCACCACCACCCTGAAGCTCGGCACCGCCATCGCCCAGCTGTCGGCCCGCACCCCCGGCACCACGGCCATGACGGCGCTCACCCTCCAGCAGCTCTCCGGCGGCCGACTGATCCTCGGCCTCGGCGTCTCCGGCCCCCAGGTGGTCGAGGGCTGGCACGGGGTGCCGTTCCGCACCCCGGTGAAGGCCACCCGCGAGTACATCGCCATCCTCCGTCAGGCCCTCGCCGGCGAGAAGGTCGACTTCCAGGGCGAGGTCTTCCAGGTGCCCTACCGCGGCGACGACGCCAGCGGCCTCGGTCGCAGCCTCCGCACGTCGCTCCCGACCGCGTCGGACATGCCGATCCTCGTCGCCGCCCTCGGCCCGCGGAACCTGGCCATGGCCACCGAGGTCGCCGACGGGCTCCTCCCCTACCTCTGGAGCCCCAACCACTGGCGCCGCGCCTTCGGCGACGCCCTCGACGCCGCCCCCGAGGGCTTCAAGGTGATGCCGACCGTGGCCGTGGCCATGGGCGACGACCTCCAGGCCTGCCGCGACGAGGTGCGCCCCAAGCTCACCCTGCACATCGGGGGCATGGGCTCGAAGGACAAGAACTTCTACAAGTCGCTGGTCGAGCGGTACGGGTTCGAGGAGGAGGCCGAGCGCATCCAGTCGGCCTTCCTCTCGGGCGACCGTGCCGGCGCGCTGGCCGCCACCAGCGACGCGCTGGTCGACGAGCTCGCCCTCGTCGGCCCCGCCGGCCACGTGAGCGAGCAGCTCGAGGCCTGGAAGGCCAGCCCCATCGACACGCTCATCGTCGAGACCGCCCGCCCCGAGACCATCGAGCAGATCGCCTCGCTGGTCTAACCCGTCCCTGAAGCACAAACGGTGCGCAACTCCCACGCCCTGGCGTGGGAACAGCGCACCGATTGGCGGAGAGAGGCCGACCGAGGGTCAGGTCGACAGGATCGACACGCCGGCGGTGCCGGGCGCGCCGTACAGCTGGGCGTAGCCGACCTTCGGCGAGCCGGGAACCTGGCGGTCGCCGGCGGTGCCGCGGAGCTGCATCACGAGCTCGTGGACCTGGCGCAGGCCGGACGCCCCGATGGGCTCGCCGTTGGCGATGAGGCCGCCGTCGGTGTTCACCGGCAGCGACCCGGTGATCTCGGTGGCGCCCTCGGCGATCAGCTTCTCCTGCTCGCCGTCGGCGCAGAAGCCGTTCTCGGCCATGTGGATGATCTCGGCCCCGGCATCGGTGTCCTGGAGCTGGACGACGTCGACGTCCTCCGGCCCGATGCCCGCCATCTCGTAGGCGGCCTTCGAGGCGTAGACCGTCGGCGCCGCGTCCTGCTCCACCGCGGCCCACGAGGCGTGGACCTCGAAGGCGCCGTAGCGACGGGTGCGCACGGCCGTGGCCTTCAGGTAGATCGGGTTGGCCGTGTACTTGTGCGCGAGGTCGGCCCGGCACAGCACCACGGCTGCGGCGCCCTCGTCGGGCGAGCAGAACATGTACTGCGTGAGCGGGTAGTTGAGCATCCGCGACGCCAGGATCTCCTCCTCGGAGATGGCCTTGCGCCGGAACGCCGTGGGGTTGATCACGCCGTTGCGGTACGCCTTGGCCGCCACCCGGGCCAGGGTCTCGTGGGAGATCCCGTGGTCGTACATGTAGCGGTTGATCTTCATGGCGAAGAACTTGGTGGTGAGGAAGTGGCCGATGTCGCCGTACCACTCGGGGGCGCCGTAGTCGACGGGGTCGGAGGTGAAGGCACCCGACGCGTGCTTGTCCATCCCGACGGCCACGCCGAGGTCGTACTGGCCCGAGCGGATGCCGTCGGCGGTGAGCTGCAGGGCCGTGGCGGCGGTGGCGCACCCGTTGTAGACGTCCATGAACGGGATGCCCGTGAGCCCGAGGCGCCCGGCCACCGCGTCGGGGTTGTCGACCTCGAAGCTGCCACCGAACGCGAACTGCACGTCGGTCCACTGGGCGCCGGCGTCGGCGAGGGCGGCGCGGATGGCGTCAGCCCCCATCTCGATGGCCGACTTCTGGCCCCACCGGCCGAAGGGGTGCATACCCACCCCGATGATCGCGACGTCGTTCATCTCAGGACTCCTGGGCTGCGGGGGCGAAGGCGTAGACCATGACGACGGTGCCGTCGGGATCGGTGCGGAACGGCAGGATCACGAGCTCCATCTCCATGCCGATGGCGAGCTTCTCGGGGTCGTTCTCGGTGAGGCGGGCCTCGACCCGGACCTCATCACCCAGCTGCACCATGCCGATGCCGTAGGGGGTGAAGGTCTCGTTGGTCTCACCACTGGCATAGGGCTCCTTGGGGAGGAAGTCCTGGGTGGTGAAGGTCCAGAGGGTGCCGCGTCGGGGCAGCAGGTGCTGCTCGACCTCGGTCGACCCGCAGCGGGCGCACGACGACCACGCGGGGAACGTGACGGCAGCGCACTGCGCGCACTTCCCGCCGATCAGCTGGGGCTCGTCGGACGGCCAGGTGAAGACATCCGGGGCGAAGGCGATCTCGGTCATGACCTCTCCTCGGGCAGACCCTCTGCCGCCCCGCCACCGTAGCCATTTTCGACGTCGACGTCGATTATGAGGATCGGGACGACTGGCGTGTGCGTCGCCGACCCGGGAGGAGCAAGCTTCGGCAACCGGACACCACGACGATCGGGAGACACCGTGAAGAACGACATCTGGTCGATGCTGAACGAGAGCGAGCAGGCGCTGCTCCGCGAGATCGAGCCCCGCAAGCTGCGCAAGCTCGACGAGGACGAACTGGTCGCCGTGCACCAGCGGGTCCGCCGGGCCCGCAACAAGTACTCCAAGAACTACCGTCGGGGTGCCGCCGCCCAGGTCGCCAAGGACGGTGGCCGCGGCAAGGTGTCGGCCCGCTACTCCCGCACCGCCCGCAAGGCCGAGGCCTTCGAAGACGCCCTCGCCCGGGTGTCCGCCCGTCTGGCCAAGGTCGCCCAGGAGAGCGCCGACCAGCTCAAGGCCGAGCGCCTCGCCGCCGCCCGGCGCGGGAAGGGCGCCCCGGCCAAGCGGGCGTCACGCCCGTCGTCGACCAGCTCCGGTGCCACGGAGAAGAAGCAGCGACGCACCCCGGCCGGCAAGCGGGCCAGCGCCCAGGCCCGGGCGTCGAACAAGCGCCACCAGGCCAAGACCGCCGGCAAGAAGGGCTAGCGGCACCGGGCGCGAAAGGCCGCTGCACCAGTGCGACGGCGGGAGAGCACTGGTGCAGCGGCATGGCCGAAGCCATGGTGTTCATCGCTGTGGAGCCCGGCGTCGATACCGCTGCGGCGGAGGATTTCCCGAAGGTCTCGCGACCCCGCCGCGTCAGCCGATCTCGAACGACGTGACGCCGAAGATGCGCTCCACCGGGAGCTCGGGGGCAGGGCCCAGGTACATGCGGGCGCAGCCGAACGACTCGGTCAGGCGGAGGCCGGCCACCAGTCCCATGCCGGCGGTGTTCGGCTCCGGCACGTCGATCTGCACCTGCTCGCCCTCGATGCCGGCGAGCAGGGTTCCGAGCAGTCGCTCCACCACGCCGACGCGCCCGGCCGCAGACGGGCCACCATGCGGTCGCGCCGGGCGTGCCAGAGCTCGGTGCCGAGTCCGTCGCCCCGCAGGTCCTCCCGCACGATGAAGCAGCCCATGAACCCGAAGGCACCGTCGTAGGAGAAGATCGAGCCGGTGCCGATCAGCTCGTCGCCCCGCCGCAGCGCGAGGAACGCGTCGGGGTCGAGGCGGTACGCCAGGTCGAGGTCACCGGTGCCCGGGTTCCAGCCCTCGGCCGTCGCCCAGGCCACCCGCACGGGCACCTCGTCGGGCCGCATGCGGTCGAGGGACACACCGTCGGGGAGCACGACCGAATCCTGTCAGGTCGTACTCCCCCACGGCCTGAGCCGGGAGCCGGATCGTCGCGGTGGGCCATCCCCGGCCCACCGCGACAGCCGGGCTCGTCGAGCGTTCGCGGCGGGCCATCCCCAGCCTGCCGCGATCACCTGGCTCGTAGTGCGGTCGTCTGAGGGAGCCGGATGGTTCCGGACCCTCCTATCGCGCGGCCCCTCAGCCGGTGAAGGCGGGGCTGACGGCGACCGCGCCGGCCGCCTGCACCCCGGCGTCAGGGACGGTGGTCGTCGGGGCCACTGTCGACGTGGTGGTCGGGTCGAACGCGGCGACGGTGCGGGCCAGGCCGCTGGCCACCATGGTCTCCGAGCCGGGGGGCGGGCTGCCGGCGTACCCCTCAGAGGGGATCCAGTGACTGATCGCGCCCGAGGCGTAGATCTGGTCGACGATGAACCCCTCGGTGCCGTCGGCGCCGTTGTAGGTCGTCTGCACCGACGGCGACGGCGTGGTGACCGAGAAGGAGAAGAACTGGGCCCCATCGGCCTGGGTGCCGGGCGCCTGCACTTGCGGGCCCCACCACCGGACCACCTGGTGACCCTCGCTGGTGATGATCTCGCAGCTCCAGCCGGCGACCGTGGCCCCGGGCTGGTTGGTGTTGTTGGTCGAGCCGTCCTTGACCTGCAGCAGCGCCTGGCCGCACGTCGGGTTGGTCCAGTCGGCGGGAACCACGGCCCGGACCTCGACGGTGGTGTCCGGGTTGCCGTTGTAGTCGGCGGACTGCTCACCGGCGGCTCGTACGTAGGCGGTGACCGTGGTGTTGGCGGCGTACGGAGGCGTCGAGCCCTCGGCCCCGGTACCGCCCGACGTGTTGGGGGCGAAGCCGAAGGCGGCATAGCCAGGGAAGCTGGCGTGGGCGAAGGCAGGAACGGCGGCGACGGTGATGCCGGCCAGGGCGAGGCCGCCGACGACGACGCCACGCCGACCGATCAGGCGTGCGCTCCGGTGGGTGGTGCTGGGCACGGAGATGCCCCTCTCTGCGGCGACCACGACGTCGCCCGCTCTCGGGTTCCCGCTCTCCCGGCGGGCTCGCTCTCTTGTCGTCGCAAGGGCCACGAAAGTTCCTGCCCGGGTGGGGAACTATCGGCGGGCCTCCCGCAACCACTCCTGCGTGCGAAAGCTCTTCCTCGGCGCGTCCGCCGCCCTCCTCGTCGTCGTCGGCGCCTCGGCGCTGTTCACCGGCACCGCGGCAGCCCACGCCACGTTCTCCACGTCGTCGGTGCCCGCGGACGCGAACGTCACGCTCTACATGGACGTCCCCCACGAGCGGGCCGACACCGTCTACAACACCCGGGTCGTGGTGGCGATGCCGACCGGGTGGCAGGCGACCGGGTGCCAGAACAAGGCGACCTGGAGCTGCGCTGTCGGCAGCCAGGACGGGCGCCAGGTCGTGACCTTCACCAAGGCGACCGGCGCGCCCCGCTCCGAGGACGAGGGCTTCGTCCTGAGCGTGCGCACCGGACCGGCCATCGGTTCGTACTCCGTTCCGGTGCTGCAGACCTACAACACCGGTGAGCTCGTCAGCTGGATCGGAGCTGCCGGCTCGCCGGCGCCCGCCCCGGTGCTGCGAACCGTCGCGTCGACCCCACCCCCCACCGCTCCGCCGGTGACGGCGCCACCCGCCACCGCCGCTCCGGCCCCCACACCGGGCGGTGCCGGCTCCGCGACCCCGGGTGCCCCGTCGACGGGCACCCCGAGGGTGACGGCACTCGACGGAAGCGTGATCCCGGACCCGACGGCCACCTCCCCCGAGACGACGGCCGATACCACGGCGGAGGAGACGACCGGGGAGATCGCGACCGACGGCACCGCCGCAGCGGCCGACGGCCTCGCGGAGGCGGACGGCGAGCTGGCCTCCTCCACATCCGGCGACAGCAGTGGCGGCGGCGTCAACGGCGTTCTCATCGGAGGTGCCGCGCTCGTCGTCATCGTCGCGGTCGCCGGGGGCCTGTTCCTCCGCTCGAGCCGCCGCGCCGGGAGCGGCCCCGTCAACTGACCCTGGTGGTCGGAACTACGACGCGGTCACGTCGAGGACGACCGCGAGACGGTCGAGCAGCTCCTGCTCGGCCGGCTTCACGCCCTTGGCCGCCCCCGCCACGGCGGTGGCGATGTCGAAGTACCACTGGCGCACCTGGGCGGACTCGTCGGCCGGGATGTGGGCCAGGGCCTTCACCGCGCGCTGCACGTCGGCCACGAGGCCGTCGACGATCACGTTCGGCGTGTCGCCCTTGTGCTGCTTGGCGTCGTGGCGGGCCTGCTTGTCCTTGGCGTCGGGGACGATGGCGGCGATGAGCTCGTCGGCCGGGCCGGAGTGCGGCGGCACGGCCATGACCTTGGCGCCGGCGGCCGACTCCTTGACCATCGAGATGGGCCCGTGATCGCCCACCATGGCGACGGCCAGCATGATGGCCACCGGTGCGTCGGTGATGGCGTGCCACTGCTCGTCGGTGAAGGCGGAACGGTCGGTCATCTCTGGTCTCCTCGTACGGGGTGGGTGCGATGCCGGAGGCGGCGCTCCGGACGATAGGTCCCCGAGCCACCGCCGACGCCCCGCCCCACGCCCCATCCGACGGCGGGGTGCACCGGGGATGGCACGATGCGCCCGGAGGACGCCGCTGATGAACCAGACAGGACGGGCCCGACGAGCGGTGTCGGTCGGCGTCGAGACGTGGCAGCGGGCGCGCGACGTCGATGCCCTGCTCGCCGCGGCGGGTGTGGCGTTCTTCGCCCTGCTGTCGGTGATCCCCGCGATGGGCGCGCTCGATCGCGATCTACGGGCTGTTCGCCAACCCGAGTGACGTGGCCAGCGAGTTGACCGACCTCTTCGGCGAAGACGTGGGGCCCGGTCGGGAGTTCCTGCTCGACCAACTCAACCGCCTGACCACCGCCAGCACCGGCTCGCTCACCGTCGCGGCAGTGGTCGCAGCGCTCGTGGCGCTCTGGTCGGCGTCCTCAGGCGTTCGCCACCTGCTCGACGCGGTGGACGCCGCCTTCGGCCTCCCCCGGGCTTCGCTCGTGCGGGCGCGGGCCCGGGGCCTGCTCGGCGTGTTCGTCCTGATCGCCCTCGCCGCCGTCGTGGTGGCCCTGCTCGGCCTCGCCCCCGACCTCCCCGGATGGGTCTCGTGGCTGCGCTACCCGCTCGTGGTCGGCATCGTGCTGCTCGGCTGCGCGGTGCTCTACCGCCCCGGCGGCGCGACCGGGGCCGCCCCTCCCGGTGCGCTGGTGGCGACCACCATGTGGGTCCTCGGCTCGATCGGCCTGGCTGTCTACGTGGCCATCGGCCCCGACCTCCAGGCGGCCTACGGCGCCTTCGCCTCGGTTGCCGTGATCATGCTGTGGCTGTGGATCTGCGGCATCGCCCTGCTCGCCGGCGCCCACGTCACCGCCGTGCTCGCCGACCGCGGGGTGGTCGACCCCGACCCCTCGATCTGAGCCCGGACGCCCCACGGCCCTGGACGCGACGAAGGCCCGCCCCTGCGGACGGGCCCTCGTTCGGTTCGGTGCCGGGCGGCGTCAGGCCGGGCGGCGGACGTTCAGCTCGGTGACGTTGTCGAGGAGGATGCGCTTGCGGTCCTCGTCGGAGAACACCTTCAGCTCGGGGACGTAGTCGAGCGGGTGCTCCATGCCCTCGATGTGAGGCCAGTCGGAGCCGAAGATGACGCGGTCGGTGCCCATGGCGTCGGCGGTCTCGCGCACGTCGTCCTCCCAGAACGGGTTCATCCAGACGTTCTGGCGGAAGAGCTCGACCGGGTCGGTGCCGAAGTAGCCGGGCATCTTGGCCGAGGCGCCACGCATCTTCTTGAACAGGTCGCCGAGGAACCCGGAGCCGTTCTCGACAGAGGCGAGACGGATGTTCGGGAACCGCTCGAAGATCTTGTCGACCATGATCGAGCCGAGGAAGTCGTAGATGGCCCGCTCGATGCCGATGTGGAGCATGCCGAGGTTGGGGCGGAAGCCGCCGCTGAAGCTGGCGGAGAAGCCCTTCTCAGGGGCGTAGCCCTGGAGGGAGTAGCCGGAGTCGCCGGCGTGCACGATCACGGTGACACCGGACTCGTTCACCCGGGCCCAGAAGGGGTCGAAGATCGGGTCGGCCGGGGCGAACACGCCGTCGGCGGTGTGGATCGGGGCCGGGCGCATCACGATGGTGCGGGCGTCGTGGTCGAGCGCCCACTCGAGCTCCTTGACCGCCCAGTCGACGTCGGCGAGGGAGATGTAGGGGCCGGCGAAGATGCGGTCCTTGTAGGCGAAGCCCCAGTCCTCCTCGAGCCACCGGTTGAACGCGGTGAACATGAGGGTGACGGCCTCGGGGTCGTGCTTGAGGGGCTCCTCGTAGATCATCCCGAGGGTGGGGAAGAGCCACATCTTCTGGAGGCCGTGCTCGTCCATCGTGGCGAGGCGGGCGTCGCGGTCGCGGTACGCGGGGTTGATGGGCTCCGGGCGACCGAGGTACTCGAGCGGGGACTTACCCGAGGGGTTGCCGCGGAAGTAGTCGGCCATGGCGCCGGCCGGCGACACCGGGTCGAAGGTGGGGTTGGTCACCGCACGGCTGACCTGGCCACCGATCACGTGGTACTTGCGCTTGCCGATCTGGCACCACTCGATGACGCGCGGCCCGAGCTTCGGGTCGAGGTGGCGGGTGAACGCGTCCTCGGCCTCGTAGTAGTGGTTGTCGGCGTCGAACGGCTGGTAGCCGAGCTCGTTCGTGATCTCTTCCGCGTTGTACATCGTGTCTCCCCGCGTGTGACGGAATCGGCGCCCATCGGGGCGCTTGTGTCACATGTTAGGGGGACCAACCGGCCGACGCACCATCGGGCGGCCGGTTGCGCGGGTCAGTCACCCAGGTCCGGCACCCAGACCGCGCCGTTGATGTGGCTGCCACCGTCGGCGAAGAGGGTGTTGCCCGTGAGGTAGCAGGAGTCCTCACTGGCCAGGAAGAAGGCGATGGGCGCGATCTCGGTCTCCGGGTCGCCCAGGTGGCCCATGGGGTTGGCCGCCTCCGACTCGCGTGCCATCTCCGGGGCCATCTCCTCGAACATGCGGAACGAGGTGGTCTTGGCCCCCGGGCAGATCACGTTGGCGGTGATGCCGAAGCCGGCCCACTCGCGCGCCGCGGTGCGGGTGAGCGTGCGCAGCGCCTCCTTGGTGGAGTTGTAGTGCACCGACCCCATGTGGGCGTTGACGCCGTTGAGCGAGCAGATGTTGACGACGCGGCCCCAGCCGGCGGCGCGCATGTGCGGGAACGCGGCCTTCATCGCCCAGAACGGTCCCATCACGTTCATGAGCCAGGCGTGCTCCATCGCCGAGTCGGGCATCTTGTCGACCCGCTTGAGCCCGGCCTGGTCACCGCCCCACGCGTTGTTCACGAGGATGTCGAGGCGGCCCCAACGGTCGACGGCGGCGGCGACGGCCGCCTCGTTGTCGGCCTGCTGGGTGGCGTCGGTGTGGAGGAACAGGGCCTCGGTGCCGAAGTCGCGGGTGAGCTCCTCGGCCACCGCGGCGCCGTTGTCGTCGTTGATCTCGGCGACCACGACCCGGGCACCCTCCTGGGCGTAGCGACGGGCGATGCCGTGGCCGATGCCGTCGCCGGCCCCCGTGATCACCGCGACGCGGTCCTGTAGACGCTTGTCCATGTCAGCCCCCTGGCCCGGCCGCCTCCGGATCGGCGACCACGACGGGAGACTAGTTCACATTGCCAACTACCTGTCAGTCCGCGATCTGGCGCCGTAGCCAGTCGCGCCGGTCGGCCGCTGCGTTCTGCACGACCGGGTGGTCGACGAAGGCCTGGAACCCGTGGGGCAGCCCCGGGTACATGTGCAGCTCGGTCGGCACCCCGGCCGCGGCGAGGCGCTGCGCGTGAGCGAGCGTCTCGTCGCGGAAGCCGTCGGCGGTGCCCACCGAGAGGAACGTGGGCGGCAGCCCGGTGGGGTCGGCCACGCGCGCCGGCGCCGCCTCGGCGGGCACGTCACCGCCGTAGAGCTCACCCAGGTAGGACCGCCAGCCGAAGGTGTTCGACGCGGTCGACCAGATCAGGAGGTCGTCGGTGGTCGACGACACGGTGATCTGCCGGTCGTCGAGCATCGGGGTCTCGAGCAGCTGGAACGCCAGGGTCGGACCGCCTTTGTCGCGCACCCGGATGGCGAGGCCGGCCGCCAGCCCGGCGCCGGCGCTGATGCCGAAGACGCCGAGGCGGTCGAGGTCGATGCCGAGCTCGTCGGCGTGCTCGACCGCCCACAGCAGCCCCCGCTCGCAGTCGTCGAGCGGCGTGGGGAACGGGTGCTCGGGGGCGAGCCGGTACTCGACCGACACGCCCATCACCCCGAGCTCCTGGCACCAGGCCTCGAAGGTGCTGTCGTCCATGTCGTAGGTGCCGAGGATCATGCCGCCGCCGTGGATGGCGTAGACGCAGGGCAGGGGGCCCTCGACGCCGCGGGGACGGTGGACCCGCACCGGCACCGGGTGGTCGCCGGGGACGAGGTGGTCGGTGCGCTCGACGGCGTCGGTGGAGCCCATCGCCGTGATGGTCTGGGTCATGCCGGTGCGGATCCCGGCGAGGATCTCGGGTCCGGTGATGTCGGGCAGCGAGAAGGCGCTGAGCATGGCGGTGAGGCCGGGGTCGAGCAGGCTGTTTCCGTCGGGTGTCGCGGTCATGGCGCCATCGTCGCATCCGCGGCGCGGCCGTGCCTTCGGTCACCTCCGCCCGGGGGTGCCACCATGTCGGGGTCATCCACGACGAGGGGGAGCTCCCGTGCTCGATCTGATCATCCGCGGCGGCGACGTCGTCGACGGCACCGGTGCGGCCCGCCGCCGCGCCGACGTCGGCGTGAAGGACGGGCGCATCGTCGCCATCGGCCAGGTCGACGGCGAGGCCGCCCGCACCATCGACGCCACCGGCAGGGTCGTCGCCCCCGGCTTCGTCGACGTGCACACCCACTTCGACGCGCAGATCTTCTGGGACGGCGCCCTCACCCCGTCGCCCCTGCACGGCGTCACCACCGTGCTCGCCGGCAACTGCGGCTTCACCATCGCCCCGCTGTCCGACGACCCGTCCGACGGCGACTACCTCATGCGCATGCTCGCCCGGGTCGAGGGCATGCCCCTCGAGTCGCTGCGCGACGGCGTGCCGTGGTCGTGGCGCACCACCGCCGAGTACCTCGACGCGCTCGAGGGCCGGGTCGGTGTGAACGTCGGGATGATGGTGGGCCACTCCGCGATCCGCCGGATCGTGATGGGGGGCGACGCCAACCAGCGTGCCGCCACCGACGACGAGGTCACGGCCATGGGCCGGCTCCTCCACGACGGCCTCGAGGCCGGCGGCATCGGCTTCTCGTCGTCGTGGGCCCGCACCCACAACGACGCCGACGGCCAGATGGTGCCGTCCCGCTACGCCACCGAGCAGGAGCTCGTCGAGCTGTGCCGCGTCGCCGGCGAGCACGAGGGCACGTCGCTCGAGTTCCTGCCGATGGTCGGGCCGTTCGAGCCGTGGGCCAAGGAGCTGATGGCCGACATGTCGGCCGCCGCCCAGCGCCCCCTCAACTGGAACATCCTCGTGATCAACGCGCTGAGCGCGCCGAACATCGAGAACCAGCTGTCCGCCGGTGACGTCGCCCGGGCCAAGGGCGGCAAGGTCATCGCCCTCACCATCCCCAAGCCGTTCGGCATCCGCCTGTCGTTCGCCGCCGGCTTCGTGCTCGACGCCCTGCCCGGCTGGGAGCACGTGATGACGCTGCCCAAGGCCGAGAAGGCGGCGATCCTCGCCGACCCGGCCGCCCGCAAGAAGCTCGACGAGCAGGCCAAGTCGCCCGGGCCCATGGTCGGGCTGGCCGACTGGACCACCAAGCGCATCTTCGACGTCGTGCAGCCGGGGAACCGCCAGTACGTCGGGCGCACCATCGGCGAGATCGCCACCGAGCAGGGCCGCGACCCCTTCGACGTGCTGTGCGACATCTCCCTCTCCGACGACCTGCTCACCAGCTTCGGCCCCGACGCGCCGAGCTCGACGGACGAGGAGTGGAAGCTCCGCCTCGACGTGTGGCGCGACGGCCGGGCCGTCATCGGCGCCTCCGACGCCGGCGCCCACCTCGACATGCTGGCCACCTTCAACTACTCCACCGTGCTGCTCGGCGAGGCCGTCCGGGAGAAGGGTCTGCTGCCGCTCGAGGAGGCCGTCCACATGATCACCGACGTGCCGGCCCAGCTCTACGGCCTCGTCGACCGAGGGCGCCTCGAGGTCGGCCACCACGCCGACATCGTCGTCTTCGACCCCGCCACCATCGACACCGACGCCGCCTCGCTGCGCACGGACCTCCCCGGTGGCGCCGCCCGGCTCTACGCCGGCTCGAGCGGCATCGAGCACGTCGTCGTCAACGGCAGGGCGATCGTCGCCGACGGCGAGATCACCGCCGATCGCCCGGGCGCCGTGCTGCGCTCGGGCCGCGACACCCGCACCCCGTCGCTCGACTGACGCCATCCGGTCCCGGAGCGTTTCCGGCCAGATTTCTCAATTAGCAGTAATCCACTTCGTGCATCGGTGACGGAAGGAGGGTGGCGGGCCGGACGGCAGCGCCACCACCACCGTCTAAGGGAGTTCCACGATGCGCATCCGCAAGATCGTCGCCGGCGGCGTCGCCGCCCTCGCCATGGCCGGCAGCATGGCGTTCGCCGCACCCGCGGGGGCCAGCAGCCCCTCTGCCCCCACCCTGAAGCAGATCCTCGACGCCCAGGGCGGCGGTTTCGACCGCAACTGGTACGACTTCGACATCATCGACGCGGTCGTCGACAAGATCGTTGCCGAGAACCCGAAGAGCCCGCTCCTGCTCGCGGCCGACCCCAACAGCCCGGTGAAGCTCACCGTGTTCCTCCCGAACGACCGGGCCTTCCAGGCCCTGGCCGCCGACCTGCTCGGCTTCCGCTACTGGTTCGCCAGCGAGACCTCCGTCGCCACCGCGCTGGTGACGGCGCTGCCGACCTCCACCCTCGAGGACGTCGTGAAGTACCACGTGATCCCGGGCGCCGACATCGACTCGAAGACGGCCCTGAGCGTCCCCCGTGGCACCCCGCTGACCACCCTGCTGAAGACCCCGGCCGGCGATCCCACCACGATCAAGGTGACCCCGGTCCGCATCTTCGGCTCCGCGATCCTGGCGGACAACGACCGCAACGACGTCGATCCGTTCCTGATCCCCGGCAAGCTCGACATCCAGGCGAGCAACGGCATCGCCCACGGCATCGCCTTCGTGCTGCGCCCCGCCGACCTCTAGGCCGGCCACCCGCACCACGAACCATCAGCAACCGACGAGGGGCCCGGCCGTGTGCGGCCGGGCCCTTCTCGTGCACGGATTCACGAGGCGCAGCCCTTCCCAAGGCGGCGTCGAGGGTGCACCCTGGTCGTCACCACATACAGGAGGTGACCCATGACGGTGCTCCGATCCATCCCGGCCCCTGCCGAAGCGCTCCTCGGCTCGAACGCGCTGGCCCACGTGGTCACCCGGAACCGGGACGGCAGCCCGCAGGTCTCGGTCGTGTGGTGCGGGGTGCGCGGCGACCAGGTCTTCTTCTGCGCCGAGGGCTCCACCGCCAAGGTGCGCAACATCCGACGCGAGCCCGACGTCGTGCTCTCGATCGAGGACGAGGCCCGGAACCTCACCGGCACCCAGCAGCACCTGCTCGTCTACGGCACGGCCCGGGTGCTCGACGGCTCCGCCGACAAGGAGCTCTGCGACGAGCTGTGCCGCACCTACGTCGGCCGGGCCGACCACCAGCTCAACCTCAGCCGGTCGGCCACCGCCGTGACCGTGATGATCGAGGTCGAGCGCATCGGGGGCAACGGCCCCTGGTCGTTCGACGACTGACCACCCCCGGGCGTGGGGCCGGCCGGAGCCGGCCCCACTGTCGGGGTGTGACGTCCCTACTGGAGCTGTGACTGCCGGTTGGCGTCGAGGTTCGCCCGTTCGAGCAGCGGGCCGGTGACCGGCTGCACGAAGTCGGGGCTGCAGTCGAGCGTGCCCGGCTCCTCCGGGTACACCCGCTCGAAGCTCGTGCCGGTCAGCTTCATCACCATGCCGCACGTGGCGGGCAGGTTCTCGGCCGGGTTGCCCTCCGATGCATGCCACCGCCGGTCCAGCTGGTGATCTTGGCCAGCTCGCCCATGACGCACTCACGGGTG
>CAVPCW010000014.1:0-434661 GCA_963702555.1 uncultured Actinomycetes bacterium
GGCGTACGTGTGAGTGGAGCTGCTTCTGCTGAACCCGTACCGTCTCCGAAGTCCCAGGCGTAGGTGAGAGGTAGAGTGCCAGTCGATCCGTCAATGAACGAGACGGTCAATCCTGTCGGAACGCCAGGGGTAAACGCAACTACCGGCAATTCGGCTACCATAACCGTCATATTTACGGGGCACTCGGACCGGCTGTGTTGGTGACTATCAGCGTGACGAGATACGTTCCTGCAACGGCGTAAGTGTGAGTCGGAGATGAATCAACTGACGTTGTGCCGTCTCCGAAGTCCCAGGCATAGGTGAAAGGCAAAGTGCCGGTCGATCCGTCAATGAACGAGAAGGTAGATCCTATCGGAACGCCAGGGGTAAACGCTGCTACCGGTATTACATCGTCTGTAACCGTAGTTGTTGCCCGGGGCACTTCGGCCGCTATGTTGGTGACTATCAGCGTGACGAGATACGTTCCTGCAACGGCGTAGGTGAGTCGGAGATGGATCAACTGACGTTGTGCCTCTCCGAAGTCCCAGGCGTAGGTGAGAGGTAAAGTGCCGGTCGATCCGTCAATGAACGATACGGTCGATCCTATCGGAACGCCAGGGGTAAACGCTGCAACCGGTAATTCACTGCTGTACCGTGACTGTTGCCGGGGCACTCGGGACCGGCTGTGTTGGTGACTATCAGCGTAACTAGATACGTTCCTGCAACTGCGTATGTATGAGTCGGAGATGGATCAACTGACGTTGTACAGTCCCGAAGTCCCAGGCAAAGGTAAACGGCGGCGTCCCGGTCGATTGTCAATGAAGCGAATGGTCAGATCCGATCAGGACGCCCGGGGTAAACGCTGCTACCCGGCAATTCGGCTACTGTGACCGTTGCAATTGCCGGGGCACTCGGGCAGGCTATGTGTCGGTGACTATCAGCGTGACGAGATACGTTCCTGCAACGGCGTATATATGCGTCGGAGATGGATCAGCTGAACCCGTACCGTCTCCGAAGTCCCAGGCGTAGGTAAACGGCGGCGTCCCGGTCGATTGTGGAATGAACCAATGGTCGATCCTACCCGGACGCCAGGGGTAAACGCTGCTACCGGCAATTCGGCTACCGTGACCGTGCTGCTGCCAAAACGGGGCCCGGCTGTGTTGGTGACTATCAGCGTAACTAGATACGTTCCTGCAACGGCGTGATGTGTGAGTTCGGGGATGATCAGCTGCAACTTGTCCCGTTTCCGAAGTCCCAGGCAAAGGTAAACGGCGGCGTCCCGGTCGATTGTGAAGTGAACGAATGGTGGAACCAAGTCGGGATAACCCGGGGTAAACCACTACCGGTAATGCAGCTATTGTGACCGTTGCAGTTCCAGGGGCACTCGGGCAGAGGCTGTGTTGGTTGACTATCAGCGTGACGAGATACGTTCCTGCAACTGCGTACAGTGTGAGTCGGGAGATGGATCAACTGACGTTGTGCCGTCTCCGAAGTCCCAGGCGTAGGTGAGCTCCCCCCTCCCCCCCCCGCCATGGCGGAGTTGCCGGTCGATCCGGTCAATGAACGAGATGGTCGGATCCAGGCCGGAACGCGGGGTAAACCAGTACCGGTAATTAAGTCTGTGGTAACCGTTGCTGCTACCAGGTACACTCGGGACCGGCTGCGTTGGTGACTATCAGCGTAACTAGATACGTTCCTGCAACTGCGTATGTGTGAGTCGGAGATGCTTCTGCTGAACCCGTACCGTTTCCGAAGTCCCAGGCGAAGGTAAGCGGTGGCGTCCCGGTCGATTGTGAAGTAGAACCAATGGTCAGATCCGATCGGGACGCCCCGGGGTAAACCCAACTACCGGTAATTCAACTGTGACCGTGGCTGCTCCCGGAACACTTCAGCAGGCTGGTTGGTGACTATCAGCGTGACAAGATATCACGTTCCTGCAACTGCGTACGTATGAGTCGGAGATGCGCTCAGCTGAACCCGTTACCGTCTCCGAAGTCCCAGGCATAGGTGAAAGGTGGAGTCCCGGTCGATCCGTCAATGAACGAGATGGTCAAGGCCGGCCGGAACACCAGGGGTAAACGCGCTACCGGCAATTCAGGTTACCGTAACCGTAAGTATTACGGGGCGCTTGACCGGCTATCTTCGTGACTATCGAGTGTGACAAGATACGTTCCTGCAACTGCGTATGTATCAGTCGGAGATGGATCAAATACGTGTACCGTCTCCAAAGTCCCAGGCAAAGGTAAACGGTGGCGTCCCGGTCGATTGTCAATGAAGCGAACAGTGCAGATCCGATCGGGACACCAGGGGTAAACGCCGCTACCGGTAATTCGGCTACTGTAGCCGTCGCAGTTCCCGGGGCACTCGGGCAGGGCTGTGTTGGTGACTATCAGTGTGACAAGATACGTTCCTGCAACTGCGTATGTATGAGTCGGAGTTGCATCAGCTGAACCCCGTTGTCCGTCTCCGAAGTCCCACGCATATGTTAATGGCGGTGCACGGTCGATCCGTCAATGAACGAGATGGTCGATCCTTGCCGCAAACCTGGGGTAAACCCAGCCTACCGGAATTCAACTACTGTGACCGTGTAAGTTCCGGTGCACTTCAACAGGCTGTGTTGGTGACTATCAGTGTAACAAGGTACGTTCCTGCAACTGCGTATGTATCAGTCGGAGATGGATCAAATGACGTTGTACCGTCTCCAAAGTCCCAGGCGAAGGTAAGCGGTGGCGTCCCGGTCGATTGTCAAGTGAAGCCAACAGTCAATCCGATCGGGACAGCCGGGGTAAAGACCTACCGGTAATTGCGGACCGTACCGTTGCTGTTACCGGGGCACTCTGGAGCAGGCTGTGTTGGTGACTATCAGCGTGACAAGATACGTTCCTGCAACTGCGTATGTATGAGTCGGAGATGGATCAAATGACGTTGTACCGTCTCGAAGTCCAACGCATAGGTGAAAGGCGGAGTGCCAGTCGATCCGTCAATGAACGAGATAGTCAGTCCTACGGGGAGTCCGGGTAAACCCTACTACCGGCAATTCGGCTACCGTAACCGTGGCTGTTGCCGGTGCACTTGGAGCGGCTACGTTGGTGACGATCAGCGTGACTAGATACGTTCTTTTTATCCCTCCCCTGCAACTGCGTATGTATGAGTCGGAGATAGATCAATGACGTTGTACCGTCTCCGAAGTCCCAGGCATAGGTCAAAGGCAGAGTGCCAGTCGATCCGTCAATGAACCCTATAGTCAATCCTACCAGAACGCCCGGGGTAAACCAATCTACCGGCAATTCGGCTACCGTGACCGTAGCTGTTCCCGGGACACTGGACCGGCTGCGTTGGTGACTATCAGCGTGACTAAATACGTTCCTGCAACTGCGTACGTATGAGTCGGAGAAGGATCAAATGACGTTGTGCCGTCACCAAACGACCACAGCCAGGAAGTTGGAGTGTTGGTCGAAGTATCGGTGAATTGGACTGTGAGTGGAGCTGTTCCTGATGTTACGTTGGCAGCGAAGCTGGATACTGGTGCATGGGTAATATTTCCTTCATGGACCTGATAGTGAGCGAGGATCTCATCTGCAGAGAGTGCTCTCGGGTAGATCGCTACTTCATCGATCGACCCGTTAAAGTATTCATCGGAAACTGCAGCCCGCTTGCCAAGGAAGATCCTGTTGTAAGTCGGAATGCTGCCTGATGCAGTAGACTGGAATTGACCATCAACATATAGATCATAGGTAGTTCCCCTCCTGACCCCTGCAATATGATGCCAGATCCCATCATTGAACGTATCAGTTGTAAAGACTTCATCTGATGGTCCCCCGCTGTTGTCAATAAGCAGCCTTCCATCGGTGAACATGCAGAGCTGCAGTCCGATGGAACTGGGAGTGCCAAGATCGAGAATCCGCGGCTGGTAGCCGGTCAGGTTTTTCGATTTCATCCAGAGGGATACTGTCAGATCACCCGTAATGCCGTTATTCAGATCAGCATCCACATAATCGCCGAAACCATCGAACGATAATGCATAGCCAGAGATGCCTGATGTCCAGAGAGCATCATGAATGATCCCATCCTGACCATTGCCTGTTGCATCCACTGCAACCAGTCCCGTCCCTTCATCCAGGTGAAGGAGCACAACAGGGTCCAGAGATGTTACGGTAATATAAGATCTGTCTTGTTCTCCCAGTCAGATCCCGCTGTGTTTGTCGCATTCAGGGTGACCATGTAAGTACCGGCAGCAGTATAATTATGGGAGGGATTCTGGAAAGCTGAGGTAGCACCATCACCGAAATCCCAGTTCCACGATGTCGGGGAACCGGTTGAGGTATCAGTGAATTGCACGGTAGAGTGGTGCTATGCCGGAAGTGACGTTTGCGGTGAAGTTGGCAACGGGCGATGTTGGAGTGAGAATTATTTGTCAACGGGTAACCTGTCGACATTTCCCGCGCCAGGGTATACTCAGCATTGGAAATCCCATCACCATCGGTATCCGGATTGATCTGGGAGAAACCCTGACCATCAGGTTGCGCCCAGTAGTTCCCGCCAAGGTAGGAACCGTCAATGATATTGGTCCCGCTGGTTTTTGTCGAGTTCCATGAATTTTCTGATGGATATCCTTCCTCAACAAAAAAATTGTTGCCATTGTTAAAAGCGTTATTATTGAATCTATTTCCTGAAGAGTTTGCAAGATGAATACCCCCGCTGTTTTCATTGAGAGTATTACTTATGAAGGAAGTATTGCTTGTATTGACGATAGCAAGAGCATCGCCGTAGTTCAGGTTAATAATGTTTTCATGGAATTCATTTGAATCGCTTGCGAAGAGGACTATACCGATATCATTTTCATTTACTGTATTGTGAGAGAAAGTATTCAAAGAGGAGGATTGGGTAAAGTAATCACTGAAATTTTGTTCCCCGCCAATCTCGGAGAGCAGCAGGGACAGATATCCGGAATCAACAAAAATACCCACACCATTATTGTTCAGGTTATTATTGGAAAGTTCATTGTCAGGGGAGGAGGCAAGATGTATAGTCCCTAATAGTAATCCACCGTGACCGTTATTGGTGAGAATATTATCATGAAGAGTATTACTTTTTGAATTGACAAGACTGATCCCCCCGATTAACAAGCCGGTCACCGTATTCGTATTGATTGTATTATACGATGAAGAAGTGAATCCGATCCCTCCCATCATGTTATCTGTAAGAATATTCCCGGCAAGAGAATTATCGTCAGACAAAAACAATCCAATTCCGGCAAGGGCATTTGTTATATCGTTGTTTTCAAGTCTGTTGTTGGAGGAGGAATTGAGGGCAATGCCTATCATATCAGGAGAATCATAGCCAAGAGTATTTGCGTTCAACACTAGACCTTGTGAGGAATCCAACAGGATGCCAGCTAATGATGCGTCAATAGTGATATTCTCAACGAATCCTTCTGCATCCGGGTCAAAGGAGGTATCCTGGTAAAAGATCCCTGCCTCCCACGACGCAAGATGAATGTTTTTCACTCCTACAATTCCTTCAGAGGGATCTGGTGATAGATCATGCACCATGATGCCGTAAGGAGGACGAATACTCAGAGAAACAGGAATACCATACATCTCCTCGAAGAATAGTTCAATCAGTGGATCATCAATGATAACATCGGGATCACCTGTCTCATGCTGAGGCCATTCAGCGACGTTGAAGATACCAGAAATAGTGTGATCGTTCCCGTCAAAAATGACATTTCTGGAGGTTATGTCAATACAGACCTCCTGGTCGCTGTTCAGGATGTCATTCTGGAGCGTATAGGTGCCGGGTGAATCCAGGACACGGCAGGAATAAACATTGAAATCACCTGCTTCATACTGGTAATTGCCAAAATTATTATTGCTATACGTCTGTCCCGCTGACGCAACAATGGTATACTCAGACGGATTTGCAGGGGAAGTCTGTCCCCATGTATCCTGCAGGATTTCCCGAACCACATAGGTACCAGGTTCAACCGAGAAAGAATAATTTCCATGGATATCTGACAGGTCTGAGGGTTCTGCAATGTCGTATTCATTATCATCATCAATATCGAGATAGACAGTCCATCCTTCCAGTCCCGGCTCACCTGATTCTAATATTCCATCATGATTAAGATCGTGTATGACTGTGCCTGTTATTGTTGGGGATGGAGATGAGGTAGTGACTATGATAAAACCAGTCTTCGTGGCAATGTCAGAGCCGTTTTCGTTTGTTGCATTCAGTATGACAGTATAGATACTGATCCGGTAAAAGTATGGACCGGGTTCTGGACGGAATTATTTTCTATGGATCCGTCACCGAAGTCCCAGGTCCACTCAGTCGGTGAGCCAGTTGAAATGTCGGTGAACTGCACCGCGAGCGGAGCAGTGCCGGATGTAACGTTTACAGTAAAGTTGGCAACAAGAGGTGCTTCATCGGAGGTGAACAACTGGATACTGCTCCAGTATGCCCAGTCATTTACATCGTCGCCACCGAATCCTGAGCAAAAAATAAGTTGTTCTCCGCTCGAATAGGGAACAGTCAAATTGAAAATACCACCGCCCCATGAGGACCAGAGGGGGTCGTTGTAATTTTCCTCTCCTTTGAAGATATAAAACCGGCATTTCCCATATCCTCCCCTGCTGAACCATTAACCTGGACAATTCCACCTTAGCCGGTACTGTAATTCGAATTATCGTGTCTGCTTCAAGACCAACCTGATTTATAGCAGTCGGGTGGGCATTGATTCCCTGCGGAGGATAACCAGGATAACCGCCACCCAGTTTATATGCATCAGCAATTGAAGGAACCCACCACGTTCCTGTGAAAATCGCGAAATGGTAATCTGCGAAATTTGGCAGGTTGGTATACACGCCATTTTCAAGATACTGTAAGTAGATTCCGTTTTCCCCTTGCGAATTTCTGGGGAATTTTTCAAATATATCAAAAATTGTTCCATTTATATCCGATACGGTGATGTAATTCAGTTTACTCGTTGTGTTGCTGCCAGCAGAATTTGTTGCATTCAGGGAAACATCGTAGGTTCCTGCAACATAATACATATGAGACGGATTTTGTTCGTCCGAAATATTTCCATCTCCAAAATTCCAGTCCCAGTTGGTCGGTGAACCTGCTGATGTATCAGTGAATTGTACAAAAAGAGGTGGTGTTCCTGAATTTGGGATGGCAGTGAATTCGGCAATAGGTTCGGATAACTCATCGATGGTAACGGTATAGTTTTGAGAGACAGTTTTTCCAACAAAGTCTTCTCCATTATTTTTGTAATTATCCTTCATCCCGTTCAGGTTACATTCAGCCCTGACAGTATACTCTCCCGGGGAATAGATCCCGTTGAGGCTGTCCCAGATAGCGCCGGTGTGGAACGGCTGGGAAGACACCAGGATCCCATCAAGATTTGGACCATATCCGGTCTTATTCACCAATATAGTCGAGATAGTTCCATCAGGTCCCCACGACCTTGATTGTTATCGGAGTCCCCGGCTCACCACCAAAAAGATTGCTGTCAATGCGGAATCCTAATTCGTCTCCCCGGTGTATCGATCCATCGGTAACATCGGTTCCACGGGTTACATCTTCAATCCCAAGGTCGAGCTGAGGGTCAATTACCGAAAATGCCGGCGTTAAATCAGGATAAACATACCAGCTGCCCGTATAACCAACAAAAACCGCTGGATCTACAAAAAAATTATGGGGATTATCGATAATGATGGTTATTGTAGGTGCAATAGTGTGAATATCAGATCCTGATGGCCACCAGCCAATCAGGCTGCCTGGTGTGGGAACGGTTCTGATATATCCAATCCCGATTCCCCGATGAAACACGATCCCCCGGTAGAGATTATGGCACTCGGGTCATTAACAACTGAAATGAAATCAATTTTAACTTCATCATCAGATCCTCCGGTTCCTGCTATGGTGAGTTTGACATCATAGGTACCCGCATTTGAAAATATAAACGATGATTCTCCATCCAGAATTAACGGAATCCACGAGCTGTCGGAGTTGAGTTTGTAGTGCCATTCACTGGAGGAAATTCCTTCTCCTGTTGATGTATCGGTGAAAACGACTTTAAGCGGGTTAATTCCCGAGGTTGGAGTGCGTCGAAGGAGGCAACAGGTTCTGAAGGAGCGGATAAATTATTTGTCAACGGCAAATGGTCACTATTTTCTGCCGTCAGAATAAATTCAGCTTCGGAAATCCCATCACCATCGGTATCCGGGTTGATCTGGGAGAAACCCTGACCATCGGGCTGCGCCCAATAGTTGCCGCCAAGGTAGGAACCACCAATGATATTGGTCCCGGCAGTTTTCTGGGGATTCCACAGATTAGGTAGATCTGGGGGTACAATAATATTTACATTCACGGGATTATTCAGATAATTGTTAAAAATACTGTTCTGAGTTGAATAATTAAGATAGAATCCTGAATTTGTATTTCCCTCAATTGTGCAATCAAAAATTTCATTCCTCGCTGCATTTTTCAGATAAACACCAATACTATTTTCGGAAAACGTGGTATCTTCAATACTATTTTCATCTGAATTCGTCAGGGAAATGCCACGTAACGTTGAACCGGAAATCTCATTATCGATAATGGTGATATGGTTGCTCCCCTCAAGACGAATCCCGTCTTGGCCATTCTGGACAATGATGCAGTCACTGATTCGGGAATTACTGACATTCCTGAAAAAAATACCATGAGATCTCCCTTTCAGGGTGAGGTTTCTCAGAGTAATATTATTGAGTAATTCCCCTGATGAAGCAGCGATAATTCCGTTCGTATAGACAACATTCGGATCAACACCATCGATGGTATGACCCATTCCATCCAGCCAGACATCTGATGAGGTGATAGTAATGCCATTCCAGGGATCAGTAAACGGAGCATTGACAATATCGGCTAGCAGGGCATAACTTCCAGGGGATGAGATAGTCGCGGTTCCTGTGATAGGGATGGGGCTAATCGGAGAATCAGTGACGGTGATATAATTTTCCTGCGTTGTTGTATTGCTTCCACCATCATTTGTTGCAGTCAGAGAAACGGTATAGGTACCGGAATCAATGAACGTATGGACAGGGTTCTGAACGGTGGCATTCTCTTCTGACCCGTCATTGAAATCCATTCCATTGACGTTGGTGAATCGGTTGAATTGTCCGTGAAGGTAACAGTCAGCGGAGCTGCACCGGTCCGGGGAGTACCGGAAAAGTCTGCTACCGGTGCTAACAGGCTTTCAATAACAGTAATATAATTGTCAAGCGTGAGGGTATTGGAACCGGCATCGTTTGTTGCATTCAGTTCGACCGTATAGGTCCCGGGATTCGTGAAAGTATGCACCGGGTTCTGAACGGTATCATTCTCTTCTGACCCGTCATTGAACACCCATTGCCAGGATGTCGGGGAATTTGTGGAATTGTCCGTAAAGGAAACGGTCAGGGGAGCTGACACCGGTTCGGGGAGTGCCGGAAAAGTCTGTCACCGGTGCTAACAGGCTTTCAATGACTGTGATGTAATTGTTAAGCGTGAAGGTACTGGAGCCGGCATCGTTTGTTGCATTCAGTTCGACCGTATAGGTCCCGGGATTCGTAAAGTATGCACCGGGTGCTGGACCGTATTATTCTCTTCCGACCCGTCATTGAACAACCATTGCCAGGATGTCGGGGTATTCATGGAATTATCTGTAAAGGAGACGGTCAAGGGAGTTACACCCGTCGGGGGTGCCGGAAAAGTCGGCAACAGGATGAGAGAGATGCAGAAGATACTAAAATATAATCATCCTTTGTAGTGATATTAAAACCATTTTCATTTGTTGCATTCAATGAGATGGTGAAGGTGCCTGGGTTGTTGAAAATATGAACAGGATTCTGTTCATCAGAAAATGTATTATCCCCGAAAGACCAGTTCCAAATCGTTGGAGAACCGGTTGACGTGTCAGTGAACTGAACCGCAAGTGGAACCGTTCCTGAAGTGACATTTTCAGTAAAGTGGGCTGTGGGGGGGGTCCGATCGCTGTCAACCGGAACAATCATCAACGAGAAGAAGATCAATGCAATAATTATGTAGACATCCTTACGCTCCAATTAAACCAAATCTCCTTATATATATACTTTTTAATCAAACGTACAAACATTTTACAATAACTATGATAATCGTGTCGTTTTGACAGGAATATATGAAGAATTTTATAAAAATGGCTATAAAATGGCAAGTACTGCCATAATATTACCATGATATCACCAATAAAATAACGGATAATAAATATTGGCGAGGCACCAGTGCATTGCATCTCTGGGGTAAAGGAGAGAATCCCGAAATTTTCACACCGTCAGGCACGTGTCATCACCTGTCAATCATAGCCAGGGGATAGACACGGAACCACCCATTTTTTAAAAAAAATCAAACTAAAAAGCAAAGTCGGAAAAGTAAGGAAAGAGACAAAAGGAGTGTCATGATCCCTTAAACGCACCACGAGTCCGGCATCACTCGATTTTCTGAACCCTCACCGTGTAATTCCCTTCCCAGCCAAGAGTAAGCCGGGAGTCCCCTTATCTGCCCTGACGGGATATCCCGTGCAGTGACCGAGATGGTGACCGGATCGCTGGTCGATGCTGGAATATCAATAAACGACCAGTAGACCTTTTCTCCATGATTAACAACGGGTTCTGAAAGCCTGCTGACCGTATAATTCGGAGGGTTCCAGTTTAAAAAATACCCGTAGGATGCGTTCCAGGTAAACTCTGCATCCTCAGGGTTGAACCCGCTGATGTTCGGGGTAAGCCCGATTCCGGGTGTTGAGGACATGAGAGGGGTGTACATCTGGGGAGCGGCTTCTATCCTGACAGAATGGGTGATCGGAAGAGGTGCAGACGCCGGCATCAGTGGAACACGCTGATGGGATAGCGGGAGTTTTTTCAGGAGCCTGAAAAAGACACCCGGCAATGACGACAAGTGCGGTTACCATGACCAGAACTGCAAAGATGCCGAGAAGGTTTTGGAAGAAATGCTGGTTCTTTTCCGCCATAGGATACCTCATTTGCGGGATGTTACCATATATTGAAAATTATCATTATTCTGTAAATAGATGATGGTTATAACTCTAATAATTATTTCAACGACTTGCAAAACGCTGCAACCTTGCTTGAGGCATCAGGAATGAGCGGTTCACCATGCCCACATAGCATGATGTCAAAATCCAGCAGTGCAATTTTTTTCACCGATTCGAGTGCCTGAGGCATATTCATTGTCACACCAACGGGGGGACCGCTGATAGTGGCTCCTTTCATGATGAAGGTATCTCCAACAAAAGCGACCGGTGCTTCGTGATCAACCAGGTATATGCTACCAGGTGTATGCCCAGGTGTATGGATACAGTGTAATCCGGCAATAATGTCACCTTCGTTAAGAATAATATCCGGTTCAATTGGGGTGAAAGGGTAAAAAGTGTAGAGAAATTTTAATAATAATCCTATGACTCCTCCAGGCTCCGGCAGTGACTTTTTCCCGGTCAGAAACTCTACGTCATCCTGGTGAACCGCAACCTGTGCACCACTTACCTTTTTAAGTTCAGGAATGGTGCCACTATGGTCGACATGATGGTGGGTGAGAACAATTGTCTGAATTTCCTGCGGATCCCGTTTGAGGACTGACTGGATATATGCAAGAATTTTAACATGATTACGGGGTAGCCCTGTATCGATCAGGATAAGTTTGTCCCGAACCAACACATAACAATTCCCGTTGACACCATCGACCTGGTGTAATCCAGGGATGATTTCCATAGTATCACTGCATTAAATTAGTCCTTTTGAAACTATTAATAAATTGCAGAAATGTTCAGCTCAAAAGAACAGGAAAACGGGATTCACGCAGCAGAATGTTGGTGGCTCATAACTGGAAAGGTATGATCAGAACGGGGGATTTATTCAGATTATAAGGATAATCAATATAAATGATGCAATTATTTTGAACGATGGAAAAAGCAAGGGGATCATTACCCAAAAATAATATCAATCCGGTACTCCTGTGTGCATTCCCCATCAAGAACCGTCTCAAAGTTCCGGTTCTCTCATTTACCCAAAGAACCTGCAAAGAGGGACCGCGAATCCCGGATCGTTCCGGATCCACTATTCACCAGATTGAAATGCAAATGCACCGCATCAGCCGACTTATTTCCCTTATAATAAACATACTCTTTCACCCGTTCATAACACCCCTGCCCGATCGACCATCCTTCAGTATACTCATAATGGGCATGCAGGTCTCCCTGTGCACGGTCATGCACTACAGGACTGCTAAGACACCCGGAGAAAAAGACCAGCATGATGACCAGTGCAATCATCACCACATGAATTTTCATTCCATCAGCCCTCCGGCAAACGCGTGATACAAGGTTCCTACCATCCAAAGAACCACGCCATCGCAAGAAAACCGTGAATGAGCGCAATTACGATAGTCAGCCGGGCGAGATTCACGTGCCATGAAAACGGTATATTACCTTTCCCCTTCAGTATCATGGACCCGAGCACTGCAGTACCGATGAGACAGAGGAACAGGATACTCCCTGCAACCATAATCACTGGAAACGTAATATATGCAGATAATACCATGTAGAGTCGTCACGTTCATCGCTGATAAAGGTTTCACGCTGAAGTATGATTACGGTAGTTTTGTAACCATTGTAAGGGGTGATTGCCGATGGAACCACACTGCATTTCCCGTTCACACAACCGCAGCTGCCGGCACCACAATCGATCGGTCCCTCGCAGCTCATCGTGCACATCAGGTTGCATACTCCCTTGTTTGCCTTGTTGGTACAGCTCGTGGGATGACAGCATTGGGCAGGTACACAGTCATCGTCAGTGATGCAGCTTTGTGCCGGAGCAGGAGCAGTTGTCACCACAGGAACAGGAGTCTGGGTGGGAGATACCGTTACGACAGGGGGATTGCCTGAAGTGCACCCGCTCACCATAATCGGCCAGCAGTGACCAACAGGAGAAGGAATACCAAACCAGAAGTATTACCGGCCATGGTTTCGGATTTCACAGGGAATATGATAATTATTTGGTAGGATCTGATGTTTCTGTAAGAAATGTTTTTAAAAAAAATTGAACGCTCACAGGGGTTTCATCATGCCGCTTAGGCTTCCCCAAATGCGATACCATTTGAAAAGGTAATACGTCATCATCGCACATAAGCGCAGGGGCGGTAAGGGGGGACAGGCAGGTCCCCTCCTTCGTCTTACGTGTGCTTTTTATTTCATACCTTGATAAAAGAAATTCCACGAAACAGAATTATATATAAAATGAGAATCATTCGGGAAGATTTACCTGCCCGGCTGGACCGTGTACGGTCCCCGGTCATTTTCTTCCTCCTGAGCAGGGTGTGATAGGCGATTGCAAACCGGTGGGCCTCATCCCGGATCTCCTGGATGTACCGCAGTGCCATCCCTTTTGGATCGAGCTGTCGCGGGAGCATCTCGCCGGGCACATAGACCTCCTCTTCTCTTTTGGCAATCGCGATCACCGGGATGACAAGGTCAAGACCCTGTACCACCTCCAGGGCAGCGGACAACTGGCCTTTCCCGCCATCGATGATGATCAGGTCGGGAAGATCGGTGTTCTCTTCGATGAGCCGGTGATACCGCCGTTTCACGATCTCGGCAATAGAGGCAAAATCATCAATGCCTTCAATCGTTCTGATTTTAAACCTGCGGTAGTTCTTCTTGTCCGGCACCCCGCTCCGGAACTGCACCATCGACCCGACCATGGACGTGCCGGAGAGGTGCGAAATATCGAAACACTCAATCACTTCCGGGGCATCAGGAAGATCAAGGGTTGCCTGCAGGTCTTTTACTTTCAGCTCGTTTTTCAAGAATGCATGCCCGATGTTTTTCTCAACAAGTTCAAGCAGTCTTTTTCTTCTCACCGATCTTCGGGACCGTCACCTGCACATTCCTGCCTTTTTGTTCCGAGAGATATCCTGCCAGTGCCTCATCGACTTCGTGGGGGAGGATCAATTCTGCAGGGGGTGCACGGTCCGCATAGTACTGAACGAGAAATTCCTCAAAAAAATCCTCATGGTTGTCAAACGAGTATTCCTGCTTACCGGAGAGGAATCCTTTCTCAACAGAAAATACCATCAGGTATACCGTGTCATCGGCAATCGTGTACGCGATTACATCCTGGTCGGTCTCTTTCGGGCGCTCAACATGCTGGCGTTCGGCAAGATGCTCGATCGCCGCGATCTGGTTGCGGAGGACAAGGGCTTTTTCATAGTCCTGTGCAGCCGAGTATTCTGCCATCTCCATCCGCAGCTGGGCGAGCAGTTCGCTGCTCTTTCCCTTCAGCAGCGCTGATGCCCGGTCGACCTGCAGATGGTAGTCCTCCTCGCTGATCACCCCGATGCAGGGGGCACTGCATGACTTCATATGGTACCGGAGACAGGCACGTTTCGGGAGTTTTTTGCAGGAACGCAGGCAAAAAATCCGTTTTATCACCCGGAGCAGGGCGTCGCGTTCGGCTGCCGAGACAAACGGTCCGAAATAGGTTGCATCACCGGCACTCATCCGCCGGGCAATACCGATCCGGGGAAACGGTTCCCTGGTGATCTCGATATAGGCAAACCGTTTTGCATCCTTGAGATCGATATTGTATTTCGGCTGGTGCTTTTTTATCAGGTTGTTTTCCAGAAGCAGTGCCTCGGTCTCGGTATTGGTCACCATCACGCTGACCGAAGCGATGCGGGCGATCAGGTTCCTGGTCTTGGGATCATGATCGGTTTTCTGAAAGTAACTCGTCACCCGCTTCCTGAGATTTTTTGCCTTCCCGACATAGATGATCGTACCGGCTGCATCAGAAAAAAGGTAGCAGCCGGGGTTGTCCGGGAGGGTGGTGAGATCGATCATCCGTGATACGTAATCAGAGTCAAAGGTCATAAGGAATAGGGATGGGGTAACGGGAATCAAGGGGGATACGTGATTATTCCTTCCCTCATGAGGACGGGTATCCGTGTTGAGTTCTGCGGACGTGAACATTTAGGATTATCTTCGATCACCATGCCATTCGTGCCCTTCACCTTCCCCGGTCTTGTCTGCATTGCAGTACACACGGCATATCTGCTGCTCAATCTGCTATGCAAATTTATTAATATTTATAAAAATACTCATATAATTTAGTCGTCGTTCATAGTGAGTGACGACTGAGGAGAGGTGTGGTATGGGATGGAAGTATATCTATGCAAAGGGGATTCCGATAGAGGCACAATACCTCTACAGGAAAGCGATGGAGATGTTAAGCTGGGAAAGACCGAAAGTGCACTGAAATACCTCAAACAGACAATGGTGATTGCTCCCCGTTATTCAAAGGCACTCTTTGAAATGGGCAACTGCCTGCACAGCTTGGCCAGCATGAAGAGGCACGTGATCGATATGAACAGGCAGTCCAAATCGATCCGGCATTAAAGGAACTCCTGGAAAAACGAAGATGATCTTTTTTTTATAAAAACGGGAATGCATCTGGCAAAAAAATTAAGCTCGCTGCAATATCGGTTTTAAAAACTGCCCGGTATAACTCTTCGTCACCGCAACTTTCTCCGGTGTCCCGGTAGCAATGATCTCGCCGCCGGCATCCCCGCCATCCGGCCCGATATCGATGAGGTGGTCGGCGGATTTGACCACATCGAGGTTGTGCTCGATCACGATCACGGTGTTACCTTTCTCCACAAGATCGTCAAGCACCTTGATCAGTTTCTTCGTGTCATCGAAATGGAGCCCGGTCGTCGGCTCGTCCAGCAGGTAGAGGGTTCTTCCGGTCGCCCGCTTCGCGAGCTCCCGGGTGAGCTTGATCCGCTGGGCTTCCCCGCCCGAAAGCGTCGTCGAACTCTGGCCGAGCTTGATATAATCAAGGCCGACCCGTGAGAGGGTCTCGAGCTTGGTCCGGATGGACGGGATGTTCTCGAAGAGCTTCATCGCCTCTTCGACACTCATGTCGAGGACGTCGGCGATCGACTTCCCCTTGTACAGGACTTCGAGCGTCTCGCGGTTGTACCGCTTGCCCTTGCACTCCTCGCACTCGATATAGACATCGGGGAGGAAGTTCATCTCGATCTTGATGAGGCCGTCGCCTTCGCATGCCTCGCACCGGCCGCCCCGGATATTGAAGGAGAACCGGCCCGGCTCAAAGCCCCGCATCTTCGCCTCCTTTGTCCCGGCAAAGACCGTCCGGATCTCGTCAAAGACTTTGGTGTAGGTCGCGGGGTTGCTCCGCGGGGTCTTGCCGATCGGGGACTGGTCGATCACGATGACCTTGTCGATCTCGGCATCGAAGACGATCTCCTCATGCTTCCCGGCCTGCTCCCGGGACTTGTTGATGATCTGCATCATGCCCTTATAGAGGGTTTCGTACACGAGGGTGGACTTCCCGCTCCCCGAGACACCGGTGATGACCGTGAGGAGGCCGATCGGGAACTTTGCGTTGATGTTCTTGAGATTGTTCTCCGTGCAGCCTTTGATCGTGATGAATTTTGTTGCCTCCCGGCGTGTTTCCGGAATATCGATCATCTTTGCCCCGAAGAGGTACTGGCCGGTGAGGGACTTTTTGTTCTTCTCGATCTGTTCGGGTGTTCCTTCCGCAACCATCGCACCGCCGTGCAGCCCGGCACCGGGGCCCATGTCGATCACGTGCTCTGCCGACCGGATCATGTCCTCGTCATGCTCGACCACGATCACCGTGTTGCCGAGGTCGCGGAGCGTCCGCAGGGTCTCGATCAGTTTCCGGTTGTCGCGCTGGTGGAGCCCGATGGAGGGTTCATCCAGGACGTAGAGCACGCCCATCAGGTTCGAGCCGATCTGGGTGGCGAGCCGGATCCGCTGGGCTTCCCCTCCGGAGAGGGTCCCGGCATTCCGGGAGAGGGTAAGATATCCAAGGCCGACTTTTTCCAGAAATTCGAGCCGGGAGCGGATCTCCTTGATGATCTGGTTTGCGATCTCCGCTTCCTTTTCGGTCAGTTTGAGATTGGCAAAGAACGCGACACTGTCCCTGACCGAGAGATCGGTGACATCGATGATGGATTTCCCGCTGATCCGGACCGCGAGCACCTTGTCCTTGAGCCGCTTCCCGTTGCAGGCCGGGCAGTGAGAGACCCGCATGTAGCCTTCGAGTTCACGTTTCCGCCAGTCCGACTGGGTCTGGGCATAGAGCCGGGCGGTCTGGGGGAGGAGCCCTTCCCATTCCCCGGTATGCGACCACTCGGCGTCGCCGTTCTTCATGCTCATCGAGAACTTCATCCGTTTTGAGGAGCCGAACATCAGCGCCTCGTACTGCTCCTTCGTGAGGTCCTTAATCGGAGTGAGGACCTCGAAGCCGAAGTTCTTCGCAACCGTTGCGAGATACTGTCCCCGGAACCCGTCCATCGGGTTGCGGTAAGGGGCGACGGCCCCGTCTGCGATGCACCGGTTCTTGTCCGGGATGATCAGGTCCGGGTCGAACTCCATCTTCACCCCGAGCCCGTGGCACTCCTCGCAGGCGCCGAACGGGCTGTTGAACGAGAACATCCGCGGCTGGAGTTCCTCAAACGCCATCCCGCAGACCGGGCAGGCCATGAGGGAGGAGTAGGTGGATTCCTTCTCCTCTTCATCAGCAACGAGGACGAGCCCCTCGGACTTCTTCAGGCGTTCTCCACCGCTTCGGTAAGCCGGGAGCGGTCCGGAGGATTCCAGCCGGTCGATGACGATCTCGATATCCTGTTTCTTGTACCGGTCGAGGTTGATCTCCTCATCGGTCCGGATGATCTTTTTATTGACCCGGACCCGTGTGTAGCCTTCCTTGTTCAGGTCATGGAGGAGCTGCTGGTACGTCCCCTTCTTCTGCCGGACAACGGGGGCGAGGACCGTGACCATGCCCGGGTGTTCGGCCGCGATCTGGTCGGCGATCCGGTCGGGGGTCTGGGCAGCGATGGGGATGTTGTGCTCGGGACAGTACGGTGTCCCGATCCGGGCAAAGAGGAGACGGAGATAATCGTAGATCTCGGTGGTGGTCCCGACCGTGCTGCGGGGATTTTTTGAGGTCGTCTTCTGCTCGATGGAGATTGCCGGGGAGAGCCCTTCGATGCTGTCCACGTCCGGCTTCTGCATGAGGCCGAGGAACTGCCGGGCATACGAGGAGAGGGACTCGACATACCTTCGCTGGCCTTCTGCGTAGAGGGTATCGAACGCGAGGGTGGATTTGCCGGAGCCGGAGACTCCGGTGATCACCACGAGCTTGTCGCGGGGGATCTTGACACTGATATTTTTCAGGTTATGCTGGCGTGCACCTTTGATGATGATATTTTTCATGCTGATGTGTGAAATACATCGCCGTCACTATTTAAAGATTTAAGGATAACGCCAGCTCATCTTATATAGGGCAGGATATCGTTGAAGCAGGTGTCAGGAAGTGATAGAATTTTGGCTCTGTAGAAACGCACATGAGTCATGGACTCAGGCAAACATGATGAATAACCGTGGGTCTTTCATGGTAATTCCTTTTCCATTGATATGAAATTCAGGATACAAGTACGATGAAGGAGGGGACCGTGTATGTTCTCCCTTACCGCCCCTGCGCTCAGCGATGATGATGGAGCACCCGTTTGGGGTTTATCGCATTGGGGGAGCCACAGCGGCTGGGGTGAAACCCCATTGAGCGTTTAGCGTGCGATTGAGCATTTCTACATAGTCAGAATTTTTTTTAAAAAAAAGGATTTTGCCGGATAATTTTCATTCACCTTTTTGAGAATTCAGTGAAGATCAGGATTCCACATAATAGAATTAATACGGATCCTTTTACGGTAAGAACCCACCAGCCGGTGGAATACAGGTCCATAAATTTATTGCAATATAATAGCACTATTCCCAAAAAAAATGCAAATAATCCATATACATAATTATTATTGAATTTTCCTGGGGTGGTCAGCACCACGGTGGGCTGGGTGACCTTCGGTTCGACCAGCTCGTCGTAGACCTCGTGGGTGCACCGGCCGGCGCCCCAGCCGTCCTGCCAGGCGAGGCCGAGGCCGTCGAGGACCGCCCGGGCCTCGGCGACCGGCATGCCCGGATGGATGTCGACGCCGACGACCTCCTTGATGAGCTCGACCATGGTGACGCGGCGCCACGGCGGGGCCAGGTCGATCTGCTCGCCCCGTAGCTCGACGGTGGTGCCACCGGTGGCGGCGACGGCTGCACCGGAGACCAGCACCTCGGTGAGCTCGATCATCTCCGAGTAGTCCCGAAGGCCTCGTAGGCCTCGAGCATCGTGAACTCGGGGTTGTGGCGGGTGTCGATGCCCTCGTTGCGGAACCACGCGGCTGATCTCGAAGACCCGCTCGAACCCGCCGACGAGGAGGCGCTTGAGCGGCAGCTCGAGAGCGATGCGGAGGTAGGTGTCGATGTCGAGGGCGTTGTAGTGGGTGATGAAGGGCCGGGCCGTGGCCCCGCCCTGGGAGAGGTTGAGGATCGGCGTCTCGACCTCGAGGTAGCCCGGGTCGCGCAGCTCCTGACGGATGGCGTCGACGGCGGCGAAGCGGATCTCGAAGACCCGGCGGGCGTCGGTGTTGACCGTCAGGTCGACGTAGCGCTGGCGGTAGCGGGCCTCGACGTCGGCCAGGCCCTTCCACTTGTCGGGGAGCGGGCGCAGTGCCTTGGACAGCAGCTCGAACGACGTGACCTTGACCGACAGCTCACCCTTGCGGGTCACCATCACGGTGCCCTCGACGCCGACCCAGTCGCCCCGGTCGAGGTCGTTGAATGCGGCGAAGGCGTCGGTCTCGGGGTCGAGCACCTTGGCCGAGACGAAGAGCTGGACCTCGCCACTGCGGTCGCGCAGTTGGCCGAAGGTCGGCTTCCCCTGCTCCCGCTTGAGCATCAGGCGACCGGCGACGCGGACGACGGTGTCGGTCTCCTCCCCCGCCTCGAGGTGGGCGAACGACTCCCGCAGCTCCCAATCGGATGCGGTCGAAGCGGTACGGGTAGGGGTCGAGCCCCTTGGTTCGCGCAGCTTGGCCAGCTTCGCCAGGCGCTGGGCCCTGATCGACGCCCGCTCCTCCTCGGCACCCTCGAGCTGCTCGGGGGCGTCGCCGTCGTCCGGTGTCGGATCGGCGTCGGGGGTGTCAGCGGGGGTCATGGACGAGGGCTCCGGGCGGTTCGGTGGCGATGCGAGGCCTCCGCCGGACGTCGACGGAGGCCTGGCCACCTTAGGGGCGCAACCGACGGGGCCGGGGTACTCGCCCCCGGCCTGAACGGCTCAGACCCGGACCATCCTGAAGACCGGGATGACGCGGGTGGTGGCCTTCTCGTAGTCGCCGAACCCGGGCTGGGCGGCCACCTGGCGGGTGTAGACCTCGTCGCGCTCGGTGCCGGTGACCTCGACGGCCTCAGCGGCGAAGCGCTCGGTGCCGAACTCGATCTCGACCTTCGGGTTCGCCGTCAGGTTGTAGTACCAGTCGGGGTGGTTCGGGGCGCCGGCCTTGGAGGCGAAGAGGTACATGTCGTCGCCCTCGACCAGCGCCACGAGCGGGTTCTCACGCTCGACCCCGGACTTGGCGCCGGTGCTGTGGAGGATCACCATCGGCGCGTCGCCGAAGGACTCCACCTTGCCGCCGTTGGCGCGGAACTCGGCGATGATCTGCGCGTTCCAGTTGTTCATGTCGTCATTGCTCATGCTCATGCCCACAGTTTTATCCGCAACGCAACTATTTCCGACGCTTCGGGTCGGGAGAGGCTCGCGGAGGGTCATGATGGAGTGTCGACCGAGGGGGGCCACGTGACCGACGCACCGATCGAACACCGCACGTACTGCCGGATCTGCGCCGCCGCGTGCGGGATCGTGGTGACGGTCGACAGCGAGCGTGTCATCAAGGTCAGGGGCGACGCCGACCACCCTGTGTCACGGGGCTACACGTGCCCGAAGGGCCGGGGCATCCCCGAGTGGCACCACCGCAGCAGTCGCCTCGACCATCCCGTCCTCGACGGCCGCCAGGTGTCGTGGGACGAGGTGCTCGACGACCTCGGTTCCCGCATCGCCGCGGTGGTCACGGAGAGCGGCCCCGACGCCGTGGCCCTCTACCTCGCCACCGGCTTCGCCTACGACGCCGCCGGACAGGTCGCCTCGTTCATGTGGCACGGCGGCCTCGGCAGCACGTCGGTGTACACGGCGGCCACGGTCGACAACGCGCCGGCGCTCGTCGCGGCCGAGATGGTCACCGGCAACGGCATGCTCAACCCGGTGTGGGAACCGGGCAACGGCGGGCCGGTTGTGTTCGTCGGCTCCAACCCGGTGGTGTCGCACGGGTACGGCACGACCCTCCCCGACCCGGTGACCTACCTGCGCGAGCACCAGGCCTCCGGTGGGCAGATCTGGGTGCTCGACCCCCGCCGCACCGAGACCGCCGCCCTGGCCGACCGGCACCTCGCCCGTCGCGCCCGGCTCCGACGTCGAGGTCCTGGCCGCGCTGGTGGCCGGGGTGCTGGCCGACGGCTTCGACCCGGAGGAGGTCGACGGCTGGTGCGACGCCGCCGACCTCGTGGTGCTGCGCCGGCTGCTGGCACCGTTCACCCTCGAGCGCGGCGCCGAGCGGGCGGGTGTCCCCGTCGCCGACCTCGAGGCGCTCCTGCACGAGGTGCGCACCTGCGAGGGCCGGCTGGCGGTGTTCTGCGGCACGGGCCCGGCGATGGGCCGCGACGGCGTGCTGGTGGAGTGGCTGCGGTGGTGCCTGCTGGTGCTCACCGGCTCGCTCGACTGGTCCGGCGGGATGCGCTTCAACCGGGGCGCGGTCAACCGGCTCGGGAAATGGAAGGGCAACGCCGCCCCCATGCCCGGTCCCCCGACCCGTCCCGACCTGCGCCGTGTGGTCGGCCAGGTGCCGGCCCTCGCCCTCGTCGACGAGATCGAGGCGGGCAACGTCCGCGTCCTGGTCGTCACCGGCGGCAACCCGGTGCTCGCCTTCCCCGAGCCCGAGCGGGTGAAGGCCGCGCTCGCGACGCTCGACGCGCTGGTGGTGCTCGATGTGGCCGACGGAGAGACCGTCGCCCTCGCCACCCACGTGTTGCCCACCACGGGCCAACTCGAGCGGGCCGACCTCAGCCTGACCGAGGGAGTGCTGTTGCGCTCGGCCATGCAGGCCACCCGGCCGGTCGTCGCGCCCGTCGCCGAGCGGAAGCCCTCGTGGTGGATCCTCGCCCAGCTGGCCCGGCGCCATGGCGGCGACCTGCTCGGCGGCGCCGACCCCGACCTCCTCACCGACGAGATGTTCCTGTCGGGCCTCCTTGGCCACGGCCCCCTCGACGCCGGCGAGGTGTTCGCCAACGGACCTCACGGCACCGATGTGGCGATCGAGCACGGATGGGTGCACGAGCAACTCCTCCCCGACGGCCGCTGGCGCCTCGCCCCGACCGAGCTCGTCGACCGGCTCGAGGCACGGGCCGGGCGGTCGGCCGAGCCGGCGGACGGCACCCTCCTGCTCGTGAACCGCCGCGAGGTCGCCTGGAGCAACTCCATCACCTACGCCGGGCACGGCGAGGAGCCGGCGCTGCGCCTGCATCCCGCCGACGCGTCGGCCCTCGGCCTGACAGCCCCCGGTCGGGTCACCGTCACCAGCGCCCACGGGTCGATCGAGGTGTCCGCGGCGCTCGACGAGCGGATGCGCCCGGGCACGGTGTCGCTCACCCACGGCCGGGGCGACTCCCCGGCCGGACGCCTCACCAGCGCCACCGTCGACGTCGATCCGCTGACGGCCATGCCCCTTGCCTCCGGTCTGCCCGTCACCGTCACCGCGGTCTGACCCAGGACCACTTCTTCGCAACGACGGAGGCCCTCGCCGTGATGGCGAGGGCCTCTGTGCAGGGTGTTGTTGGTCGGGCTGGCGGGATTCGAACCCACGACCTTCGGTCCCCCAGACCGACGCGCTAACCAAGCTGCGCCACAGCCCGTGGAGGGTCAACCATAGTCAGCGCCGGGCCGGCCTCCGAATCGGGGTCAGTCGACGGCCGACGGGGCGACCGGCCGGAGCGTCGCCGGGTCGAACCTGCGGGTGCGCCACCAGTACTCGATCGTGGTGCCGGGCCAGATGGTGTCGAGGCGCCCGTCGGGCGAGCGGTACCAGCTGTCACAGCCCGAGGCCCAGACCGTGCCCTCGGCCCGGCGCTGCTGCTCGGCGTACTCGGCCCGCTCGACCTCGGGCCGCAGCTCGAGGGCACTTCCTCGGCGCCAGCTCTCGCGGAGCGCGGCCATGACCCATCGCAGCTGGGCCTCGATCATGAACACGATCGAGTTGTGCCCGAGGGTGGTGCCCGGGCCCACCAGCAGGAACAGGTTGGGGAAGCCGCTGACGGCGATGCCGAGGTGGGTGGCGGCACCCGAGCTCCAGTGCTCGTCGAGCTCCAACCCGTCCCGGCCCACCACCTTCATCGGGGCGAGGAACTCGGTGGCGGTGAAGCCGGTGCCCAGCACGATCGTGTCGAGCTCGTGCAGCGTGCCGTCGACGGTGCGCACGCCCTCCGGGACGATCTCTGCGATCGGATCGCTCACCACGGCGACGTCGTCACGGGCCAGCGCCGGGTACCAGTCGTTGGCGATCAACAGCCGCTTGCAGCCGGGCTCGTAGGTGGGGGTGAGCGTGGCGCGCAGCTCGGGGTCGGCGATGTGCTCGGCGATGTGCTCCCGCCCGGCCTCGGCGATGCGGGCCGACACGCCCGCCCGGGCCCGACCCCGACCGACGAAGGCCAACGCGAGCAGCTCCTGGCGGGCGTAGACCCGCCAGCGGTGGAGGCGCTGGAGGAACGGCACCGTGGCGTAGAGCCGACGACGCCACATCGGCGCAGGGCGGTCGTCGCGCGGCAGCACCCACGGCGCGGTGCGCTGGAAGACCGTGGTGTGCCCCGCCACCGGGGCGATCTGCGGCACGAACTGGATGGCCGAGGCACCGGTGCCGATCACGCCGACCCGCTCATCGGTGAGGTCGTGGTCGTGGCGCCAGCGGGCGGAGTGGAACACCGTCCCGGCGAAGCGGTCGAGTCCCTCGATGTCGGGCATCGCCGGGCGGCTCAGCCCACCCGTGGCGCTGATCACCGAGCGGGCGGCGAGCTCGGAGCCGTCGGCGAGCAGCACGCGCCACAGCGCCCGGGCGTCGTCCCAGCGCAGCTCGGAGACCTCGCACCCGAACCGGATGAAGGGCCGCAGCGCCAGGTCGTCGGTGGTGCGATCGAGGTAGGCCTCGATCTCCGGCTGGGCCGGGTAGCTGCGGCTCCACTCCGGGTTCTGGGCGAACGAGAACGAGTACAGGTGGCTCGGGATGTCACACGCGCACCCCGGATAGGTGTTGTCGCGCCAGGTGCCTCCGACCGCGTCGGCCGCCTCGAGGATGACGAAGCGGTCGACACCGGCCTTCCGAAGGGCGTGCCCGGCGCCGAGCCCCCCGAAGCCGGCGCCGATGACGATGACATCGTGGACGTCGACATCGGAGCCGGCCGTGCCGGCGCCAGCCCCTGCCGCTAGTGGTTGAACAGCCATCCCACCCCCTGGACGAGTCGCCAGCCGAGGTAGAGCGCGGCGGCGAGGATCAGGATCCAGAAGTGCCACGGCACCTTGCTGGTGTCGGGCGTGTCGCCGATGACCCGCCCACAGGAGGGGCAGGTGCCGTCGGGCGGCAGCGAGTTCGGGTTCCAGAACTTCGAGCAGTCCTCACACCATGGCAACTGGGGCTCCCCTGCTGGGGTCGACCGCTCGGCGGAGGCGTGGCTCAGTCGCGGCGGATGGCGAGGATGGCGATGTCATCGGGGAGGGGCCCGCTCGAGAAGTCACTGGCGGCTTCGAGCAGCGACTTGCACAGTACGTCGGCCGACACGCCGGGATCACGCCGCACCGCCGCGGCCACCCGGTCCTCGCCGAACATCTGGCCCCCGTCGCGGACCTCCGAGAGGCCGTCGGTGTAGAGCAGGCAGAGGTCGCCGGACTCGAGGGCCCGCTCCCGACTCGTGTACTCGGCCTTCGGGTCCATCATCAGCACGGGCCCCGTGGCCCGCAACGGCCGGACCTCGCG
The DNA here is from genome assembly GCA_963702555.1 of uncultured Actinomycetes bacterium. Taxonomy (GTDB): domain Bacteria; phylum Actinomycetota; class Acidimicrobiia; order Acidimicrobiales; family Acidimicrobilacustridaceae; genus CAMFLJ01. The sequence goes on from CAVPCW010000014.1 coordinate 25,054, forward strand.
CCCGTGCCACAGCCACGCAGCGGGATGACCGGCGGAGGCGTGGCGCAGGGTGCCGGCCGCGGTGTCGAACACCACCACGCACAGGCTGATGAACTCCTCGGGCCCACCCACCTCCGACATCTGGGCGTTGAGCTCCTCGAGGGCCTGGGCGGGGTCGCGGTACTGACGCAGGAAAACCCGCAACAGGTACTTGGCCTGGAAGGCCGTGATGGCCGGCTCGATGCCATGGCCCGAGACGTCGCCGATCACCGCTGCGAGGCGCGTGGGTGAGAGGCGGACGAGGTCGTAGAAGTCGCCGGCCATCAGCCCGGAGCCGGCCTGGTAGACCCGGCCGATCTCGAAGCCGGTCACGTCGGGGAGGTCATCCGGTGCGAGTCGCGCCGCCCAGCGACGAGGCGCCAGCTCCTCCTGGTCGAGGACCTCCTGGGCCCGCCGCTCGAGCTCGGCGCGGGCCTGCGCCACCCGGGCCTCGGCCACGAAGTTGCGGCCCAGCACCACCGAGATCACGGCAGGGACGATGAGCACCAGCAGCACCACCGTGATGTCGGTGCTGGCCCGGAACGCCATGACGAACGACGTGATCGCGACCAGCGCCCACATGCCCGCCGCGAGCGTGTCCTTGCGAAGGTCGGAGCGCACGAGCGCGACGAGGTCGGGGTCGCCACCGCCGGCCTCGGTGCGGCGCAGTTGGCGTTGGCGGTAGCGGGCCGAGCGCGCCCACACCGCCATCGCCGCGACCGCCGCCACGGCCAGCACCAACAACCAGGGCTGGTCCATCCGCGGACTGTACCCCCGCCTTCCCGCAACTCCCTGAGAAGTTGCGGGCTCGATCTCTCCGTCGCAGGGACGGAAGGGTCAGTCGCGCTTGCGGACCCGCATCTTGATGGGCGTGGAGCCCATGTCGAAGGCCTCACGCAGCGACCGCTCGAGGTACCGCAGGTACGACTGCGGGATCTCCTTGTTGGCGAAGAGGGTGAACGTGGGCGGGTCGACCGCGCCCTGGGTGGCGTAGAGCACCCGGCCACCGTGGGGTGCCGGCTGGGCGGCCTGGGCGGCCCGCAGCACCTGGTTGACCTTCCGGGTGGGCACCCGGCGGTGGTAGTCGTCGATCGTGCCGGCGAGGGCCGGCAGCAGGCGATGGACGCCCTTGCCCGTGAGGGCGCTGACCTGCAGCACAGGCGAGTCGCCGATGAAGTGGAGCATCCGGCTGATCTGGTACTGCACCTCTTCGCGCTGCTCGGTGTCGAGCAACTCCCACTTGTTGATCAGCACCACGATGGGGCAGCCGGCGGCGTCGACCCGCTCGGCCAGGCGCTGGTCCTGGGCGGTGACGCCCACGGTTGCGTCGATGACGAGAAGGGCCACGTCGGCGGTGTCGATGGCCTGCAGGGCCCGCACCATCGAGTAGTACTCGGTGCCGTCGTCGATCTTGGAGCGACGGCGCATGCCGGCGGTGTCGATGAAGCGCACCGGGCCATCGGGAGTCTCGACGATGGTGTCGATGGCGTCGCGGGTGGTGCCGGGCATGTCGTGCACGACGGAGCGGTCGTCGCCGATGAGGCGGTTGAACAGCGTGGACTTCCCGACGTTCGGCCGTCCCACGATCGAGACCGAGAAGATCTTCTCGGGGTCGGCCTCGGGCTCGGCCTCGACCTCGGGGAGCTCGGGCAGGAGGGCCACGAGGTCGTCGAGCATGTCGCCGGTGCCGCGGCCGTGGAGGGCGCTGACCGGGTAGGGGTCGCCGAGGCCGAGGCGCACGAACTCCCAGGTCGACGCGTCGCGGTTGGTGTCGTCGACCTTGTTGGTGATGAGCAGCACTGGTCGGCCGTTGCGGCGCAGCAGGTTGGCGACGCGGCTGTCCTCCTCGGTGATGCCGACGGTGACGTCGACGACGAAGAGGACCACGTCGGCCTCGAGGATCGCCTTCTCGCTCTGGGCCGACACCTTGGCGTCGAGGGCGTCGCCGCCGGGCATCCAGCCGCCGGTGTCGACGAGCCGGAACTCGCGACCCTGCCACTCGGCCGGGACCTCCTTGCGGTCGCGGGTGACGCCGGGCTTCTCTTGCACGATCGCCTCACGGCGACCGACGATGCGGTTGAAGAGGGTGGACTTGCCGACGTTGGGACGCCCCACGACGGCCACGACCGGGAGGTCGGGCACCTCGGGGGTGTCGGTCGACGCGTTGGTGTCGGGGGTGGTCATCGGTCCTCCAGGGCAGCCCTGAGGGCGATGCCGTCGGTGGCCACGACCTCGACCGGTCGGGGCAGTTCCTCGGGCGTGGAGCCGTCGAGGAACCGACCCTGCGACAGGCAGACGTCGGGCAGCAGGTAGCGGTGGCCGGGGGGCTCGTCGGCCAGGACCCGGGTGAGGTCGGGGCCGTTGAGGAGACCGGCGACGCCGGTGTTCCCCCCGAAGAACTGGTTCTCGACGGGGATCACGCGCACGTCGTCGCGGCCGAGGCCGGCGACGAGCGGGCCGAGCACCTCGGCGCCATAGGCCCCGGTGAGGATGCCGACGGGCGCGTTGCGCCGCGCCTTCAACGACACGGCGGTGGAGCCGTCGGGCCCGGACGAAGGAGCACATCCGCTGCCTGAGGTGGTGCTGTCGGCGGTGCGAGGCGCCCGGTAGCCCTCGGGCGGGGCCCCGTCGACCCAGGCGAAGAAGCCGGTGGCCACGCCCGTGGGCTGGGCGACCGCTCCGGTGAACTCGAGCTCGAACGTGCGGGCCATGCCCACACCGTCCTCGTGCATCGGGAAGCCCTCATAGGCCTCCGGAGCCGGGAAGGGCTCGTGGGCGAGCAGGTAGTACTCGTCGGCGGCGAACACGAGGCGGTGGCCGAGGGTCGGGAGGAAGACGTCCTGCCAGTCGTGGACGGCAGCCACCACGGCGGCGGCCTCCTCGACCGTGTGGGGGCGCATCGCCTCTTCGGTGTTGTAGCGGCTGATCCCGAGGGGCACGACGCAGAGGCTGGCCAGCTCGGGGAAGCGGTCGAGGACCCCGGCGAGGGTGTCGTCGAGGACGGCGCCGTCGTTGCGGCCCGGGCACACCACGATCTGGCCGTGGACCTCGATGCCGTGGTCGAGCAGGGCCCGCAGCCAACGCAGGCTCGTGGCCCCGCGACGGTTGCGCAGGAGGTCGGAGCGCACCTCGGGGTCGGTGGCGTGGATCGAGACGTGCAGCGGAGAGATGCGCTCGGTGACCACACGCTCGAGGTCGGCCTCGGTGAACCGGGTGAGGGTGGTGAAGTTCCCGTAGAGGAAGGACAGGCGGTAGTCGTCGTCCTTCAGGTAGAGGCTCTTCCGCATGCCGGGGGGCAGCTGGTAGATGAAGCAGAACTCGCAGTGGTTGTCGCAGGTGCGGACCTGGTCGAACAGCGCGGAGCTGACCTCGGCCCCCAGGGGCTCCCCCGCCGCCTTGTCGACCTGGAGCTGCAGCTCGAGCCCCCCGCGGGAGACGTCGAGCACGACCTCGGCCTCGTCGGTGAGCAGGCGGTACGCGATGACGTCGCGCGGCACCTCGCCGTTGAGGGCGAGGATCTCGTCGCCCGGCAGCAGGCCGACCCTGTCGGCCGGTGACGCGGGCGCGACACTGACGACGCGGGGTGCAGACATGGCCCACCAGGCTACCGCCGGTGACCGGAGAAGACACCCTCTAGCTGGGGAAACGCCATCGCCCGGGCGACTGGGTGCCGGTCACGGCGACCGCTACCGGACCTCGCCGGCGTCCTCGAGCGGTCGGCCGCCCGGTGCCCGCGTGGCCGACCGGTGGCGTCGACCGGGCGAGGTCGCCCAGGCCACGAGGGTGAAGGTCGAGGCGACCGCCACCCCCAGGAGCACGACGAGGACGTCGCTCAGGTGCATCCCATGCCGGTCCGACAGGGTCACGATGACCGGTCCCAGCTTGGTCTGCGCGGCGACGTAGAGGGCCGCCACCATCACCCCGACCCAGACCACGGCGCACAGCACCCGGCGAACGGCCACGGACGCGTCCTGCCGGTGCGGTGAGGTGGCCCAGGCCACGACGGTGACCGTCGTGGCGATGCCCAGCCCCAGGATCACAGCCAGGATGTCGCTCAATCGAACGGCGTGCCTGCCCGACAGGGTCACCACGGACGGACCCCACTCGGTCCCGGCCACGTAGAGCACCGCCGCCATCGTCGCCAGCCAGACGACCGCACAGAGCATCCACCGCATGTGGTCGACGGTACCCCCCTGCGACCACTCTCCGGGGTCGCGCCGGGAGAGGCCGCCTGTCGGCCAGTCCCCTCCTGCGGTTGGAGGCCCGGGCGGAGGGGATCACGCCGGTAGGTTGGGAACCGATGACCGAGATCGCCCCGCCCGATGCGACCACCAGCCCGGAAGGCCCCGACAGCAGTGCCGTCGACAAGGTGCTGCTGGCCGCGCCCCGGGGGTTCTGCGCCGGCGTGGAGATGGCGATCAAGGCCCTGGCCTGGATGGTGCGGGCCTTCGAGCCGCCCGTCTACTGCTACCACGAGATCGTGCACAACCAGCGGGTGGTGCAGCGCTTCCAGGACCTCGGCGTGATCTTCGTCGACGAGATCGACGAGGTGCCGCCGGGCCGCCCGGTCATGCTCTCCGCCCACGGCTCGGCCCCCGAGGTCGTGGCCGCGGCGCAGGCCAACGGCGGCTACGTCGTCGACGCCGTGTGCCCCCTGGTCACCAAGGTCCACCACGAGGTGAAGGTGCGCGCCGGCAAGGGCTACCGCATCGTCTACGTGGGCCACGAGGGTCACGAGGAGGCCGTGGGCACCATGGCCGTCGCCCCCGACGCGATCCACCGGGTCGAGTCGGTCGCCGAGGTGGGGCAGCTGCCCCAGTTCGACGAGCCGGTGGCGCTGCTCGCCCAGACCACCCTGAGCCACCGCGACTGGGCCGACGTGCTCGAGGCCACCCGCCGGCGCTTCCCCGAGATGTGGGTGCCCGGCCGCTCCGACCTCTGCTTCGCCACCACCAACCGGCAGTCGGCGCTCATGGAGATCGCACCGTGCTGCGACGCCATGGTCGTGATCGGATCGGCCAACTCCTCCAACACCCGGGCCCTCGAGAGCCTCGCCCGCCAGGCCGGCTGCCAGCGGGTGTACCGGGTCAACGGCGCCGAGGAGCTCCCCGACGACCTCAGCGGAACCGTCGGCGTCACCGCGGGGGCGTCGGCCCCCGAGGAGCTGGTCGAGGCCGTCATCGCCCGCATCGCCCCTCGCAACGGGGTCGAGGTCGTGCAGGTCACCGAGGAGGACGAGTACTTTCCGCCGCCCCGCAACCTGCGTGACCTCATCACCGCGGTCGACGCCGCCGCCACGTTCCTGCTCGGCGGCCCGGTCGACGCCCGCCCCCCGGCCGACGACCGCGCCCTGCACGCCAGCGACGTGCTCACCTCCCTCACCTGAGCGGGCGCGCCGTTCGCCCGGGGCCGCAGACCGCACGCCACTAGCGTCCTGCTGGTGCTGAGCGTCTCGTGGACCACCATCCGCCTCTTCCTCCACGTGTTGGGGGCGACGGTCTGGGTGGGCGGCCAGCTCACCCTCGCCGGCCTGGTGCCCACGTTGCGCTCGATCAGCCCCGACGGCCCCCGCCTGGCGGCCCGGCGCTTCAACGTCCTGGCCTGGTCGTCGTTCGCGCTGCTGATGGTCACCGGCATCTGGAACCTGCTGGCGGTGCAGGTCGGCGACAAGACCACCGCGTGGCAGGCCACCCTCGGCCTGAAGCTCCTTCTCGTCGCCGCGTCGGGCATCGGCGCCGCCTTCCATGCCGGTGCCCGGTCCAAGGTCGTGCTCGCCGTCGGTGGTGCCGCGTCGCTGATCGGCGGCCTGGCCGCAGTCTTCCTCGGCCTCCAGCTCTCCGGCGCCACCTGAGCCCTCCCCTTCCCAAGGCTGGCTCACCTGCTTCGGCGGGCTGGATCTGGTGAGCCACCTTTCGAGGTGGTGAGGAAAAGGTGGCTCACCTGCTTCGGCGGGCTGGATCTGGTGAGCCAGCTTTCGAGGTGGGTGCGTGACGGGCGGCACGCGGGCAGACTTGGGTCATGCCCGCGACCTTCACCCGCATGGACGAGTCGACCCTCGACGACTGGATGGAGATCGGCGCACAGACGTCGGCCAACCAGGGTCGGGTCGCCGACCGGATGCTCGACCTGCTGCGCTCGCTCGCCGAGATCACCGACGGCTTCGCCACCGACCAGCTCACCCACTGCCTGCAGACCGCCACCATGGCCGAGCGGGCCGGTGCCGACGACGAGGTCGTGTTCGCCGCACTGCTCCACGACGTCGGCAAGGCCATCAGCGTGCCCAACCACCCGGCGATCGCCGCCGAGATGATCAGGCCCTACGTGCGCCCCGAGGTCTACGAGATGATCCGGGTGCACCAGGACTTCCAGGGCCGGCACTACTACGCCCACTTCGGCGGGAACCCCGACGCCCGCGAGACCCACCGAGACGAGCTCAGCGCCGACGAGTGGGTGCTGGCCGAGCGCTTCGCCGACGAGTGGGACCAGAAGGCCTTCGACCCCGCCTACGACACCCTCCCACTCGAGCACTTCGAGCCGCTGGTGCGGAAGGTCACGGCCAAGGCCCGCATGTAAGACGGGCCCGCCTTCCGGGGCGGTGACGGTTTCCCGGGCAACCTTCTCTTCTCCGAGCTACCTTGTGCATCGCGTGACGCATGTCACGTATGTCCACGAGAGCGGCGGGCCGCTCTTCGTAGGTCCTCACTCGGTGGATGTCGATAAAAGGGAGAAGGACCGATGTTCCTCTACTCGCGGGCTCACCCTCGGTGGAAGTCCGAGACAGGTACTCCCCTGGGCGGCCCAGATCACGGAGTACGTCAACGCCAACAGCGCGCTCGACGTGTCGCTCTGGAACGCCGACTTCGGCCAGCCGATCGGCACGGTGGTGTGGAACTGCATGGTCGAGAGCCAGGCGTCCCTCGCGGAGGCCGCCATGAGCCTCGCCGGCCAGGACGGGTACCTCGACCTCGTGGAGGCCGCCGCCGACCTGGTGCTCGCCCCGGCCGAGGACCAACTCGCGAGCCTCGTGCACGGCGAGCCCTCCGAGCCTCCGGCGCTCGGCTCCGTCGCCCTGGTGACCGAGGCGAGCGCCGTCGTGGATCGCATCGGCGACACGCTGGCCTGGTCGGTCGACATCGCCCAGCACGTCGAGAGCGTCACCGGCAATCCCGTGTCGGTGTGGTCGAACGTGTTCGGGCAGATGGGGCGCATCGCGTTCATCTCGGTCGTCCCGGACATGGCGGCAATGGATGCCGGCCAGGCGGCGACCAGCGCCGACACCGGCTACTTCGACCGTCTGGCGAAGTCGGCCGGGCTGTGGGTCGAGGGCAGCGGGCACGTCGCCCGCTACACCCGCATCGTCTGACTCCGAGCGCGGACCTGCCCGCGATCCCGCCGCCGAGGCGTGCGGGTCGCGGGCAGGCCCTCGAGACGGACGAGGAGGACCGTGCGGAAGGTCAGGCCCTGGCCAGGTCGAGCCCGAACCAGTCGATCGCGTTGTTGCGGGCGATCTTGTTCACCATCGCCTGGTCGAGGTCGCCGAACAGCTTCTCGGCGACGGTCAGGGTGTTCGGGAACGTGCCGTCCTGATGGGGGTAGTCGGTCTCGAACATGATGTTGTCGCGGCCGACCTCGTCGAGCAGCTTCAGGCCCACCGGGTCCTTGAAGAAGCAGCTCGCCACCTGGCGGTAGTAGTAGGTCGACGGCGGCTCGGGCGACGCGGCGTCACCGAGCGACCAGCGGTGCGTCTCCCACACGTCGTCGATGCGGTCGAGCACGAAGGGGATCCAGCCGATCTGGGCCTCGGCGTAGAAGAGCTTGAGCGTCGGGAACTTCATCAGCACCGGCGACAGCAGGAAGTCGATCATCGACGCCGCCGAGTTCATGAAGATCGACGTGGCCCCGACCGCTGTCGGGGCGTCGCTGCTGGTCTGCGTGGTGCGGGTGCCCGAGCCGATGTGCATCGAGACGACCGTGGCCGTGTCGGCGCAGGCGGCGAAGAACGGATCCCAGTACCCGGAGTGGATGCTCGGCAGGCCGAGCCAGGCAGGGCACTCGGAGAAGGCCACGGCCTTCACCCCGCGGGCGGCGTTGCGGTTGACCTCGGCGACGGCGAGATCGACGTCCCACAGGGGGACGATGCAGACCGGCACCAGTCGGCCCCCGCTGCCGGCGCACCACTCGTCGACCATGAAGTCGTTGTAGGCCTTCACGCACAGGAGGGAGACCTCCTTGTCGCTGGCCCGCAGGAAGATCTGCCCGGCGAAGCGCGGGTAGTTCGGGAAGCACATCGACGCCTCGATGTGGTTCGCCGTCATGTCCTTCAGGCGCTCGGCCGGCTGCCAGCACCCGGGCCGCATCTCGTCGAAGCCGACGGCGTCCATGGTGACCTCGTCGGCCGAGTAGCCGGCGGCGGCGATGGCCCGCTTGATCGAGTACCAGTGCTCCTCGTAGCGCCACCAGGGCACGACCCTGCCCTCCTCGGCCGGCGACTCGATGTACATGGCGCCGTCGACGATCGGCGTCCCGGCGATGGGCGCCATCACGATGTGCGGGCCCTTGTCCCGGAGCTTCTCGGGCAGGCGCGAGGTCCAGAGGTCGGCCGGCTCGACCAGGTGGTCGTCGACGCTGATGATCTGGGGGATGGTGCTGGTGGTCATCGGGGGGTCCTCTCGGGGGTGCGGACGATCAGGCGTGGACGGGCGGGGTCGAGATCACAGGGGCGGGGTTCGAGATCACGGAGGGGGTCGAGATCAGAGAGGTCGGATGGGCAGGGCGCCGAGGCCCCGGACGTTGCCGGAGCGGAGCCGGACGATGCCGGCCTCCTCGAGCTCCCAGTCCGGGAAGCGGCGCAGCAGCTCCTCGAAGGCGACCTTGGTCTCCATGCGGGCGAGGTTGGCGCCGAGGCACAGGTGCACCCCGAAGCCGAAGCTCAGGGGCCGGGCGTTCTCCCGGTCGAGGTCGAACGTCTCGGGGCGGTCGTAGACCCGGGGGTCGTGGTTGGCGGCGCCGGTGACGAGGATCACCCGCTGATCCGCGGGGATGGTGACGCCGTGCCACTCGGTGGCCTCGGTCGACCAGCGCCCCTGGTAGTGCGAAGGGCGCGTCCCAGCGGAGCATCTCCTCCACCGCGGTGGGGATGAGCGTCGGGTCGGCCACGAGGCGCCGGCGGGCGTCCGGGGTCCAGGTCAGGGCCACGACGCCGTTGGGGATCAGGCGGGCCACCGTCTCGTGGCCGGCGAAGGCCAGCTCGAGGAACCGGGTGGCGAGCTCCTCCTCGGTGAGGAAGTGCTCGGAGCCGTCACCCTCGACGACCGGGCTGTTGACCAGGAGGTCGAAGACGCCGTCGACGGGGTCCCGCTTGTGCTCGACCACCATCTCGTACATCAGCACGCCGAGCTCGATCTGCGCGGCGACCGCATCGTCGGTGGCCGAGCCGTCCTCGTTGCGGGCGACGAGACGGTCGGAGGCCTCGTGGATCGGCATGCGCCGGTCCTCGGGGATGCCGAGGAGCTCGGCCGCCACCCGCAGGGGCAGCTGCACCGAGAACTCCTCGATCACGTCGAAGGACTCGCGACCGCGGAGCCCGTCGAGCAGCTCGCACGCGACCTGCCGGATGTAGGGCTCCAGCCCGGCGACGTACTTCGGGGTGAAGACCCGGCTGACGACCTTGCGGTGCCACTCGTGCTCCGGGGGGTCCTTGAGGATGAGGAGCGGCTGACCCTGCTCGACCCCTTCGAGGGTGACCCCACGGGAGGACACGAACGTCGAGGGCGCCAGCGACGCCGCGAGCACGTCGGCGTGACGGGACAGCGCCCAGAAGCCGTGCACCTCGTTGTGGTAGGCGGGCGCTTCCTCCCGCAGCCGGGTGTAGGTCGGGTACGGGTTGTGCTGGATCTCCCAGGAGAAGGGGTCGTACACCAGCGGCGTGCTCTCGGTGACGGTCATGAAGCTCCCGTCAGGCCGTGGCGTTGGCGGCGAGCTTGCCCAGGTCGATGCCGATCGACTTGGAGTGGTGGCGACCCTGGTCGTAGGAGCGCTCGCTCACGTCGTGCCCGGGCACCTCGGCCCGCAGGGCGGCGACGGTCGAGGACTCCTTCGAGCGGTGCTGGAAGGGATCCCACGAGTACCAGCGCATGGCGTTGCGCCAGGCGATCTTCTCGATCTCCTCGTCGGTCACGCCGGCGGCGGCGCACTGCTGGAGCAGGTCCTCGCCCGGGATCGGCCACGAGGCGTCGGAGTGCGGGTAGTCCATCTCCCAGCAGATGTTGTCGACGCCGATCTTGTGGCGGAGCTCCACGCCCACCGGGTCGTTGATGAAGCAGGTGAGGAACTGCCGCTTGAACACGTCGCTCGGGAGCCCGTCGCCGAAGTTCTGGCCGGTCCAGAGGTGGTGGTACTCGTAGGTGCGGTCGCAGCGCTCGAGGAAGTAGGGGATCCAGCCGATGCCGCCCTCGGTGAGGGCGATCTTCAGGTCGGGGAAGCTCCGGGGGATGTTCGACCACAGCAGGTCGGCCGCCGCCTGGCAGATGTTCATGGGCTGGAGGGTGATCATCACGTCGACCGGGGCGTTGCCGGCCGGGACGACGAGCTGGCCCGACGAGCCGAGGTGGATCGACACCACCACGTCGAGCTCGGAGCAGACCTCCCAGAGCGGGTCCCAGTAGCCCTCGTGGAAGCTGGGGAAGCCGAGCGCCGCGGGGTTCTCGGTGAAGGTGATCGAGTGGCAGCCCTTGGCGGCGGTGCGGCGCACCTCGGCCACGCAGAGGTCGATGTCCCACAGCGGCGTGATGGCCATCGGGATCATGCGGTCGGGGTAGGAGCCGCACCACTCGTCGATGTGCCAGTCGTTGTAGGCCCGGAGCACGGCGAGGGCGAGCTCCTTGTCGGGGGTGTTGGCGAAGAGGCGTCCCGAGAACGACGGGAAGCTCGGGAAGTTCATCGAGCCGAGCACGCCGGCGGCGCTCATGTCCTTCACCCGCTCGTCGATCTGCCAGGTGCCGACCCGGATCTCCTCGAACGCCGTCGGCTCGACCCCGAACTCGCTTCGGGGCTTGCCGGCCACCGCGTTGAGGCCGATGTTGGGGATGACGGTGTCGTTGTAGACCCAGACGTCGTCGCCGTCGGAGGTGTGCACGACCTTCGGCGCCTGGTCCCGGTACTTCTCCGGGATGTGGGCGTCGAACAGCGTCGGTGGCTCGACCACGTGGTCGTCGATGCTGATGAGGATCAGGTCGTCGAGGTTCACTCGAAGCCCCCCTGTCGGGCTCTCGGCCACCGGGTCGGCGACACGTTGGATCCGACGATGGGCGAAGCCGGGCGCGAGGGTCAGGGACTTAGGTCCCGGGCCGACGGGGTCAACTTGTATATTTTAGATGTTGGTTCTACCGGGGCGCCGGGCGTCCCACCCAGGGTGTGGCAGGCGGGCCTCAGAGGCCGCGCTGGTCCTCCACCAGACCCAGGGTGACCTGGGCGGCCTCGAGGTAGGTCTTCTCGCTGATGAAGGCGTGCTGGGTGCCGGTGTAGAGGTCGCGGAAGGCCCGCTCGAAGCGGCTGCCCTCACGGATCGCGGTGGTGCCGGCGGCGAGGTGGGCCCACTGGGCGACCTCGCGGCACGCCTCGGTGGCGTAGGTGGCGGCCATGCGCATGTCGGCCCGCATCTGCGGCGTGAGGGTCTCCCCCGCGGCGACGGCGGCCTCGGCACCCGAGAAGGTGTCGATCACGAGCAGGCGGGCGGCACGCCACATGGCCAGGTGGTGGGCGTAGCCCCGCTGGAACGAGGGCTTGTGGGCCATGGTCTCCATGTCGCCCATGCGGGCCTTGGAGAGGGCGACGTCGCGGACGTCGTCGAGCATGCTCTCGGCCACGCCGATCGCCCACGCCGCGTGCCCGGCGGCGGTGATCGACATCAGTCCCATCTTGAACGCCGGTGCCGCGCCCCGCTTCGGCGTGCGGCAGAAGAGCTCGAAGGTGCGGTGCTCGGGCACGAACAGGTCGGCGACGTTGTAGTCGAACGAGCCGGTGCCCTTGAGGCCCTGGACGTGCCAGCCGTCGGTGAACGTGACCTCCTCCCGCGGCAGCACCGCCACCATGAGGCTGATGTCGCCGTTGGCGTCGAAGACGAAGTTGTCGTCGACGATGGGCAGGAAGCCGGCGCACACGTAGGCGGAGTGGCCGGTGCCGGAACCGAAGTTCCACGAGCCACTCAGGCGGTAGCCGCCCTCGACCGCGATGCCCTGGCCGTTGGGGGCGAACTGCCCGCCGAGGGTGACCCGCTCCCCCGACCCGAACACCTCGTCGAAGCCCTCGTCGGAGATGAAGGCGGCGACCGCCGCCGACGACGGCAGGTTGGCGATGCCGATCCAGCCGAAGGAGCCGTCGAGGTAGGCCATGCGTTGCCAGATGTCGATCATCTCGGCGAACGAGGGCTCCGTGCCCCCGGCCGGGGCCGGGTTCATGTACCGCATGAGCCCGTTGTCCCACATGGCGTCGATGATCGGCGCGGTGAGCGTGCGGGCCTGCTCGGAGGCCTCCGCCTGGTCGATCACGATGTCCGACATGGCCGCGACGAGGTCGGCCCCGGTGTCCCCCACGAGTGTCATGCCGAGATCATGGCCCACGACCGTGACAGGTGCCGCACCCGCCTGGCGGGACATTCGGCCCTTCCTCGCCGGGCTGAGGTTGTAGACAATATGCAATCGCGTCCCGGGCTCCGTCCGGGCCGCCCCTGAGCAGGTCGCCACGAGCCGGACCCAAGGAGCACGAGCCCATGCCGGAGAACTTCCCCCACCCCATGCCCTTCGGCTGGTTCGGCGTCGCCCGGGTCGACGAGGTGCCCGAAGGGTCGGTGGTGCCGATCGAGCGCTTCGGCCAGAAGCTCATCGCATGGAACGACGGCACCGATCTCCACGTCGCCGGGGCCATCTGCCCCCACATGGGCGCCCACCTGGGCGTCGGCGGCCGCGTCACCGATGGCTGCCTCGTGTGCCCGTTCCACGAGTGGGCGTTCGGCCCCGACGGCACCAACGTCGACATCCCCTACGCCGACAAGCCGAACCGCAAGGCCCGCCTCGCCATGTGGCACACGTCGGTGGCCAACGGGATGCTCATGGCCTGGTACCACCCGGACCCGACCGTGGAGCCCACCTACGAGGTGCCGCAGATGGTGCCCGAGGGGGCGGCGGAGTCCGGCCGGTGCGACCGCGTCGTGCGCACCCAGTGGCAGGAGATCGCCGAGAACGGCGTCGACATGGCCCACTTCAAGTCCGTGCACGGGGCCGGCCAGGTGTCACCCGTCGGCGAACAGGTCTTCGACGGCCCGTTCCGCCGCGTCGAGAGCGACCAGATGTTCACCTCGTCGAAGGGCGACCTGCCCGCCCACCTCAAGGTGCTCACGGCGGGCCCGGGCATCGGGGTGCAGGAGTTCACCATGTTCGGCGCCACGGTCATCGGCGTGGCCTCCACGACCGCGATCGACAGCGGCAGCTGCCAGGTGAAGTTCACCTTCTACAGCGACGGATCGGACATCGCCGACAAGATCGCGCCGAGCTTCGCCCTCGAGGTGGAGCGCCAGTTCGACCAGGACATCCCGATCTGGGAGAACAAGGAGTACCTGGCCGTGCCGGCGCTGGCGTCCAGCGAGAAGCCCCTCATGGACTTCCGCAAGTGGGCGTCGCAGTTCTACGTCGAGGCCTGACGCCTCGCCGGGTCAGCGCCGGTTGGGGGTGCCGGCGAGCGCCTGAGCCTCGTCGAACAGCACCTGGATCTCCTCGCCCAACCGGGCGGTGAGGTCGCGCACGCCGCCGCGGGAGACACGGCCGCTCTCCTTCAACGGGGGCGGCTGGATCGGCGCGCCGATCACGATGGTCATCTTCACCGGGCGGATGAACTTCGAGCCCTTGGGCATCGCCGCCTCGGTGTTGCCCATGCCGATGGGAACGATCGGCGTGCCGGTGCGGCAGGCCACGTAGGCCGGTCCGTCGAACATCTCGGCCACGTCGGGCCCCGCCTGGCGCGTTCCCTCGGGGAACATGACGAGCGGCTCGCCCCGCTCGACGCAGGCCAGACCGGCCTTCAGCGCCTCGCGGTCGGCGGTGCCGCGCTGCACGGGGAAGCCGCCCAGGGCGGTGAGGAGCCAGCCGAGGGGCCGCGACTTCCAGAGCGACTCCTTGCCCATGTAGCGCAGGCGCCGGGTGGTGATGGCGGCCAGCACCGGGGTGTCGAGGTTCGACCGGTGGATGGGCGACACGATGTAGGCCCCGGTGGCGGGCAGGTTCTCGCGGCCCTTCACCTCGAGCCGGAAGTAGACGCGGCAGGCGCCGTGGATCAGCGCACGGATCACGGTGTACATGGCCCGCTGGGACCAGCTCATGTCCTCGCCCTTGGTGTGCCCGGCGGGGACGTGGAGCTCGTCGGCGCTCATCCGAGCCGCTCCAGGATCACATCGACGATCTGGTCGATGGACAGGTCGCTGGTGTCGATCACCCAGGCGTCGTCGGCTTCGCGCAGCGGGCTGTCGGCGCGGCCCTGGTCGAGGGCGTCGCGCCGGGCGAGGTCGGAGGCGACGGTCTCGTAGGAGAGGTCGGCGACCTCCTTCGAGCGGCGGGCAGCGCGCACCTCGGGCTTGGCGTCGAGGTACACCTTCAGCGCGGCGTCGGGGAACACGACGGTGCCGATGTCGCGGCCCTCCATCACGCCGCCGCCCCGCTCGGTGGCCCACTCGCGTTGCCGGCGGCGCATCTCGGCCCGCACCACGGGGTTGGCGGCCACGATGCTCACGGCCCGGGTGACCTCGGGGCCCCGGATCTCGATGGTGGCGTCGGCGCCGTCGACCACGACCGTGCCGTCGGGGTCCATCTGGAGCTCGAGGCCGAGCGCCATGGTGGCCACGACCTCGGCGTCGTCGGGGTCGACACCGGCCCGGAGGGCGGCGAAGGCGACGGACCGGTACATGGCCCCGGTGTCGAGGTACGGAAGGCCGGTTCGGACGGACACCGCCTTGGCGACGGTGGACTTGCCGGACCCTGCCGGCCCGTCGATGGCGATGACCCTGGGTGCGTTGGTCACGGGGTGCTCCTCGGTCGCAGCGTCTCGATGACGTCGAAGTAGTCCGGGAATGTCTTGGCCACACAGCCCGGGTCGGCGATGGAGATGCCGGGGGCACGCAGGCCGAGCAGCGTGAAGCTCATGGCCATGCGGTGGTCGTCGTAGGTCTCGATCGTGGCAGGTCGAACGGGAGCGGGCTCGATGACGAACCCGTCGTCCTCCTCGTGGGCCCCCACGCCGGCGCGCCGCATCTCGGTGACCACCGCGGCGATGCGGTCGGTCTCCTTGCGGCGGATGAAGCCGATGCCGGTGATGCGGGTGGGGCCCTCGGCGAAGGCCGCCACCGCGGCGATGGTCTGGGCGGTGTCGGAGATGGGCTCGAAGTCGGCCTCGATGCCGCGCAGCGGGCCGCCGACGACCTCCGTGGCGTCGTCGCCGCGGGTGACGGTGCAGCCCATGCGCTCGAGAGCGTCGACGAAGCGGATGTCGCCCTGGAGCGAGCGCGTGCCGAGACCCTCGACGCGCACCCGCCCACCGCAGACGGCGGCCGCCGCGAACAGGTACGACGCGGCCGATGCGTCGGGCTCGATGACGTGGTCGGTGGCGGTGTAACCGCCGGGCGCGACGACGTAGCCGCGAGGACCGTCGGCGCGGGCAGTGGCCCCGAAGGCGGCCATGACGGCGATGGTCATGTCGAGGTACGGGCGCGAGACGGCGTCGGTGGAGAGCTCGACCCGGAGCCCACCGGGCAAGCAGGCGCCGGCGAGCAGGAGGCCCGAGACGAACTGGCTGGAGACGTCGCCGGGGAGGCGCACGACGCCGGTCTCGCCACCCGGACCAACGCCGGTGGCTCCACCCGACACGACGATCGGGAGGTGGCCGGGCTCGCCCTCCTCGGTGACCGTCGCCCCGAGCTGGCGCACCGCGTCGAGCACGGGGCCCATGGGCCGAGCCCGCAGCGGCTCGCCCCCGTCGAGGCGGAAGGGCCCGGCGCCGAGGGCGAGCACCGCGGCGACGAAGCGCGACGTGGTGCCCGAGAGCTTGGCGTGGAGCTCGACCGGGCCATCGGCGAGGCGCCCGCCGGTGCCGACGACCTCGATGACGTGGCTGTCGCGGTCGACCGCCACGGTGGCGCCGAGGGCGCGGACGCACTCGATCATGGCCTCGGTGTCGTCGGCGAGGAGCACGCCGGTGAGGCGGCTGGTGCCGGAGGCGAGCGCGGCGGCGACGAGGGCCCGGTTGGTGAGGCTCTTCGAACCTGGAGGCCGCACGTCGGCGTCGACGGGGCCGTCGAACGGCCGGATCGGGAGCGGGTCGACGAGCCCGGCGGCCGAGGCGCTCACGCGTCTTCCGGGCCTTCGAGCGGGCGCAGCACGGGCTTGTAGCCGGCGTCGGTGAGGCCCTGGCGCAGGGTCTCACCGAGGGCGGCCTCGACGAGGAGGATGAGCACGCCCTCGTCGCCCTCGACCGAGTGGGCGATCTCGACGTCGGCGATGCTCACGTCGAGCTCGGCGGCCAGCGTGGTGATGCCGGCCAGCGCGCCGGTCTGGTCACGCAACGGCACCCGGATCTCGGCGAGGTCCTCGGCGCGGGCGAAGCGGGCGGGCAGAGCGAGGCGAGCGGACCGGGCCCGTTCCAGCACGGCGACGAGGCCGTCGCGGTCGCCCGTGGCGACGAGGTCGCGGACCTGGGCGAGGGTGGCCGTGAGGCGGTCGAGCTCGGTGACGATCGCCGTGCGGTTCTCGGCGCAGATGTCGGGCCAGATGCCCGGATGGCCGGCGGCGATGCGGGTCATGTCACGGAAGCCGCCGGCGGCGAGGCGCAGCAGGCCGCGGTGCTCGGCGGCGCGCTCGTCGGCGAGGCCCATGAGGCTGGCCGCGGTGAGGTGGGGCACGTGGGAGACCACGGCGACCATGGAGTCGTGGCGCTCGGGCGGCAGCGACACGACCTCGGCACCGAACCCGGCGACCACCGACCGCACCGCGGCGAAGGCGTCGTCGTCGGTGCCGGCGACGGGGGTGAGCACCCAGGTACGACCCTCGAACAGGTCGGAGCGGGCGCCGGCCACCCCCTCCTGCTCGCTGCCGGCCATGGGATGGCCGCCGACGTAGCGGGGGTCGGCCATCAGCGAGAGCAGCGGGGCCTTCACACTGCCCGCGTCGGTGACCAGGCCGGTCGTGTCGGCGAGCGCCCGCCGGACCTCGTCGGCGATGGCCCCGACAGGAGTCGCGACGAACGTCAGCTCGGCGTCGACGGGCCCGTCGACGGGGGCGATCTCGTCGATGACCCCGAGCTCGAGCGCCAGGCGGAGGCCGGCGGGGTCGAGGTCGCGGCCGGTCACGTGCCAGCCGGCGCGCCGCAGCGCGGCGCCGATCGACCCGCCGATGAGCCCCACGCCGACGACGAGCGCGCGACGACCGTGGGCGTCGGGGAGGTCCCACTCCTCGGGCGGACCGGGGACGGAGAAGTCGGCCATGTCGCTACTCCGGCAGGTCGTCGCGGAGAGCGGCGGCACCCTCGAGGTACACGTGGCGCATGTCGGCGCGCCCCAACTCGGTGGTGAGGTGCATCAGCACCCGGATGCAGCGGGGTGTGGCACCGACGATGTCGAGCTCACGGGCGCAGATCAGCGGGATGTCGCCGAAGCCGATGTCGCGGGCGGCCGTGGCCGGGAACATCGAGTGGATGTCGTCGGTGGCCGTGAACAACACGCTGATGATGTCGTCGTGGTCGACCCCGTTGCGCTCGACCATCTGCTCGAGGAGGGCGACGGTTCGCTCCCGCACCTGCTCGGCGGTGTCGGAGTCGACGGTGGTGGCACCCCGGAGGGCGCGGACGGCGGCGGTCACGGAGGTCGATACTAGGGGCGCGGGTCGGTGCCGCCGCGAGGGGTCGACCCCCGGCCGGAGCTGTTCGCCGGCTTGGGCTCGCTGGCGACCTGTGGCCCCGCGGCGCGCTCGAGGGCGCGCACCTCGTCGGTGGTGAGCTCGCGCCATGCCCCCGGCTTGAGCTTGCGGTCGGCCAGCGGGCCGATGCGGGTGCGGATCAGCCGGGTGACGGGATGGCCGATGGCCTCGCACATGCGCCGGACCTGGCGGTTGCGGCCCTCGTGGATCGTGAGCCGGATCACCGACGGCCCGACCAGGGCGGCCTGGGCCGGGGCGGTCATGCCGTCCTCCAGCTCGATGCCCTCCCGCAGCTTCCGCACCGTGCGGCGGGTGGGCTCGCCCTCGACCTGGGCGACGTACTCCTTGTCGACACCGAAGCTCGGATGGGTCAGCCGGTGGGTGAGCTCGCCGTCGTTGGTGAGCAGCAGCAGGCCCTCGGTGTCCATGTCGAGGCGGCCGACGGGGAACACCCGCGGCTCGTCGGGAACGAGGCCGATCACCGTGGGCCGCCCCTGGGGGTCGTCGGCGGTCGTGACCACCCCCGCTGGCTTGTTGAGCAGGTAGTACACGAGCCCGGCCTTGACCCCGATGGGGGTGCCGTCGAGGGCGATGACGTCGTGTTCGGCGTCGACCCGCTTGCCGAGCACCGCCCGCTCGCCGTTGACCGACACCCGGCCCGAGGCGATGAGGTCCTCGCAGACGCGGCGGCTGCCGAGCCCGACCCGGGCGAGCACCTTCTGGAGCCGCTCGCCGTCCTCGAAGGTGTCGGTGGGCCCTGCGTCGTCGCCGTCGTCGGGGCTCACGCCCCGGTGTCCCCGTCGAGCAGGTCGCCGAGCGACGGGCGCCCGTCGCCCTCCGCCGGGGCGATGCCCGGTGTGGTGGCGTGGCCGCCGTCGCCGGCGGGTGCGTCGCTGGTCGCCATCTCGTCGCCCGTGAACACCGGCACGTCGGCGATCTCGATGCGAAGGCCGTGCTCGAGCGCCTCGACGACATCGGCACCGGGCACGAACTCGGCGATGGCGGGCAGCTGCGAGAGCGAGTCGAGCCCCATCTTCACCAGGAACTCCGGGGTGGTGCCGAACAGCACCGCCTGGCCCGGGCCCGGGTCGCGGGCGACCTCGCCGATGTAGCCGCGCTGCTCGAGGGTGCGCACCACGCCGTCGACGCTGACGCCGCGGATGGCGGCGATCTGAGCCCGGCTGATCGGCTGCTTGTAGGCGATGATGGCGAGGGTCTCGAGGGCGGCGGCGGAGAGCTTGGCCGACTGGCCCTCGAGCACGAAGCGCTCGACGTAGGGGGCCAGGTCATTGCAGGTCTGGAAGCGCCAACCACCGGCGACGCGCACCAGCTGGAAGCCCCGCTGCTGCTCGACGTAGCCGGCGGCGAGGGCAGCGAGGGCCTCCTCGACCTCCTCGACCGACAGCTCGACGAGCTGGGCCAGCAGCTGGCTCTCGACCGGGGAGTCGGCCACCAGGACGATGGCCTCCAGGGCGCGCGGGATCTCGGGGTTCATGGGTTCCTCAGCCGTCGTAGGTGTCGATGCCGGCCATGTCGGCGACGCCGAGGGCGGGCGAGCCGACCCAGACGATCTCGATGTCGCCGAAGGCGGCGGGCTGGTCGAGCTCGACGAAGCCCTGCTTGAACAGCTCCAGCACGGCCAGGAACCGCACCACGATCTCGAGGCGCTCGACGAACTCCTCGGTGAGGCGGCGGAACGTGACCCGGCCCATGCGCGGCAGCTCGTCGACGAGCTCCTCGACGGCGTCCTGCACGCTCACCCGGACCTGGTGGATGTGCTCGATGCTGACGACGGGCTTGGGCCGAGGGGTCATGGCCCGCAGGTAGGCGGCCTTCAGGTCGTCGACGTCGATGCCGGCGAGCAGATCGGGAGCCAGTTCGAGGAACTGCTCCTCGAGCCCGGCGGTGCGGGGGTAGGAGCGCGAGGCGGACTCGGCGAGCTCGCCGA
The DNA here is from genome assembly GCA_963702555.1 of uncultured Actinomycetes bacterium. Lineage (GTDB taxonomy): Bacteria > Actinomycetota > Acidimicrobiia > Acidimicrobiales > Acidimicrobilacustridaceae > CAMFLJ01. Next base: position 44,968 of record CAVPCW010000014.1, read on the forward strand.
GCACCTGGGCGGCGTCCTTGAAGGTCTTGCAGTCGAGGAGGCGGGCGATGAGGAGGTCGCGCTCCTCCCAGAGGGCGAACTCGTCGTCGAGGTCGACGTCGGCGTCCTCGGGCAGCAGCCGCTTGCACTTCAGCTCGACCAGCGTGGCGGCGATCAGCAGGAACTCGGTGGTGATCTCGAGGTCGAGCGTCTCCATCTTCTCGAGCTCGACGAGGTAGGCGTCGACGATGCGCGACAGCGAGATCTCGTAGAGGTCGACCTGCTCGCGCAGGATCAGGTGGAGCAACAGGTCGAACGGGCCCTCGTAGACCGTTGTCTTCACCTCGTACGGCATGGGGGCCAACGATAGAGGCGGGCGGCCGCCTCCCCGCGCACCGCCGCCCTACGATCGCCGGATGCCGTCGCCCCGCCGCCCCCTCCCCCGAGCCCTCCGGCTCCCGTCAGCGCTGGTCGTGGCGCTGCTCGTCGCGGGTGGGGCGCTCGGGGCGTGCTCGTCGGGCGACTCGTCTTCCACCGCAGCCGCCGATGCCGCTGCGGCCGCCGACGTCGTGAGCGCGACCTTCCAGATGCCCGATTCCGCCAAGGCGTGCCTGGAGGAGAAGCTGGGGGCCGACGGCACCGCCCGGAAGGCGTTGACCTCGACCAAGGAGCTCAGCGCCTCGCAGCGCGAGGCCCTCTACGGGGTCCTGACGGCCTGCATCACCCCCGAGCAGTGGGCCCAGGCCGTGGCCGGGCGCATCACCGCTGCTGTCCCCCCTGCTGATTCCAGCAAGATCACCACCCAGGTCGCGTGCCTCACCGCCGCCGTCCAGGCTCTCGACGACGTGCAGCGCCAGGCCCTGCTCGTCGGGCTCGTCGTGATCGGCTCGGCCCCCCAGACCGGGGAGCTCGCCGTGCAGCGCGGCGACGTGCTCAACGGCCTCTACGCCAAGTGCTCGGTGGTGGTGGGCGCCTCGTAGCCCTCGTCGACGGCGGCCCGCAGCGAACCGTTTCGGGGAGACCCGGGACCGACCTCTACGATCCCCCGCCATGACGCGTGTGTTCTCGGGCATCAAGCCCACCGGCCCGGTCCAGCTCGGCAACCTGCTCGGTGCCCTGCGGCGATGGGTCGTCGAGCAGGACGACGCCGACACCATCTTCTGCGTGGTCGACCTCCACGCCCTCACCGTGCCCCAGGACCCCGCCGAGCTGCGCGACCGCACCCTCCAGCTGGCCCAGCTGCTGCTCGCGGTCGGCATCGACCCGGAGCGCTCCACCCTCTTCGTGCAGAGCCACGTGCCCGAGCACGCCGAGCTGTCGTGGATCCTCGAGTGCACCGCCGCCTTCGGTGAGCTGCGGCGGATGACCCAGTTCAAGGACAAGAGCGACGGTGCCGACTTCGTGTCGGCCGGGCTGTTCACCTACCCCGCGCTCATGGCGGCCGACATCCTCCTCTACGACACCGACGAGGTGCCGGTGGGCGACGACCAGCGCCAGCACGTGGAGCTCGCACGCGACCTCGCCATCCGGTTCAACCACCGCTACGGCGACACCTTCGTGGTGCCCAAGGCCACGTTCCCCGCCGCCGGGGCGCGGGTCATGGACCTCCAGCACCCCACCCGCAAGATGTCGAAGTCCGAGGACTCCCCGCAGGGCACCATCCTCGTGCTCGACGACCTCGGCTCGGTGGCCAAGAAGATCAAGCGGGCCGTCACCGACAACGACGACGAGGTCCGCTTCGATCCCGAGGCCAAGCCGGGCGTGTCGAACCTGCTCTCGATCCTCGGGGCCTGCACCGGCGCCGACCCGAGCGCGCTGGCCGCCGAGTACACGCGCTACGGCGACCTCAAGTCGGCCACGGCCGAGGCCGTCGTCGAGGTGCTGCGGCCCGTGCAGGAGCGCTTCGCCGAGCTCGAGGCCGATCCCGCCGGCACCGCGGCGATCCTCGCCAAGGGGGCGGAGAAGGCCCGCTCGGTGGCCGCACCGGTGCTCCAGCGGGCCCGCGCCAACCTCGGCCTGCTCCCCCCGGCCTGACCCTCTGTGGCTCACGTCGTCAGGCATGACCTGATCGGGTGAGCCACAGGGGAGCGGGGTCAGGGAGCGACGGAACCGAAGTCGGCGAAGCCGGACGGGTCGTGGCGACCGATCGACGCGTGCTCGAAGAGGCCGTAGCCGACCTGGCCGTCGACCGTGGCCCGGCCGACGTGGTCGAGCATCCCGAACGACGTGGCCATGGCGTTGGCCGGGTCGTTCAGGTCGTAGACCGCGCCCTCGACCCAGCCGCGGCCGCGCCACTGGCCATGGGTCCACTGGGGATCGGCGCCGTAGCCGCAGCCGGCGGCGAGGGCGACGTGGCCCAGGCTCTCGATCTCGACCACGAGCGGCGAGCCGTCGGGGGTCGTCGCGGTCACGGTGGCACCGGTGGGGATGCGGGTGCCGGAGCGGTAGTGCAGCTCGTAGCGGGGGTAGCCGAGCGTCTCCACGCCACGGGGGTCGCCCTCGGGCCACACCCGTAGGGCGTCGTTGAGGAAGCGGAAGCCCTCGGCGGTCTCCTGGGCGATGAAGATCAGCGCGAAGTCGTCGAAGCGCAGCGGGAAGTAGCACCAGAAGAAGCCGTACTCCGGGTTGGGCTCGGCGGCGGTGCGGCCGGCGGGCTCGGGCTCGCCGACCGGGCGGATTCCCCATGAGCGGTCGCGGGTGCCGACCCACCGGTCCGGCGTGACGGTGAAGTCCTCGCCCGCCACGTTGAGGGTGCCCTCCCAGGTGCCGACCTGGGCGAAGCGCTGGGCGTCGAGGATCACCCGGCCGCCGACGCGCATCACATGGGGCGACTCCTCGACCGCGGGGTACGAGCCGCGCCAGTGGAGGTCGAAGGCGAGACCGTGGTCGGCGGCGTCGCAGATCACACGGAGCTCCTCGAGGGGCTTGACCACCTCGATGCGGTACGGCCCGACCGACTGGTCCATGCGGTCGTCGCCAAGCGCGTCGGACATGCGCACGGAGTGCTGGAGGTCGCCGCGGCGGACGCAGGCGAAGGCGTCGATGACCCCGAGGTTCGGGTACACGCCGAGCCCGGTGATGAGGAAGACCTCACCAGTGCGGTCGTGGGCGTTGATGTAGCAGCGGTCGTAGAAGTTGCGGTCGCTGCTCGCCGGGTGGGCCAGCGAGAGCGGCGCCTGGTGCAGCGGGTACTCGTCGACGGGGATCGGTGGCACGGTTGTCTCCAACTGTCGTGGTCGGTGGCGATCGGCCCGAACGATAGGGGGTCCCCGCAGCACCGGTCGCGCGGTCCGTCGGGCGATGCCGCTTCCGACCACACGACGGTCCGGCCTACGCTCCGGCCCTCGAACCGGTGGAGGTGGCAGTGGTCGACGGAGGCGCTCGCCGAGAGGCGGTGGAGGACGAGGTGCGGGCCTGCTTCGAGGCCTACGAGCAGGCGTTGCTCGCCCACGACGTCGACGCCATGGACGCGTGGTTCTGGGACGACCCCGCCGTCGTGCGCTTCGGCATCTCCGAGTGCCAGTACGGCCCGACGGAGATCGCGGCCTGGCGCCGCGCGACCCACCCGGTGCCGGCCGATCGCCGTCACGTCCACACCACCGTCGTCGCCCACGGCGACGACCTCGCGGTGGTGACCCTCGAGTTCGCCAACGGCGACCGCCCCGGACGCGGGCGCCAGACGCAGGTGTGGGCCCGCACCCCCGCCGGGTGGCGCATCGTGCACGCCCACGTCTCCGTGATCGACTGATCGGGCCTCGCCCCCCGAAGGTGGCTCACCTCGTGTCGGTTTCCGACACGTCCTGAGCCAGCTTCGGTGCAGGTTGGGGTCAGCGGCCCGTCAGCCATCCGTGTCGCAGCGGCAACGTCCGGGACACGGGCGGGAAATGGCCGATCCATAGGTTGACCTGCGTGTATACAACGCAGCATCCAGAGCGGAACACACCGAGCCGGGCCCAGCTGGCCTACGCAGACCTGAAGAACAGGCTCCTGCTCGGGGAGTTCCCGCTCAACGTCCGGCTCGGTGAGGAGCGCCTCGCCGCGCTGGTCGGCGTGTCCCGGACACCGATCCGCGAGGCGCTCTCACGCCTCGAGGTGGAGGGCCTGGTGGTGCGGGCTCCGGACGGTGGGTTCCTTCCCGTCGTGCCGGACGTGGCAGGGATGCGCCAGCTCTACGAGGTGAGGGTCGGGCTCGAGCTGCAGGCGCTGCGCCGACCGCTGCGCCACGGCACCACCCATGACATCGCCCGCCTCGAGGCCCTGCGGGCGGAGTGGCTGGACCTCACCCACGAGGAGCCCGAGCCCGAGCCCGGGTTCGTGCTGCTCGACGAGGCCTTCCACCTCACCCTCGCCGCCACCGCCGGCAACCCGATGCTGGTGGACATCCTCCGCCAGATCAACGAGCGCATCCGCATCGTCCGCATGCAGGACTTCCTGGTGACCGACCGGGTGGGGCGCACGATCCGGGAACACGTGGCACTCGTCGACGCGGTGCTCGCCGGCGACATCGCCGAGGCCGAGCGGCAGCTGATCATCCACATCGACAGCTCCGCCGCAGTCGTCGAGGAACGGGTCACCAAGGCCGTTGCCCGCATGGCCGGGGTGCGGCCGGAATCGGCACCGAGGGCCTGAGCGGACAGCAGAGATCGGCGGCGGATCCCGACAGCGGGTCGGGTGCAGAGCAGGCCAGCAGGACAGCAGGACAGCAGGGCGACGTGCAGAGCAGGGCAGGGCAGGGCATCGACCAGGGAGAGGGAGCGGGACGTGGAGGGAAGTGCACCCATGACCACCACCGCACCGCCACCGTCGGAGACGACGACGGAGGCGGCGCAGCTGTTGGTGGCGAGAGGGATCACCCGACGCTTCGGCGAGGTGACCGCCAACGACGCGGTCGACCTCGACCTCGTCGCCGGCGAGATCCACGCCGTGCTCGGGGAGAACGGGGCCGGCAAGAGCACCCTCATGAAGGTCGTCTACGGCGTCCACCCGGCCGACGAGGGCGAGATCGTCGTCGACGGCACCCCCGTGGTGATCGACTCCCCCGGCGTCGCCCGCGACCTGGGCATCGGCATGGTCTTCCAGGACCTGCGCCTGGTGCCCGCCCTCACGGTCGTCGACAACATCTCCCTCGCCCTGCCGCTCAAGGGCCTGCGCCTGAAGCGCAAGGAGCTCTCCGCCCGCATCCGTGAGGCCTCGGAGCGCTTCGGCCTCCAGGTCGACCCCGGTGCCACCGTCCGGGACCTCTCCATCGGCGAACGCCAGCGGGTCGAGATCCTGAAGGTCCTGCTCACCGGCGCCCGCCTGGTGATCCTCGACGAGCCGACCAGCGTGCTCGCCCCCCAGGAGGTCGACCACCTCTTCGAGGGCCTCGACCAGCTCCGCGCCGGCGGCCTCTCCGTGGTGATCATCACCCACAAGCTGCGCGAGGCCCGGGCCGTCGCCGACCGCTGCACCATCCTCCGCGGCGGGAAGCTGATCCTCGGATCGACGCCGCCGACCGACCTCAGCGACACCGAGCTCATCGAGGCCATGGTCGGGCGCAGCGTGCCGGCCCTGCCGAGCGAGCGGGTCCCCGTGCCCGTCGACGCCGTCCCGGCACTCGCCCTGAAGGGGGTCACCCTCAAGCAGAAGGGCTCCCGGCCGCTGCTCGACGCGGTCGACCTGGAGGTCCGGGCCGGCGAGCTCGTCGGCATCGCCGGCGTGGCCGGCAACGGGCAGAAGGAGCTCTACGAGGTCGCCCTCGGACTGAAGACCCCCGACGCCGGGACCGTGACCATCGCCGGCCAGACGGCCAAGCACCTCACCCCGCGGGTGGCCCGCAGCGAGGGCGCCGCCGCCGTGCCCGAGGACCCGATCACCGACGCCGTGGTGCCGGGCCTCTCCGTGCTCGAGCACGTCGCCCTCGACGACCTCCGCCCGTTCCGCAAGGGCCTCGGCCTCGATTGGAGGAAGGCGGAGAAGCACCTCGCTGAGCTCGACCAGCGCACCGGGCTGCGGGTCGCCGCCCCCCAGCGGGTCGTCTCCACCCTCTCCGGCGGCAACATCCAACGGGTCATGCTCGTACGGGCCCTCGGCGTACCGGCCCCGCTGGTGGTCGCCGCCTACCCGAGCCGGGGCCTCGACATCGCCTCGACCCGTCGCACCCAGGAGCTGCTGCTCGAGCAGCGGGCCTCGGGCGCCGGGGTGCTGCTCATCTCCGAGGACCTCGACGAGCTGTTCGAGCTCTCGGACCGCATCGCGGTGGTCCACCACGGCTCCGTCGTCGGCATCGTCGACCCCCGCGACGCCGACCGCTACGAGGTCGGCCAGCTGATGCTCGCCGGCCACGTCGACACAGATTCCGACGACGCAGAGCGAGGTGCGGCATGACCTCCCCGACCGCCCCGGCGGACGCCATCACCCCGGAGTACCCGGGGCTCGACGACCCTCCGGTGCCGGCCCCGCCCGACGAGGTCGCCGGCCCCACGTGGTTCTTCCGCAGCGGGAACTCGGTGCTGCGCTTCGCCATGGCGCTGCTGATCGCGGCGGCGGTCTTCTCGGTCTTCATGATCGTGAAGGGCGTCAACCCGATCACGGCCTACGGCGAGATGATCCACTCGATCTTCCGCTCGCCGAAGCAGATCGGTGAGATCTTCATCCGGGCCACCCCGATCATGCTGGCCGGCCTGGCGGTGGCCATCCCCGCACGAGCCGGACTGATCAACGTCGGCGGCGAGGGCCAGCTCATCGTCGGCGGCGTTGCCGCTGCCGGTGTCGCCCTCGCCATGGGCGGCGGCAAGCCCGGCTGGCTCGTGCTGGTGCTGATGATCCTGGCCGGGGCCGCAGCCGGGGCGGCCTGGGCGGCGATCGCCGCCGTGCTGCGGCTCTGGGTCGACATCAACGAGGCGGTGTCGACGCTGCTCCTCAACTACATCGCCATCGACCTGCTCGGCTTCCTCATCTACTCGCCGTGGAAGGACCAGAACGGCTCCGGCCAGCCGACCACGCCGATCCTGGCCAAGGCCGCCCGGCTCCCCGTCATCGGTGACAGCCGGGTGCACGTCGGCATCCTCATCGCCGTCGCCCTGGCGGTCGTCTGCTGGTTCGTGCTCAAGAAGACCTCATGGGGGTTCCGTCTCCGGGTGACCGGTGGGAACCAGGAAGCGGCCCGCCGTGCCGGCATGAGCGTGGGACTGCTCCTCCTCAGCGCCATGCTGGTCGGCGGGGCGCTCGCCGGCCTCGGTGGGTTCGCCCAGTACGCCGGAACCGAGTTCAAGCTCCGGCCCGGCTTCTGCGCCACCTACGGCTACCTCGGCTTCCTCGCCTCGTGGCTCGCCGGGCACCGACCCATCGCGGTTGCCGGCTCGGCGATCCTGCTGTCGGCCATCGCCATCGGCGGTGACAGCCTCCAGATCGACTCGGGTCTCCCGGCCGCCTCGGTCAACATCCTCATCGCCCTCGTCCTGCTGGCCATGTTCGGCCTCGGCAAGCGCAAGGCGGTGGCGGCGTGATCCTCCTCGAGGTCCTCACCGGTGCCGTCCGCGGCGGCACGACCATCCTCTACGCCGGCCTCGGCGAGACCGTGAGCGAGCGCGGCGGCGTCGTCAACCTCGGCATCGAGGGATCGATGCTCTGCGGTGCCCTCGCCGCCGTGGCCGCCACCTCGGCAAGCGGGAACCCGTGGGTCGGCGCCCTGGCCGGTGCGCTCGCCGGCGCTGCCCTCGCCGCGGTGCACGCCTTCTTCGTGATCAACCGGCGATCGAACCAGCTCGCCACCGGCCTGGTGGTGCTGTTCCTCGGGCTCGGCATCACCTCGCTGTTCGGGGCCAGCTACGTGAAGGCCGACGTCAACGGCTTCGACCCCGTGGCCATCCCCGGCCTGTCGAGCATCCCCTGGATCGGCGAGATCTTCTTCGACCAGGACCCGCTCACCTACATCTCGTATGCCCTCGTGCCGGCCCTGTGGTGGTTCATCTTCCGCAGCCGGTGGGGCGTGCTGCTGCGGGCCGCGGGCGAGCGCTCCGAGGTGCTCACGACCTACGGCCACCCGCTCGTGCCGATCCGCTACGCGGCCGTGATCGCCGGCGGGTTCCTGGCCGGCATCGGCGGCGCCCAGCTCTCCATCGCCTACGCCAACGCCTGGTTCGAGAACATGGTCCAGGGCCGGGGGTTCATCGCCGTGGCGGTGGTGATCTTCGCCGCCCGCCAGCCGTTCAAGGTCGCCGCCGGCTCGTACCTGTTCGGCGCCGCCCTGGCCCTCTCACCGGTGCTGCAGGCCAACGGCTACAGCATCAACCAGTTCGCCCTCGACGTCATCCCCTACGTGCTCACGCTGGTGGTGCTCGTCCTGCTCGGCCGCCGCCGGGCGGCCGACGCCCCCGAGGAGCTCCAGAAGGTCTTCGAAGCCTCCGTCCGCTAGCCGGGACGGACGAGGGCGGCGCGCCGGACGGCGCCGCACCCGAGCAGTGATCCCGGCCGCGCCGATCCCGGCGCAGACACCCCCAAAGGTTCCCTCGAAAGGAAACACATGCGCAGACGTTGGATCGCAGCGGCTCTGCTCGCGCTGCTGGCCCTGGTGGCAGTGGCGTGCGGCAGCAGCACCACGAGCTCGGAGGAAGGGTCGAGCGGCACCGGATCGTCGAGTGACGTCCAGCCCGGCAAGGACGCCACGAAGGTCGGCTTCATCTTCGTGGGCCCGAAGGACGACTACGGCTACAACCAGGCGGCCTACGAGGGCTCCCAGGCCGTGGCCGAGGCCTTCCCCGACATGGAGGTCCTCACCGCCGAGAACGTGCCCGAGGACGACAACGCCACGCGCATCATGCAGTCGATGATCGACGACGGCGCCAAGATCATCTTCGCCACGAGCTACGGCCACCTCGACCCGGCGATCAAGATCGCCGAGGCCAACCCCGACGTGGTCGTCGTGCAGCAGGGCAACTTCATCAAGGGCGACATCCTGCCCAACACCGGCACCTACTTCGGCACCGTGTACGAGCCCGTCTACCTCGCCGGCATCGCCGCCGGGAAGAGCACCACGACGAACAAGCTCGGCTACGTCTACGCCTTCCCCATCCCCCAGACGATCTCGAACATCAACGCCTTCACGCTGGGCGCCCAGTCGGTGAACCCCGACATCGAGGTCATCACGGTGAGCACCTCGAACTGGTGCGATCCCGGCAAGCAGGCCGATGCCGCCGCCAGCCTCTTCGGACAGGGCGTCGACGTGATCACCCAGCACCAGGACTGCACGGGCACCATCACCAAGGCCGCCGAGGCCGAGGGCAAGATGGTCGTCGGCTACCACGCCGACGCCTCGTCGCTCGCCCCCACGGGCTGGGTCACCGGCTCGGAGTGGAAGTGGGACGCCATGTACATCGACATCGTGAAGACGTCGGTGGCCGGCGAGTTCACCGGCAGCAAGTACAACGCCAACTTCCGGGTCGGCTACAAGACCGGTGAGAACCCGTTCATCCAGTCCAAGTACGGGACGATGATCACGCCGGAGACCGAGGCGCTCATCGCCGAGGCCAAGACCCGGATCTCGACCACGGGCTCGCCGTTCGCCGGCCCGGTCGTGGCCCAGGACGGCACCGTCATCGTCGCCGCCGGCACCGTGCCGGACTACGCCGCCATCGAAGAGTTCAACACCGTCTTCGTGCAGGGCGTCGTCGGGGACATCCCGAAGAGCTGAGTGTGAGGGAGGGCGTCGCGGTGGCGCCCTCCCTCCACCCACCCGGACCACACGGATCGACCATGGCCCACGTGACCGACACCGACCCCTACCCCTGGCCCTACGACGGCAACCTCGACGGAGAGCGGCTGGCGCTGGTGGTTGCCGGCGCCCAGCCCCACTGGGTGGCCCGCTCCGCCCATGCCACCGAGGCACTGGCGACCCTGACCCAGCTCGCGACGGCCGTCCGCCGCCGCGGCGGCATCGTCGTCGCCCTCCGCCACGGTCGCTCCCCCGCCCTCGCCGCGGTCGCCCGCCGCCCTCACCTCCCCGAGGTCGGGTCCGACGGGTGGCCCGTGTGCCTCGGCGGCTGGGACGCGGATCACGTCGTCGACACCTCCGGGCTCAACGGCTTCCACGGCTCCGAGCTCGACGGCCTGCTCGGCGGTCTCCGCCGTGACCACCTCCTCCTCGGCGGGTTCTGCGCCGAGCTCACTCTCGACACCACCCTCAGGGGCGCCAACGACCGTGGCTACGAGTGCCTCGTCGTCACCGACGCCTGCGCCTTCGCCGATCCCGACCTCGGCACCCACGCCCTCTCGAGCGTGACCATGTCCGGCGGGATCTTCGGGGCCCTCGGCACCAGCGCGTCGGTGATCGCCGCGCTGGGGACCGGCGGCACCACCAGCACCTCACCGTCCACGATCTCCAACCCTCCCGAGGAGGACCGATGACCGGCACCGTCGACGCCGACCCGTACCCCTGGCCCTACGACGGCTCGATCGACCCGGCCCGCACGGCGCTGGTCAACATCGACTGGCAGACCGACTTCTGCGGCCCAGGCGGCTACGTCGACGCCATGGGCTACGACCTGAACCTGACCCGCGCCGGTCTCGAGCCGACCACGAAGGTGCTCGCCGCCGCCCGGTCGCTCGGCTGGACCATCATCCACACCCGTGAGGGCCACCGACCCGACCTGTCGGACTGCCCGCCCAACAAGCTGTGGCGCTCGCAGCGCATCGGCGCCGGGATCGGCGACGCCGGCCCGTGCGGGCGCATCCTCGTGCGGGGCGAGCCCGGCTGGGACATCGTCCCCGAGGTGGCGCCCCTCGAGGGCGAGCTCATCATCGACAAGCCGGGCAAGGGCTCGTTCTACGCGACCGACCTCGACCTGCTCCTGCGCACGGCCGGCATCACCCACCTCGTGTTCACCGGCATCACCACCGACGTGTGCGTCCACACGACGATGCGCGACGCCAACGACCGGGGCTACGAATGCCTCCTGCTCAGCGACTGCACCGGCGCCACCGACGTGGGCAACTACGAGGCCGCGCTCAAGATGGTCACCATGCAGGGCGGTGTGTTCGGAGCGGTGGCCACCTCGGCCGCTCTCCTGGCGGCGCTCGGCGCATGACCCGTCCCCAGGGCAGCATCGCCCGCACCTCCTTCGACGACGCCCTCGCGGTCGTCCGCACCACACCCCTCGTCTCCCGCCGTCAGCACCCGGCCTTCGACCTCGTCGTGCCCGGCTCGACGGCGCCCGCACCGGCCGACCCGACCCGCCCGGGGCCGACCCCCGACGGGCCCGTGCAGTACGCCGCCGACGCGATGGCGGCCGGCACGGTCAGCAGCCGTGAGCTCGTCGAGCGGTCGTTCGCCGCCATCGACGAGTTCGACGCCGAGCTCGTGGGGATGGCCGACCACGACCTGGAGGCGGCCCTGGAGTCCGCCGACGCGCTCGACGCCGAGCGTCGGGCCGGCACGGTCCGCAGCCGCCTCCACGGCATCCCCATCACGGTCAAGGACGTCATCGACGTCGCCGGGCTCACCACCCGAGCCGGCTCGCTCACCTATGCCGACCGGCCCGAGCACGACGCCGAGCCGGTGGCCCGGTTGCGCCGGGCCGGGGTCGTCGTCATCGGGAAGGCCGCCACCCACGAGTTCGCCCTCGGCGTGACCTCGCCCCAGTGCCGCAACCCCCACGACCCGACCCGCCTCGCAGGCGGATCGAGCGGCGGCTCGGCCGTCGGCGTCGCCACCGGGATGGGCCTGGCCTCGCTGGGCACCGACACGCGGGCGTCCATCCGGGTGCCGGCCGCGCTGTGCGGCCTGGTCGGACTGAAGCCGACCTACGGCCGGGTGCCCACCGCCGGCATCGTCACCCTCTCGTGGACGATGGACCACGCCGCGCCGATGGCGGCCACGGTCGCCGACGCCGCCACGATGCTCGACGCCCTCGGGCCCCCGCCCGGCCCCGGCGGCTGGCTGGAGCACGCCGCTGCCGTCGACATCACCCGGCTGCGCATCGGCACGGTCGGCGTGGCCTTCGACGAGGCCGACGCCGAGGTCGCCGCCGAGGTCGAGGCCGCCATGGGAGCGCTGGCCACGGCCGGGTGCACGGTACGGCCCGCCCTCCGCCCCCACTCCGGCGACCTCGACGTGGCCAACGCCGCCGGCCTGCTGGTCAGCCGGTGCGAGGCCAGCACCCAGCACCGCAGCTTCGGCCTCGATCGGGCCCTGTACTGGGAGGAGGTCGCCGAGCAGCTGCATGAGGCGGAGTCCGTCGCCGCCCTCGACTACCTCCAGGCCCAGCGGCTCCGGCAGGACCTCACCGAGGCGATGTTGGCGGAGTTCCGCGACCACGACCTCCTGGCGATGCCGACGGTGCCGGTCGTGGCGCCTCCCGTCGAGGACTTCGCGGCCTACCTGATGCGGCTCGCCCGCAACGCGATCCCGTGGAGCTTCGTGGGCTTCCCCGCCGTCACCGTCCCGTGCGGGTGGATCGACGGCCTTCCCGTCGGGCTCCAGCTGGTGGCCGCCCCCGGACGCGAGGACCTGCTCATCGCGGTCGGTCAGCTGGTCGAGAGGCTGTCGACCCCGTAGCGGTCCGGGCGCGGCGGGCGCCCGGACCGTGCAAGATGGCCCGATGAGCGAGATGAGCTACCGCCGCCTGGGCGGCTCCGGACTGGTCGTGTCGGTCGTCGGCCTCGGCTGCAACAACTTCGGCATGAGGATCGACCAGGACGCCACGAACGCGGTCGTCCACGCCGCGCTCGACGAGGGCGTCACCCTCTTCGACACCGCCGACTCCTACGGCGAGTCAGAGGTCATGCTGGCCAAGGCCCTGGGCGACCGCCGCGACGACGTGGTCATCGCCACCAAGTTCGCCACCGACCTGCGCGGCGCCAACGGCCCCGACTGGGGTGCCCGCGGCTCGCGCCGCTACATCCGCAAGGCCGTCGAGCGCTCCCTCCAGCGCCTCGGCACCGACTGGATCGACCTCTACCAGATGCACTATCCCGATCCGCTCACGCCGATCGAGGAGACCCTCGGCGCCCTGAGCGACCTCGTGCACGAGGGCCTCGTTCGCTACATCGGCCACTCGAACTACGCCGGCTGGCAGGTGGCCGACGCCGCCTGGACCGCGGAGACCGGCGGCTTCGAGCGCTTCATCAGCGCCCAGAACCACTACAACCTCATCGAGCGCGACGCCGAGAAGGAGCTCATCCCGGCCTGCGAGCGCTTTGGCGTGGGCATGCTCCCGTACTTCCCGCTGGCCAGTGGCCTGCTCACCGGCAAGTACCGCCGTGGCCAGGACGCGCCCGAGGGCGGCCGCATCGCAGCCTGGGGCATGGCCCACCTGCTCTCCGACGCCAACTTCGACAGGGTCGAGGCCCTCGAGGCCTTCGGCGCCGACCACGGCGTGTCGCTGCTCGAGGTCGCCATCGGCGGCCTGGCCTCACGGCCCACGGTCGGCTCGGTCATCGCCGGTGCCACCTCGCCCGAGCAGCTGCGGGCCAACGTCGCGGCCGGCACCTGGGTCCCCACCGCCGAGGAGCGCGCCGCCCTCGACACCATCCTCGCCTGACCCCCTGATCTCCGCTTCTGGTAGGCGTTCTGCACCTCCAGGGGCGCACAACGAATGCCAGAGCAACGAGAGGGCAGGGTCAGGGGGCCAACGACTCGAAGAGGTCGGGGTCGGAGCGGCGGAGGCGGGCCAGGTTCGCTCGCCACATCTGGGGCAGGTAGTGCTTCCGGTACATGGCCTTGCCGCCGAGCACCTCGGCCTCGAGGATCTCGGTGCCCCCGGCGGCCACGCACTCGAGGTGGTAGCGGGCCGCGGCCTCGAGGGTGATCGCCTCGATCACCGCGTTCTCGACCGAGTCGGACGCCACGATCGCCCCGTGGTTCTTCATGAGCACCACGTGCTTGTCGGGGCCCAACGCGTCGACCACGTCGGTGTGGGCCTTCACCCCGTCGTCGAGGTAGGTCGCCTGCTCGTCGTGGAAGAGCACGGCGACGACGTTGTACATCCCGACGGTCTGGCCCTCGATCGACGACAGCACCGAGATGAAGTGCGAGTGCACGTGGACGATGGCGTTCACGTCCGGGCGCCGCTGGTAGATCAGCGAGTGGAAGTTCACCGCCGGTGACAGCTCGTGGGCGCCGACCAGTGGCTGGAGGTCGAAGTCGAGCTTGGCCACGTTGGCCGGCAGGGTCTGGTCGAGGTACTCGAAGCCGGTGACCCAGAAGCCGTCGCCCTCCTCGGCCCGGGCGCTGACGTGGCCGCCGACGTTGGAGTCGCAACCCTCGCGGTAGAGGATCCGCCGCCCGGCGGCGATGCGGAAGCGGACGTCATCGGGTGTCACCGGGTCGGGTGTCATCGGGTCGGTCTCCACGGGCTCAGTACGCGTCGGGGTCGGCCTGCACGGCCTCGGGCACGGGGAACCGGAAGAGCTTCGAGGCGTTCTCCCAGGTGATCTTGCGGACCTCGTCGGCCGGGAAGTGGCCGATCTGCTCGAACAGCAGCTCCTGGGTGTCGGGCCACGTGCCGTCCTGGTGCGGGTAGTCGGACTCGAGCAGCAGGTGGTCGACGCCGATGCGGTGGCGCAGCTCCAGGCCGGAGGGGTCGTCGATCGTGCAGAACCAGAAGTTGCGGGCCAGCACCTCGCGGGGCGTGAGGTCGATGTCGACCCAGGTGCCGTACATCTCCTGATAGCGGCCCACGTGGTCGAGGCGGTCCATCAGGCCGGGCACCCAACCGATCCCGCCCTCGGAGAGGCAGACCTTCAGGTCGGGGAAGCGGACCGGCAGCTTCGAGTAGAGCCAGTCGACGGCCGCGAACATCGCCCAGCCGAAGAAGAGCACGCCGATGGTGTCGGCCGGCGCGTCGGAGGAGGTCATGGGCGCGCTCGACGACGAGCCCACGTGGAGGCACACCACCGTGCCGGTCTCGGCGCACGCGGCCATGAACGGGTCCCAGTAGCCGGTGTGCAGCGACGGCAGGCCGAGGCGCTCGGGCAGCTCCGGGAACGTGACGGCCCGGAAGCCCCGCTCGGCGTTGGCCCGGATCTCGGCGGCGGCGACTTCGGGGTCGAGCAGCCACGGCAGCTGCACGGGGATGATGCGCTCGGGGTAGGGGCCCGCCCATGCGTCGAGGTGCCAGTCGTTGGCCGCCCGCACCACCGCCAGCGCGAGCTCGGGGTCGGACACACCGAGCTGGAAGCGCTGCCCGGCGAACCCGGCGAGCGAGGACGGGAAGTTGAGGGAGGCGTAGACGCCGTTGAGGTCCATGTCGTGCACTCGTGCGTGGATGTCCCAGGCGCCACGTCGCATCTCGTCGAACCGGGTCGGCTCGAAGCTGAGCTCGCTGCGGGGCCGCCCGACCACGGCGTTGAGCCCGACCTTGTACTGCCGCTCGCCGTCGTAGCTCCAGTACTCCATGCCGGTGTCGTCGATCTCGACCCGGGGCGCGAGCTCCGCGAAGCGGGCGGGCACCCGGCCCTCGAACATCTCGGGCGGCTCGACCAGGTGGTCGTCGACGGAGATGAAGGTGAAGTGCCGCGGCCGCCGCTCGGGGTCGGGGAGGAACGTCACCTCCTTGGGCTTGGAGGTGGCGAAGAAGCCCGGGCGGGATTCGAGGTCGTCGAAGTTGATGCTCATCGCGTTGGTCCTCGGAGGTCAGGTGATGGGGCAGGCCCCGCCGTCGGCCATCAGGGTGAGGCCGTTGACGTAGGCGGCGTCGTCGGAGAGCAGGAAGCGCACGACGGGGCCGATGTCGTCGACGGCGTCGCCGAGGCGACCGCTCGGGTTGCGGCCCAGCACCCGGGCCGACATCGCCGGGTCGTGGGCGAAGGCCTGCTCCATGGCGGGGGTCGAGGCCAACGGGGCGATGCAGTTGACCCGGATGCCGTCGGGGCCCCACTCACGGGCCAGCGAGCGGGCGACGCCGCGCTGGGCGCCCTTCACCGCCGCGTAGATCGGCAGGCGGGACTTGCCCTCGAACCCGGCTTCGGAGGTGAGCACCACGTAGGAGCCGCCGGCCGCCCTCAGGTGCGGGTGGGCGGTGACGGCGAGCAGGTAGGTGCCGCGCAGCGACACCGCCACGTGGTCACCCACGTCGGAGAAGGCGACGTCGGCGAGGTCGGTGGGGCGGGGCGAGAGGCCGCTCGTGGCGTTGTGCACCACGCCGTCGAGGCGTCCGTCGCGTGCCACGACGGCGGCGACGGTCGACGTCACGGACGACTGGTCGGCGACATCGCAGACGATGGCCCGGCCCTGACCCCCGGCGGCGTCGACCTCGGCCGCCACCGCGGCCGCCTGGGCCTCACGGCGCGCTGCGATCCAGACCGTCCAGCCCGCCTGCCCGCAGGCGATGGCGATGCCACGGCCCACCCCACCGCTGGCGCCGGTGACGAGGACCACCTTGGGCTCGGTGGCCATCACCACGACCTCCCGCCGTCGGCGTTCAGCACGGTGCCGGTGAGCCCGTCGGCGTCGGGCGACAGCAGCAGCCGCACCGCGCCGAGCACGTCGTGGCCGACCGTGCCGGGGAAGCTGGCCAGGGGCGGCGGCGGGTCGACGACCGGCCGGCGGGTGAGCCGCGCCGGGGTGGTGACGGCGTTGACCCGCACACCCCGGGGGCCCTCGGAGCGGGCGAGCGAGCGCACCAGCGCCTCGACGGCGTCGGCGATGCCGCTCTCGGGCGCCCACCCGGCGCAGTCGAGGGGCGCCGGCCGGTCGACCACGGCGACCATGGCGCCCCCGTCGGCGCAGCGCACCTTGGCCGCGCCGAGGGCAGCCACCCAACGGGCGAGAGCCACCTCCGAACGCGCCAGCCAGGCGTCGAGGTCGACCTCCACGAGCGGCGCCTGCTCGGGCGCATCGGCCCAGGGGGCCACGACGACCCGGGCCACCTGCGGGCCGGACTCGACCGACGCCCGCCAGGCCTCGAGCGGGCCCGACCACGACCAGTCGACGGCGTGGTCGGCCCCACCGGGCACGGCGACCAGTTCCGCGCCCAGCGCGCCCGCCAGCTCTCGCACCTCGTGCTGGCCGCTGCCCAGCAGGAGCGTCTCCCTCATGACGGCGACACCACCACGCCCGGGGCGAGGCCGGTGCGCTCGCCCCGCTCGACCACCACGCCGCCGTTCACGATCGTGGCGGCGATGCCCTTCGGCACCGCCCGGAAGCGCGGCGCCCCGGTGACGGGGTCGACCTCCTCACGGCAGGTGCCCACGTCGATGGCGTCGGGATCGAACAGGAAGAGGTCGGCGGCGCGGCCCACGGCCAACAGACCCCGGTCGTGGAGGCCGAGGATCGCCGCCGGGATCGCCGTGATGCGGCGCACGGCCTCCTCGAGGCGCCAGACCCCCTCGCCCCGCCACCATGTGGCGAGGAAGTGGGTCGACCACTCCTGGCCGTCGTCGCGGTCGAGGTGGGCGCCGCCGTCGGAGACACCCACGATCATCTGCGGGTGGAGCTGGACGTCCTTCAGCAGCTCCCGCCACGCCGGGGTCTCGTTCGACCAGTGGAAGACGGTGTCGAGGTCGTCGGCCAGGGCGAGGTCGAAGAGCACGTCGGCGGGGTGCCGGTCGGTCTCGGCGGCGATGGCGGCGATGCCCCGGCCGAGCTGAGCCTGCACCTCGGGCGAGCGGCCGCTCGACACCCGCAGGCTCTCCCAGAACGGCGGCGGGAGCGTGGAGCCCTTCGCCGGGTCACGGTTCGGCTCGTCGATGGCGGCGCGCAGGCGGGCCCGGTGCTCGGGGTCGGTCAGCAGGCGCCGCTTGGTGGCGGGGTCGGCGCCCATCAGCTCGTTCCAGAGGGGCACGCCCTCGTAGCGGGAGGTGCCGCCGAGCACGGTGAACGGGCCGTTGAGCGGCCGGGTCATCAGCAGGGAGTAGACGGGCGAGCCGGCGGCGGCCGAACGGTCGAGGAACCGCCGTGACTCCTCCCAGGCCTGGGAGGGGGCGTCGACCTTGGAGCGTCCGCCGAGGCCCTGGGTGATGAGGGGCACGCCGGCGCGGGCGGCGAGCTCGATGAGCAGGTCGCGGTCGGTGGCGTCGATGCCCTCGACCGCGCTCTCGGGGGCGTAGGCGATGCTCCCCCGGGCGCGGCGGCCCTGCGCGTCGGCGAGGGCTCGCAGCTCGTCGCGGGTGGCGAGGCGGCTGGGCACCGGCCGGTCGGCCATGTCGAGATGGGTCGGCGCATGCGACGACGACAGCCCGAGGGCGCCCGCGTCCATCGCCGCAGTGACCATCGCGGCCATGGTCGAGACCTCGTCGTCGGTGGCGGCTCGCTCATAGGAGGCGTCGCCCATCACCCACCGACGCACGGCCGAGTGGCCGACGTACATGCCGAGGTTCACCCCGAGGGTGCCCGGGCGGGTGTCGAGGAACTCCTCGAAGGTCTCGAAGCCCCAGCCCACGTTGGCCAGCGCGGCCGGGTCCATGCCCTCGACCCGGGCGAAGACCTGGGCGACGTAGTCGTGGTCGTCGGCCCGGCAGGGGGCGACGGAGAAGCCGCAGTTGCCGGCGGCAACGGTGGTGACGCCGTGGAGTGCCGCCGTGTCGCACAACGGGTCCCAGGTGATCTGGGGGTCGTAGTGGGTGTGGGCGTCGACGATGCCGGGCGCCACGACGAGCCCCTCGGCGTCGATGACCCGGGTGGCGGCCTCCCCCGCCAGGCGGCCGATGGCGGTGATGCGGCCCCCGCTGATGGCAACGTCGGCGAGGCGGCCGGGTACCCCCGTGCCGTCGACGACCAGGCCTCCGGTGATGAGCAGGTCGTGCACGGCTCAGGCCCCCGCGCCGGTGCTCGACGTGGCGGCGACGGCGACCCTCGCTCCGGTGGTCTCGACGGCATAGGTCTCGAGGGCCTCGGCGAACCGGGCGAAGAGCTCGGCGAAGACCTCGATGCTGAAGGGGTCCCAGCCGTCGAGCACCTCGGCGAGCATCTCGCGCCAGCTGGCCGACAGCTTCTCGAAGAGGGCGCGGCCCTCGGGGGTGAGGCGCAGCAGGGCGGCGCGACGGTCGGTGGGGCTGGTCTCGCGCTCGACGAGGCCACGGTCCTCCAGGGCCTTCACCCGGCGCGAGACGGTGGAGATCTCGAGGCCGAGGAGCGCGGCGAGCTCGGTCATCGTGCACTGCTCGACCAGGCCGAGGCGCGACAGCGTGCCGTAGGAGCTGCCCTCCATGCGCTGGCCGACGCGAGCACCGAGGGCCTCGTGCAGCTCGACGTCCTTGGCCCGGCGGGCGACGGTGCCCAGGGCCGACTGGATCATGGCGAAGCGCTCGGCGTCTGCGGGGATCGGGGTGATGGCGCTCATGGGTCTCCCGGGGTCAGCGGATGGCCGGGGGCCGTCCGGCGACGGCACCGCCGTCGACGATGAACTCGGCACCGGTGCAGTAGGAGCTGGCGTCGGAGGCGAGGAAGGCCACGACCTCGGCCACCTCCTCCGGGGCGCCGATGCGCGGGATCGGGAAGCCGTCGAACACGGCCTGGCGGTCGACGGCCTCGAACTGCGGGTCGTTGGTCATCAGGGTGTCGATGACCCCGGGGTGCACGGAGTTGACCCGGATGCCGTCGTGGCCGAGCTCGATGGCGGCGGTCTTGGTCATCCCCCGGATCGCCCACTTGGTGGCCACGTAGGGCACGGCCCCGGCGACACCCTGGAGCCCGGCGATCGACGAGACGTTCACGATCGAGCCCCGGCCGGCGGCCTTCATGGTCGGGATCACGGCCTGCATGCCGAGGAAGCACCCGAGCTGGTTGACGGCGACCGCCTCCATGAAGTCGTCGACCGCCACCGACTCGATGGCGCCGGCTCGCACGATGCCGGCGTTGTTGACCAGCACGTCGAGCGCCCCGAAGGCGTCGAGGGTGGCGGCCACGGCGGCGGCCCAGTCACCGGGGGCGGTGACGTCGAGGTCGACGAACAGGGCCGAGGCACCGAGCGAGGCCGCCACGGCCCGGCCCTCGTCGCCGAGGACGTCGCCGAGCACCACGCGGGCACCGCGGGCGACGAGCAGACGAGCCTCGGCCTCGCCCTGACCCCGCGCCCCGCCGCTGATCAGAGCGACGCGCCCGTCGAGGCGGGTGCGGTCGGTGGGCTCGGGGCTCACAGCACCGCGATCGGGTTGACCGGGCAACCGGTGCCGCCGGGGATGCGCAGCGGCCCCACGGTGAGGAGGAACTCCCACCGCTCGGCGCGGGCACAGGCGTCGAGCAGCTCGTCGAGGCGCAGGTTGTCGATCAGCATGAGCCCGAGGCGGGTGATGCCGATCTGGTGGATCGGGAACGGCCACTCGTGGATGCCGACACCGGGCATGGGGTCGGAGATGCCGTCGCCGCCGAGCAGCGCCACACCGCGCTCGTGCAGCCACGGGAGGCACTCGGCGTGGAGGCCGGCCATGCCGTCGCCGATGGGGTCGAAGCGGCCCCGCTGCTCGGTCCGCCGGGCGTCGCGGCCGGTCGCCACCACCAGCAGGTCGCCCTCGCCGACGTGCACGCCCTGCGCGGCGCAGGCCCGGTCGAGGTCGTCGGGCGAGATCGTGGTGTTCCCGGCCAGGTGGGGCACGCCGAGGGCACGGGGGATGTCGAGGAGCACGCCGCGCCCGATGATGCCGCCGGCCGCCGCCATGATCGTGTTGGCCGTGGCGCCCGTGCTCTTGACCGTGTCGGGTGTGGCCCCGTTGAACGAGCGACCGCGCACGAACATGTGGCACAGCGCGTCGATGTGGGTGGTGCCGAGGCCGTGGACGTCGGTGCCGACGTAGTCGCGGGTGGCCTCGTAGCCCGGGATGCCGTTGGAGTCGAGGGCGTCGCCGCTGGCGAGCATGTGGTGGTGGCACGGGAACGGGTTCTCGACCGACGGCACCTTCGGCAGATCGTGGGCCAGGCTCACCGAGAGCCCCGACCGCACCGACGCCATGGCTGCGACACGGCGCTCGGGAGTGAGCAGGTTCAGCGCGCCAAGGTCGTCGTCGTCGCCCCACCGACCCCAGTTGGAGCACTGCTCGTAGAGCTGCTCGAGCCGTTCGGGGGTGGGGACCGGGAGCTGGTCGGTGATGGTCATGCCGTTCCTCCTCGTAGGAGCGAGCCCGCTCCGACTCCGGTGAGCTGCTCGCCGTCGCGTCGGGTGCGGGCGCCGCCGACCCAGACGTGGGCGATGCCCGTGCTGTCGGCCACCAGGCGGTCGGCGCCGGCCGGGAAGTCGGCGATGCGCCGGGCCCGGGTCGTGCCGACGGTGGCGGAGTCGAAGACCACGACGTCAGCCGCCAAACCGGGGGCGATCCGGCCCCGATCGGTGAGGCCGTAGACCTCGGCGGGCTGCCCGGTGAGGCGCCACACGGCCTTCTCGAGGGTGATGGCCTCGACCTCGCGCCACCAGTGCTGGAGCAGGAAGGTGGCGTAGTTGGCGTCGCAGAGCTGGCTGGTGTGGGCGCCTGCGTCGGAGAGGCCGAGCAGGAAGTGGTCGTTGCGCAGCAGTTCGGCGATCTCGTCGTCGTTGTCGTTGATCATGGCGATCGTGAAGCGGGTCTGGAGGTCGTCCTCCACGGCCAGCTCGACCATCAGGTCGATCGCTGTCATCTCGCGGGCGGCGGCCATCTGACCGACGGTGCCGGCATCGACGAGCTCGGGGTGGGCGGCGGACTCGGAGACGACAGCGAAGTCGAGGATGTCGCCCCACGCCGCCTGCATCTCGGTGTGGGCCCTGGCCCGCCAGTCGGCGGTGGCGTAGCGGTCGGCGCGCTCGTCGTGCTCGAGAGAGAGGATCTCGCCGAAGGCGCCGACGTTGGCGAAGGCGAACGGGTCGGACAGCGCCATCTGCACGACGATCGGCCGGCACGCGACCTGCGGGCGCACGTTGCCTCCGGCGGCCTCGACCCGAGCGGCGACCGCGGCGGCGTTGCCCGGTGCCCGTCGGTTGGTCATCAGCGCCGCCCACGACACCGGGCGGTCGATGGCCCGGGCGATGTCCGCGAACTCCTCGACGTACAGGTCGGGACCCCAGGTGGACTCGAGGGTGCCCGCCCCCTTGGTGCCCAGCACGCCGGCGAGGGCCCGGATCTCGTCGAGGTCGCAGACCCGGCTCGGCACGGGCTTCCCGTAGGCGCCGAGGTGCGACTCCGTGCGGGAGGTGGAGAAGCCCACGGCGCCGGCGTCGATCGCCTCGCCAACCAGCTGCTCCATGCGCTCGACCTCGGCCGCGGTGGCCACCCGCTCGGTGGCGTCGTCGCCGAGCACGAAGAACCGCAGCGGGGTGTGGCCGAGCAGCACGGCGACGTTGATGCCGAGAGGCTGCCGCTCGACGGCGTCGAGGTACTCCGGGAAGGTCTCGAAGGTCCAGGGGATGCCCGCCTCCAGCGCGTCGAGGGGCATGCCCTCCACGTTCTCCAGCACCCGCAGGATGGTGGGCCGGTGCTCGGGCCGGGTCGGGGCGATGCCGAAGCCGCAGTTGCCCACCACCACGGTGGTCACGCCGTGCCACGACGAGGGTGTGAGCTCGGGGTCCCACAGGACCTGGGCGTCGTAGTGGGTGTGCGGGTCGATGAAGCCGGGCGCCACGACCAGGCCGGCGCAGTCGACGACCTCCGCCCCCTCCGGCACCGCGAGGTCGGGGCCCACCGCGGCGATGCGGCCGTCGGCCAGGACCACGTCGGCGACCACGGCCGGCGCGCCGGTGCCGTCGACCACCGTGCCGCCCCGCAGGAACGTGGTGCCGGCGGCCATCAGCCGGCGACCGCGGCCTGGGCGGCGCGGGCGGCGTCGGCGAGCGGCGCGGTGGCGGCCTCGACAGCCGTGCCCACGAAGATGTCTGGGTTCTGGCCGAGCAGCAGGCGGGCCGGGTTCTCGAAGACGAACTCCCGGAAGTCCCGCTCCTCGAGCACGCCCTTGCGGACCAGCCCGAACGCCTCGGCGACCACCTCGGACATGTCCTCGACGTCCCAGTGGGCGAGGTCGGAGCTGAACACCGGCTGCAGCCGGGCGCCGAACGGGTTGGCCTTCGAGAAGGCGTAGGCGATCGAGCGGTCGTCGGCTTCGCATCCGAAGAAGAACCGGGGGACGAAGCGGTCGACGAGCTCGCGCTCGGAGCTCACGTCGAGGAAGCGCCAGTCGTCGCGCTCGTCGGGCGGCACCCCGGTGCCAGGGAGGGCCCGCATGGCGGCGTCGAGGTCGATGTCGCCGGCCTTCGCCAGCAGGTCGTCGGCGCCGTAGGTGCGGATCAGGTCCTCCAGCCGGGCCCAGTCGATCGAGGCCGGGTCGAGCGAGGCCAGAGCCTCCGGGTTCCGCTTCTCCCAGTGCTCGAGCAGGTCGGCGAGCAGGATGGCCGCCCAGCCGACACCACACTCGAGGAAGGCGATGTTGAGCCGGGGGAATCGGGTGGTGATGCCGCCCATGAAGAGGCTCTTGCACAGGTGGTGCATGCGCTGGGCGAACGAGCCGATGTGGTTGTAGCTGTAGTTGGTGCGGGAGACGAACGAGCCGGTGGGCATGTTGCCGAGGCCGCCGTGGCAGGTGATGGCGAAGCCGAGCTCCTCGGCCTTGGCCCACACGGGGTCGTAGTCGTAGGCGCTGTCGACGCCGAAGTGGTCGAACCACCAGGCCTGCCCCGGGTACATGAACGGCGTGACGTTGCCCGGGTCGGGGTTCGGGATGGGGCGGGTCACGCCCTCGGGGAAGCCGACGACCTTGAGGCCGATGGCCTTGCAGTGCTCGAGCTCGGCGACCGCCTCGTCGGGCGTGTGCATCGGGATGACGCCGGCGGGGGCCATGCGGTCGGCGTACTGCGCGTAGGTGTCGGCGTAGTAGTCGTTGAAGCCGCGGCACACGCCCTGGCGGATCTCGGGGTCCTCGATGCCGGCGATGCCGAAGCCCTTGGTGGGGTAGAGCACCGAGAAGTCGATGCCGAGCTCGTCGAGGCGGTCGTACATGAACCGCGGGATCACGGCGGTGGCGAGGTCGGTCGTGTTGGCCGCCGGGGTGCCCCACCACGCCGACTGGGGCGTGCCGGTGGCCAGGCGGGTCTCGGTGTCGGCCTCGAGGATTCGGGCGATCGGCGACGGCTGGTTGACGTAGCGGTCGAACGCCACGGGCCCGAGGGCCTCGCGCACGTACGGCAGGATCGCCGGCATGAACTCGATGACGTGGCCGTCGACGTCGATCACCGGGTGATCGAGCGCGGCCCGGATCTCCTGCGACTCCCCCATGGTCCCCCTCCTCGGCGCCCGTCGGGCGTGGCCGGACCCTACGGGAGTTGCTTGTAGCGTGCAACCATCTCCCCCCGCCCCGTGGCTCACCTGGCGGGGCTGGAACCCCGCCGAACGAGCCACCGGTCAGGGTGTGGCTCGTCTCACGGGGTCGGAGCCCCGCCGAACGAGCCACGGGCGTGGGCCGTGCGGGTCAGGCGACGACGCCGGCGGCGCGCAGGGCCTCGGTGCGCTCGCCGAGGCCGAGCTCGCCGAGGATCTCGTCGGTGTGCTCGCCGAGCAGCGGCGAGGGCCCACCCAGCGCCGCCGGGGTGCCGGCGAAGCGGGCCGGGTGCCGGGGCTGGCGCAGGCGACCGGCCACGGGATGGGCCGACTCCTCGAACAGCCCGATCGCCCTGGCGTGCACGTCGTCGGGGAGGTCGCGCTGGGAGACGACGAGGCCGAACGGCACCTTGCGCTCCTGCATCCGCTCCGAGGCCTCGGCCACGGTCATGGCGTTGGCGGCGACGTGGCACCGGTGCATGAACTCGCCGGTGAGCTCCGGGTGCTTGCGGCGCTCCCCGATGGTGGCGACCCGGGGGTCGTCGTGCCCGTCGACCCGCAGGGCGTCGCACATCCCGTGGAAGTCGGCGTCGGAGGTCGGGGTGGCGATGCCCCAGCCGTCGACGAAGCGGAAGGGCTTCGAGCCCTGCACGAAGCTCGACGACATCGAGCCGTCGGCGTCGAGCAGCAGCTCGTTGCCACCGCAGTCGGCCCACAGGAACGACACGACCGAGTCGGTCATCGACAGCTCGATGTGCTGTCCGCCCTGGCCCCGCTCGCGGGCGAGCAGCCCGGCGGTGATCGCCTGCACCGCGTACATGGCGGTGATCTTGTCGGCGGCGGTCTGGCGGATGAAGACCGGCTCCCCCACCTCGGGGTCGGCCTGGTTGGTGGCCAGCCCGGCGTAGGCCTGGATGACCGTGTCGTAGGCGCCGTGACCGGCGTAGGGGCCATCGGGCCCGAAGCCCGACAGTGACAGGTAGATCAGGTCGTCGCGTCCGGCGGAGAGGTCCTCCCACGCCAGGCCGGCCCGGGCCATCGCGCCGGGCCGGGAGTTCTGGATGAACACGTCGCACTCGGCCGCCAGGCGGCGCACGATGTCCTGCCCCTCGGGGGTGGAGATGTCGACGGCGATGCACCGCTTGCCGCGGTTGCAGGCCTGGTAGAGAGCCGAGACGCCGTTCACCGCCACACCCACCCAGCGGGCGAGGTCGCCGATGCCGGGCCGCTCGACCTTGATCACGTCGGCGCCCTGGTCGCCGAGCAGCACCGCCGCGTAGGGACCCGTCAGCGCGATGGAGAGATCGAGGATGCGGATCCCCGCGAGCGGTCCTGGCACGTGACGTTCCCCCTGGTCGGCGAGCCGGCACCCGACACCCCCGGGACCGGGCGGGCCGAGCATGCCACGGATCCCCAGGTGCGGACGCCCGTAGCATCACCCTGCGAACGGCTCGAGGGGGGAATCGATGGAGTGCACCACGATCATCACCGATCTGCACCTGCCCGAGTGCCCGCGGTGGCGCGACGGCGCCCTGTGGTTCTCCGACATGTGGGGCGAGAAGGTGCATCGGCTTTCCCCCGACGGCACCGACGAGATCGTGCTCGAGCTCGACGACGACCCTGGCGGGCTCGGCTGGCTGCCCGGCGGCGATCTCCTCGTCGTGGGCATGGAGGAGCGGAAGCTGTGGCGCTGGGACGGCTCCGAGCTCATGCTCCACGCCGACCTCGCGCCGTTCGCGGCGTGGCCGTGCAACGACATGACCGTCGCCGCCGACGGCACCGCCTACGTCACCCAGTTCGGCTTCGACTCCTGGCACGGCACCACCGGTCGCCTCTCCTCGGCGATCATCGCCGTGACCCCCGACGGGGCCGCCTCGGTGGCGGCCGACGAGCTCATGTGCCCCAACGGCATCGCGTTCGACGCGGACGAGCACCTCGTGTTCGTCGCCGAGCCGGCGGCCATGCGCATCAGCCGCTTCGCCCGCAACGCCGACGGCACACTCGGCGACCGGGTGGAGTTCGCCACCCTCCCCCAGGCCGAGGGTGCGCCCTACGCCCCGCCCGACGGACTCTGCGTCGATGCCGAAGGTGGGGTCTGGGCCGCCGACCCGATCGGCGGCCAGGTCGTCCACCTCGACCGTGACGGAGCGGTGCTCGAGGTCATCGACCATCCGCAGCACGCCCTCGCCTGCACCCTCGGCGGCGACGACGGCCGCACCCTGTTCGTGTGCAGCGCCGGCGAGCACCACAAGCCGACCCGCTCCGGGGTGCCCACCGGCCGCATCGACGCCTACCGGGTCGAGGTGCCCGGCAGCCGCCGCCTCCCCTGACCCCCGAAAGCTGGCTCACCACATACAGCCCGCCGCAGCAGGTGAGCCACCTTTCCGAGAACGGACCGAAAGCTGGCTCACCAGATACAGCCCGCCGCAGCAGGTGAGCCACCTTTCGGGGAGGGGCGGGTCAGCCGAAGGTGATCTCGCGGCGGGCCATCAGCCATCCCTCGGAGGTGCGGCGAAGGGTGTCGTGGTAGTGGCCGACGAGCTGCACCCGCGGGCGCCTCGGTCGGTCTCCACGAAGTAGGTGAAGTACGAGTCGGCGACGGCCTCGTCGGGACCGGTGAACTCGACGGCCATGGTGCTGATCATGTGCCGCGAGTTGCTCCCCGGACCGACCCCGCCGGCGGCCCGGCGCTCGGCCGAACCGGCCCGGATGTCATCCCGACCCGAGCGGGGCGCCCCCGGCATCAGTTGCTCGGCGTCCTCGGTGAACAGCTCGGCGTACTCGTCGACCGAGCCCAACCCGTCGGCGTACAACGCCACCCGGGCGATGGTGTTGCGTACCGCCCACTCGTCGGCAGCCTTCTCACCCGGTGTGCGCTGGTCGTCCATCGTCGTCCCTCCCTGTCGGCCCGAGCGGTGATCCTGCCAGGTCCACGCCGGTGAACCGACGGCCGCAGCCGTCGACGTGTCAGGATTCGGGCCGACCGGCGGGGACGACCCCCGCTCTCGTCCTCTGAGCCCCGTGACCGTCCGCCACCGCCTGACCGCCCACTCGACATGGGGAGCCCTCTTCGGGGTCGTCCCCGATCGAGGCATGCGCCGCCGTCCGAGCGAGGTGGCCCGGGTGTTGCTCGGTGCGCTCTTCGTCGTCGCCGGCGGGGTGGCCGCCCGCAACCTGACCCGCATCGAGATCGCCTTCCACGACGTCGTGACGGCACTGCCCGACTCGATCCTCGACGGCATGCGGATCATCAACGGCGCGGGTGCGCTGATCGCCGTGCTCGTCGTGCTGGCCGCGGCCATCGCCGCCCGGCGCATCCGCTTCATCGGCGGGGTGCTCGTCGCCGCCGGCCTCAGCGCCGCGATCGGTGACTGGTTGCAGCAGGTGGTCGACGCACCGGCCGCGGTGGCCGCCTCGAACACCATCGACGGCACCTTCCCCGAGTACCCGAACCTGCGCCTCTGTGTGCTGGCGGCCGTCTTCTTCGTGGCCGCACCGGAGCTCACCCGTCCGGCCCGCCGCCTGCAGTGGGCCCTGCTGATGATCGTCTCGATCAGCGTGATCGGGGTGACCGACGGGTACCCGACCGGGGTGCTGGGCTCGCTCGCCCTCGGCTGGGCGGTGGCAGCGCTCGTGCACCTGGCCTTCGGGTCGCCCGACGGCGTGCCCGACCCCGCTCAGGTCCGGGCCGACGCCGCCGAACTCGGCATCGACGTGGGCGAGCTGATCCACAGCAATGCCCAGGTGTGGGGCGAGCAGGCGCTCGAGTCCTCCACCTCGGACGGCGACGTGCGGGTGGTCGTCATCGGCCGCGACGCGACCGACGCCCACCTCATGGCGAAGCTCGTCCGTTTCGTCTGGTACAAGGACTCGGGCCCCTCGCTCTCGCTCAGCCGCACCCGCCAGATCGAGCACCGTGCCTATCTGCTGCTGCTCGCCGAACGCGCGGGCATCGCCGCCCCCACCGTCATGGCGGCCGGCACCGCCGCCGGCGGAAAGGACGCCCTGCTGGTGCTGGCCGAGCCGCCCGGCCGCCCGTTGCCGTCGGTCGACGCCGACGAGCTCGACGAGACCACCCTCGCCGCCGCCTGGCGCAGCCTCCAGGAGCTCCACGCCGCCGGCATCTCCCACCAGGGCCTGGCCCCCGACGGGCTCCGCCTCCTCGACGATGGCCGGGTCGCCTTCACCGACCTCGCCACCGCCGACGCCGCCCCCGACGACGACGCCCTCATCGCCGACCAGGCCGCCCTCCTCGTCGTGCTGGCCGCCGCCACCGACGTATCGATGGCCATCACCTCCGCCCGCGCCGCGCTCGGCGACGAGGCGCTCACCGCGGTGCTCCCGCTGCTGCAACCCGCGGCGCTCCCCCGGACCTTGCAGAAGACCGTCCCCGACGTGAAACACCTGACCGGGACGCTACGCGACGGCGTGGCCGAGGCCCTGGCCGTGGAGCCGCCGGCTCTCGTGCAGCTGCACCGGGTGTCGATCGGCAACATACTGATGGCCGCCGGCACGATCTTCGGCGTCTACCTGCTGATCGGCCAGTTCAGCGAGATCGACTGGGGCACCACCTTCCAGGGGGCCGACCTGGCCTGGATCCCGGTGGTGGCGCTGTTCTCGCAGCTCCCCCAGATCGGCAACTCCATCGCCATGCTCGGTTCGGTGAACCAGCGCCTGCCGTTGCGTCCCGTCGTCGGGGTCAACTTCGCCAACCAGTTCACCGGTTTCATCGGCGGCAGCGTCGCCAACGCCGCGCTCGCCATCCGCTTCTTCCAGCGCCAGGGCATGTCGGCCGCCGTCGCCGTCAGCTCGGGCGTGCTCGTCTCGCTCGCCGCCTTCGTGGTCCAGGCGATCCTCGTGATCACCGGGCTGATCGTCGTCGGCAGCACCTTCACGTGGAACACCTCGGGCAGCGACTCCAGCAGCAGCTCCTCGTCCAGCAGCAGCAGCAACACCCAGACCTTCATCGCCGTGCTGCTGCTCATCGCCCTCGTCGTGTGTGTCGTCACGCTGGTCCCCCGCTTCCGCCGGCGGGTGACCTCCACGGTGATGCCGCAGCTGCACTCGGCCCGGGAGAACCTCAGCGCGGTCGTCCGCAACCCGAGCAAGGCGGTCGAGCTGTTCGGTGGGAACGTCATCAGCCAGATCTTCTTCGCCCTCACGCTGTGGGCGGCGCTCGAGTGCTACGGCGAGTCGCTCGGGCTGCTGCAGCTGGTCCTCATCAACTCGTTCGCCTCGCTGCTCGGCGGCATCATGCCGGTGCCCGGCGGCATGGGCGTGATCGAGGCCGGCCTCATCGGCGGCTTCACGGCAGCGGGCATCCCCCAGGAGCAGGCGGTGGCCGCCACCTTCACGGCCCGCATGTTCACCGCCTACCTGCCGCCGATCTGGGGCTGGTTCGCCCTCAACTGGCTGCGCCGCGGCGAGTACGTCTGAGCCGACTCAGGTCTCGGCGGGGTTGCCGTCCTCGCGCAGCCGCTCCCTGAGCAAGGCCTCGATGCGGTCGAGGCGGTGGTGCACGGCCTCGGGCTCGACGACCGTGAGGGCCTCCTCGGCCACCGGCACCTCAGGAGCGGTCGGCCCGTCGTCGGGGCCGGCCTTGGACGCGGCCAGGGCCGCACGGCGCACCGCGGCCTGGTCCATGAACGTCGAGGCGATCTGGGCGGTGATGACGGCGGCGGTGACCAGCCCGACGCCCATGAGGGCGACCGCCGTGATCCGGCCCCCGACCGTGACCGGGTAGTAGTCGCCGTAGCCGACCGTGGCCACGGTGACCGCCGCCCACCAGAGCGAGTCGCCGAGGGTGACGATGTTGGCCCCGGGGGCGTCGACCTCGAAGAAGTACACGAGGATCACACCGTTGAGGATGAGCATCGCCGCCACGAAGAGGAAGTGGCCGAGCGCCCCCTTGCGGAACATCGCGCTCAGCAGGCGGATGCTGAAGAGGATCCGCACGAACGGGACCATCACCGCGGCCAGCGCGATCGGGTGGGTCCTCACGTACTTGAGGGGAGCGGTCGACAGCCGGGCCCGGACGAGGAGATCGATGCCGTAGAGCGTCGACAACATCAGCCGTCCCGATCACCCAGAACGTGAAGCTGCTGGTGTCGGTGACCCGGGTGAACGGCAGGATCGTCAGCCAGATCGTCATGAGCGCGACGAGGTCGAGCGGCGTCTGGGTGCGCCGGAGCCAGTCCTCCAGCTCGGGCGTCGACAGGCTCTCGGCGCGCTTCGGATCCATCTCGGTCAGTCTCACAGAGCGCCTGGCGCCGTCGGTGGAACCCCCGCGGGCAGGCCCGGGTGGCTCGAGGGGTCGGTCGTGGGTGCGACGAGCCGGGAGGGGATCAGACCGGACCCACGGCCGCGGCGGCTTCCTCGCGCCAGCGCCGCTGGTCGACCTTGCCGTTGGCGGCGCGGCCGATGGACTCCACCAGCACCATGTGCCGCGGGATCTTGTAGTCGGCGAGGTGGTCGCGGAGCGCGGCGGTGAGCTCTTCCTCGGTGGGCGTGGTGCCCGCCTCGGGCTCGACGACGGCGACGACCATCTGACCGAACCGGGGGTGCGGGACGCCGACGACGACCGCGTCGTGCACGTGGCCGTGGAGCTTCAGCGCCTCCTCGACCTCCTCGGGGAAGACCTTCTCGCCGCCGGTGTTGATGCAGCTCGAGCCACGGCCGAGGAGCTGCACCGAGCCGTCGGCGTGGACGAGGGCGTGGTCGCCAGGGGTGATCCAGCGGCGGCCACCGATGACGCGGAAGGTCTTGGCCGTCTTCTCCGGGTCCTTGTAGTACCCGACCGGGCCGCGGCCGGCGACGGCCACCAGGCCCTCCTCGCCGGAACCGGGCTCGACGGGGGTGCCGTCGTCGCGGATGACCTGGGCATCGGGGCCGAGCTTGAACCCCCCGGTCTTGGCCGTCTTCTTGGTCGACGAGATCGAGCGGGCGACGCCGACGGCCTCCGACGAGCCGAGCGTGTCGACGCAGAGCAGGTCGGGGATGTGGCGCAGCAGCCCCTCCTTGATGGGGAGCGACCACATCACGCCCGAGGACAGCATCACCCGCAGCGAGGAGAGGTCCCAGCGGCCGGGGTGGGCGTCGAGCTCGTCGAGCAGCGGCTTGGCGAAGGCGTCGCCGACGATGGAGATCTCGGTGACCCGGTGCCGGGCGATGGTGTCGAGGATGCCGGCGGCGTCGAACCTCACGTTCTCGGTGAGCGTGACCGAGCCGCCACCGTCGAGGGCGCTGAACGCGGAGAACGCTGCGGTGCCGTGCATGAGCGGGGCGGCAGGAAGGACCCGGGTGCGGCCCGACACGTCGGCGTCGGCCAGCTGGGCGGCGACGTCGGTGAGGTCGCCCTCCTCGGGGTAGCGGATCTGCGCGGTGCGGTTGAGCACCGCGAACAGGTCGTCCTGACGCCACATGACGCCCTTGGGCTGGCCCGTCGTGCCGCCGGTGTAGAGCAGGAAGAGGTCGTCGCCCGAGCGGCCCTGCGGGCCGCGCACCGGGCCAGCGACCGCGCTCGTGGCGACCTGCTCGTAGGGCTCGGCCCACTCGGGGCAGGCTCCGGTGCCGTCGTCGACCCAGAGCCACAGACGGATGCCGGGAAGCTCGGAGCGGGAGGCCTCGGCGTGGGCGACGAACGCCCCGTGGAAGACCACGGCCTCGACGTCGGCGTCGCGCCAGAGGTAGACGAGCTCCGCGTCGATGTAGCGGTAGTTGGTGTTGACCGGGACGAGCGAGGCCTTGAAGCACGAGTACAGCGACTCGAGGTACTCGGGGCCGTTGTGGAGGTACTGGGCGACCTTCGCCTGGTGGCCGAGCCCGGCGTCGAGCATCCGGCGGGCCAGGGCGTCGGCCCGACGGTCGAACTCGGCCCACGAGGTGACGCCGTCGCCGCGCAGCACCGCCGGGAGCTCGGGCTGGAGGCGGGAGATCTCCTCCCAGACGTCGGCAAAGTTCCAGTCGGACACTGCGCTCCTCTCGGGGCCGCACCTGTTCCCACGACCGGCCGCAGATCGTATATCTGTCGGGACGCCCACCCCGCCGCCGGTGGCCGCCGTGCTACAACCCACGCCACCGCGTCGAGCAGGGGGACCACATGGCTGAGGCAGCGCAGGGGCGGCTCGAGGGGAAGGTCGCCGTCATCACCGGCGCCGCCCGGGGCCAGGGCGAGGCCGAGGCCCGGCTCTTCGTCGCCGAGGGCGCCCGGGTCGTGCTCACCGACGTGCTGGCCGACGAGGTCGCCGCCGTCGCCGCCTCGCTGGGGGCCGCGGCGGTGGCAACCGTGCACGACGTCGCCGACGAGGGCGCATGGGCAGCGGTCGTCGAGCTCGCCACCGACCGCTTCGGCGGCGTCGACGTGCTGGTCAACAACGCCGCCATCCACCGCATCCGGCCACTGCTCGAGGAGACCGCACCCGACCTGCGCCGCATCATGGACGTGAACCTGATCGGCCCCGTCCTCGGCATCCAGGCCGTGGTGCCCGCCATGGAGGCCCGCGGCGGCGGGGCGGTCGTCAACATCTCCTCCCTCGCCGCCCACGGCGGCTTCTGGGGCCACGGCGCCTACGGCTCCACCAAGTGGGCGCTCCGCGGGCTCTCGCGCACGGCGGCGGTCGAGCTCGGACCCCTCGGCATCCGGGTGAACTCCGTCTACCCGGGCATGGTCGACACCGCGATGCTGCCGCCGGCCGGCGATCCGGGCACCGACGCCGCCCGCACCGCCCACGTGCCGCTCGGGCGGGTCGGCCAGCCCGCCGAGATCGCCGAGGCGGTGCTGTTCCTCGCCTCCGACGCGTCGTCGTACATGACCGGCGCCGAGCTCGTCATCGACGGCGGCTCGCTCGCCGGGCGGGTGCCCCCCGCCCGCTGACCCTCTGTGGCTCAGCTGGTCAGGTGGTACCTGATCACGTGAGCCACAGAGGATGAGGATCGACCTCGGGCGCCAACGGTCAGACCTTCGGGAGCACCTCGGACGGGAGCGGGTGGCGGAAGAGCTTCGCCGCGTTCTCGCAGAGGATCGCCCGGAGCTCGTCGTTCGGGAGGTGGCCGTAGACCTCCTCGACGAGGTCCTGGGTGTCGGGCCAGGTGCCGTCGCCGTGGGGGTAGTCGGTCTCGAACATGATGTTCTCGACCCCGATGCGGCTGCGGGTCACGATCGTCGACGGGTCGTCGAGCGTGCAGAACCAGAAGTTCCGCAGCAGCACGTCGGCGGGGCGGTCGTCCCACCCGAGGCCGTAGCCCGAGCGGTCGATGATGTTGTCGAGACGGTCGAGCAGCATCGCCACCCACCCGATGCCGCCCTCGGACATGGCGATCTTCAGGTTCGGGTGCTTCACCGCGTAGCCCGACCACAGCCACTCGGCGCATGCGGCGAGCGAGAGCTGGCCGAACATGGTGGCGCCCAGCTGGAGGCTCGGCGCCGCCTCGGGCGACTCGTACCCACCGGACGACCCCACGTGCAGGGCGATCACGGTGTCGGTGTCGGCGCAGGCCTGGATGATCGGGTCCCAGTAGCCGGTGAACAGCGACGGCAGCCCGATGCGGTGCGGGCGCTCGGGGAGCGTCACCGCGGTGAAGCCGCGCTCGGCGTTGCGATGGATCTCCGCCGCGCCCTTCTCGGGGTCGGTGAGGAACGTGATGCCGAGGGGGATGATCCGCTCCGGGTACGGCGACCACCACTCGTCGTGGAGCCAGTCGTTCCAGGCCTGGGTGGTGGCCCAGCCGAGGGCGGGGTCCTGGGCCTGGGAGAACACCCGGCCGCAGAAGCCGGTGATCATCGACGGGAAGTTCATCGACGCCCAGACCCCGTTGAGGTCCATGTCGCGGATGCGCTCGTGGATGTCCCAGCAGCCCCGACGCATGTCGCTGAAGTTGGTGGGCTCCAGGTTCTTCATGCTCTTGGTGCGGCCGGCGACCGCGTTCATCCCGACCTGGGTGAACAGCTGCCCCTCGAACTCCCAGACCTCGTGGCCCCGCTCGTTGGTGACGACCTTCGGGGCCCGGTCCTGGAGGCCCGCCGGCAGGCGGCCCTCGAACATGTCCGGCGGCTCGACCAGGTGGTCGTCGACCGAGATGATCGTGTACCGCACGTCGGCCGGCTCGGGGTCGGGCAGCAGGATCGGGTCTTCGGCGATGGTCATCGGTCCCCCTCGTGGATGCGTCCGCTCCACGCTAGGCCGACGGCCCCCATCGACCCCGCACCGACCGGTCGGTGCGCCGGGGAGCGGTCAGGCGACCTCTCGGCCGGCACGTGCGGCAGGCCGGGGGCCGACCTCGGCGAGGGCCACCGGTTCGGTGAGGTCGACCACCGGCGGCACCGCGGCCTCCCGCACCAGCCAGCCGAACAGGGAGGCCTGGGCGGGGTCGCGGCGGAGCAGCTCTGGCTGCCACTGCACCCCGAGCACCCGCAGGTCGCCGAGGCCCTCCACGGCCTCGACCAGGCCGTCGTCGGAGCGGGCCACGACCTGCAGCCCGGCTCCGGTCAGCTCCACCGCCTGGTGGTGGTGGGAGTTCACGGTGAGCGTGGTGGAGCCGACCACGGCCGCCAGCAGCGAGCCGGAGGCGATGCGAACCCCGTGGGTGGTCTCGCCGGCGGCCTCGGCCTGGTCGTGGTCTGCCGGCGTGAGGTCGGGGACGTGCTGCAGCAGCGAGCCCCCGAGGGCCACGTTCACCAGCTGGTGCCCCCGTCCGACGCCGAGGATCGGCAGGCCCAGCTCGAGCGCCGCCTGCACGAGGGCGAGCTCGAAGTCGTCGCGGTCGGTGTCGACGCCGTCGACCTCGGGAGCGGTCGGCTGGCGGTACCGGCTCGGCTCGATGTCGCCCCCGCCGGTGACGAGGAGCCCATCGAGGCCCTCCAGGGTCGCGGCGACCATCGACGGGTCGAGGACCGGGAGGACCACCGGCACCCCCCCTGCAACGACGACGCCGTCGACATGGTCGCGATGGGTCGACTCGACCCTCCGTCCGTCCAGCAGCTGCGGTTCCGACGTGATCCCGATCCGAGGCACTCCCACACCGGCAGTGTGACCGGCCCGCGTTGCCGCTGTGTTTCGAGTCGCTGAGCAGCGTGCGACAGATCGCCCTGGCTCACTACGTCGTCATGAGCGTGACGAACTGAGCCAGAGGGTGGGAGGCCCGGGCCGGACGCGGCGATCCCCACGCCGGAGCGTGGGGATCGGAGCGGGGGAAGCTGGTGCGGCCTGAGCCGACGTGGTCCTACGGGTCAGACGGGGTCTGCCTGCAGGGCCCGGCCGGC
This sequence comes from uncultured Actinomycetes bacterium, assembly GCA_963702555.1. Classification (GTDB taxonomy): domain Bacteria; phylum Actinomycetota; class Acidimicrobiia; order Acidimicrobiales; family Acidimicrobilacustridaceae; genus CAMFLJ01. The sequence goes on from CAVPCW010000014.1 coordinate 80,387, forward strand.
GTTGATCGTGGCGACCAGCTCGAGGGCCTCGTCGGTGGGCACGACGTGGCGGTGGGCGCAGGCCCGGAGGGCGTCATCGACCAACGGGATCACATGGGGATCGACATCGGCCCGGGCGTCGAGCAGCGCGTCGACGAGGCGGGACGAGGACACGAGGAGATCACCGGCGGCGTCGGCCGCGGCGATCATGGCGACGAGGGCGGAGAGCCCGGGCGGGTTGGTGGTGACGGTCGTGTCCTGCATCGCTCTGCTTCCGTGCCAGTGGGCGGGGCCGCCGCTCGGCGGGGCCGGATCCGGCGCCTCGGCTCCGGTCGTCCAATGCCTTCAACCACTGTTGTCGGCAAATGGTTCCCGATCCGAAGGGTCGGAGGTCACTTTCGTGCCCGGACCCGCTGGTACGGTCGCCCCTCGCCGTGCCGGGGAGGCCGGACGAGGAGGGGGATTCCCGTGAGCGAGACGTTCGACCAGGCCGCCGTCGAGGGGTGGCTGGCACCTCGACTGGGTGCCGACCGGGTCACCATGGTCGATGCCCGCCGGCCCTCCGGGCAGGGCTACTCGGCCGAGACGGTCATGTTCACCGCCGAGTGCACCCGGGGCGACGAGGTCTCCCATGAGCGGCTGGTGCTGCGCCTCGAGAACCCGGAGCCGGCGATCTACCCCTCGCAGTCCGGCGACGACCTCCTCGAGATCGAGATCCAGCACCGGATCATGAGCGCCGTCGACAGCCACTCGTCGGTGCCGGTGGCCCCGATCGTGGGCTTCGAGGCCGACCCCGGCGTGGCCGGGCGGCCGTTCTTCGTCATGCGCTTCATCGAGGGCCAGGTCCCCATCGAGGACCCGCCCTACACGGTGCAGGGGTTCTTCGCGGACGCCACCCCCGAGCAGCGCCATGCCCTGGTGAGCAGCGGCCTGAAGGCGATGGCCGACCTCCACGCCGTCGACTGGCAGGCCGCAGGGCTCGAGTGGCTCGTCCCCGACGGGGTCATCCCCGGCACACCCGCCCAGCTCGCGCTCTGGGAGGGCTTCGGGCTCGAGGAGCTACGGGGCCGTAGCCATCCGCTGCTCGAGCAGGCCTGGGACTGGCTGCGCACCGAGATGCCCGCCGACCGCACCACCGGCCTGTGCTGGGGCGACCCCCGGCCCGGCAACATCATCTTCCGCGGACTTCACCCCGATCTGCGTCACCGACTTCGAGGCCAGCTCGATCGCCGCTCCCGAGATGGACCTCGGGTGGTGGCTGATGTTCGACCGCACCAGCCACCCCGATGGCACCCGCCTCGACGGCGACCCCGACCGTGACGAGCAGCGCCGCCTGTACTTCGAGCTCTCCGGCCGCGAGCCGGTCGACACCACCGCCCACGAGGTGTTCGCCGCCGCCCGCTACTGCGTGATCGTGGTCCGGGTCATGAACCGGTGGGAGCAGCGCGGCGACCTGCCGGCCGGGCACACCATCTGGCTCGAGAACCCGGCCTCCGCCGCCCTGGCGGACCTGCTCGGCGAGCTGGGGTGAGCCCGGCCGGGACCAATGGCCCGTTCCCGGCCCGCGTTGCGCCCGAAACGCCGCCGGTGCAGCCGATCGGAGCGGTCCGGCTGCTACGTTCCGCGACGATGACCATGCCCGGCCACCGGCTCCCCACGGGATGCGCCCGGTGAGCACCACCCTCGACCCGGCGCCGCCGCAGACCCCTCCCTCCGAGGTCGGCCTGCGGGGCGAGCGGATGCCGCACCTGCTCGGCCTCGACGGCCTGCGCGGGCTCGCGGTCATCGGCGTGCTGCTGTTCCACGGCGGCTTCACCTGGGCGAAGGGCGGATTCCTCGGCGTCTCGACCTTCTTCACCCTCTCCGGGTTCCTGATCACCAACCTGCTGGTCCGCGAGTACGACACGTCGAGCACCATCGCCCTCGGCCGGTTCTGGACCCGCCGCTTCCGCCGTCTGCTCCCCGCCGCCCTGGTGGCGATCGCGCTCGTGGGCCTCGTGTGGTGGCGCATCGGCAGCCCCGAACAGCTGGACGGGCTACGGGCCGACATGCTCGGCGCCCTCGGCTACATGGCCAACTGGCGCTTCTACTTCGCCGGCACCAGCTACGCCGACCTCTTCGCCGCCCCCAGCCCCCTGCAGCACTTCTGGTCGCTGGCGATCGAGGAGCAGTTCTACCTGTTCTTCCCGCCCATCGTCTGGGGTGTCATGAAGGTCGGCGGGCGGCGCCTGCTCACCTGGCTGCTCGTCGTCTCGTTGGCGGTGTCGGTCGGGCTCGAGCTGTGGCTCGGCGACAACATCGACCGCGTCTACTACGGCACCGACACCCGGGCCGCCGAGCTGCTCTTCGGCTGCCTGCTCGCCGTGTGGTGGTCGGGTCGGCTCCCCCGCGCCGCCGGGCGCCACGCCCGAGGCGGCTCCGACGACGGCCGCACCCTCACCGCGGCGGCCGACGTCCTCGGTGCCGTGGCGCTGCTCACCATGTTCGGCGCCTGGGTCCTGGTCGAGCAGACCTCCACCAAGCTCTCCCACGGCGGCTTCCCCGTCTACGCCCTCGGCACCACGATCATCATCTACGCCGCCACCCGGCCCGGCCTGGTGTCGAAGTTCCTGTCGATCCCGTTCCTCCGCTGGGCCGGCCTCATCTCCTACGGCCTGTACCTGTACCACTGGCCGATCTTCCTGTTCCTCGACGAGGAGCGCACCGGGCTCTCCACCGTGCCCCTGTTCGTCGTGCGCATGGCCGTCACCCTCGTGATCGCCCTGGCGTCGTACTTCCTGCTGGAGCAGCCGATCCGGCGGGGCACGATGATCAAGACCGGCCGTCAGCTCATCGTCGCCGGGGTCACCGGCGCGGCGATCGTGACAGCCGTTGCGTTCGTGGTCACCCTCGACCCCCCGCAGAGCCAGATCCCCTACGCCGACCAGCAGTTCGGCGACCAGGGCCCCACCGTCGACCAGGCCGACCCCGGGCAGGTGGTGACGGTCGAGGGACCGGTCGCCGCCAACGTCGTCTACTTCGGCGACTCCAGCGCCAAGGACGCCTCCCCCGCCATCAGCTCCATGTTCCGGGCGGCGGGCACGACGAACTTCCTGAACGCCTCCGGCCCCGGCTTCGGCCTCACCAACCCGAAGCTCGACTGGCGCGGCCTCTTCTCCGAGCAACTGGCCACGCTCCCACCTGACGTCGTCGTGATGATGGAGGGGTTCTGGGACCTCGACTACCTGGCCGCCAACGGCGAGGCGGCCTACGAGGCCGTGCTCGAGGAGTCGATCCAGAAGCTCACGGCATCGGGCGCCAACGTCGTCTGGGTCGGGATGGTCTCCGGCGGCAAGTACCAGGACGTCGCGGTCAACGAGGTCGCCAAGCGAGTGGCCGAACGTCATCCCGACGACGTGCTCTACGTCGACGTGCAGGACGCCCTCGCCGTCCCCGACGGCGCGACCGTGGTCGAGGCCGTCGCAGGCAGCGAGCAGTGGCCGCGGTCGTACCGCACGGCCGACGGCACGCTCGTGCTGCTGCGCAAGCCCGACGGTTGGCACTTCTGCCCCACCGGGGCCGAGCGGGTCGCCGCCGACCTCAACGCTGCGGTGGCCGCGCGTGGGTGGATGCCGGTCGCCGCCGCCGGCTGGGAGGCCGGCGACTGGCGCCAGGCCGCCCTCTACGACGACCCCGTGGGCGGCTGCACCGCCGAGTAGCCCCTGGCCTGGCTCGATCGGCGACCCCATGGGGGTCGAAACGAGCCACGTCGGTGGGCTGTGGCTCGTCTGGCGGGGTCGGGGCCCCGTGAGACGAGCGAGGGGGTCAGACGTCGATGCTCGTGGAGGGTGCGGCCGCGGTGGCGCCCGGCTCGTCGCCGTCGGCGCCACCGCGCTGGCGGACCCAGCCGAGGAACGCCATGAGCCCGACCGCGGCGAGGACCATCATCAACGGCTCGGCCGGGGCCCGGTAGCGGGACTGCCCGAACGCGGAGACGGCGGCGAACGTGACGATGCCGACAGGCACCAGCAGCGGCAGCAGCGGTTCACGCCGTCGAGCGAGGACCACCGTGCCCCCCACCGCCAGCGCCATGAGTGGGTAGAACATCACCAGACCGAGCCGGGCGGCATCCTCGGGTCGGCCCTCGGAGTCCTCGAGGGTGAGTTGCTGGACCGGCCGGTAGAGGCCCCACATGCGGCCCAGACGGGTGGCGGTCACCACCGGGAGGCGGTCGAGGTGGTCCTTCAGGTAGTCCATGCCGACGGCGCGCAGGAAGATCTCGTCGTCGGACTGATCGGCGGTCTGTCCGTGGGCCAGCAGGGCGTCGACCATCTGCGGACCGGTGGCGTCGGCCGGCACGTCGAGGCCGGACTGATCGACCCAGATCCGCAACTGGGCCGAGTCGGTGGCGCGCAACTGGTCCTCCGGGAGGTTCCAAGGCAACGGGGGGATGCAGGCCAGCGACCAGAAGCCGACCCCCGACCCGAAGTAGGTGTCGTCGCAGTTGGTGTTGGCCAGGGTGATGCCGGTGCCCGTCGACATGGTGACCGGGTTGTTGAAGACGGTCATGTTCCGGTAGAGCCACGGCGCGAGCACAGCGAGCATGGCCACGCCGGCCACCGCGATCCGGGCCGCCTGCTGCCGGAACGACAGCGCCTTGATGCGGAGCACCATCGGCAGGATCAGCAACGGTCCCAGCAGCACCATCTCGGCGCGGACCAGCGCGGCGGCGCCGGCGGCCGCACCCAGGGCGACGATCCAGCCCCAGCCCTGGTCGCGGAGCACTCGGTAGCAGAGCAGGGCGACGGCCAGGTTCGCGGTCATGGCCAGGGTCTCGGACAGCACCATGACGTCGCTGAGCCAGACGTAGGGGTACACGGCCATGAACATGGCGGCCACGAAGCCGACCCACTGGGCGCCCCGGTCATCGGAGAACCGACGGGCGACACGGCGCCCGAGCAGCCCGGCCAGGAAGATGTTGAGGGCCCCGAGGGCGATCACCACGTGCTCGTGCCAGAGCCAGCTCTTGGCCCCGATGAACGAGAACGCCGCCAGCACCATGGTGAAGAGCGGGGGGTGGTCGGCACCCGCCTCGGCCACCAGACCGCCGCTCAGGCGGTAGTCGGTGGGGATCACGAACCCCTTGCCCTGCGCGAGCAGGTCGGCTCCGTAGTGGTAGACGTAGGAGTCACCGGGACAGCGACTCGGGAGGGGGACACCGGTCTCCCAGCTCGGTGGAGGACACACGTTCCTCTGCACGCCCCAGAGGTACCAGAGCCGGATGACCAGACCGATGACGATGGGGAGGGCCAGCAACAGCCAGCGTCGTCGGTCGCGCACGGCCGGGACTCTAGCGGTGGCCGTCCTCGCCCTCGGTGCACTCGCGGCCGCGTCGTGCGGGAGCGAGACGGGCTCGAGTGACACCACCACTGCGGCCGACACCACGAGGGTCACGACCACCGGGGTCACCGCGCCTCCGAAGCCGAGGCCTCCCGCACCCACCGACGCCGCTCCCCTGCGCCTGCTCCTGGTCGGCGACGGCCTCATGTGGGACGCGGCCCCCGCCATGACGGCCGCCGCCGACGCCTTCGGGCCGGCCGTCGTCGAGAACGACGCGTACTGGGGCTTCGCCCTGAGTCGACCGGAGTGGCGTGACTGGCGGGCACTGTGGCCGTCCTACGTGGCCACCTTCCAGCCCAACGTCGTGGCCGTCACCTTCGGGATCCACGACACGGAGCCCCAGATCGCCGATGGGGTGCCCATCGACCCCTCGGACTCCTCCTGGCCGGACTGGTACGCCTCCCAGGTCCGCAAGGCGCTCGACGACCTCACGGCCGGCGGCGCGTTCGTGTACTGGCTCTCGATGCCGCCCGTCGGCGACCCCGTGGCCAACGAGCGCATCAACCGCCTCAACGAGATCACCCGCCGGGCGGTCGAGGTCAACCCACGCGGCCACTTCGTCGACACCACGGCTGCCTTCGCCGGGCCCGACGGCCTGGCCGCGGCCACCGACGCCGACGGGCTGCCGTTGCGCAAGTACGACATGTTGCACCTGTGCGCACAGGGCGCCGGGGCACTCGCCAACGCCTTCACCACCGCGGTGAGCGCCGATATGGGCGTCACCGTCGACCCCAGCTACCTCACCGGGTCGTGGCGAGCGGATGGCCGCTACGCGCAGGACGGCCCTCCGGGCTGTCGCGTGACGACCGCTTCTCCCTGACCACGTCGATCACCCGGGCGATGCCGATCCCGGCGAGCACCGCCAACGCGCCATCGGCGGTGGCGCGATAGCGCGGCTGGCCGAACGTCAGCATCACCGCGAAGGTCACCACCAGGGCCGGTGCGACCAGAGGCAGCACCACTGTGCGGTAGCGGCGCAGCAGGCCGGCAGCCACCGCGGCCAGGGCCACGATCGGGTACAGCGCCAGCAGGCTGGCCCGGGCAGCCCACAGCGGCCGCCCCTCGAAGGTCTCGAGGTTGGCGACCTGGTTCGGCTGGTAGAGACCCCACACGCGGCCGGCCCGGGCCATCACCACCAGGGGCGCCCGGCCGGGATGGGCCTTGATGTAGTCGATGGCCTGCGCCCTCAGCTCGGAGTCGAGGACGGACTGGTCGACGTCGGCCTGGAGGTCGACGTCACCCTTGCACTCGAACCACCAGAACCCGACGAGGTCGCCGTAGTAGGTGCGGTCGCAGTTCGAGTAGGCCATGGTGACGCCGAGGCCGGTGGAGAGCCCGGTGGGCTTCTCGAAGGTCGTGAAGTTGCGTGCCACCCACGGCGCCACCACGACCAGGGAGGCCGCCAGCACGCACCCGGCGAGGGCCAACCGGCGACCGAGCGCGTCGATCGGAGACCTCCCCGGCGCCGGGCGACGTCGCACGGCGAGCAGCGCCAGGGGGAACCCGACCAGCGGCACCAGCAGCGCCGCCTCGGCCCGGGCCAGCGCGGCCAGACCGCACGCCGCCCCCAGGAGCACGGCGCGACCGGTGGTCGGCCGACGCCAGAACGAGATGGCCGCCAGCGCGGCCAGCAGCACGGTGAGCACGACCGTGCTCTCCGAGAGCAACAGGCCGTCGTTGAGCCACACCGCCGGTGAGAACGCCACGGCACCGGCGGTCAGAGCGCCCAGCCACGGCGAGCCGACGATGCCTCGCAGGCCCCGGGCCCGCAGGGTCCGCCCGAGCAGCACCCCGATGGCGCCGGCGACGGGGACGGAGAACGTGCCGAGCACCACGGTGGCGAACTGGTGCCACCGGTAGGAGTCGAGGCCCAGCTTCGAGAACCCGGCCAGGTACACGATGTAGAAGGGCGGGTGGTCGGCGCTCGGGAACACGTTGCCCGACAGGATCCCGAGCGGCGAGATGAAGCCCCGACCGTCAGCCAGGAGGTTCGCGCTCGTGTGGTACACGTAGCCGTCGCCGGCGCAGCCGAGCAGCTCCTCGGGGGTGCACACGTAGGCGTTGCGCTGGGCGAACCAGAAGTAGGCCAGGCGCAGCCCGAAACCGACGACGGTGATGCCGAGGATCACGAGCCACCAGCCGCTCAGCCGTCGCCCCGACATCGCCGCCGGCTCCGGCTCCGACTCCGGCTCGACGGGCTCATCGACCACCGCGGCAGCCTCGGTCCCGTCTGAGGTGAGAGCGACGTCCGCCTCGTCGACGACGTCCTGACCCGGTCCGAGCTCGGTCGCGCTCGCACCGGAGCGCGTCGCCGCCATGCGTGCACGGGCGATCGCCGGCGTGGTCACCAGTCGCTGCCAGGTGGTGGGGTCGCGGCTCTCGCGCGGCCGGGTCCACTGGAGCGACGGCTGCTCGACGAACAGGTAGGTCAACCACGCCAGGAACGTGGAGACGAGCGCGACGATCACGAAGATCTGCCAGAAGTTCCCCTCGAAGAGGCCGTCACCCGCCCAGAGCTGGACCTTGCGGATGAGGTCCTTGTGCCAGAGGTAGACCCCGTAGGAGAGCAGACCGAGGTAGGCGGCCACCTTGGTGCCGAAGACCACACGTGCACTGCCCACGGCCCGCTTCTCGAGGGCGAGGGGCACGAGCAGGAGCACGGCGACGAGCCCGTAGAGGAACTGCCGGGCCATCTCGCTGGCCTCGAGGTCGAGGGGCACACCGGCGGCCTGCACCGTACGGCTGAGGCCGAGCGAGCACACCAGGGCGAACGCCGCGAGCGCCCCGATGAACCACAGCCCGGGGCGCGCCACCACCCGGGCGACGCGGGCACCGAGGGTCGCGTCCCGCTTCGCGGCCACGCCCACCACCGCGACGGCGAGGCCGAGTGCGAAGTAGTCGATCTGACCGGGCAGCCACAGGACACCGGCACGGGCCCAGGACGGGTCGGCGGTGTAGAGGAAGACGCGCCAGGCCACCCCGATCAGGTAGAGCCCGCCACAGCCCACCAGCAGGGCCGTGACCCTGGCCTCGGGCCGGTCGAGCCGTCGGGTGACCCGCCGGGCCGCCACGGCGAGGAGCGGGAGCACCGCGTAGAAGCTGATCTCGGTGCAGAGGGTCCAGGCCTGGACCATGCCCCGGAGCGCGAGGTCCTGGTCGTAGATCTGGAACAGGCCGTAGAAGACGACGAACTGGTACACCGACTCGATCTGCAGCCCGGTGGTCAGGACCAGGAGCGTCAGGACGAACCAGTAGGCCGGGTAGATCCGGACCCCCCGCCGCCACCAGAACGAGCGGAACGAGGCGAACGGTGTGCGCTCGACCAACGCCGCCACGAAGGGCCGGCCCAGCAGATAGCCGGAGATGGCGAAGAAGATCGGGACACCGATGTCGAGGCGGGCCAGCACCGCCCCGAACGAAGAGCGGAAGGTGGCTCCGGTGTCGAAGCCGACGTGGTGCGCGACCACGGCGAAGGCCGCGAGGGCCCGGAGCCCGTCGATGCCCCGGATGTGGCGAGCTGGCGTGGTCGTCGGCATTCGGGCGCCGATGATACGGGTGCGGGGGCGGCCGGTGGGTCGACCCCGGGCGGTGGCTCGGGCCCGGGCCGCGAGGTGTCCTGACCTCACGGCTCCGATGACGCGAGAATGAAGCCCCCATGACCCGACTCACCGACCCGAGCCGGCGCCGCCTCCGGTCCGGGCTGCCGGTCGCCGCGCTCGCGCTCGTCGCCTACGTACCGATCCTGCTGACCTCGCCCGGCAAGGTCGGGGGCGACACGAAGTCCTACCTCACCATCGATCCCTCCCGATGGCTGTCCCGGGTCGCCTACGTGTGGCAGGACTCCATCGGTGCCGGTGGTGTCACCCACCAGAACATCGGCTACCTGTGGCCGATGGGCCCGTGGTTCTGGGTCTTCGACAAGCTCGGCGTGCCGATGTGGGTCGCCCAGCGCCTGTGGCTCGGCACCGTGCTGTTCGCAGCCGGTGCCGGCGTCCTGTGGCTCATGCGCCGCTTCGTCGATCCCCGGATCGCGGTGGCCGCTGCGTTCTTCTACATGCTCTCCCCGTACCTCCTGCACTACAGCGAGCGGATGTCGGTGCTGCTGCTGCCGTGGGCGGGACTCCCGTGGATGGTCGGGCTCACCGCCCGGGCCCGCCAGGAGCGCACGTGGAGGGCACCGGCACTGTTCGCCCTGCTCACGGCCACCATCGGCGGCATCAACGCCACCTCGATCATCCTGGTCGGGCTGGGCCCGATCCTGTGGCTGCTCTACACCACCTTCCTGCCCCGCAGCGCCGGCACCGCCGCCGAGGCGCTCCGCGAACGGGTCCGCCGGGCCGTCGGCGTGGCCCTCCGCATCGGCGCGCTGAGTGCCCTCACCAACGCCTGGTGGATCGGCGGCCTGCGCACCCAGGGCGCCTACGGCCTCCCCGTCCTCGGGTACACCGAGACCTACAAGACGGTCGCCGACTCGAGTGCGGCCCAGGAGATGCTGCGCGGCTTCGGTCACTGGTACTTCTACGGCTCGGACCGACTCGGGGCCTGGGTCCGGCCATCGGTCACCTACACCACCAACCTGTGGGTGCTCGCCCTGAGCTTCGCCGTGCCCGTCCTCGCCCTGGCCGGCCTGGGACTGGTGCGCTTCCGGCACCGGACCTTCTTCCTCACCACCACCGTCGTCGGACTGCTGGCCGCGGTCGGCGCCCACCCGTGGGACGCCCCGTCGGTGCTCGGGGGGATCTTCAAGGCCTTCACCCGCACCGAGGCGGGCCTCGCTCTGCGCTCCACACCGCGTGCGCTGCCGCTGATGGAGCTCGGCCTCGCCGCCGGCTTCGGCGCGGGGGTCGCCGCGGTGGCCTCCCTCGCCACCCGATGGTGGGGCGCGGCCCTCGCCCGTCGCGACCCCTCGGCCGGAGACCCTGCCGGAGCGGCGGCACCCTCTCGCCGGCCGACGCCGCCACGGCTGCTGGCACCCGCCGTGGTCGTGATCGCCTGCGTCCTCGTCGTCGCCAACCTCTCCCCGCTCTGGACCGGCGGGGTCACCGCCGACAGCCTCACGCGCGACGAAGAGATCCCGGAGTACTGGCGGGAGGCGGCTGCTGCCATCGACGCCGGCGGCACCGACACCCGCGTCCTGGAGCTCCCCGGCAGCGACTTCGCCGCGTACCGGTGGGGCGACATCGTCGACCCGCTCACACCCGGGCTCGTCGACCGCCCCTATCTGGCCCGCGAGCTGATCCCCAACGGGGAGCCGGCGTCCGCGGCATTGCTGCTCGCCCTCGACCGGCGCATCCAGGAAGGCGTGTCCGAGCCGGACGCGCTCGTCCCCGTGGCCCGCCTGTTCGGCGTGGGCGACGTGGTCCTCCGCAACGACCTCGAGTACGAGCGGTTCAACACGCCGCGCCCGTACGTGATGTGGAACGCCCTCCACACCACGCCCGGTCTCGGGACCCCTCAGTTGTTCGGCGCCCCCGGCCGCAACGACGCCCGTGAGCCGAGGCCGCTGCTCGACAGCCTCGCCCTGGCCGAGCCCGCCGACCAGCCCGCCACTCCCCCGGTCGCGATCTTCCCGGTGGAGAACGCGCTCGCCATCAACCGCACCGTCCCCTACGCCTCACCGATGGTCGTGGCCGGCGACGCCGAAGGCCTGGTCGACCTGGCCGCCATCGGGCTCCTCGATCCGGAGCAGGCGATCTTCTACTCGGCGTCGTTCGCCGGTGACCCTGCCGGCCTGAGCGCTCAGCTCGAGGCGGGGGCCACCCTGGTCGTCACCGACACGAACGCCAAGCGCGGTCTGCGGTGGGGGTCGACCCGGGAGAACCAGGGCTACGTCGAGCGGGCCGACGAGGACCTGCTCCGGTGGGATCCCTCCGACAACCAGCTGGTGGTCTTCCCCGACGAGACCACCGACCACCAGACCGTCGCCATCCAGCAGGGCGGAAGGGTCGATGCCACCGCCTACGGCAATCCGGTCTCGTACACCCCCGAGGACCGTCCCGTGTTCGCCTTCGACGGTGATCCGACGACCGCCTGGCGGGTGGGGGCACTCGACGACGTCATCGGCGAGCGCATCGTGCTCACCCTCGACGACCCCACCACCATCGACAACGTCGCGCTGCAGCAGGCCACCGGGAACCGTTCCATCACCAGGGTCCGGCTTCGGGTGGGCGAGCGCACCCTCGACGTCGACCTGGGGCCCGAGAGCTTCACCGCCCCGGGACAGACCGTCACCTTCCCGGCCACCGAGGCGGACAAGGTGTCCGTCGAGGTCCTCGCGACCAATCCCGACAACCTCGCCAGCTACGAGGCCTACAGCGGCGTCGGCTTCGCCGAGATCTCCGTACCCGGGGTCCGCGTCACCGAGACGCTCCGCATGCCCACCGATCTCCTCGGCGCGGCCGGCACCGACGACCTCCTGCACCCGCTGTACCTGATGGTCACCAGGAACCGCACCGAGCCCGGAGGTCGCAGCGAGCCCGAGCGCTCCATGCGCCGCACCGTCGAGCTCCCCTCGGCCCGCTCCTACACCACCATCGGCGACGTCCGACTCGACGCGGCCATCACCCCTGCGCAGCTCGCCACACTGGTGGGAGGGACCGACGGGGCGGTGGTCACCGCCTCCTCGTGGCTTCCCGGCGACCTCGCCGACCGCGGCCGAGGCGCCTTCGACGGCGACCCGGGCACCTGGTGGACGCCACGCATCGGTGACACCGCCGGCGCGTGGGTGCAGCTCACCGGCCCCGCACCCGAGGCACCCGACCAGCTCACCGTCACCTTCGCCGCCGACGGACGCCACTCGGTGCCGGCGACGCTGTCGGTGCAGGCCGACGGGGTCACCGTCGCCACGGTCGAGGTCCCCGACGCAGCCGACGGGCCCTTCGGCACGACCCGCGAGGTCACCATCCCGATCCCGGCCGGGACGTCGGCGTCGTCGTGGCGTCTGACCGTCGACGCCGTCCACGAACGGATCACGACACCGTGGCTCGGCAACGAGGACTACGCCCTGCCCGTGGCCATCGCCGACATCGACGGACTCGACGCCACCCCGGCCCCGTTCCGCGACACCGTCGACACCGGTTGCCGTTCGGACCTCGTGTCCGTCGACGGCACGCCGGTCCCCGTCCGGGTGACCGGCTCCACGTCCGACGCCCTCGCCCGGCGGCCGCTCTCGCTGCTCGGATGCGACGACCTCGCGGTGCCGGCCGGGGCCACCACCATCGACACCACCGACGGCGCCCTCACCGGCCTGGACGTCGACCGACTCGTCCTGGCCAGCCTGGCGGGGGGCGAGGCCGTCCCCGCGAGCTCCTCCGGCTCGATGGACGCGGTCGTGGCCGACCTCCAGCCCCAGCTGCCCACGACGCAACCGTCGGTCACCGTCACCCACGAGCAGCCCGATCGCGTCGAGCTCGAGATCACCGGGCTCGACGAGAAGAACTGGCTCGTCCTCGGCCAGAGCTTCAGCGAGGGCTGGACCGCCACGAGCGCCGAACTGGGTGACCTCGGGGCACCGACGCTCATCCAGGGGTTCGCCAACGGCTGGGCCCTCGACCCGACACCGGGCACGGTCCACGTCACCGTCGAATGGGGCCCGCAGAAGGTGGTGTGGGCCGGCATCGGCGTCTCCCTGGTCGGGATCCCCCTCTGCCTGCTCATCCTGATCGTGCCGTGGATCCGACGTCGTCGCCGCGGCCGCGGCGACGGTTCCGCCGGACCGGACGCCCACGATGGCGACGGGGCATCCCCCACCACGACCGACCTCGGATCCGAGCCCCGGGAGCTCGTGTCCACGGTCGGTGAGCCCTGGTCAGAGGCAGGACGCGCGCCGGCACGGGGGTGGGTGTCTCCCCTCGCCCTCGGCGCTCTGGTCGCGGTGTTCGCCGCCGTGAACCTGCCCACGGAGAGCCCCACGCTCGCCGTGCTCCTCACGGTGCTGCTCGGCGCCGCGACCGTGGCCGTGGTGCGACTGGGTCGGGGCCTCACCCTCATCGGTGCCCTCGCTCCCGCCTGCCTGGCGGTCGCCGGGATCTACACGGTCGCCAAGGAACGGAAGGGCGGCTACCGCAGCTTCGAGTGGCCCGAGGCATTCGACGCCGTCCACGTCGTCGGCGTGTTCGCCGTCCTCGCTCTGGCGGCCGTCGCCGTGATCAGCGCCTGGCGCGACGAACGGGGTGCGTCCGACCAGGTGCCACCCGACTCCGACGACCCCTCCGCCACCACGTGAACGGGCCCGGGCGTTCAGCCCGGGCCCGTGGCCACACTGCGACACCAGGCCAGGCCTGGCGTTCGGTTCAGCCTCGCGGGGCGGTGTACATCAGCTGCATGCTGTAGAGCAGCGACGGCTTCTCGGCACCGACGACGGCGACCTCGATGTCGCTGGTGACCAGGGTGCCCTTGGGCTTGGCCTCGGCACCGGCGATGCGGCTGCGGGCGTGGAGCTTGCACCCGGCGGGCACCGGGGCGAGGAAGCGCAGCGACTTGGCGCCGTAGTTGATCGTGCTGCCCTGCCCGCTGACCTTGAGGCTCGACAGCGACATGCCCGGCAGGAGGCTGAGCGTCAGGAAGCCGTGGGCCACGGGGCCCCCGAAGGGGCTCTCCTTCTTCGCCCGCTCCACGTCGATGTGGATCCACTGACGGTCGCCGGTGAGCTCGGCGAAGTCGTTGATCATCTGCTGGGTCACCTCGACCTCGGGACCCCACTCGCCGTACTCCTCCGAGACCAGCGCGTTGATCCCGTCGATGTCGTCGAACTTCACCTCTGCCATCGAACTCCCCGTTCGTGTCTCGGTCTGACCGGGTTCGGTCGACCCCTCGGCCCGGAGACACTACCGGCCCGGAGCTCACCGGCCGGCCGCCGGACCGGCCTCAGCCGCCGTCGTCGGGGCGACGCCGGGGCGGCCCCAGGGCCACCCGCATCACCAGCCCGGTCGGCTGCTCGCCCTCGGCTCCGCCGGTCGAGGCCGCGGGGTCGGGGTCGGCACCCTCGTCGGGCCAGGTGGGGTCGGGGTCGGCCTCACCGGCGAGCACCCGGCGCATCGAACCGGCCATGCGCCGGGCCCGGCGCTCGGCGGTGTCGGCCACCGGCCCGGACCAGCCGGCGTGCAGGGTGTCGGTGAACAGCTCGAGCCACCGCTCGTAGTGGGCCTCGGTGAAGGGCACCATCTCGTTGACCCGCTCGTGGGAGCGCAGCGGCCTGCCGTCGTAGCGCCGGCCGCCGAGCAGCTGCCACGACCAGAACGCCGTGACGCGGGGGATGTGGGCCGCCCAGTCGACCTCGGCCGCCTCGAAGACCGGCCCGAGGACCTCGTCGACCGCAGCCTGGCGGTAGAAGTCGCGCACCAGCTGCTCGATGTCGTCCTCGGTGACGAGGTCGGGCAGATCCGGTCGGGGCGGGCCACCCGGGCCGGCGTCGTCGGGTGCGGTCACGACCCGAGCGTACGGGGACGGCGCCGGACGCGGACCGTCCCGGGCCGAGGGCCCGGGACGGCGCGGTCATCGCCGGGTGGCCCGCCCAGGGGGCAGGGCCGTGGCGATCAGGCGGGGCAGACGATGGCGAGCACCGCCGGCGGGTAGCCGGCGCTGGCGCCCCCACACATGGTGTTGCCGAGATCCTTCCAGACGCCCTTCTCCGACTGCAGCAAGGCGGTGCTGTTGGTGGAGCCGCTGGTGAAGGCGACACCGGCGTCGCCCTCGCTGCAGGCGTAGTTCGTCACCGACGCTCCCGACGGGAGGGCCTTGGTGATGGCGGTGGGGCCGGCCTCAGACCGGGCGGGCCAAGGTGAGGAGGAAATCGCCGTCGGGGTCGGGCCAGGTGCCCTCGACCACGAACCCACTCGCCAGGAGCTCCTCGGCCACCTGCTCGACCCGGAACTTCGACGAGATCTCGGTGTGGAGGTCCTCCCCTTCGGCGAAGCGGACCTCGAGGTCGAGGGCCTCGAGGTGCACGACCTGGTCGGTCGTCGAGCGCAGGCGCATCTCGATCCAGGCGTTCTCCGGGTCCCACAGCGCCACGTGGTCGAATGCGTCGGGCACGAAGTCGCCACCGAGCTCGGTGTTCAGCACGGCCAGCACGTTGCGGTTGAAAGCGGCGGTGACACCGGCGCTGTCGTCGTAGGCGGCGACGAGGCGGGCCGGGTCCTTGACCAGGTCGGTGCCGAGCAGGAGGCGGTCGTCGCCCGTCATCGTGGCGGCGAGGTCGCCGAGGAAGCGACGGCGCTGGGCGGGGTCGAGGTTGCCGATCGTCGAGCCGAGGAAGGCGACGAGGCGACCGTCGCCGGCGGCCGGGATGGTGCCGAGGTGCCGGTGGAAGTCGCCCACCACGGCATGCACCGCGCAGCCGTAGGCGCCGCCGATGTCGGCGGCGGCGCTGGTGAGCACCTCCTCGCTGACGTCGAAGGGGACGAACCGCTCGAGCAGGCCCATCGAGGCCATGGCGTCGAGCAGCAGGCGGGTCTTCTCGGAGGTGCCCGAGCCCAGCTCCACCAGGGTCGAGGTGCCGGCGAGGGCGACGATCTCGGGGGCGTGACGCCGGAGGATCTCCCGCTCGGCGCGGGTCGGGTAGTACTCCGGCAGTCGGGTGATCTGGTCGAACAGGATGCTGCCCTGCTCGTCGTAGAACCACACGGGGGGAAGCGCCTTCTGAGGCGCGCTCAGCCCCGCACGGACATCGCGCTCGAGGGCGTTGCGGCGGTCGTCCGGGCCGACGTGGACCTCGACGGTGACCGTGGGGGACGGGCTCTGACGACTACTGGTCACGGGCGAGGCGGGCTCCACTGAAGGCCCACCGCGAGGCGGAGGGGAAGAAGTTGCGATACGTGGGCCGGGCGTGGCCGGCCGGAGTGGCCGAGCAGCCGCCTCGCAGCACGTGCTGGTTGACCATGAACTTGCCGTTGTACTCGCCCACCGCGCCGGCCGCCGGGCGGAACCCGGGGTAGGGCAGGTAGGCCGAGCCGGTCCACTCCCACACCTGGCCGAGCCCCAACGCAGACTCGGCGGGCGAGGCGGTGCGGGGCTCGAGGCCCTGCCGGGGCGCGTCGGGCGCGGGCCAGGCCTCGGGTCGGTCGGTGACGACGGCCTCCCACTCCTGCTCGGTGGGGAGGCGGGCCCCGGCCCAGCGGGCGAAGGCGTCGGCCTCGAAGTGGCTCACGTGGCACACCGGCGCGTCCGGGTCGACCGGATGGACGCCGTGCAGCGTGTGCACCATCCAGGCGTCGCCCTCGGGCCACCAGTAGAGCGGGGCGTCCCAGCCGTTGGCGTTGACGGTGGCCCATCCCTCGGAGAGCCACAGGTCGGCCCGCCCGTAGCCGCCGTCGGCCATGAACGCCATCCACTCACCGTTGGTGACGGGGCGGTCCGCGAGCAGGAACGGCTCGAGGTGGGCCCGGTGGCGGGGGCCCTCGTTGTCGAAGGCGAAGCCCTCGCCGTCGTGGCCGATCTCGACGAGGCCGCCGTCGTGGGCCGACCACGTGACCTCTCGGGCGACGGACGAGGCGGCGGGCTGCTCGGCGTAGAGCGGGTGCAGCGGCGACATCCCGAGGACGTGCTTGACGTCCATGACGAGCAGCTCCTGGTGCTGCTGCTCGTGGTGCAGGCCGAGCTCGATCAACGCCTCGACCTCGGGGCCGGGATCGGACCGGAGCAGGTCGAGCACGGCGGCGTCGACGTGGGCCCGGTAGGCGGCCACCTCGGCGATGCCCGGCCGGGTGAGAAGGCCCCGCTCGGGGCGGGGGTGCCGCTCCCCCATCCCCTCGTAGTACGAGTTGAAGAGGAAGGCGAAGGTCGGGTCGTGGACCTCGTAGCCCGGCCGGTTCGGGCCGAGCACGAAGGCCTCGAAGAACCAGGTCGTGTGGGCCCGGTGCCACTTGGTGGGGCTCACGTCGGGCATCGACTGGACGGTCTGGTCCTCGGCGCTGAGGGGCGCGGCGAGGCGCTCCGTGTGCTCCCGCACCGCCGTGAACCGTGCGATCGTGGCGCGCTCGGTGCGCTCTGGGCTGATCGTCACCGGACGGACCGTACCCCTCCCCCGTCGATGTGCGCTGTGTCCATGGTCTCCCCGAGCACGATCCTGAGCCCGATCCCTACCCGGTCTCCGCCACCGCCTGTCCTCCCGGATGTCCCCGCCGGGGCCCGGTGACGGCCGATCGGGCCCCCACCGGCCAGACTCGGGCCATGCGCGTGGACCTCGACATCTCCGGCGATCCGGCCGCCTATCCCTTCCGCCACGACATCCGGGTGCGCTTCGCGGAGACCGACGCCATGGGGGTGCTCCACCATGCCGCCTACGTGCCCTACCTCGAGGAGGCCCGGGTCGAGTACCTGCGGGCGCTCGGGCACCCGTACCCCGACATCCGGGCCGAGGGCTACGACCTCGCCGTGCTCGAGCTGGTCACCCAGTACCGACGCTCGGCCCGCTTCGACGAGGTCGTCACCGTGCACACCCGGGTGTCGTCGTTCCGGGGGGCCAGCTTCCAGATCGACTACCTGCTCACGGTCGACGACGAGGTCTGTGCGCTGGCCGCCACCGTGCACGGCGTCGTCGACGCCAACGGCCGGGCCACCCGCGCCCCGCAGTGGATGAAGGACCTCCTCACCACCACCACCCCCTGACCACCCCGGTCGACAACCCGAAGTGGCTCACCGCGTGACGGATTCCGACCACGTGGTGAGCCACCTGTCGAGGGACAGTGGGTCAGACGACGTCGGCGTCGAGCCAGGCGGCGATGCCGGCCAGGCCGGCCTCCTTGACCTCGTCGCTGGCACCGGAGAACTCGATCGAGGCCTGCGCCATGGTGGCGATGCGGGCGTCGTCGAACCCGAACTCCTTGCGCACCAGCTCGTACTCGCCGAGCAGGTCGGGGCCGAAGAGGAGCGGGTCGTCGCCGTTGAGCGAGCAGGGCACCCCGGCATCGAGCAGAGCGGGCAGCGAGTGCTCGGCGTAGCTCGGGAAGACCGACAGCATGATGTTGGAGGTGGGGCACACATCGAGGCAGATGCGCTCCTCGGCGAGCCGCTCGACGAGGCCGGGGACCTCCGGGCTGCGCACGCCATGACCGATACGCACCGCACCGAGGAGGTCGATGGAGTCGAGGACGAACTGGCCGCTCTCGAGCTCGCCGGCGTGGGGCGTGATGAGCAGGCCGGCGTCCTTGGCGACCCGGAAGGGCTCCACGAAGTCGCCGGGCGGGTGGCCGACCTCGTCGTTGTGGAGGCCGAAGCTCACGACCCGACCGGTGTTGGCGGCAGCGAAGCGGGCGAGAGCCATGGCGTCGTCGTGGCTGTCGCGGACCCGGTCGACCGGCACCATCCAGCGGACCTCGATGCCGTGGCGCTCGGCGGCGGCGTCGAAGACGTCCCAGACCAGCTCCCAGCAGGCCTCGTCGGAGTCGAAGCGGTGCCGGTAGTTGCCGGCCCAGAAGGCGGGCTCCACGTAGACCGCGCCCTGGGCCACGTGGGCCTCGCACAGCTCGTCGGCGAGGGCCTCCCAGTCCTCGCGCTCGCGCAGCACGTCGGTGGCGGCGACGTAGGTGTCGGAGAAGGCGGCGAAGCTGCCGTAGCCGCGGATGACCGGCACCTCGCGGTCGTACTTGGCCGACAGCTCGGCCAGCAGCGCCGGGCTCATGCCGGCTTCGAGGTGGAGGTGGAGGTGGGCCTTCGGGAGGGCGGCGAGATCACGCATGGCGGGCAGGCTAGAGGCCGTCGTGCGGCGCGAACGTCTGCGCGCCGACGAATTCACGTTCGCGAAACCACGCGCGATCCGGTCGTCATGACGGCCGGTTCGCGCGCCGGATCGGGAGGGGTCAGTCGCGGAAGACGGGCTTGCGGCCCTCGGCCCGGGCGGCGACCGATTCGTCCCAGTTCTTGGTGGTGAGCCGCACGTAGAGCTGGGCGGTCATCTCGTTGCGCATGTGGGCCCGGAAGCTCGAGGCCTCGAGGCCGGCCTGGGTCATCTTCTTGGTGAGCTCCACACCGATGCGGCTGAGGCCGGCGATCTGGTCGGCGATCTCCAGGCACGTGGGCATCAGGTCGTCGCGGCTGACGACCCGGCTCAGGAGACCGGCCCGCTCGGCCTCCTCGGCGTCCATGTCGCGTCCGGTGAGCATGAGCTCGTTCGACCGGCCCGCTCCGATGATCCGCGGCAGCAGGTACGAGAGGCCGAGCTCGGCGGCGGTGAGGCCGTTGTTGATGCCGGCAGCCCGGAAGTAGGCCTCGGGGGTGCCGATCCGGATGTCGCAGCAGGCGGCCAGGCACAGGCCGCCACCGATGGCCGGGCCGTTGACCGCGGCGATCACCGGCTGGTGCATCTCGAGGATGCCGAGGACGACGTCGTCGAGGAGCTTGCCGGCACGGTGGGCGATGGTCGTGGGCGTGAGGCCGTCGATGTGGGGGATGGTGCCCGACATCTTCTGGTCGGCACCGGAGCAGAACCCCTCGCCCGCACCGGTGACGACCACGACGCGGGTGTCGTTGTCGTTGGCGACGCGCTCGAGCTCCTCCTTGAACGGCAGCATCACGTCGAACGCCATGGCGTTCATCCGCTCCGGGCGGTTCAGCGTGATGACGGTGACGTGCGGAACGGGCTTGTCGACGATGACGAATGACACGGTTTCCCCCCGGAAGACGACGGACCGGGGCACCCTAACCACCCGACCACCCCGCCGGTGACGGGAGCGGTCCACGGCCACCGGCTCGGTGGGCGATCGCTAGGGTCGACCCCTCCATGTGGTTCCAGGCCTTCCTCATCAGCTTCGGGGTGATCTTCGTCGCCGAGCTCGGCGACAAGTCCCAGCTGATGGCGCTGGCGTTCGCCACCCGGTACAAGCCCCTGCCGATCCTCATCGGCATCACCATCGCCACGGCCGTGGTGCACGCCGTGTCGGTGCTGGTCGGCGTGCTCATCGGGGCGCGCATCCCCACCGACGCCGTCAACGTCGTCGCCGGCCTGGCGTTCCTCGGCTTCGCCTGGTGGACGTGGCGGGGCGACGAGCTCGACGACGACGAGGCCGCCAAGGTCGATCGCGACAGCCGCTCCGCCATCGTGGCCGCGAGCGTGGCGTTCTTCCTGGCCGAGCTCGGCGACAAGACCATGCTGGCCACCATCACCCTGGCCACGACCCATGGCTGGTTCGGCACCTGGCTCGGCTCGACCCTCGGCATGGTCGCCGCCGACGCCCTCGCCATCCTGCTGGGTGCCTACCTCGGCACCCGCCTCCCGGAGCGCACGATCCGCATCGGTGCCACGGTCGCCTTCGTGGTGTTCGGTGTCGTGCTCCTGGTCGAAGGACTGCGACCCTGAGGGTCCGAAGGCCCCGGTCGACCGTCGGGCCCGCCGGTAACGTGGCCGCCGTGATCCGCCCCCACCGCTCCCGACCCTCGGCGCCGGTGCGGCGCGCCGCCACCGCCGCCGCGCTGACGGCCCTCGTCCTGCTGGCCGGGTGCAGCGGGAGCGGCGGCGACTCCGCCAAGGGGCCCGCCACCATCTCCCCCGAGAGCTCGACCACCGCCGACACCGGCTTCTCGTGCGACAGCGTCGAGCCAGGCATCGTCGTCGACCGCAGCAAGGCGGTCGTGCACTTCGACACCGAGAGCATGTGCCCGGGCTGGGTCACCGTCGAGCAGGGAACCCAGGTGACCTTCGCCAACGACGGCACGGCGGCGGCCACGGTCGTGGTCACCGCCACCCAGCTTCCCGACGCCGCCGAGATCGCCCGCTTCACCATCCCCGCCGGAGGCACCCAGCTGTTCGACACGCTCGACGTGGCGATGATGGGGTTCAGCACCGACGCCCTCCCCGGCTTCCGGGGCACCATCGAGGTCGTCGGCCCCAACGGCGAGATGCAGCACTGACTCAGGGTCGGTAGAGCTCCGCCAGCTCCGCCCCGATCACGGCCATCGCCTCTCGGGCCGACGGCGGGCCGGTGATCTCGAGCATCGCCCCGAAGCCGGCGAGCTCCCCCACCACGGCCCGCTCGGTCGGGCCGGTGACGGCGACCTCGATGCGCCCGTCGGGCGCGGGCGGGCCGGTGAGGAGCCGGGTGCCGAGCACGCGCTGCAACAGGTCCATGGCATCGGGCCGGGCGAGGCCGTGCACCTCGGCGGAGTGCCAGCGCCGCTGCATCTCCTCGCTGAACCGGGCCCACGCCTCTTCGAGGTCGAACCCCTCCGGCCGCACCGCCACCTCGGTGGTCGGGGTGGCCTCCACCACGCGGTCGACCCGGAACGTGCGCAGCCCGGCGACGGTGTCGGCCATGAGGTACCAGGTCGAGCCCTTGGCGGCGAGGCCGAGCGGGTGCACGGTGCGGACCGTCTCGGCGCCGTCGCGCGCCACGTAGGCGAGCTCGATCTGCACGCCGTCGACCACCGCCCTCTGCACCACCGGGAGCCATGCCGGCGTCGGCGCGGTGCGCCGCGACCGGCCCCACCCGTCGGCCATCACCACCGCGGTGGAGGCCGCCTCGGCCTCGTCCCGCATCGTCTCGGGCAGCGCCCGCACCAGCTTGCGGAGCGCGGTGCGGACCTCGGGCGTCGCCGAGGCGGGGCCGGCGACCAGGAACAGTGCCCGGGCCTCGTCGGCGGTGAGGCCGCTCAGGTCGGTGCGACCGCCGCCGAGCAGCTGCCACCCTCCGTTGCGGCCCTGCTGCGAGTAGACGGGCACACCGGCCATCGACAACGCCTCGAGGTCGCGCCGGGCGGTGCGCTCGGACACCTCGAGCTCCTCGGCGACCTCGGCCGCGGTGACGCGCCCCTTGCGCTGCAGGATGAGGAGGAGGGCGACGAGCCGGTCTGCACGCATGTCCGGATCTTCTCACCCAACCCGGTCAGAGGATGGCCGGTTTGAGGGAAGATGCTCCTCCCATGGACACCACCGACATCGACACCAACCCCACCGCCGAGCCCCCGGCGGACCTCGACCCCCGGCCCCAGCTCACGCAGGCCCTCGCCACGGCCCGAGCGGTGGTCACCGACGTCGGCCCGGACGAGCTTCCCCGTCCGACGCCCTGCGGCGAGATGGACGTCGAGGCGCTCGTCGGCCACCTCGTCGCCGTGGTCGACCGCATCGAGGCCCTCGGTCGCCGGGGCGACGTCGGCGAGGTGCCGCCCGAGGTGCAGGTGCCGCTCGAGGGGCTGCCCAGCCGATGGGACTCCGCCGCCGAGGCCGCCATCACCGCCTGGTCCGACGACACCACCCTCGACCGCCAGGTCCGGGTGCCCTGGGACACCCTCTCGGGACGCGACGCCGTGGCCATCTACGTGAACGAGCTCACGGTCCACACCTGGGACCTCGCCCGGGCCACCGACCGCTCCCCCGTGTGGGACCCGGACGTGGTGGCCCTCAGCACGACCGCCATCCACCAGCAGCTGCCCTCCGCCGAGCGACAGGCCATGTGGGCCGAGTTCGCGGCCCATCTGCCGCCGGAGGTGCCCTTCGCCGCGCCGTTCGGCGACGCCGTCGCCGTGCCGGCCGATGCGCCCGCGATCGACCGCCTGGTGGCATGGAACGGCCGCCGCCCCTGACCCACCCCACCTCTGTGGCTCACGTCGTCAGGTCATGCCTGACCGGGTGAGCCACGGAGGGCGGGTCACCAGCTGCCGCCGCCTCCGCCGCCGCTGCCGCCACCGAAGCCGCCGCCACCACCGCCGCCACTGAAGCCGCCGAAGCTCGAGCCCGAGCCACTCCTGACGGGCGCCGGAGGCGTGCTGGCCTGGCGCATGGTGGAGCCGTAGACCCAGCCGCTGACCAGGGCCGCGTCGGTGGCGCCCATCCAGGTCAGGTCGGCGACGGCGAAGGCGCCCACCCACCGGTCGACGGCGTCGAACGCCACTGCGTACCCGAGGTACTGGCGCAGGAGGCCGGCGTCGGCCGCCGCCTTGGCGTGCATCTCCTCGCTGGCGTCGAAGAAGCGCCGGAAGCCCTCGGCCCGGTAGGCGGCGCCCAGCCCGGTCGTGGTGAGGTCCCGGCCGGCCTTGCGCACCTTGCCCAACCCGTAGAGCCCGGTCACCACCGCCACGCCAGCCCCGGCGAGGAGCATGGCCGCCTGCCACGGCAGCATCCGTAGGAACAGCCCGCCGAGGGCGGCGAAGCCGACCGTGAACACGAAGAGCATCACGGCGCCGACGACCTTGGCGCCGCAGCCGGTTGCCGAGGCGGTGCCCATGCGCCGGGCCAGGAGGTTCCCGTCCTTCATGTCGTCGTCGAGCTGCTCGAGGATGCGGTCGCGGGCCGCGCTCATGGCGTCGGTGCGGTCACCGAAGCGCACCTCGGAGACACCCTCCGGGAACAGGGCGACGAGCAGCCGGTCCTCGTAGCGGCGCAGCTGCCGGCCGGAGCCGCCCGGGCGGTGGCGGGCGACCCAGTCGTCGTCGTCCTCGGCCGCCACCAGCTCGAGCTCCCCGGACGCGGCGAGGTCGATCACGGTGGACGCGATGAGACGGGCAGGGTCGGCGGCAGCGCCCTTCTCCAGGCGCAGCAGCTCGGCCGGGCGCAGGTTCATCGGCGGCACGAACTCGATGGGAGCGTCGACGCTGGGCGAGGAGGGCACCAGCTCGGAGGGAGTCGCGTCCGGCGCGCCGCCGAAGGTCGCCACCACGCCCTGGCGGGTGCGGGACCACAGGAGCCGACGGCGACCGAGGGCGGCGACGGCGACGACGACCACGCCCACCAGGGACAGGCCGAGCGCCATCAGCCGCACGGGCCACGTGCCCCGCTCGGGGCCGTCGACCACGGCCGGGCCGAAGGTGCCCTTGGGCCAGTCGACCTGCACGGTCACGTCGTTGTAGGCCTGCACGGGCGCGGCTGCCTCGAAGGTCGCGCCGTCCGAGACCAGCGTCGTGGCGGCGCACGCGGAGCGGTAGAACTCGCTGCCCTGGCGACAGAGGGCGGCGGTCGCCCCGTCGGGCCCTCGCAGCACGAAGGTCGTGCCGTACACGGGCTGTTGCCAGGCGCTGAAGGCGTCGAGGGCGACCCGGTCGGCCGCCGACGGCGGGGGAACGGTCACGCGGGTGGTTCCGCCGTCGAGGGTGGCGACGAGCACGTCGGTGGCGGCGTCGGACGGCGGCAGGTCGAGCGGGTCGGAGACCACGTTCTCGAGCACATAGGTGAGGCGGTAGCGGTGCACGCCGGTGATGGTGCGGTCGGGGTCGCCGATCCGCACGGTCACCCCGGAGAAGCCGGCGCCCTCGAGGACCGACACGTCGCCGGGGGTGCCGGCGTCGGTCGAGACGACCAGGGACCGCATGGCGTGGTCACCGACCGAGTCGGACAGTGGGATGTCGCGCTCGATGCCGTGCCGGTAGGTCTCGAAGTTCTGGGTGATGTCCTCGGTGATCACCACGCTGTGGTCGTCGCGCACCTCGGCGGTGACGTCGAACCGGATGGTGTGGTCCTCACCGATGAGGCTGGCGTCCGGGATCCTGGTGCCGTTCGGCAGGGTGTAGAGCACCCCCGGCTCGACCGACGCCTCGGGCACCGGTCCGGTGATCGTCGGCCCGTGGGCGACGTCGACGCTGCCCGCCCAGCCCCACGGGCCGATCACCAGCACGGCCGCGAGCGTCGCCACCAGGGCCGTGACCGCCATCAGCGCCAGGCGCCACACACCGATCACCTTCGCCATGGGGCGTGAGGCTAGGGCCGCACCGCCCACCGGACCTCCATCCGTGCCCGCCGGGCCCGAGGACCCTCCGCGGAGGGGTGATCGCGTGGCCGGGTGCTCCAGCCGGTACGCTGGGTGCGCACGAAGAACGTCGCAGGCGGCCTTGCCCCCGGAGCGATGGCCATGGCCTGCCCGTCCCCCCGGGCGCCGTCGCCGTCCCCCGGTCGGTCCAGCACCGACCAAGGCGAGCCGCCATCGGGAAGGAGGCGCACATGGGTGCGCAACGAACCAGCTTCGAGAAGCTCCAGCGCGATCGGGCCAAGAAGGCCAAGCAGGCGCTGAAGCGGGAGAAAAGGCAGTCCGGCGAACCCGAACCGGGTGACGAGGTCGAAGAGCAGGTGACCCCCCTCGGCGAGGGCGGCGAGCTCAGCGCCGACGAACTGCTCACGCAGATCGCGCTGATCCACAAGCAGCTCGACGACAAGACGATCAGCTTCGAGGAGTTCGAGGAGCTGAAGACGGACCTCATGGCCCGTCTCCCGATCGACTGAACCCCCCGGCGGAACCGTTGCGGTGACCGTCACACGGCCGGACTTCCCAGACGCCCCTTGGGCTCAACGCTTCGCGTCCGCACGGCTGGTCATGATGTGGGGGTCGGAATCGGACCCTCGCCACGGAGGATGAGCCATTCGGCCCGTCAAGGTCTGACCTCGACCCGTCGAATCACTCTCCGTGGTCAAGAGAGATGCAGTCGACGAAAGCACAACCGAGCGACATGCCGCTCGACCGGTCCGTCGTCAGGCACGGGCCGTCGGCATCTTCGCAACAACGGCCCTGGTGGTGGGCGTGGGTGTCGGTCCGGCCGGCGCCCTGGAGAGCTTTCCCGGTCCCTGGCACCGTGATGGCTCGAGCGTGCAGGACTCCAACGCGGAACGTGACGGCATCGAGGACGAGCGCACCTGCAGCGCCCCCGCCGCTCCGGTGTCAACCACCACCACCACGCCGTCCGGCGGGTCGTCGGTGAGCCAGACCGTCACCGTCGTGGTGCCCCCGATCGTGCGGGTCCAGTCCGACGAGGGCGGCGTGCTGAGCGTCCGCACGAACGCCGCACGGCCCCCCGCCCCCGGCGACCTCGTCTATCTCACCGACGCCAACGGCGACCATGTCCCGGCCGACGATGCCCTCGTCGCACGGGTGATGAGTGCCCGATGGGCCGACGGCTCGTGGTGCAGCACCACGGCCGAGCACCGCTCGGTCGGGTGACCCCCCGGCGCACCGCGGCCGCCCCCTGACCCGGGACCCCCGACCGGCCTCAGTCCGGCGGGTAGGCCCGGGCCAGGTCCGCGATCACCCGCAGGCAGTCGGCAGCGCACTCCTGGATCACCTCGGCCACCGGCCGCACCGAGTCGATGCGCCCCGCCACCTGGCCGCCGAAGGGCAGGCCCTTGCTGAGGTCACCGCCGAAGTACATGGCCTGGTGGTCGGTCATCGCGCCCATGGCGTTGCGCTCGGTGTCGAACTCGTAGCTCTCGGTCACCTCGGTGCGCAGCACGCGCACGGCGGGGGCGGCGTGTCGGTTGAGCAGGAGGGTGCCCGTCTCCGGCGCGTCGACGATGGCCTGCTTCCAGTTGTCGTGGATCGGCGACTCGGCGGTGGCCACCATCCGGGTGCCCATCTGCACGCCCTCGGCCCCGAGGGCGAAGGCGGCGGCCATGGTCGCCCCGTCGAGGAAGCCGCCGGCCGCGATGATCGGCACGTCGACCTTCGAGGCCACGAGCGGCAACAGCACCATCGTCGAGACGTCCTTCGGGTTCTTGAACCCGCCGCCCTCCGAGCCCTCCACCACGAGGCCGTCGACCCCGGCGTCGACGGCCTTCAGCGCGGCGTGGAGGCTCGGCACCACGTGGAACACCGTGAGCCCGGCGTCCTTCAGCGTGGCGGTGTACTTCCGCGGATCGCCGGCGGAGGTGGTGACGAACCGGACGCCCTGCTCGACCACGAAGTCGACGATGGAGGGGTCACGCACGAAGGCCTGGGCGATGTTCACCGCGAAGGGCTTGCCGGGGGCGAGGTCGCGCATCTTCACGATCTCCTCCCGCACCGCGTCGAGCTGCCCTGACGACGTCTCGATCATCCCGATGGCCCCGGCGTTGGCCACCGCCGACGCCAGTTGGGACCGCGAGATGAACCCCATCGGGGCCTGGAGGATGGGGATGTCGCAGCCGATGAGCTCGGTGACCCGGTTCCGGAACATCACCGGAGCCTGGCACGCCGCACGGCACCCCGCTGGGTGCCGACCGGATCAGGCGCCCGCAGAGGCGCTCAGGGCCTCGTCGGTGCCGGCCTCGGGGGGCGGCGCCTTCTTGCTGTCGGACCAGCGCCGGAAGGCGCAGTAGCCCCAGAAGCCGAGGGCGACCACGAGGAACGCGAGCACGAACCAGAGGTTCGACCAGGTCACGTTGTCGGGGTTCGGCCGCACCACGAACTGCATGTAGAGGGCCAGGCCACCGACGAAGAGCGAGCCCCAGGCGACCTTGTTCCAGGCGATGACGGACTCGCCGTAGGTGAACGGCATCGGGAGCAGCTGCACGATCACCGACTGGAGCCCACCGACGAAGAGCACGGCGGCAGCGGTGTCGAAGATGATCACCCAGAGACTCGGGGAGTCGCCGCTCGAGGCCCCGCCGATCCAGCGGTGCAGGCCCCAGGCCAGCATCGCCGCCGAGCCGAGCAGGACGCTCGAGCGGGCATAGGCCCGGCCGGCGATCTTGCTGTCGACGCCGACGAAGAGGACGCCGGCGAAGAGGCCGTAGAGCACTCCGGGGGCCACGTCGAAGATGCGGGAGAAGAGCAGGCAGCCGACGGCGATGGCGATGGCGATGCGGGAACAGGCGAAGCCGCTCGTGCTGGCCCGATGCCCGGCCGATCGGCCGAGCGGCAGGGAACTCGTAGACGGACACGATGATGCCGAGGGCGAGGGTCATGCCGAGGATCTGGCCGAGCGTGGTGTAGCTGAGCGAGACGTTGGGGTCGGCGAGCAGGCCGAGCGTGCCGGCGGCCACGGCGAAGGTGACGAGCGGATGGACCTTCGGGATGCGCTGGAACGCCGCGATGGCACCGGCGACGAACGCCGACCGACCCACGACGTTGCCCACGATGCGGTCGTGGTGCATCTTCATGGCGTCGTTGAACAGCTGCGACGCCGCCACCAGCAGCAGCACCAGCAGCGCACCGAAGCCGACGTTGCTGACGATGAACGCCGGCGACAGGTCGATCGACTCCGGAATGCCGGTGGACACGAAGGAGAGGTCCTCGTCGACGGTGGAACCGGAGCCGGAACCCGACCGGGAGCCCGAGCCGCCGCCCGACTCGGAGGCCTCCTGCGTGGCCCCCTCGACCTCGGGGGCCTGCTCGTTGGCTCCGAGTACGGCGGCCTCAGGACCGACGAGGTTGCTCGGCGCCGCACCGGGGGCCGGCGCCGACGGGACCGTGGTCGGCGCGGCGGTGCTCGGCGGCGGCACGTACTCTGTGGTGCTCGTGGTCGTGGTCTCCTCGGGCACGGGCACCTCCTGGGCGCCTGCGCCGATCGCTCCGGCCATGAGCGCGGCAATCAGTGCCACGACCGAGACGAGCAGTGCCGCCGCCCCACGATGTCGATGTCGATCGTTCACTCGCACGACAGCCACCTCACACTCCCGTCGGCTGACTGCTGACACCCACCCGAATTCCACGACTGGCACTCCACGAACGTCACGGCTGCATACAACGTCGTATCCCTCTGAACCGCAAGGATCAGCCGCCCAAGTTCACCGAGCCGCCACAGTAGCCGAGGAAATGCGCTGCATCAGGTGGAATCTCACCGACTGTGGTCACGAACACGTCAGGTACCCGGGCACCCGCGACACAGGGACGGATGGGCTGCGGTGGCGTCTCAGCCGCGGGGCTCCACCGCCTGGAGGCGCAGCTGACCGGTGGCGATCAGGCGCCCGTCGGCCTCGCGCACGATGTCGACCGTCCAGAGCTGTTGGGTGCGGCCGCGGGAGATCGGCGTGGCCGTCGCCACGACGCGCCCTTCGCTCATCGAGGCGAGGAAGTGGGTGTTGTTGTTGACCCCGACGACGACCTTGCCCTCGTCGGCGTTGAGCGAACCGGCCATGCTCCCGACGGTCTCGACGATGCTGCAGTAGACGCCGCCGTGGACGATGCCGAACGGCTGGTGGTGCTGAGGGCCGAGGTCGACGTGGCCCACGACGCGGTCGGGGGTGAGCTCGTCGATCATCAGCCCGATGTGGGCGTCGAGGCCAGGGAACGGCCCGAGCGGATACTCGCGGTCGCCGGTGGGCGGTTGCACCCCGCTCATCGCCCGGCCTGCCGGTCGGAGAGGACGTAGGCAGACGTGGCGGAGACGGCGGCGACCGCGAGCACCGCCGGCCACGCTCCGATCTTCTTGGCCAGGGGGTGGCTGGCACCGAAGCCCCCGAGGTAGACAGCCGTGAGCACGGCGGTCGTGGCCGGCCCGGATCGGCGGGCCCACGTGCGGCCGGCCACGAGCCCGGCGACGCCGAGGACCGCGCCGCCGAGCGGCCGGACCTTGGTCTCGCGGGCGACCAGGTAGCCGCCGACCAGGCCGGCGGCGACGAGTGGAGCGGTGGGGATCGATGCCATGGGGCGACCGTAGCGGCACCTCTGGTTCAATGCATCCTGTGACGCAACCCTCTACCCTGGTCCCATGCAACGGGTGAGCTTCAGCGCCATGAACTGCTCCGTCGCCCAGACCCTCGAGGTCGTGGGCGAGTGGTGGTCCCTGCTGATCGTCCGCGACGCCCTGCTCGGGCTCTCCCGATTCGACGACTTCCAGCGCCACCTCGGCATCTCCCGCAACGTGCTCAACGACCGGCTCAGCCGGCTCGTCGAGCACGGCGTGCTCGAGCGGGTGCCCTACCAGGATCACCCGCCCCGCCACGACTACCGGCTCACACCGAAGGGACGCGACCTCTGGGAGGTCCTCGACGCCATGCGCCGCTGGGGCGATCGATGGGAGTCCCCGGAGGCGGGGCCGCCGACCGAGCTGATCCACCGCACCTGCGGGCACGCCACCACCGTCGAGCCCCACTGCAGCGAGTGCGGTGAGCGCCTCGAGCAGCGGGACCTCAAGCTGGTCCCGGGCCCGGGTGCCGACGAGCACTCGCCCTTCGTGGAGCTGCTGCGGATGCGTCGAGGATGACCGACTGGGTGCACATGACGGCGGTACCGGGGGGCGACGGCGTGGACCGGTGCGGCTGGTGCCTCGGCTCGGCCGACTACGTCGCCTACCACGACGAGGAATGGGGCCGGCCCGTCGTCGACGACGTGCGGCTCTACGAGAAGCTCTGCCTCGAGGGGTTCCAGTCCGGCCTGTCGTGGCTCACGATCCTGCGCAAGCGAGCGGGCTTCAGGGCCGCGTTCGCCGGGTTCGACCCCGAGCGGGTGGCCCGCTTCGACGACAGCGACGTGGAGCGCCTGCTGGCCGACGCCGGCATCGTGCGCCACCGGGGGAAGATCGAGGCCACCATCGCCAACGCCCGGGCCACGCTCGACGTACAGGACAGCGTCGGCTCGCTGGCGGCGCTGGTGTGGTCGTTCGAGCCCGATCGGGCGGCGCAGGCGGCGCCGGTGCGCCTCGGCGAGGTGGCGGCCACCACACCGGAGTCGACCGCACTCTCGAAGGCGCTGAAGCGCCACGGGTTCCGGTTCATCGGGCCCACGACCGCCTACGCCGCCATGCAGTCGCTCGGCGTCGTGAACGACCACCTCGCGGGATGCCACGTGCGCACGACCTGCGACGCCGACCGGACGACAGCCGTGATCCCTCTCCCAACCGACGACGACGACCGTTAGCCGACCATCGATCGGCCGACGGCGACTCAGCCGACGGCGGTGTCGGTCGACGACGGGTCGGTGACCATCGCCGGCAACGGGCCCCGCAGCGGGGCCTCGAGCACCCCGACGAGCACGTCGGTGAGGTTGGCGGCGAAGGTGGCGGCGTCGAGGGGCTGCTCGACGCTCTTCTCCAGCACCCGGGCCCGCTCCGAGGCGGCGACGGTCATCAGCATGATCAGCTCGACGACACGCTCCTGGCGCACCTCGACGGGCAACTCGTCGGGGCGCGACTCGAGGATCGTCAGGATCTCGATGAGCCACGGGCCCGTACCGCTGCCCAAGGTGCGCCACGCCGAGAAGGTCGCCGACAGCTGGGCGACGATCCGCAGGTAGTCGCGGCCCTCGGCGCTCGCGAGGTGGGCGGTGTAGGGCACCACCAGCGCGGCGACGAGGTCGCGGGAACTGGCGTCCCGACCGACCATCGCCAGCAATTCCCCCCTGGCGAGGTCGGTCGGATCGCCGTGCTTGCTCAAGATGGCGTCGAGGACGCCCTCCCGAGATCCGAAGTGGTAGTTCAGCGCCGAGACGTTGCGTTGGCCGGCGGCCTCGACGATCTCCCGAACCTGGACCTGGTAGAGCCCGCGCCGAGCGAAGAGCCGTTCCGCCTGGCGCAGGAGCGCCTCTCTGGTGGCGGTGGCGTCGCGGGGCACGGGCCCTGGCTCGACAGGCTCAGGAGATGGGCTTGAGCGCCCCGGCGGGGAGCAGGGTGGGCCACTCCACGTCCTCGGGGAACGGCTTGGAGAAGGCGCCGTACTTGGGCTGCGCGGTCTCGCGGTAGTAGTCGGTCGAGTGCTTGCGGTCCTTGTCGAACTCGGGGATGACCTTGTCGCCGAACAGCTCGAGGGTGGCGAGGATCTCCTCGTGGTGCAGGCCCTCGATCGGGAGGCCGAACGCGAGCTGGTCCATGCCGACGTCGCCCCAGGCCGCGATCTGCTCGCAGACCTCGTCGGGGGTGCCGACGAGCATGTAGCCACCCTCGATGAGGTTGTCGAGCAGCTCCTCACCGTCGATGCCGCTCTGCACGATGTCGTAGAGCGACATGGGCTTCGAGGGCCAGGTGATGCCGTCGGTGCTCTTGGGCATGGTGTCGTGGTAGAGGTTCACCATCGACACGAGGTAGCCACGGCCCTCGCGCAGGGCGATGGCACGGGCCTCCTCACGGGTCTCGCAGCAGATCACCGAGTTGGTGATCATCACGTTGTCGTTCTTGAACTGGCCGATGGGCTCGGTGCAGTTGGCGATGCCCTCCTTGTAGGCCTCGATGCGGCCGCGAAGGGCGAAGATCGGCTCGAAGTTGAAGGCGATGGCGCCGATGCCCATCTCGCCGGCCGTCTTGAAGGTGGGCGGGTTGCCACAGGCGACCCAGATCGGCGGGTGGCCCTTGCCGTAGGGCTTCGGGAGGATGTTGTGCGGCGTCGGCACAGTGAAGGTCTCGCCGTGGAACTCGTAGTCGGTGAGCTCCCACATCTTCGGGATCTCGCGGACGACCTCGTTCCACTCCGGCTTGGTCGAGTCCTTGTCCATGATGTTGAAGGACTTCATCTCGTGGGAGCCGGCACCGCGGCCGGTGCCCCACTCGAACCGGTTGTTCGTGTAGTGGTCCATCGTGGCGGCGCGCTCGGCGTACCGGACCGGGTGCTCCTTGCGGGGCGAGAGGCTGTTGATCGCCGTGCCGAGGTGGATGTAGTCGGTCTGGGCGGCCAGGTAACCGATGGCGACCTCGGGGGCCGACAGCTGGGAGTACTCGACCAGGCCGTGGTGCTCGCCGAGCCAGCAGTACTTCCAGTTGTGCTTGTCCGCGAAGATCGCGTACTCGGCCTCACGCTGGTACGACAGGTGCTGCATGTCGGTGTCGTGGGCGGCGGGTCCGGGGATGAACCCGTTGAGGAAGATGGCGAACTCCATGGCGCGGTGCCTCCGGTGAGTCGTGGTGGATCGGTCGTTCGGTCGGTCCGGGGACGGCGCACCGACCCGGGCGTGAGGTGCTCACGACCGGGTTCTAATGGCTCCCCTTACATCGGAAGTTTGGCACAGCCTCGCACGTGTCGCACGTCACTCCGGGGCCGACCGCGACCGTTTCCCGGCCAACGATCACCGCGAAGCGGTCAGACGCCCTGGAAGAAGTCGTACTGCACGCCACCGTCGGCCACGCCGCCCTTGCCGAACAGGTGCAGCGCGTTGAGCCACGAGTAGCGCTCGTCGCCCGACTCGAACTCGGCCCCGACGTAGATCGGGCCCTTGCCCAGGCCCTCGCTCCAGTCGGCCCGCCCGGAGTAGCGGAGGTAGACGATGGCGTCGTCGTCGGTCTTCATCGTGATGCGGATGTCGAACAGGCCCACGCCCTGGGCGTCGATGGCCAGCCAGTCGGCCGACGAGGCGCCGATGGCCGAGGCGGTGATGCGCTCGCCCACGAGCTCGGCGCTGTGGATCTCCTGGATGATGCGGGTGCCGGCCGGCGTGGCACCGAGCATGTAGAAGCCCTCGGAACCGGTGGCGAGGGTCAGGGTGGCGAAGGGGATGAGCTCCATGGCGGGCGATCTTCGCGCGGGCGGGCGCCCCGGGAGGTGCCCGTCGGCCGCTCGTCGGCGTGCCGCGCCGGCGACGGTCGTGCTGCGACGTCGGCCACCGACACGACGGACGCCCATCAGCTGCCCGTAACCTCGGGCTCGTGAGCGACCTCGACCACGCACGGCTCGACCGGTGGCTGTGGTCGGTGCGGCTCACCAAGAGCCGGTCGGAGGCCACCGACGCCTGCCGGGCCGGACACGTGCGGCTGAACGGCCGCCCGGCCAAGCCGGCCCACACGGTGACCGTCGGCGACCGGGTCGAGGCCCGCCTCCACGGACGCGAACGCATCGTCGAGGTCGTGCGGCCGATCGAGAACCGGGTCGGTGCCCCGATCGCGGTCGAGTGCTACCTCGACCACTCACCCCCTCCCCCGTCGAAGGACGACGCGCCCGCGTTCAGCGAGCGCGAGCGGGGTGCCGGCCGGCCCACCAAGCGCGACCGCCGCCAGATCGAGCGCTGGCGGGACAGCAACCGGTGAGCGACTCCGCCCCACCGCCGGCGGGCCCGACCCTCGACGTCGCCACCGCGGTGGCCAACGCCCACGCCTTCTTCGAGCGCAACAGCGGCTGGGCCCCGCCGGACGACGAGACCCTCGCCGACTGGGTCGCCGACGGGGTGTGCCGCTGCCCGGACGAGTGCCTGGTCGAGCCACGGGGCTGGTGCGAGCACGGCCTGGCGTCGTGGTGGCTCGTGCTCGTCGACCTCGGTGATGTCCAGGTGCCCGAGGTGCCCGACGGGCCGAGCGCCGGTCGCCGGCGTCGTCGACCTAGGGGCGACCCGCCCCCGACAGCACGGCCCGCTCGGCGCGCTCCTTGATGCCGAGCAGCATCCGTCGGGTCATCAGCACCACGACCGGAGCCATCACCAGCCCCGCGAGGTCGGCCATCCGCCCCGCTGCGCCGGCCTGCCGTTCGGCCCGGCTCCGCGACACCAGGCGGGTTCCACCGCCCTCGGGCTCGAGGACGAAGGTCCACACCGCGTTCCAAGGGTGCTCGGGTGGGGCCTGGCGCAGCACGAGGTGGTGAGGGGGATCGACCGCCTCGACCGGGAAGGCGTAGCCGTCGGGCATGCCCATCCGGCCCGGGGGCACCACCACGACCCGGTCGCCCTGCTCGAGGTCCTGCCACTCGGGGTGGATCTCGTCGGCGTTGTGGATGTCGAGGCCGAACAGGTTCTCGAGCCGCTCGTAGCTGTACATGCCACCGCGGTCCTGGCCGATCTGCACCAGCCACGGCCACACCTGCTCCGGCGGGGCGGCGATCGACACCGCAAGGGTCGTGGCGCTGCTCGGCGCGGGGATCGAGGCCTCCCCGGGCCAGGCCCTCGCCCGCTCCTCGGGGGTGGACCCCCAATTGCTCCACCGCCGCCGCGACCACCAGGCCGCAGCGACCACCCCGGCTCCGAGCACCACACCGATGCGCCGCATCGCCGCACCTCCGGGCCACCGGACCCGTTCCACCGGCCCACAGACGACCATAGGCCCGTCGCGCCGGGCCCGGGGAGGGTCCGACGGCCCTCTGAGCCACACGTGACGGACGGCTCACCGAGCCGGTCTGATTCGTCAGCGTCGGCCCAGCGTGGGACCGTTGTACGTGGGCGTTCGCGCTCGGAACGAGGATGCGCATGACCCCAGAAGCTGACGACACCAACGCCTTCGGAGCCCTCGGGCTCCGCTCGGAGCTCACCGACGCGCTCGCCGCGCTCGGCTACGAGGAGCCCACGCCGATCCAGGCCGAGGCCGTGCCGGCCCTGCTCACCGGGCGCGACGCGCTCGGCCAGGCCGCCACCGGCACCGGCAAGACCGCGGCCTTCGCCCTCCCGATCCTGGAGCGCCTGGCCCCCGGCGACCGGGGCAAGGCCCCCACCGCCGTGGTGCTGGTTCCCACCCGCGAGCTGGCCATGCAGGTCTCCGAGGCCGTGCACCGCTACGGCCGCGGCCTCGGCGCCCGGGTGCTGCCGATCTACGGCGGCCAGCCCATCGGCCGTCAGCTCCACGCCCTGCACCGCGGCGTCGACGTCGTCGTCGCCACGCCGGGCCGGGCCGTCGACCACCTCCAGCGCGGCAGCCTCGACTTCGAGGCCATCGAGATGGTCGTGCTCGACGAGGCCGACGAGATGCTCGACATGGGCTTCGCCGACGACCTCGACGCCATCCTCGACGCCCTGCCGGACCAGACCCAGACGGTGCTGTTCTCGGCCACCATGCCCCCGCGCATCGAGAAGATGGCGCGCAAGCACCTCACCAACCCGATCACGATCACCATCAAGGCCACCGAGGCCCCGGAGGGCGAGGCGCCCCTCGTCCGCCAGACCGCCTACGTGGTGCCCCGCTCGCACAAGGCCGCCGCCCTCGGGCGCATCCTCGACGTCGAGGCGCCCACCGCCGCCATCGTGTTCTGCCGCACCCGCAACGAGGTCGATCAGCTCACCGAGACGCTCAACGGCCGCGGCTACCGCGCCGAGGCGCTGCACGGCGGGCTCAACCAGGAGGGTCGCGACCGGGTCATGGGCCGGGTCCGCAACGGCAGCTCCGACCTGCTCGTCGCCACCGACGTGGCCGCCCGAGGCCTCGACATCGACCTGCTCAGCCACGTCGTGAACTACGACGTGCCGTCGGCCCCCGAGGCCTACGTGCACCGCATCGGCCGCGTGGGCCGAGCCGGGCGCGAGGGCGTCGCCATCACGCTCGCCGAGCCCCGTGAGCACCGGCTGCTCGAGAACATCCAGCGGGTCACCGGTCAGCAGATCGAGGTCGAGAAGGTCCCGACCATCACCGACCTCCGCAACCGGCGCATGGAGCTCACCCTCAGCCTGGTGCGCGAAGCGCTCCTCGGTGACGAGGGCGAGCTCGACCGCTACCGCACCATCGTGGAGACCCTCACCGACGAGGCCGACCCGTACGAGGTCGCGCTGGCGGCGGTGAAGCTCGTGCACGAGGCCGCCAACCCGGCCGACGCCGACGAGGAGGAGATCCCCGACGCCAAGCTGCGCCCGCGCCGCGACGACCGTGACAGCGGCGAGCGCGGCAGCTACGACCGTGGCCCGCGCAGCGGTGACCGCGGCAAGGGTGCTCCCCGGAAGGGCGGCAACCGCGGCGGCGACGTCGTGCGCCTGTTCTTCCCGGTGGGCCGGGCCGCCCGCATCGGCCCCGGCGACCTCGTGGGCGCCATCACCGGCGAGACGTCGCTGCAGGGCCGCGACATCGGCGCCATCGAGATCACCGAGAAGTTCTCGCTGGTCGAGGTGCCCGCCGGCTCGGTCGACGAGGTCATCGACGCCATGAAGGGCGCCACGATCCGCGGCCGCCGTGTGAACGTCCGCCGCGAGCGGTTCGACCCTCGCTGACCCCGGCCCCGGTCGGCAAGGCCGGAGTCGACTTCGGCAGCGGCGTGCCGTGTGGCCGTTGAACGGCTGAGCACTCCCGGCAGACAACACGCCACACACTCGACCCTCCGTCACTCGAGCGGGTCGTGGCGGACATCTCACCAAGCCGGCGATGAGGGACGCTCTCGAATCCCCGTTCTTGTCGCGCTGTCACGTCACTGGCGCCAGGAATGCTCGACAAGAACGCATGAAGAAGCGTCTCCCGCTCCCGGCGGCATGGGACGCTCCCCATCCTGCCAAGTGCCCTGGCAAGATGACGATCGCTGAAGCGCAACTGGAATTCCTTGTCGGCCGGTCCGCCACCGGGTTCGACCTTCACAGTGCCCCCGACCGCCTCGGGGGCATTGTCGCGTTTGGTCCGATTGGCGGAACCGCGTCTCTACCTTTCGGACCACTCAGTTCGCCGCCGTCGTCGCCTTCAGACGGCTGGGCCCGCAGGTCGATCACAACGCCCGAATCGGTCAGCCCGACCATCACGGGTTGATTCTCGGCGACCGAGCCAGCAACGCCCTCCCCGGCGGAGATGCACCCCCGCCTCCACGCGGAGAACGCCGCCCAGCGCGACGCCGGCTGC
Source organism: uncultured Actinomycetes bacterium (assembly GCA_963702555.1). Lineage (GTDB taxonomy): Bacteria > Actinomycetota > Acidimicrobiia > Acidimicrobiales > Acidimicrobilacustridaceae > CAMFLJ01. Next base: position 117,776 of record CAVPCW010000014.1, read on the forward strand.
TGATCGCGAGCAACGATCGGCTTGCGGGCCGGCAGACCCGTGCTCAGTGGCTTCTCCATGGGGAACACTCTGCACCACGTCACATCAGTCACCACGCCGTGTGGGAGACAACCCCCCATCTCGTTCTCGACAAGAACGGGGATCGCAGTGGCCGGAATGTGCCGGTCGGGGATACCCAAGGGGTCGCGGAGGTCGCTCCACTGGTACCGCTCCGCTGCCGAACTCAGCTGGTGTTGAAGAGGCCGGGCTGGTCGCCGTCGGGGTCGGCCCAACCGATTGGGCCCTCTCCTGGCGGGTTGTCGCCGCCGGGTGGGATGAGTCGGCGTTTCCCGGAGGGGAGGCGGGGGCCGAAGGTGTAGCCCCGGTGGGTCTTGAGGTCGTGACAGTGACCACACGGGCTCGCCAGGTCGGGCAGCCGGGTGATCTTCGTGTCGGCCCAGTCGGCGACGTGGTCGATCTCGATCCGGCGCGGATTGGTGCAGCCTTCGCTGGAGCACTCCCCGGCGGAGAACCACTCCAACGCGGTCTTCTGCAGGACAGTGGGTTTGCGGCCGAGGTGGACGACCTTGTCGATCTCGGTGCCCTTCGTAGCCACGGCGGCGACGAAGGCGTCGCCGTCGATCATCCGCCACGCATCCGCCACCGGAACCGGGCCCTGCCCGGCGATCTCACACACCTCACCCGGCGCCACCGACCCACGATCGAGAGCCGTGAGATCGACCCGCACGATCATCTTCGTGAACGACCAGTCCTCGACCGACTCGTCCGGCGCCACCACGGTCCCGGCGTCGCCACGAGTGCCGTTCGAGCCCTTCGAACGGGGCGGCAGGTCGGCCAGTGCGGCGAGGGCGTCGGCGGCGTAGGCCTCCGACGGCTCGCGCAACCCCGCCTTGCGGGCGTCGTTGAAGATCCGGTCCTTGTCGGCGTCGATCAACGCCATCAACCGGGCATGGGCCGCGGGCTCGAGCAACCAGTGCCCGTACCCCATGCCGTCCGCGTCCGTGCCGGTGCGCAACATCCGCTTCTTGCGCAGACGAGCCGCCTTCTCCGCCTCGGACTCCGTCGACGCGGCCGCCACGATCCGGTTGGCGTCGTTCTCCAACTCGGTGACCGACACCGACCCCGCCTTCGCCACCAGCCGCTCACCCGCACCCGGCTGAGCCTTCTCCGCTCGAGCCGCGGCCCGCGCCTGACGCGGCGACACCACACCACTCGACAAGGCCTCAGCCACGACCGGCGCCGCCGCCACGACCTCCGCCGTCTCCAGCAGCTTGATCGCCTCACCCACACCGATGCCCGTCTCCTTGGCCACCCAGTGCGCCGGCGAACGATGACCCGCCCTCGACCACAACGACGACTCCGCCACCCGACCCGCGGCCGCCGCCTTCGCCGCATCAGCCACCCGCCCGATCCGATCCAACACCCGCACCAGATCGACCGCATCACGAGCCGGCACCTGACCCGGATCAGCCGCCTCCACGAACCCCTGCAACCCCGACAGCACATCGAGCAACGGACGAACCGCGACACCCACGGCCAACCCACGACCCACGGCATCACCACCCGCCACACCCTCGACACTGCGCCCCGAACTCATGTACCCAACCCTATTCAGGGGGTGTGACAGCCGATCCGGAGCCTTCGTCGGGGGTCGGACGATCTCGCACCGGGGCCGATGATCGTCGATGCACGGACCTCGCCACGAGCACACCGACCACGGCCGACAGGGCGAGCACCACGCAGACGGTGCCGATCCACCACGGCGCGTTCTCCATCTCGAACAGGTCGGGTTGGAGGGGGCTCGTCGAGTCGACCGCTCCCCCGCGGAACGCCACCCCGGAGTCGGTCACGCAGACCCGGCTCGGCCACAGGCCCCAGTCGACCCTCTCGGTGCCGTAGCCGGCGGCACCAGAGCCCTCATCGACCTCGTAGCTGCAGGTGGGGCCGGCCGGCGCGAGCTCCGAGCGGGCCATGACGACCCGCACGACCCAGCCCAGGACCAGCACGGACACACCGAAGACCACCAACCCGGCCAACGCCGCCCGCCACGGCGAGCGGCCACGAGGACCCGTCACACGTCGGGGAAGCAGGCGCCGCGGCCGAGCTGGTTCAGGCCGGTCAGGTCGCCGGCGGCGTAGGTCGTGACCGTGCCGGTGTTCTCGGGGTTCATGAGCTGGGTCGGATCGTTGACGTGGTCGAGCCCGACCAGGTGCCCGAGCTCGTGCTCCATGATCGCCCGCACCTGGATGGCACCGTCGGGCCGGGTCAGGATCTCGGCGATGTCGGGGCCGTCGAGCTCGATGGAGCCGGTGACGTACACGCCGTTCTCGCCCTCGAAGAGCGATGCGCTGCCGCCGAGGCCGGCCACGTCGCCGGCCAACTCCGGCGTCTCGGTGGGATCGCTCCAGGCGATCAGCACCGGCGCCCAGCGCTTGCCGTAGCGGTCCGGCTGGTAGGCCTCGCGGTCCGTGCTCGGGGTCTCGGCGGTGGGTCCGTCGACGACGAAGTCGAGGCCGGTGGCCTGCGTGATCGCCTCCAGCGCCTGATACATCAGCGCACCCGCGCCCCCGCTCACCGTGCGCTCGTTGACGACCACGTGGACCTGACGGCACGGGTCGTAGGCGACGGGCTCGGCGCTGTCGGGCTGGGTCTGCATGAACACGTACGACCGCGACTCCGCCACCAACGGCGGCGGGCTGTTGATCGGCTGGGGCTCCGACCCCACGCCGGCCGGCGGCCGGGCCGTCGAGCTCACGGTGCCGCCAGTGACGTCGCCCCGGAACGGCCCGATCCCGAGCGAGGCCTCGGAGCCACCGCCGCGCACGTTCCACCACACGAGCCCGCCGAACACCGCGAGCATCACGGTGAACACGGCGATGCGCTGGCGTCGCTCGCCACCGCCGGCCGCACGCTTCTGCTTGCGGGCGTTGCGGCGGAGGGTCTTGTCGAGCTCCTGGCGTTGGACCTCGCGCTCGGCGGCGAGGCGCTTGTGCTCGGCGTCGATGGCGGCCAGACGGGCCAGGCGCTCTGCGGCGCTCTCCTCGACGACCTCGGCACTGCGGATGAAGTCGTCGTCGAGGGTCAGGCCCTCGAACGGGTCGGGTCCCTCGTCGAGCCCTCCGCCGTCCAGGTCGTCGTCCGCCACGGCACGGACCGTACCCGCGGCGCTCAGGCCAGGGCGGCGAGGCGGGCGACGCGGTGGTCGTCGGCGCCGAGGTAGCGCACCAGCACGCCGACGGCCCGGTCGACGTCGAGGGCGCCGATGGCGGCCATCTCCTCGAGGTCGGCCCAGTCCTTGGTGCGGTCGAAGAACGCCTTGAAGACGGCGAGGTCGCCGCAGGAGAGGAACGGGAGCTGATGGCCACCGAAGTCCTCCCAGCGGGCGCGGGCGGCGGCCTTGACGTGGAACTCGGTGGTGTCGAGGAAGACGTCGACCGGGGTGCCGTCCCACCAGAGGCGGACCTGGCCGTCGCCCCGGAGCCGATCGAGCTGGTCGTCGGTGGCCTGGATCGGGGTGGGAAGAGCGGCCACGACGTCGTCGGCCCGGTCGGCGGGGACGAACACGTTGACGTCGATGTCGATCGTGCCCCGGGCGCGCTCGGTGCACCACGCCAGGGCGAGGGCACCACCGAAGGCGTGGGCCAACTCCGCCGCGGCGAGGGCCCGGTGGACGTCGACGATCTTGCCCGGCAGCCCTCCGAGCGTCGGCGGGTCGGCGATGGCCATCAGGCTGCCCCGAAGCGGGGGAAGGTGAGCTCGGGCTCGTGACGAGCCGGGAACATGGCGGCCAGCTCGAGCACGTCGATCAGCTCACGACCCCGGGCGGACCGGTCGCCGCCGCCGACGGCCGGCTCGAGGTCGCCCACGAGCTCGAGGCCGGCGGCCCGCACGATGCGGTCGAGGGTGGCCACGCTCGGCACCTTGCGGCCGGTCTCGTAGGCCGAGAGGGTGGCATGGGAGGTGCCGGCGAGCGCGGCCAGCTCCCGCAGCGACAGCTGGCGCTGGGAGCGCGCCCGGCGTAGGAGGGTGGACGCATCCATGGGCTGATGGTATCCGATCGGATACCACTTTGGAAGGGGGCGAACCCCCGTACCCTGGGCCCATGACCGATCCCGTGCTCCAGACGGTTCCCCTCGGCCTCCACTGGCCGACGATCGACCCCTTCCTCTTCTGCGCCCATCACGACGACGCCTACCCTGCCGGCAACGCCCGCCTGGGCCCCGACGCCTCCCTCGACGGCCGCGAGATCGGGATGGACTTCGCCGGCAAGGACGGCTGGCGGATGTACCACGGCGACGTCGTCCCCGGCTTCCCGCAGCACCCGCACCGGGGCTTCGAGACCGTCACCTACGTCCGGAAGGGCCTCATCGACCACTCCGATTCGCTCGGCGCCACCGCCCGATTCGGCCGCGGCGACGTCCAGTGGCTCACCGCCGGCGGCGGCATCGTGCACTCGGAGATGTTCCCGCTGATCGACCGGGACAAGCCGAACCCGGTGGAGCTGTTCCAGATCTGGCTGAACCTCCCGGCCGCCCGGAAGATGGACGATCCGTACTTCACGATGATCTGGGCCGACGACATCCCGAAGGTCGAACTGGTCGACGCCGACGGCCACACGGTCGTGCTCACGGTCGTCGCCGGCGCGGTCGAAGGAGTCACCCCTCCCGAGCCACCGCCGAGCTCGTGGGCCTCCACCCCTGAGTCCGACCTCGCCATCTGGCACCTCGCGTTCGAGCCCGGATCGTCGTGGACCCTTCCCGCGGCGGCCGGCCCCGACACGATCCGGACCCTCTACGTCTTCGACGGCGAGTCCGTGCAGATCGGTGAGCACGACCTCGGCCGCGACACCGGCTCGGTGCTGCGCTGCGACGAGCCCGTCACGGTGTCGTCCGAGCGCGGGGCCGAGGCGCTGATCCTCCAGGGCCGGCCCATCGGCGAGCCCGTCGCCCAGCAGGGCCCCTTCGTCATGAACGACGAGGCCGGGCTGCGCCAGACGTTCCTCGACTACCAGCGCACCGGCTTCGGTGGCTGGCCGTGGCCCGACCACGGCCCGGTGCACGCCGCCGACGAGGGCCGCTTCGCCCACCACCCCGACGGGCGCATCGAGCGCGCCGGCGCCGCCACGATCTGAACCGCCGGTCAGGCGGCGAGGATGGCGGCGAGGGACCGGCGGGCGTTGCCGGCCATGGCCGGATCGTCGGCGCTGCGGGCGAGCACGGCGAGAGCGTGAGCGAGCGCCCACCCACGGGCGCGGCCCCACGTGGCGTCGTCGACCTGCAGGCGCCCCCGGAGGTCGGCCCTCCCACGAGGGCCGAGGCACATCCACCCCACGGCCAGGTCGGTCGCCGGGTCGCCGCCGGTGAGGTCGCCGAAGTCGAGCACGCCCACGAGCCGGCCCCCACGCACCACGAGGTTCCCCGGATGCAGGTCGCCGTGGATCCACACGGGCGGACCGGGCCACGGCGGCTGGGCGAGGGCGGTGGCCCACGCCGCCGTGACCGCCGTCCGGTCGAGATCGGCCGGAAGATCGGCGAGGTGCTCCCCGAACAACTCCCCTCGCTCGGCGAGCGGCACGCCCCGGTAGGGGTTGCGGGGCGCATCGCCGGGCGCCTCGAGGTGCAGCACGGTGAGGAACCGGGCCAGACCACGTTCCAGCGCCTGCTCGTCGAGGGAGTCACCCGCCGACAGCACCGTCTCCCCCTCGACCCACCGGACGATGGACCACCGCCACGGGTAGCCGTGAGCGGGCTCACCGGCCCGGACCGGCACGGGCACCTCGAGCGGCAACCGCCCGGCCAGCTCCGGCAGCCACCGCAGCTCCGACTCGATCAGCCGGGACCCGAGCTCCCGACGGGGCATGCGCACGGCCAGGTCGTCACCGAGCCGGAAGACCTCGTTGTCCCACCCACCGGCGACGCGACGCAACGGCCCGGCGAGGTCGGGGTGCTGATCGGCGACGAGCGCGGCGACCAGCTCGTCGTCGATCGGGTGCTCCGCCTCGGGACGGGGTGCAGGCGCCACGGCCCAACGCTAGGCACCGCGTCCGGGCCATGCCGCCCGCACGCCGGGGCGGGTGCGGGGCTACCGTCGCGGCCGAGCGGTGCCCGACGCACCGCCGGGGGAAACGGCAACGGGGGTTCCGGGATGGCGCAGATGACGCGCGACGACATCGATCTGCTGGACGGCGACTGGTACGCCACCCGGCCCTACGAGCAGTGGGCCTGGATGCGCGAGAACGCGCCCGTCTACTACGACGAGCAAGAACAACGTCTGGGGCATCACGCTCTACGACGACGTGATGAAGATCGAGAAGGACGCCAAGACCTTCTCCTCCAAGCGGGCACCCCGACCCCACGGCGACCCGCTCCCGATGATGATCTCGATGGACAACCCCGAGCACCAGCAGCGGCGCTCGCTCGTCTACCGGGGCTTCACCCCGAAGCGGGTGCAGGACCACAGCGCCAAGATCGAGCAGCTGTGCTCCCAGATCATCGACAAGGTGTCCGAGAAGGGCGAGTGCGACTTCGTCTGGGACATCGCCGCCCCGCTGCCCCTGCTGTTGATCGCCGACATGCTGGGCTTCCCGGAGGAGGCGTTCGACGACCTGCTCAAGTGGTCCGACGACATGATGCGCGGCACCACCGGCTACCCCGATCCGGGCGGTCCGGTCACCGAGGCCCAGATCCTCGCCCACCAGGCCGGCCTGGCGTTCCGGGAGTTCCAGCTCGGCGTCATCGCCGACCGCCGGTCCAAGCCGCCGCAGGACGACCTCGTGAGCCTGCTCTGCTACGCCGAGATCGACGGCCACAAGCTCGACGACGAGTCGATCGTGCAGGAGAGCCTGCTGATCCTCATCGGCGGCGACGAGACCAGCCGCCACGTGATGACCGACGGCATGCTCGCCCTGCTCGAGTTCCCCGACCAGCGCGACCTGCTCGTCGCCGAGCCCGACCGGATCGAGCTCGGCGTCGAGGAGCTCCTGCGGTACGTGTCACCCATCAAGAACATGGCCCGCACCGTCACCCGCGACCTCGAGATGAGGGGCCAGCAGCTGCGGGAGGGCGATCAGGTGATGCTCTTCTACCCATCGGCCAACCGCGACGCCTCGGTGTTCGCCGACCCCGACCGCCTCGACGTCACCCGTGACCCGAACCCCCACCTGGCGTTCGGCTTCGGGCCGCACTTCTGCATGGGCGCCTCGCTCGCCCGGCTCGAGCTGAAGGTGATGTTCACCGAGCTGCTGCGCCGCCTGCCCGACCTCGAGCTCGTGCCCGGCGCGGACCTCCACTACCGGGCGTCGAACTTCATCAGCGGGCCCGAGACCATGCCCGTGCGATTCACCCCGACCCCGGCCACGGGTGGTGCCCGATGAGCTTCGACCCCCGTGAGGTCCGCGAGGCCTACGACAACTTCGTCGCCGTCGGCGACAGCGGCGACTGGTCGGCGTGGGCCGACCTCCACACCGTCGACGGCGTCTGGATGGAGCACCACCTCGGCCGTTTCGAGGGCCGCGAGGCCATCCGCACCGCCATCGTCGACGTGATGAAGCAGGCCCCCGCCGAGATGTGCTTCCCGGTCGAGTGGGTCGTGATCGACGGCAACCGGGTCGTGTACTACCCGTGGCAGGTGCTCCCCCACCCGACCGTCGATGGCGAGGACTTCCGCTTCGGCTGCGTCACCATCCTCGAGTACGCCGGCGACGGACAGTTCTCCTACCAGGAGGACGTCTACAACCCGACCGAGGGGGAGAAGGTCTTCGGGGCCTGGATCGCCGCCGGCGGCAAGCTCCCCGGCATGGCCTGACCCACCCTTCCCGATCCGACGCGTGACCCGGTCGCCCCGGCGACCGGTTCACGCGTCGGTTCGCGTCCGTGCGCCGGCCGGCTCAGCGGTCGAGGGGAACGCCGGCGGCCTCGGCGGCCGCGCGGTACCAGGCGGCCAGGCTGTCGACCGTCTCGTGGGCGTTGAGCCCGCTCGGGTTGGGCAGCACCCACAGCTCGGCGCCCTCGAAGAGCTCGTCGCTGCGGCCGATGGCGATGTCACGGCGGCCGAACGCCTGCCGGAAGGTGGTGATCCCAAGCACGGCGACGACCGGCGGTGCGAGCTCGCGCACGCGGGCGCGGAGGCGCTCGCCCCCGGCCTTCACCTCGGCTGCGGTCAGCTCGTCGGCGCGGGCGGTGGCGATCGGCACGATGTTGGTGATGCCGATGCCCGCGGCGGCGAGATCGGCAGCGTCCTCCGGCGGAAGGCCGAGGGACGCGTCGACCAGGCGGCTCGTGATTCCGGCGCGGTGCAGGGCGGGCCAGAAGCGGTTGCCGGGCCGGGCGAAGTGGGCGTTGACCGCGGCGGTCCAGAGCCCAGGGTTGATGCCGACGAACAGCAACCGCAGCGGGTCGGCCACAAGGTCGTCCACCGTGGCGCCCTGGAAGGTGGCGAGCTCCGCCTTGGTGGGCTTGGTGTCCCTCACCGACGGAGCTCCCCGGCCGACATCGCTCCCGGGGCGACCAGCGGCCAGGGCCGCTCGCGCTCGACGGCGAGGGCCACGTCGAACAGGAGGGCGTCGGCGTGGTGGGGCGCCAGCGCCTGCAGGCCGACGGGCAGCCCGTCGATGGTGCCCGAGGGGATGGACACCGCCGGGTTGCCGTAGACGTTCGAGATCATGGTGAGGCCGCCCATGTTCACCAGCTCGGGGAAGCGAGCGGACATGGCCGCCAGCAGCACCGACGGGAGCCGCGGCGCCACCGCCGCCGCGCCTCGCAGCGCCCCCATGACCCCCCGGAAGGCGTAGCGGGCCGCGGGTGACGCCTTGGCCCAGTCGACGAAGCTCTCGTCGGGGTTGCTCATCGCCGACTCGGCCGCGAACGCCGGGCCGGGGTTCGTGGCGGCGACGATCAGATCGACCTGCTCGAAGGCGGCGGCCATGGCCTCGTTCGCCTGCACCCGCAGCTCCTCGGCCGCGGCCGCGGTGTCGAGGTTGTAGAGCGCCTTCGACAGGCGCATCCCGATCTCGATCTCGTCGGTGAGCAGGCCGGCGCAGCGGGGCCACTCACGGCCGAGCTCGGCGACCAGCGTGGCCATGTTGCCCACCATCCACTGCGCCGCCAGGTTCGGGAGGTCGACGGTGAGTGGCACCCGGACCATGCCGGTGTCGGCGATCAGCGCCGCGGCCGCAGCCTCGACATGGCTGTGCACGCCGGGCTCGAGGGTGACCCCGGCCAGGTCGGGGATGACCGCCACCCGCAGGCCGGCCAGCTGGTGGGTGCCGAGGCCGGCCTCCCAACCACCGTCGGAGACCAGGGTGCTCGGGTCCCACGGGTCGAGGCCGGCGCAGACGTCGTAGTAGCGGGCGGCGTCGCGCACCGAGCGGGACAGGTTGCCGAACACGACCGTGTTCGGGCGCATGTAGGCGTGCGGAGCGCGGCTGATGCGGCCGAAGGTGCCCTTCATCCCGAGCAGGCCGGTGTAGCCGGCAGGGATGCGGATCGAGCCACCCCCGTCACCCCCGGTGGCGAGGCTCACGAGCCCGCCGGAGACGGCCGCGGCCGACCCGCCCGACGAACCACCCGCGGTGCGTCCCCGCCGCCACGGGTTGTGCGTCACCCCGTTGATGCGGGTCACGCTGACGTTCAGCCCCCCGAACTCGCTGGCCGTCGTGGCCCCGACCGGCACCGCGCCGCCCTGCCCGAGAAGGCGCTGCACGTGGTGAGACGTGGTCGTGGCCACCCGGTCGCGGAACACGAGCGACGCCTCGGTCCACGGCCAGCCCGCCACTGGCTCCAGCTCCTTGATGGCGGTGGGCACCCCTCCGAACGGCAGCGACACGTCGGCCGCCCGCGCCGCGTCGAGCGCCCGGTCGGCGTCGACGTGGGCGAAGCAGTTCAGCTCCGACGCCTCGATGGCGGCGAGGGTGGCCTCGACCTCCTCGACGGGCGAGCGCTCACCGGCGCGGAACGCGTCGACGAGGCCGCAGGCGTCACCCTGCCAGGGGAGGTCGGTCGTGTCGGCCATGGCCGCTCAGGTTGCCACGCCGGGCGTTCAGTCGACGGAGAGGAGCTCGACGAGGTTGCGGTCGGGGTCGCGGCAGTAGACGGACCGGCCCATGTCGCCGCTCGAGGCCGGACGGGGCACGGGCCCCTCGATCACCTCGACCCCGGCGGCGGCGAGGGCCGCGGCCGCGTCCTCGATCGGGCCCGACCAGCGGAAGCAGAGGTCGGCCGAGCCCGGGGTCGGGGCCAGCGCGTGAGGCGCCGCGGGTGCGGACGCCGGGTGCACGCTCAACCGGGAGCCGCCGACCTGCAGCAGGGCGATGGGGATGGCGCCGCTGAGGAACAGGTCGTGGTGGAGCCGTTCGGCGCCGAGGGCACGTTCGTACCAGTCGAGGGTGGCCTCGACGTCGGCGACGGTGATGGCGACGTGATCGAGCCCTTCGACCGGCATGTGCGCTCCCCCAGTGATCCCGCCCGGTGCGGGGCCCTCATCTTGGCGCAGTCCGTCGCCCGCGGGCGGTCCACGGGTGCCGTGGCAGAGTGGCCGGATGCCTGAGGGGAGCGCCACCGTGCCCGCCGACGTGCTGGTGATCGGCGCGGGGGCCGGCGGCGCGGTGGCGACGCTCCGACTGGCCCGGGCCGGGGCCCGCGTGGTGTGCCTCGAGCAGGGGCCATGGGTCGACCGGCAGTCCTACCCGGGGACCGATCCGACCTGGGAGCTCCAGGGTGGCGGCCGGTGGTCGAGCTCGCCCACGGTGCGGAAGCTGCCCGCCGACTACCCCGTCGACAGCACGAACTCCGACATGGGTGCACTCAACTTCAACGGGGTCGGCGGCGGCACGGTCCTCTACAACGCGCAGTGGCCCCGCATGCTCCCCGACGACTTCCGGGTGCGATCCGTCGACGGCGTGGCCGACGACTGGCCCGTCACCTACGAGGAGTTGAGCCCCTTCTACGAGGAGACCGACCGCCAGTTCGGCGTGTCCGGCCTCGGCGGCAACCCCCGCTACCCGGAGGGGGCCGAGCCTCCGCTGCCGCCGCTCCCCCTCGGTGAGGTCGGCCTGGCGGTGGCTCGTGCCCACCACCGGCTGGGCTGGCACTGGTGGCCTGCGACCAACGCCATCGCGTCGGCGGAGTACCGCAACCAGCACGTCTGCGTGCGGCGGGGCAGCTGCGGCCAGGGCTGCAACGAGGGAGCGAAGGGCTCCACCGACGTCACCCACTGGCCCGACGCCCTCGCCGCCGGCGCGGAGCTGATCACCGGTGCCCGCGTTCGACGCATCACCGTGGGACCGGACGGTCTGGTCACCGGCGCCAAGTGGGTCGACCGCGACGGCGGCGAGCACCACCAGCGCGCCGACGTCGTCCTCGTCGCCGCCAACGGCATCGGCACCCCCCGGCTGCTGCTGGCCTCGGCCGACGAGCGCCACCCGGACGGGCTCGCCAACTCCTCGGGCCTCGTCGGCCGCCGACTGATGCTCCATCCGTTGGCCACCGTGCAGGGTGTCTTCCCGGAGCCGATGCACGGCTGGCGGGCCCAGAACGGCGCCCTGGTCCAGACCCTCGAGTTCGCCCGCAGCGACCCGGCACGCGGCTTCGTGCGGGGCTCGACCTGGGGTCTCGGATCATCGATCGGCCCCCTGCGAACCGCACTCGGCAACCGTGGCGTCGGCGTCTGGGGGCCGGCGCACCACGAGCACATGGCGGCCCGCCTCGGCCGCATCGGGCAGTGGGCGATCCTCTGCGAGGACCTGCCCGACGACGAGAACCGGGTCGAGCTGCACCCGACCGCCGTCGACAGCGATGGCATACCGGGGGTCGCCGTGCACTACCGGCTGTCGGAGAACAGCCGTCGCATGCTCGACTTCATGGCGGAGCGGGCCGCCGACTCGCTCCGAGCCGCGGGAGCGGTCGAGACCGAAGCGACGTATCCGATCCCCAACGGCCACCTCATGGGAACGGCCCGAATGGGTGACGACCCGGCCACGTCGGTCGTCGACCGCTTCGGCATGGCCCACGACATCACCAACCTCGGTGTCATCGACGGGAGCGTCTTCGTCACGGCCGGGTCGGCCAACCCCACCAGCACGATCGCGGCGCTGGCGCTGCGCACCGCCGAGCACCTCGTCGCCACCCGCACGTGGCGGACCCGTCCGTCTGCCCCGCCGCGCCCCTTCGCCGTTGGCGCGCCGACGCCGGTGCTGGTGCGGCCGCCCGAGGCCGCACCAGCACCAGCCCTGGACGCCGACGAGCGCGCCCGCTTCGAGGTGCTGGCCGACGAGATGATCCCGGGCACCGGCACCCACCCCGCACCGAGCCGGGTCGGCGCCACCACGGCGCTGCTCGACCGGGCCCTCGCCGCACGGCCCGACCTGGTCGACCCGTTGCGCCGGGCCCTCGCCGCCGACCGCGGGCTGGACGCCCAGGAACTGCTCGCCCACCTCGACGAGCAGGACGCGGCGGCCGGTCGGGCCCTGCGCACGTGCGTGGCCGGGAGCTACTACATGGCTCCCGAGGTGCGGCGCGCCATAGGGTACGACGGCCAGGAGCCGGCTCCCGTCCCGGCGTTCGGCTACCCCGAGTTCCTCGTGGAGGGCCTGCTCGACCACCTCCTGTAGGTGGCGTCAGCAGGCCCGACGACTCAGTCGAGCAGGGTCGGGTCGGCCCGCAGCTCAGCGCGGACCATCGCCTCCCAGAAGCCGATGAAGCCGTTCCCGTCGGACTTCCGGCCCCGATCGAGCCACCACTCGGGCACAGGCGACTCGGCCCGACTGCCGGCGGCCCGGATGTGCCACGCCCGCTGGCAGCGCTGCTCGAGGGCCACGGCCCGCTGGTGCACGGCCCGCACCGTGGAGCCGAGCACGAACACGCCATGACCGGCGAGCAGCGCCAGGTTGGCGTCGCCCATGGCCTCGACCGCGTCACGCGCCGCGCTCGAACTGTCGACGCCGCCGCCGTACTCGTCGACCAGCACGAGGTCGCCGCCGCCGCCGAGGCCCGAGCTCTGGTCGTACACCGGAGGGACCTCCCGCATGTCGGACCACACGGTGCCGTAGAGCGGGTGGCTGTGCATGGCGACGTGCACGTCGTCGCGCATCTTGTGCAGCTCGAGGTGCAGGGGGATGCCGAGCGGCGCGGGCCAGTCGCCCTCGAGGACGTTGCCCTCGAGGTCGATGCGGATGACGTGCTCGGGCCGGATCTCGTCCCACGTGAGCAGCCACGGGTTGCAGAGCAGCGTGTCGCCCTCGCGGATCGTGATGTGGCCGGCGAGGTGGTCGTTGTAGCCCTCGCGCCACAACGTGCGGGCGAGCAGCACGAGCTCCTCGCGCGGGCTCAGGTCGGGCAGCAGCTTCTCGGCGGTCGGCGTGAAGTCCATGGTGGTCGTCCTCCCCTTCGCCGCCCATCTTGGCCGCGTCGGCGGGAGCCGATGGCCACGGGCCGGTGACGCCGACCGGCCCGACGGTGTGACGGCAGCCACTAACGTCCGCCGGATGCGATTCGAGGGCAAGAAGATCTTCGTCACCGGTGGGGCGGCCGGCATCGGCGCCGCCACCGTCGAGCTGTTCCGTTCCGAGGGGGCCACCGTCTACGCGGTCGACGTGGCCGAGGGCGAGGGCGTGCACTTCTGCGACGTCAGCGACCCCGCGTCGGTCACCGCGGCCATGGACGCCGCCGTGGCCGAGATGGGTGGGCTCGACGTGCTCGCCAACGTGGCCGGCATCAACGTGTTCTCCAAGCTGGAGCACATGACCCTCGACGTGTGGAACCGCCACCTCGCGGTGAACCTCACCGGGCCGATGCTCGTCACCCAGGCGGCGCTGCCGCACCTGCGCGAGAGCAAGGGCAACGTCGTCACCGTGGCGTCGATCTCCGGCGTGCAGGGCCAGCCCTACAACTCGTCGTACTGCGCCTCCAAGGGCGGCCTGCGCCTGTTCATGAAGGCCATCGCCGTCGAGCTGGCCGCCGAGGGCATCCGGGTGAACATGGTCGACCCCGGTGGTGTCGACACCGCCATGTCCACGAAGGCGCTCGACAACCTCCAGGGCGACATCGACTTCGGCCACTTCAACAAGATGATGGGCGTGCTGCCGGGCGGGATGATGCCGGCGGTCAAGATCGCCGAGGCCCTCGCCTTCCTCGCCTCCGACGCCTCGAGCAACACCACCGGTGCCGAGATCGTCGTCGACGGCGGCACGCTCTGGTAGCCGACCCACGACTCCGATCCACCGACCTCAGAGGGGGGCTCCGATGGGCGCCAAGAAGGACATCGAGGCCATCAAGCAGCTGAAGGCCCGCTACTTCCGCACGATGGACACCAAGGACTGGGCGGCGATGCACGACGTGTTCGCACCCGACGTCGTCATCGACACCACCGAGGACGGCGCGCCGTTGATCGAGGGCAGCGATGCGTTCCTCGAGTTCCTGGCGCCGATGCTGGCGGAGGTCACCACCGTGCACCACGGCCACATGCCCGAGATCGAGCTCACCTCGGAGAGCACGGCCACCGGCATCTGGGCGATGGAGGACCACCTCTGGTGGCCCGAGGGCTCGCCCCTCCAGCACCTCCACGGGTACGGGCACTACCACGAGACCTACGTGAAGCTCGCCGAGGGCTGGCGCATCCAGACCCTGAAGCTCACCCGACTCCGCCGGGACTTCGTGCTGGCCGAGGACGCCGGCTGAGGTCGGCCTAGCCTTTTCCGGACACACCAGACGGAGGGCACCACGTGGGCGGTTTCACCAGAGGGTTCACCGGCCGGCGTCGCGACGACCACGGCGGGCGCCTCCCGCCGGGCCAGTACGACACCGGCGCCTCGTGGCCGGTGCTGAGCGCCGAGATCACCCCGAGGCTCTCGACCGACGACTGGACCCTCACCGTCGACGGCCTGGTCGAGCGCCAGACCATCTGGAGCTGGGACGAGCTGCAGGCGCTCCCCCACTCGACCTACGCCGGCGACATCCACTGCGTCACCACGTGGTCGAAGTTCGACATGACCTTCAGCGGTGTCTCCGTCGACGTGCTGCTCGAGGCAGCAGGCCCGTCTCCCGCGGCCACCCACGTCCTCGCCCGCAGCCACACCGGTTACACCACCAACCTCCCGCTCGCCGATCTCGTCGACGGCAAGGCCTGGGTCGTGTGGGAGGCCGACGGGGAGCCCCTCTCCGCCGAACACGGTGGGCCGGCCCGCCTGCTGGTGCCCCACCTGTACTTCTGGAAGAGCGCCAAGTGGGTCTCGGGCCTCGAGCTGCTCGACCACGACGTGCGGGGCTTCTGGGAGCAGAACGGCTACCACGACCGGGGCGATCCCTGGACCGAGCAGCGCTACCACGGTGACTGACCCGCCCTTCGCACCCACGGCCCGATTCGCGGCACCGGGCCAGCAGGCCGCCACGCCGTGGCAGGCGGCCACCGTGGTGTCGGTCCGTCCCGAGACCCCCACCGCCCGCACCATCCGGCTGGCGCTGGCGTCCCCCGTTCCGCACCTGCCCGGCCAGCACTACGTCGTGCGGCTCACGGCCGAGGACGGCTACACGGCGTCGCGCTCGTACTCCGTGGCCTCGGCCCCGGACGACAGCGGCGAGATCGAGCTCACGGTCGAGCTCCTGCCCGACGGCGAGGTCTCGCCCTTCCTGCACGAGGTGCTCGAGCCGGGCGACGTCCTCGAGGTGCGGGGCCCGCTCGGACGCTGGTTCACGTGGGACGGCTCCTCACCGGCGCTGCTCGTCGCTGGTGGCTCCGGGGTGGTTCCCCTGATGGCCATGCTCCGCACCGCCCGGGCGGCCGGTCGGGAGGGGCTCGTCCGCCTCGTCGTGTCCGTCCGCTCCCCCGACGACCTCTACTACGCCCCGGAGATGACCGGTCCCGAGGTCACGGTGGTCCACACCCGCACGGCCGCTCCGGGCGATGCCCGCCCCGCCGGGCGCCTCACCGCCGACGACCTCGGGCCCGTGGCGGCCGGCACCACGGTGTACCTGTGCGGGTCCG
Organism: uncultured Actinomycetes bacterium; assembly: GCA_963702555.1. Classification (GTDB taxonomy): domain Bacteria; phylum Actinomycetota; class Acidimicrobiia; order Acidimicrobiales; family Acidimicrobilacustridaceae; genus CAMFLJ01. Next base: position 133,748 of record CAVPCW010000014.1, read on the forward strand.
GCGGGTTCGTCGAGCACGCCTCGGCCCTGCTGCTCGACCTCGGCGTCGAAGCGGCCGATGTGCGGGTCGAGCGCTTCGGCCCCAGCTGACTCAGGTCGGGTTGCCCTCGGCGTCGCAGAGCTCGGGGATGTCGAGGCGCAGCTCCTCCGTGAGCTGGTCCATCTGGCGCAGGGTCTGCTCCATGGCGGTGGGCTTCAGGCTGCCGGCCCCCGGCTTGTAGGGCTGGTCGAGGAAGAGCACGAGCAGCAGACCGGCCACCAGGCTGGCGGTGACGGTGGCGACGAGCACCGACTGGACCCCCGCCCCCTCGCCGCTGTCGGCGAAGAGGAAGACGAAGATCCAGACGATGCCGCCGCTGATGATCAGGACGAACCACAGCGGAGCGGGGATGACGCCGTTCTCGCCGAGGGCCCGCTCCTCACGGGCCTGCTCACGCTCGGACCGCTGGTCGAGCCACTTGGCGTACGCGGCCTCCTCGTCGGCGTTGGTGGTGCGGACCCCCTCTATCGTCACGAAGAGGTCCGTGTCCCACTCGTTGAGGCCGAGGACGTCACCTCGGGCCATGGCCGGCCACTCCTGGCTCACCACCGACCGGGCGTAGCAGCGCAGCTGCGACGAGAGCGAGGGCCCCACCGCGGCCGGGAGCAGTTGCGCCGTCTCGAACTGCTGCATCGTGACCTGCGCCTCGAGCTCGGCGCTGGAGCTGGAGCGGTCGTAGCTGCCGAAGGCGAAGAACACCACGAAGGCGAAGAGCACCACGAACGAGGTGGCGAGGAGGGTGAACACGCCGACGGCGCGTCCGGTGTCGCCGAAGTGCCCTCCGTGGGGCGCCCACCGCCGGACGAGCAGCAGAGCCCCGACCGCGGCGGCGCTGGCGCCGAGGACGATCAGGGTGCTGAGCAGCAGGTTCACGACGGCACCTCGGCGTGGGTGGGTGAGGCGAGGTCGCCGCTGAGGGCGCGGCGCTCCCTCAGGAGAGGAGCTTGGCCTTCGCCGACGCGAACTCGGCGTCGTCGAGCTTCCCGTTGTCGTGGAGCTGGGCCAGGCGCTCGAGCTGGCTGGCCTGGTCGTCGGCCGAGCCGCCCTTGTCGTGGCCACCACCGATGCCCTTGACCGACGAGGTCACCGAGCCCCAGGCCGACGACAGCTTGTCGCGGGCGCCGCCGAGGGTCTCGCCGAGCTCGGCGTCGGGGAACTCGACGAGCGTGCGCCGGCGGAGGGCCCAGATGCCGAGGCCCAGCACCACGGCGAGGCCGAGCGCCGAGGGCCACGTCTGCAGGGCCGGGAACGGAGCCCAGAGCAGGAGCACGATGTAGATGCCGCCGACCACCGCGGCGACCGCCTCCCAGCGGAGGTTCAGCACCGGGGCGAGGGTGCGCCGCAGCCACACCGCCAACCGGGTCGGGCCGGCGACGATGCAGCCGAGCACGATCACGAGACCCCACGTGAAGATCGTCCACGCCAGCGTGGTGAGCAGGGCACTGCCGATGGCGTAGGCGGCCTTGACCGCGGGCTCGAGCGTCGGGTCACTCAGCATCGAGAGCACGTAGTTGCCAGTGAGCCGTCGGGTGACGCCGATGAACAGCCCCACCGCCACCACGGTCCAGCCCACGTTGCGGAACGTGCGCCGCCGGGCACCCTTGGCCAGGTAGACGGCCAGCCCGTAGAGGGCGACCACGAGCACGAAGAGCAGGATGCTCATCCACTTGAGCGCCTTCACCGCGGTCTGCGCGGCCTTCAGCTGGTCGGACTTGGCCAGCACGATGTTGCCGGCGTCGGCGGGGATCTTGTCGAGCAGCGCGGACGGGAGGCCGAGGTCCTCACCGAGGGCCGTGACCAGCTTGCCGAGCTCGAGGGTGACGGTGCCACCGGTGGTCGAGAGGTAGTCGGCCTTGTCCTCCAGGATGGCCACGAGCTTCTCGTGGGCGACCCGGTTGGCGTTGCTCCAGAGCTTCTGGAAGCGGGGGGTGTCGATCAGCTTCTCGACGGCGACCGTGGCCGGCTCCCGCAGGGCGGCCGACAGCGGCCCGGCCAGGCCCGAGAGGTCGTCGGGGAGCTTCTCGGCGAAGAACTCCTGCACGTCGACGTTGGCGTAGAGCTGATCGACGATGAAGGTGGACAGGGCGGCCTGGATGGCGGGGTCCTGCAGCACCTCGTCGGCGGCCTTCACCCAGTTGTCGGTGTCGAGGGCCTGGCGCTTCACCCACACCGACGCGGTCGTGGTGAAGAGCAGCAGGGCCGCCACCACCATGACCGCCCACACACCGATCGCACGCTTCTTGGTCATCCGCTCCACCTGACTCGATCCATCGTGACGTCAGTCTTGTCTGTCACACCCGTCGCGGTGACGGATCCCCCAGATGGGGTGAGCAGAGCGGCCGACGGCTCCACCAGGCAGGATGGCCGCCATGACCCTCCGCGTGATCCAGTTCTCCACCGGCAACGTCGGCGTCCACTCCCTCCGAGCGATCATCGAGAACCCCACCCTCGAGCTCGTGGGCGTGCACGCCGCCAGCCCGTCGAAGGTGGGTCAGCGACGCCGCCGAGCTGTGCGGGCTCGACGCCCCCACCGGCGTCATCGCCACCAACGACCTCGACGCGCTGGTGGCCCTCGGCGCGGACTGCGTCGTCTACACGGCCCTCGGCGAGGAGCGGCCGCACGAGGCCCTCGCCGAGCTCGTCGCGTTCCTCGAGGCCGGCACCAACGTGGTGTCCACCTCACTGGTGTGGCTGGTCTATCCGCCGGCCGCCGACGCCTGGCTCCGCGAGCCGTTGGAGGCCGCCTGCCGCCGAGGCGGCACGACGATGTACGTCAACGGGATCGACCCGGGCTTCTCGGGCGACATGCTGCCGTTCGCAGCCCTGAGCCTCTCGACCCGGGCCGACCGCATCCACGTCCAGGAGATCTGCGACTACGGCAGCTACGACGACGCCGAGTTCACCGGCGCGAGCTTCGGCTTCGGCGTCTCCCCCGACGAGCTGCCGATGCTCTTCATCCCCGGCGTGCTCACCAGCGTGTTCGGCGGAGCGGTGCAGATGTTGGCCGACGAGCTCGACATCGAGCTCGACGAGGTCCGCGACTGGTCCGAGGTCTGGACCGCGGTGGAGCCCATCGACTGCACGATGATGCACGTCGAGCCCGGAAAGGTGGCCGCCGTCCGCTTCGCCGTGGAGGGTGTGGTCGACGGCGAGGCCGTGATCATCGTCGAGCACGTGAACCGGCTCACCGCCGCAGCGGCCCCCGACTGGCCCTACCCGCCGGAGGGGAAGCCGGGAGTGCACCGCGTCGTCGTCAGCGGCCACCCGGGCATCGAGATCAACACCCACGTGGGGCTCGGGCTGATGGACCACAACATCGCCGGTGTCATCGCCACCGGCGCCAAGGTGGTCAACGCCATCCCCTCGGTGTGCGCCGCCGAGCCGGGCCTGGTGTCGCTGCGCGACCTGCCGATCTCACAGGTCGCCGGGCTGATGCCCTGACGCCCCCGGGCGAGCGCGGCGGGTCGCAGGCCTACGAGGCGAAGATCGACGGGTCGGCGTCGAGGCCGCGCGCCGCGAGCGCGGCGACGACCTCGAGGTCCTCGAGCGACGCCTCGGCCCGAGCCAGGAAGGCGTCGGCGAACACGGCCCGTTCCGGGGTGCGGGAGGGCTCGAAGGTGACCACCTGGCACGACGCCGGCACGTTGTAGGCGGCCTGGATGCGGTGCATCGCCCAGGCATCGCTCACGGCGATCTCGGGCCCGCCGGCGGCCGCGAGCGCCTCGACGTAGAGGTGGAGCAGATCGACCTGGTTGGCCCGCCGCTCCTCGATGTCCATGGCCATGGTGAGGAGATAGCTGGCGTCTCGCATGCACGAACCGGCGTTGACGATCCCCCAGTCGAGGAACCCGACCCGGCCCTCGTCGAGGAACAGGTTGCCGATGTGGGTGTCGCCGTGGATGACCGTGCGGGGGCCCTCGTGCCACAGCTCGTGGAGCTCCGCGGTCTGCTCGCAGTAGATCGACGACACGTCGACGAAGGCGTCGCTCATCCTGTCGCGGTGGTTCTCGATGCCGTAGCGCAGCATGTTCTTGCCCATGTCGCCCCCGGGGCCGCGCACGGGCACCCAGGAGGCCTCCGCCTCACGGACGGCAGGGTCGGCGAACCGGGCGTGCATCAGCGCCAGCTCCTCGAGCGCGCCGGCCACGCCGTCGACCGGGATGCCCCAGGTGCCGTCGGAGACGAGGCAACCCTTCTCGACCAGGTCCTCCAGGACCAGCACGAAGAGGCCGCTCTCGTCGTCCTCCCGGGCCACGTGGGCCTCGGGCACCCGCAGGTCGAGCGACGGGGCCAGCTGGCGGTAGAAACGGGCCTCCATCGGGCCCATGCGGGTGGCGATGATGGCGTCACGCCGGCCGTCGACCGGTGGCAGCTTGCAGAAGGCGCTCGTCGGCGCCCCGGAGCGGGCGGCGGCGTCGGGATCCGCGTAGGTCACCCCGATCATGGCGTGCGAGTTGGTCATGTCGTGCCGGGAGCGGACCTCCACGGCTACGACCTCCACACCGGGATGGCGGTCGGCCAGCGCGGCCGTCAGCCACCCGGCGTCGATGTCCTCGACCGTCGTCGGGTACTCGTGGTCCTGCATGAAGGTCAGCCCTCCGGCGTGAACTCGATGTGCACCTCGTCGTAGGCGCGGGTGAACGTGGCGCCGAGCACCTTCGGCTCGGTGCCGGGGACGAGGCGCCAGTCGGGGATGCGGCGGAGGAGCTCCTCGAACATCACCCGGATCTCGATGCGGGCGAGGGACGAACCGAGGCAGAAGTGGGTGCCGAAGCCGAAGGCCACGTGGTGGTTGTGGGCGCGGGTGACGTCGAAGCGGTCGGGCTCGTCGAAGGACCGTTCGTCGCGGTTGGCCGAGCCGTACATGAGCAGCACCTGGTCGCCCTCGTGGAGCTCCCGGCCCCGGAAGGTGTGGTCACGGGTGACGGTGCGGCGCATGTTGAGGATGGGGGTGACCCAGCGGATGAACTCCTCGACCGCGGTGTCGCCGAGTACCTCGGGCCGGTCGATCAGGATCTGGCGCTGGTCGGGCTGCAGGGCGAGCTCGCGGATGATCGAGCCGATCACCGTGCGGGTGGTCTCGGCGCCGCCGTCGAGCAGCAGGAGGCACTCGCTGATGATCTCGCCGTCGGTCCAGAGCCGACCGTCGACCTCGGTGGTGGCCCAGAGCGAGATGAGGTCGCCCTGCGGGTCGGCCCGGCGCTGAGCGATGAGCTCCATGGTGACGGCGGCGAAGTCCATGATCGCCTCGACCATGGCGGGGCTCTGCTCCTGCGGCGCGCCGTCGGGCCGGTTCTGGCCCGACTCGAACATGGTGACCTCGGACCAGTAGCGCACCTTGGGCCACAGCTCACGCGGGTAGCCCAGCTTGTCGCCGATGACGATGGCGGGCAGCGGCGACGCCAGCGCGCCGATCGCCTCACAGGTGCCGGCGGCGGCCACGTCGTCGATCAGCTCGTTGACGATGACCCGCAGGTGGTCCTCGAGCTGCTTCACCGCACGGGGGGTGAACTGACGGGCCACCAGCATGCGCTGCTTCTGGTGCTCCGGATCGTCCTTGTTGATCATCGACGTGTCGTCGAGCTGGTCGGTGGCCGGACGAGAGCCCCACAGCGACGAGTACAGACCCGTCTCCTTCTCGACCTCCACGACGTCCTCGTAGCGGGACACGCCCCAGATGCGGTGGGTCGCGTCCCAGTGGACCGGGTCGTTGTCGCGCAGCCAGCGGTAGGCGGCGTACGGGTCGACGTAGAACTGCGGGTCGAGCAGGTTGATCGTCGGCGCGTCGGTGGTCGTCATCGTTCTCCCCCATGTCGTGCGTGCACGGCTCGCAGAGTGTCGCGCAGTCCTCGGCCGGGAGCCGCGCCGGAGCACCGGCCGGGACGACGGGACCTCCGACGCTTGCGGCCGGCCCCTCGGCGCGGTTGGCTGGCACTCCACGAACAGGGGGGACCACCGTGGACACCGCCATCGAGCACGAGGTCGACGCCGTCGTCGTCGGGGCCGGCTTCTCCGGCCTCTACATGCTCCATCGCCTCCGCGGGCTGGGGCTCACCACGCAGGTCTTCGAGGCCGCCGCCGACGTCGGCGGCACCTGGTGGTGGAACCGCTACCCGGGGGCCCGCTGCGACATCGAGTCGATGGACTACTCGTACTCGTTCGACCCCGAGCTCGAGCAGGAGTGGACCTGGAGCGAGCGCTACGCCACCCAGCCGGAGATCCTCGCCTACGCCGCCCACGTCGCCGACCGCCTCGATCTCCGCCGCGACATCCGCTTCGAGACGAAGGTGACCCGGGCCGAGTGGGACCACGACGCCCAGCGCTGGTCGGTCGAGACCGACCGCGGCGATCGTTTGTCGGCTCGCTACCTGGTGATGGCCGTCGGCTGCCTCTCGGCCGCCAAGCGCCCCGAGATCGACGGCATCGACTCCTTCGCCGGCCCCGAGTACCACACGGGCGAATGGCCCCACGAGGGCGTCGACTTCACGGGTCAGCGCGTCGGCGTGATCGGCACCGGATCCTCGGGCATCCAGTCGATCCCGCTCATCGCCGAGCAGGCGGCCCACGTCACCGTCTTCCAGCGCACCCCGAACTACGCCATCCCGGCCAAGAACGCGCCCCTCGACCCGGCGTTCGTCGCCGACCGCAAGGCCAACTACCGCAGCCACCGCGAGGTTCTGCGACGGGAGACCCACGGCGGCGTGCTGGTACCCCCGGCCACCGACTCCGCCCTCGCCATCGACCCCGACGAACGGCAGCGCCGCTTCACCGAGCGGTGGGAGTCGGGCACCCTCTTCGGGCTGCTCTCGTCCTACACCGACCTCATGATCGACCGTGACGCCAACGCAGTCGCGGCCGAGTTCGTGCACGATCGGATCCGGGAGATCGTCGACGACCCCGCGGTGGCCGAGAAGCTCGTGCCCACGAGCTACCCCTTCGGCACCAAGCGCGTGTGCCTCGACACGAACTACTACGCCACCTACAACCGCGACAACGTCACCCTGGTCGACCTGCAGGACACCCCGATCGAGGCGATCGTGCCCGAGGGCGTGCGCACCACCGACCGGGTGCACGAGCTCGACGCCCTCGTGTTCGCCACCGGCTTCGACGCCATGACCGGCGCGCTGCTCGCTCCCGACATCGTGGGCGAGGGCGGGGTGCTCCTGCGCGACAAGTGGGCGGCCGGGCCCCGCACCTACCTGGGGCTCGCCACCGCCGGATTCCCGAACCTGTTCACCATCACCGGGCCGGGCAGCCCGTCGGTCATGACCAACATGCTGGTCTCCATCGAGCAGCACGTGGAGTGGGTCTCGGACTGCATCGCCCACATGGAGGCCGAGCACCTCGGCTCGATCGACCCCGACCCCGGGGCGGAGGACGAGTGGGTGGAGCACGTGAGCACGGTCGCCGCCTTCACCCTCTACCCGGAGGGCAACTCCTGGTACATGGGCGCCAACGTGCCGGGCAAGCCCCGCGTCTTCATGCCCTACATCGGCGGGGTGGGCCCCTACCGCCAGATCTGCGACGACGTCGTGGCCGACGGCTACCGCGGCTTCACCTTCCGCCCGGCCTGACGCCGGAGCCGGTCGGTCGACCCGGGACGCGACGACGCCCGGCCGGAGCCGGGCGTCGGATGCAGCGGAGGGGCCGGAGCCCGTCGGCTAGTAGTTCAGGCGGCCGTAGCCGGTGGCGGGCTTCCACCAGCCGTCGAGCTGGGTCACGGCCACGCCGCCGCCGGAGCCGAACGCGTGCACGAGCTGGTTGCCACCCATGTAGATGGCCACGTGCTCGGAGCCGCCGCCACCCCAGAAGACGAGGTCGCCGGGCTGGAGCTGGGAGCGGGAGATGCGGGTGGTCATGGCGTACTGGGCGCCGCTGTAGTGCGGCAGGCCCGGGACGCCGGCCTGGGCGTAGGCCCACGCCACGAGACCGGAGCAGTCGAAGTCGATGGGGCCGGAGGCACCCCAGACGTAGTCGCCCACGCCGACCCGGCTGAGTGCCGCTTGGATGGCGCCCGAGGCGCCGCGGCCGACGGGCGGCGGGTTCGGGTTGCTCGGCACGACGACCGAGCCGGTGCCGGCCTTGGCGCCGACCCGCGGCGAGGCGGGGGCGGTGGCCGCAGGAGCGGCGGCGGCCTGACGGGCGGCGGCGGCGTCGGAGGCGGCCTTGGCCTCCTGGGCCCGACGGGCCTGCTCGGCGGCGACGAGGCCCTGGAGCTCGCCCTGCACCTTGGCGCTGACGGCCTGCTGGTCGGCGACGGCCTTGCGGGCGGCAGACTCGAGCTCGGCCATCTCCGCAGCCTTGGCGTCGACGGTCTCCTTGGCGGCGTCGAGCCGGGCCTTGTCGTCCTCGGCCTTCTGCTGGGCCGCCGACAGCGAGTCGACGGCGTCGCGCATGTCGACCGTGCGGGTCTCGAGGTAGGAGCGCTTCTGGAGGCCGGCGTTGGCGTCGCTGGTGAGGAAGGCGTCGAGCTCGGGGCTGTCGTTGCCGTTCTGGTACGCCTCGACGGCGACCTCGCGCACGTCGTCGCGGCGCTGGTCGAGCTCGGCGTTGGTCTCGTCGAGCAGGACCTGGGCCTCGTTGACCTTCAGCTCGGCCTGCTGGCGCTCGTAGCGGACGCGCTCGGCCTGGGCGGCGACGTCCATCTGGCGGGACCTGAGGGCGTCGAGCTGGTCGGCGACCTTGGCGGCCTCGGCCTGCTTGTCGGCGATCTGGTCGGCGCCGGCGGTGGGCACCAGGGCGGTCACGCCCACGACCAGGCCGGCAGCGACGACGAGAGCCGTCGCGCCACGCCGAGTCGTCGCGAACCGCCGTGTGCTGGGCCCCTGAGAGGTTCCTCGATCACGCTGCAGCCAAGACATGTTGCGGAATCTTTACAGACCGGTGTCCCCGCCGCAATCACCCCCGGGGCGATCAGCCCGTCGGCGCGTCCACGATTCCCGCTTCCAGCAAGGCCTCAAAGGCTTTTTCGTCGATGCCGAGAAGTTCATGACAGATCTGCTCGGTGTGTTGCGAAAGGCCCGGGGCGGGCCGGCAGTCGGGTGACCCCATCCGGGAACCGGTGAACGCCGGGCCCTCGAGGATGATCGGACCACTGCCGGGCTGGTCGATCTCGACCGGGTAGCCCCGCCCGGCGAAGGCCGGGTGCTCGACCTGGAGTCGAGGGTGCAGGGCCACGCCGGCTGCGACACCCGCGGCCTGGAGGGCGTCCTCCACCTGCGCCGCGTCCCGGTCGGAGAGCCACGCCGCGACCGAAGCCTCGACGGCCGGCACTGCGGCCAGCCGGCCGGACTCGGAGCGCCACGCGGGGTCGTCGGGCACCGCTCCCCCGGCGACGTCGACGAGCGCGCGCCACGCGGCGTCGTCGGTGACGCACACCGACAGCCAACTCTCGGAGCCGGTGTCGTCGGCGCAGCGGAACAGGCCCCAGGGTGCGTGCTCGGCGTCGGTGTTGCCGGTGGGCACCGCTGCGCCCGGCACGAGGCTCTCGGCCGCCAGCAGGTCGGCGAGGAGGAAGGCGACGGCCTCGAACTGGGCGAGGTCGACACGGACGCCGCTCCCCGTGCGCCGCATCGACCGCACCCCGGAGAGCGCAGCGAGCGCGACCATGCGACCGGCGAGGTGATCGGGGTGGATGGTCATGACGCCGCGGGGCGCGTCGGGGCCGTGGGCCCAGAGCCAGGTGAGGCCACCGACGGCCCGGGCGCTCGGGCCGTAGCCCTTGCGGTTGGCCCAGGGGCCCCGGTCGCCGTAGAGCTGGGTGCCGACCATGACGAGGCGGGGGTTGGCGGCGTGCAGGACGTCCCATCCGAAGCCGAGGCGGTCGATCACGCCGGTGGCGTTGTTCTCCACGACGATGTCGACCGACGGGAGCAGCGACCGCACGAGGTCGCGGCCGGCTTCGGTCGAGAGGTCTGCGCCGAAGGCGAGCTTGCCCCGGGCCACCGTCGAGAACGCCGGGTTCATCTCGCCGCCCATCACCATCCGCTGGAAGTCGGGGCGGTTGCGGCTCTCGACCTTGATGACCTCGGCGCCCCACTCGGCGAGCACACGACCGGCCTCCGGGGCAGCGACGCCGTTGCCGAACTCGAGCACGCGCAGCCCCGCGAGGGGTCGTGCGTCGGTGACGGCGGGAGCGGACGGCGCCGGGCGGGCGGGCCAGCTCGGCGGCGGGCCGTCGGTCGCGAGGCCACGGAACGGGACCCGCTCGCCGTCGACGCCGTAGAGACCGGCGAAGACCTTGGCGGTGCCGCCGGCGACGGGCACGTCGGTGAACGTTCCGCGGGCGGCGACGTGCTCACCGCTCAGGACCTCGGCCGGGGTGAGCACCGGGGTGACGCGCACGCCGGCCGCGTCGGCCTCGGCGGTCACCTGCTCGCGGGTGCGGCCGGCGAACATCTCGGGAAGGCGGGCCATGATCTCGCCGCGCTCGGCGTCGCCGAGCATCGCCTGCTCCCACGCCGGGCCGGTCCACTCCGGCGGCGACCCCATCCAGACGATGAGGCTCTTCCACTCCAACGGCGACATCGGCAGCACGATGCGGGCCAGGCCGTCGCTGCACGGGAAGAGGGGGTAGAGGCCGCCCCCGGCGCGTACCTGGTCGAAGTGCAGGAGGCTCCAGATCGGCAGCGACATCTCGGTGCACTGGGCGAGGGCGAGGATCGAGGCCACGTCGACGAGCTGGCCGGCGCCGTCGGCGGCCGCCTGGTGCAACGCGATCACCCCGGCCATCGCCGCGGTGACGGCGCCCACGTCCTCGCAGTAGCTGCCCGGAGCCGAGACCGGCGGGAGCTCGGGCACGCCGGAGCGGTAGACGACGCCGGCGAGGCTCTGGGAGACCAGCTCGGTGGCAGCCCGACCGGCGGCCGGGCCCTCGAGGCCGTAGGGCGTGACCGAGACGACCACGAGGTGCGGATGACGCGCCGCGATCGCCGCGGCCGACCCGGCCTCGACCCCCGCCCCCCAGCCGTCGGACACCAGGGCCAGCTCGGCACCGGCCAGCAGGCCGTCGAGGGTGGCGTGGTCGGCGGGATCCGCCGGGTCGAGGGTGACGACGAGCTTCCCGACGTTGCGCACCGTGTGGTGCAGGCCGGTGCCGTCGGCGGCCCGGGGCGCGCGGGTGCGCCCGACGCCGCCACCGGGCTCCTCGATGCGCACGACCTCGGCACCCAGGTCGGCGAGCACCCGCCCGGCGAGGGCTCCGTACCCGTCGGTGAGGTCGACGACCCGGAGATCGCCCAGGAGCGCGCCCGCTGCGCCGTCGTTGCCCATGTCATCCCCCAGATCACGCCGCGGGAGCCCCTCCCGCAGGGCGCCGACGTTAGCGGCGGGCGGTACGGTCGGCGGCGGCACGACCGAGCCCGCAGGGAGCGGGCCGCGGACGCCGGGTGGAGGGCACGGGCATGGCGAGCGACGTGGACTGGGTGGAGGTGGCCCGTCGCAACTCCCGGTCGGTGCAGACCACCGTGGGCTGGATCTTCTGGGATCCGGGCGCGGTCGCCCGCTACGGCGAGCTCGGGCTCCCCGGCCCGCTCGGCTACATCGCCGCCCGCGCCACCCCGCTGCTGGCCGCGGGGCCCGACGCCGTGATCGCCGCCTTCGGCTCGATCAGCCCGGGAGCGATCCGCTGGGCCTACGCCCTGCTCGACGAGCACGGCACCGACCCGGCCGACGTGTGGCGCGCCCGCGATGTCGCCGTGGTCGAGGGACTGCACGAACACGCGCCGGCGGCGGCGACCGCGCTGGAGGAGCTGGGCCCCGAGCTGTGGGCCGTGGTGGACCGACTGCCCACCGTCGGCCGCGTGTTCTTCGGGGCCCACCTGGCCATGGCCCGCCCCGACGACCCGCTGCTGTCGGGCTGGCACGCGGTGAACTGCCTGCGGGAGTGGCGGGGCGACACCCACTGGGCCCTCGTCGTCGCCGCCGGGCTCACCGGGGTGGAGGCCTCGTGCCTCCACAACGCCTGGCTCGGCTACGAGCCCGACTGGCTCCCGACCTCCCGGGGCAGCAACCCCGACGAGATCGCCGAGGGGTGGTCCGGGCTCGAGGCCAAGGGTCTGGCCCACGGTCGCACCGCCACCGCCGACGGGCTCGCCCTGCGCCAGCGGCTCGAGGACGACACCGACCGGGCGACGACCCTGCCGTGGGAGCTGCTGGGCGGGGAGCGCTCGCTCGCGTTCGCCGAGCTGCTCGAGCCGCCCTGCGAGCTGCTCCTGCATCGTGTCGACGTCACCGCCGGCACGAACTACCAGCCAGCGTCCCGGGTGCGCGACGGCCGGGGCTGACCCCGACGCTGCGGCGGGTGCCGCCGCTCAGGCCTCGCCGGTCGCCATCTCGATCAGGGCCGTGACCGTCCGCCAGTTGCGGGTGGTGCCGCCGGGGGCGAGCTTGCGGTCGAGGTCGGCGGCCAGCTTGCTGCGGCCGACGCCGTCGGGCAGGAACAGGTGCAGCTCGCGGCCGACGGGCACCGCGGTGTCGGGTGCGTAGGCCGAGAGGTCACCCGGATCCGGGGCCGCGCCCGGGAAGAACGTGAGGTGCACGCCGGCCGGGTCCTCGCCTCGGGCCACGAACGGATCGGCGTCACGTGCGGCGACGAGCTCGTCGGCGGTGCGGACCACGACCGTCGTCGTCACGTCGGTGCCGGCCGCGATGGCGTCGGCGACGGCCGTGGCGACGGTGGCCGTCGACCGCGACCGGGTGCGGAACACGACGTTGCCGCTCTGGATGTAGGTGCGCACCTCGGTGTGGCCGAGGCCCTCGACGATGGCCCGCAGCTCGGCCATCGGGAGCGTGCCCCTCCCGCCCACGTTGATGCCCCGGAGCAACGCCACCATCACCGTCATCCCCCGAGTCTGTCGTCACGGCCTCGATCAGCGGGCCTGGCCGTTCGTAGGCGCGCCTACGATGCCCCCCAGCCCCCGAGCCCCGAGAGGCGGCGCCGTGCCCGACCCCCGACCGAGCAGCGTGCCCGTCGCCGACGTGGCCACCGTCGACCTGCGGGACCTCACCTCCGGCGACGCCGCCGCCCGCGGCCGCTTCGTCGAGACCCTCGGGCGCAGCCTCGTCGGCACCGGTTTCGTGAAGGTCGCCGGCCACGCCGTCGACCCGGCGCGGCTCGACGCCGCCTACCGGTCGGCGCGGGAGGTGTTCGCCCTCCCCGAGGAGGCCAAGGCCCGCTACGTCCGCCCCGAGCTGCACGGAGCGCGGGGCCTGGTGCCCTTCGGGCGGGAGAAGGCCAAGGACGCCGCGGTCGCCGACCTGAAGGAGTTCTGGCACGTCGGCCCCGACGACGGCGAGGGGCCGGGCAACGTGTGGCCGGCCGAGGTGCCGGCGTTCGAGGCCGACATGAGGGCCCTGCACGCCTCGATGGAGGCCACGGCCGAGCTGCTGCTCGAGGCCGTGGCCGAGCACCTCGGGCTCCACCGTCGCCACCTGGCCGACCTGGTCGTCGGCGCCGACTCCATCCTGCGGGTTCTCCACTACCCGCCGGTGGGAGCCGACGCCGCACCCGGCGCCGTGCGGGCGGCCGCCCACGAGGACATCAACTTCATCACCCTGCTCCCGGCCGCCACCGACGACGGCCTCCAGCTGCGCGACCGCGACGGCCGCTGGTGCCGGGTCGACGGGCAGGAGGGGGAGCTCGTCGTCGACAGCGGCGATCAGCTCAGCCGCTACCTCAACGGCCGGGTGCCGGCGACCACCCACCGGGTCGTGAACCCCGACGACCCGACCCGCGACCGCTACTCGATGCCGTTCTTCTGCCAGCCCCGTCCGGAGGTGCTGCTCCGACCACCGGCCGAGCTGCTCGAGCCCGGCGAGGTGCTCCCCGAGCCGATGACGGCCGGCGAGTTCCACGCCCGGCGCATGGAGGAGATCCGCTCCCGGGCGACAGACAGGTAGGACCCTCACCCTCGATCCCCGATCGAGGGTTCGGGAGCTCAGCGCGCTGACCAGGGGCAATTCACGAGGCCTATCCGGGGCATCGGGACAAGCGATCGACACGATCAATCGAAGTGGGTCTCCGCCATATACCCTCGCTTCCACGTCCCCCTACCACGGAGGTTGCCAGCCACATGGCACTCATCAACAGCGAGATCAAGCCCTTCAGCGCCACCGCCTACAAGAGCGGCGAGTTCGTCGACGTGTCCGACGCCGACGTCAAGGGCAACTGGGCGATCTTCTTCTTCTACCCCGCCGACTTCACCTTCGTCTGCCCCACCGAGCTCGGCGACCTCGCCGACAACTACGCCGAGCTCAAGGCCCTCGGTGTCGAGGTGTTCTCGGTCTCGACCGACACCCACTTCTCGCACAAGGCGTGGCACGACAGCTCCGACACGATCGGCAAGATCGACTACTACATGATCGGCGACCCCACGACGCAGATCTCCCAGAACTTCGACGTGCTCCGTGAGGGCCAGGGCCTCGCCGATCGCGGCACCTTCGTGATCGACCCCGACGGCGTCATCCAGGTCATGGAGATCACCGCCGAGGGCGTCGGTCGCAACGCCGCCGAGCTCGTCCGCAAGGTCAAGGCCGCCCAGTACGTCCGCACCCACCCGGGTGAGGTCTGCCCGGCCAAGTGGGAAGAGGGCGAGAGCACCCTCACCCCGGGTCTCGACCTCGTCGGCAAGATCTGATCCACCCCTTCCTCGCTGGCTCGATCGGTGACCCCCTGCGGTCACCGATCGGGCCACCGCAGGCAGCAGTCCCGTCGTCCGATCCCCCCGAACGCACACCCGACGGAGCCCGTCATGCCCATGCTCGACGCCAACCTCACCGCCCAGCTGAAGAGCCACTTCGAGAGGATCACCCGGCCCATCGAGCTGGTGTCGTCCCTCGACGACGGGCCGAAGTCCGAGCAGCTCCGTGAGCTCCTCGACGAGATCGCCGCCCTCTCCGACCACATCACCGTGCGCCGGGCCGACAGCGGCACCCGGGCGCCCTCGTTCCGCATCGAGCGCGTCGGCACCGACGTGGCCGTCGAGTTCGCCGGCATCCCCCTCGGCCACGAGCTCACGTCGCTCGTGCTGGCGCTGCTCCAGACCGGCGGCCACCCCTCCACCGCCTCCGACGAGCTGGTCCGCCGCATCGAGGAGCTCGAGGGCAGCCACCACTTCGAGACCTACTTCTCGCTGACCTGCCAGAACTGCCCCGACGTGGTGCAGGCCCTGAACCTGATCAGCATCCTCAACCCCAACATCACCCACACCGCTATCGACGGCTCGTCGTTCCAGGACGAGGTCGACGCCCGCCAGGTGATGGCCGTCCCCACCGTGTTCCTCGACGGCGAGGTGTGGGAGTCCGGGCGCATGAGCCTCGAGCAGATCGTGGGCAAGCTCGACGAGGGCGGGGCCGAACGCGACGCCGCCGCCATCGCCGAGAAGGACCCCTTCGAGGTCCTCGTGGTCGGCGGCGGCCCCGCCGGCGCCGCCGCCGCCATCTATGCCGCCCGCAAGGGCATCCGCACCGGCGTGGCGGCCGAGCGCTTCGGCGGCCAGGTGCTCGACACCATGGCCATCGAGAACTTCATCTCCGTCCCCTACACCGAGGGCCCGAAGCTGGCCGCCTCCCTCGAGCAGCACGTGAAGGAGTACGAGGTCGACGTCATGAACCTCCAGCGGGGCACCCGCCTGGTGCCCGCCGGCGACGACGGCTACGTCACCGTCGAGCTGGCCAACGGCGCCTCGCTGCGGTCGCGCACCGTCATCCTCTCCACCGGCGCCCGCTGGCGCTCGATGAACGTGCCGGGTGAGGACGACTACCGCAACAAGGGCGTCACCTACTGCCCGCACTGCGACGGCCCGCTCTTCAAGGGCAAGCGCGTCGCCGTCATCGGCGGCGGCAACTCCGGCGTCGAGGCCGCCATCGACCTCGCCGGTGTGGTCGACCACGTCACCCTGCTCGAGTTCGACGCCATCCTGCGGGCCGACGACGTCCTCCAGCGCAAGCTCCACAGCCTGCCCAACGTCACCGTCATCACCAGCGCCCTCACCACCGAGGTCCTCGGTGACGGCTCCCGGGTCACCGGCCTCACCTACGAGGACCGCACCACCGGCGAGGTGCACCAGGTGCACCTCGAGGGCATCTTCGTGCAGATCGGCCTGCTCCCGAACACCGAGTGGCTCGAGGGCTCCATCGAGCTCTCCCCGCGGGGCGAGGTCGTGATCGACGACCGAGGCCAGACCTCGGTGCCTGGCGTCTTCGCCGCCGGCGACTGCACCACCGTCCCCTACAAGCAGATCATCATCGCCCTCGGGGCCGGGGCGACCGCCGGGCTGAGCGCCTTCGACCACCTCATCCGCACCAGCGCCCCGCAAGAGGCCGTGGCCTAGGCTCGACGTCGGGCGCCGGCCGGCGCCCCCGCCCACGGGGAGGGCGCGTCGGCCACCGGCCACCGGAGGTCATCCATGAACCTGCGCGACCTTCGGTACCTCGTCGCCGTGGCGGACCACCGGCACTTCGGCCGCGCCGCCGAGGCCTGCTTCGTCAGCCAGCCCACGCTCTCCACCCAGATCAAGAAGCTCGAGCGCGAGCTCGGGGTGGAGCTCATCGAGCGCAACCCCGGCCACATCGTGCTGAGCCAGGCCGGCGAGCAGGTGGTCGAGCGGGCCCGCATCCTGCTCGGCGAGGCCGACGACATCGTCGACATCGCCCGGCGGGCCAAGGACCCGGAGTCGGGCAGCCTGCGCATCGGCCTGTTCCCGACCCTGGCGCCCTACCTCCTCCCCCACGTCGTGCCCCACCTGCACGCCCGCTTCCCGAAGCTCGAGCTGCTCCTCGTCGAGGAGAAGACCGAGGTCGTCCACCAGCAGCTGCGCGACGGCAAGCTCGACATCGGCGTGCTGGCCCTGCCGATCAACGACGATCAGCTCCACGCCGAGCCGCTGTTCTCGGAGGACTTCGTGCTCGCCGTGCCGCGCGACCATCCGCTCGCCCGCCTGCCCGAGCCGGTCGACCCGTCGGTGCTGGCCGGCGAGAACGTCCTGCTGCTCGAGGAGGGCCACTGCCTGCGCGACCAGGCGCTGGCCGTGTGCCGGCTCGCGGGTGCCGCCGAGCGCACCGGCTTCCGCGCCACGAGCCTCGAGACGCTGCGCCAGATGGTGGCCGCCGGTGTCGGCATCACCCTGCTGCCCGAGCTCGCCGTGCGCCCACCGGTGCCGCCCTCCGACGACATCGTGCTGCTGCGGTTCTCCGAGCCGGTGCCCCGCCGTCAGATCGCCATGTTCTGGCGGCGCACGTCGGTCTACCGCGACCTGCTGCCGAGCCTGGCCGAGGTCGTGCGGGCCGCGGCGCTGCCGCTCGTCGGCGACGGCGCCGCGGCCGGACGACCGGCTACGTCCTGGTGAGCAGGAGCTGCATCTCCACGGTGCCGGTGTCGGCGACAGAGAGCACGATGGGCGCCTTGGGCACCGACACGCCGTAGTCCGAGAAGGTGATGTCGAACGAGCCCACCAGCACGATCGTGTCGCCGACCAGGCGGGCCTGGATGGGGACCTCCACCGACTTCGTGACGCCGTGGAGGGTGAAGTCGCCGACAGCCGTCACCGCCACGTCGGCCCCGGAGGCGGCATCGGCGCCGAGCGCCACGGGCTGGGTGAGGGTGAAGGTGGCCGTCGGGAACTGGCCCGTCTCGAGCGCACTCTGCACCCGGCTGTCGCGCTGCGCGGCGTTGGTCGTGAAGGTCGTGGTGTCGACCTCGAAGGTGGCCGCGGTGAGGGTGTCGCCCTCGATGGTGGCGGTACCGCTGACGTCACCGGTGCGGCCGACCGCGGTGGTGGAGCCGATCGACGACAGCTCCTCCTCGATCCGGAAGCCGGCGAAGGTTCCTGTGGCCGACTCGTAGTCGAAGGAGCCCGTCGAGGTGTCGACGGTCCAGGTGCCGTCGATGGAGACCGGGCCGGCGGCGGTGGTGCCGCTCGAGCCCGCCGTCGTGGTGGTGACCGATTCCGCGGCGGAGTCGAGGCTCACCTTGGCCGGGGCGTCGTCACGCAGGAACCACCAGATGCCCCCGCCGACGGCCACGACGCCGACCACGACGACGACCATCACGATCTTCCAGGTCTTTGACATGGCAAGGATGCTAGACGGAGGTCATGAGGGCATCCCGTCACTCGACGGGCCCATCTCGACCGTCAGGCTCGCGAGCGTCCGGCCGTCCCATGTCCGCCCGCTCAGCATGATCGTGATCGTCGGGCCGCCGTCGTCGACGACGTCGATCAGGCCGTACTGCCCGCTCCCGGGATAGGCGCCCTCGCTGTAGGGGCCGCCCTTGACGTCACCGGGGCGATCCAGGGCCGCCGCCTGCAGCAGGGGGAACCCTGCACCGCCCGTCGAGGAGTAGTCGGTGTTCGTGCCGTCGTCGATGGCCACCATGTGTGCGTCACCGGCGACCATCACCAGGTTGTGGATCCCCGCCTGCGCGATGGTCTCCGAGATGCGTGCCCGCTCCGCTGCGTACCCGGCCCAGCCGTCGGCGCCGGCGGCCGCGGGGCCGATCCAGGGCACGCTGTTGACCCAGATCACCGCGGCGTGGGTCGGGCTCGATGCGCGGAGCTCGTCGAGCAGCCACTGCTCCTGCTCCGCCCCGAGCATCGACTCGTCGGTGCGCTGGGAACGCTCGTCGGTGATGATGAAGCGCACCCTCCCGATGGTGAAGGCCTGGCTGACCGGCCCCTCACCCGGGGGCACGTCGTAGTGGGGCACCGAGCGGCGGTAGGCGTCGCTCGCGGCGGGGCGGCTCGGAGCCGACGCGTCGGCGTCGTTCCCGTCGTAGTCGTGGTCGTCCCACAGGTAGGCGAACGGCACCTCCCGGGCGAGGGCGGCCATCCCCGGCGTGCTGAGCTGGGTGCCCCAGGCATCGACGAACGCGGTGGGGTCCGTGCTCGTGATGTTCGGGTACCCGAAGTCGCCCATGATGATGTCGATGAGCGGTCGTTCGGCGGCGATGGCGTCGAAGACCGCCCCGTTCGACCCGGTCCTCGCGCAGGACGCGGCGGCGACGGTGAACGACATCGGTCCGTCGACGGGGGTGGTGAACGACCCGAAGCCGCGGCCCTGGTCCTCGACGCCGTCGACGTCGACGCGGTATCCGTACCCGGTGCCCGGCGTCAGCCCCTCGAGCACGAACCGCACCATCCGGTCCTGGTCGGGCTCGGATCCCGCAGCGACGACCTCGGCGCCACCGTCGACCGGCCGGGCGACGATGCGGGACGACGAGGACCCCTCCCGCAGCCTGGCGCTGACCGTGAGCGAGTGCGACGACAGCCCACCGCTCCACAGCCACTCGACCCGGTCGACGGGGACCGCGGCCGCGGAGCTGGACGGATGGGTCGGTCCGAAGAGGCTGTCGTGGACCTGTGCGGCGCCGACCCAGGTCGTGCCGATCAACACCATGGTGACGACAGCGAGGGCGATGATCGGACCCACCCTGCGGGTGTGCTGCCAGCTCAGCCAGGTGAGCACCGCGGGCACCATCAGCACCAGGGTCAGGACGAGGGCGACCCCGGGGCGGTACTCGATGGCCGCGAAGATCCCGACACCCGCTGCCGCAAGGGCCATCAGGGCCGCGCCCACCGCCTGCCACCGCCAGGCGAGCACCACGCCGAGCGACATGATCAGCGTGAGGCCGAGCTGGACGACCCGCTCGGTCGATGCATCCAGGGCGTAGCCCGGCGTGCCCTCCGGGAGGTGGATCCTGAGCGACACGAAGGCCAGGGCGATGGTCGCCATCGCGGCGGTGAGGCGAGCGGCCCACCGCAGCCCCTCCTGGAGGCTGGGGTGGATCGGCACCACGCCGAACAGCGGGCCGGACGGCTGGCCCACAACCCACTCGCACGACCGGCACGAGTCGTGCCATCGCTCGTGGGCGAGCGACCAGTGGACCCAGAGCAGGAGCACCGTGCCGAGCAGCAGACCACCGATCACGTCGGTGGGGAGCTCGCCGGCCGCCAGGTGGTGGGTCGCGCTCGCCGCCACCAGGACGAGGCCGGCGATGCGCAACGGCCACGCGATCCACGGTCTGCGGGTCAGCCCGACGAGGGCGAGGACGAGGCATCCCACGAGCACGACCGTCGAGCGCGGCGGCCACGCTCGGGAAGGTCCGCGGCGCCACCACGACGGTGCGCTCCTGGAGCGCCAGCTGGGCGACCAGCGGTCGGAGCGAGACCCCGATCAGCACCGCGGCGGCCACCGCCGCCAGGCTGGAGAGGAGCAGGACCGTGCAGCGGAAGCCGGCGACCACGACGACCGCGAGCGCGGCGGCCCCGAACCAGAGGCCGAGCCCGTAGCTGTCGAACAGGTCGATGGAGCCGAGCGGCTCGTGGGCGGTGAACCAGGCGGTGACCTCCTGGTTGAAGGCCTCGACGATCTTCGGGGACCACGCCACCAGCGCCGCCACGACGGCGAGGGCGGCCGTGGACGCGACCACACCACCGGTGAGGTACCAGGGGGGACGCTGGTGAGCCGTCTCGTCGTCCACCGGTGAGGCGAGGGGCGATCGGAGGGCGATGCCCCACGCCCACGCCGGCGGTGTCGGATAGCGGAGGAACACGGCGAGCGCGGTCACGCCGAAGACGAGGGCGACCGCCGCCACCGCCACCGCCAGCGCGAGCAGCCAGGAGATGTCCCGGACATAGCCCCCGCGGCGGAAGTAGTTCCCCGCCGAGCCGACCACCAGGTAGACCGACGCGCTGACGAGGACCGAACCGATGAGCAGGTAGACGGCGCGGGTGCGGAGTCCAGGGGTCACCAGCGTGGGCCGGCCGACGACGTCGTCGGCGACGGCGACGGACATCCGGGCCGCCCGGCGGGTCCGGGCCTCGTCGGCCCGCGACCGCAGCACCTCCGTGATCTCGCTGACGATCCAGAACACGAGCCCCACGCTCATCAGCGCGGGGACGAACAGGTGGAGGCGGCCGAAGCCGAGCAGCTCGGCCTGTTCCCGTGCATGGGCCTCGGCCCGGGCGCGGCGGACCTCCCGCGTGCTCACGACGCCGCCTCGTGGCCGACCTCGTCGTCCCCGAGGTCATGCACGATCACCACACCGGCATCACCGTCGACGGTGACATCGTGACCTTCGAGCAGGGTGGTCGCCCCGGCGACGTTGAGGACGGCGGGCAGACCGAGCTCACGGGCCAGGATGGCCGCGTGGGAGAGGGGCCCGCCCCGGTCGAGCACCAGGGCCCCGGCACGGAGGAAGAGCGGCGACCACGACGGGTCCGTCGCCTCTGCGACGAGCACGGCGTCGCGCGGCAGCTCGTCCGTCGGAGAGCTCACGACGACGGCTCGGCCCCGGAACCGGCCCGGGCTGGCGGCCCACCCCTCGTGCCGTTGCCCCGCCTGTGCGTCGATGCGGTCGCGAACCGGTCGCCCGGTGAAGCGGGGTGGCAGCGGGCCGTCCTGGGCGTACCGCGCCTGCCAACGACGGCGGTGACCGACCACGTCCGGGGTGGGGGTCGGACCACCCTGAAGCGCAGACCGCAGCTCCGGCGGGCGAGAGCAGGTCGACCTCCGCCGCCTCGGTGAGCACGCCCCGCTCGGCCAGACGGCGGCCGGCCTCGAGGTGGGCCCGCCGCACCTCGCCTCCGAGCGCGAGGAGCGCAGCCTTCGCCTGCTCCCGGAGTCGCAGGCGGGCTGCGGCCTCGCGGGAGAGCCGCCGGATCGCCCGCAGCCGCAGCCGCGACAGGAGCGAGTCCTCGTGCCAACGAGGGCTGGCGGCGAGGGCGTGACGCACCTCGGCGATCCGCTCGGCGAACCGCGCCTCGATGGCCTCGGGCCCGGGCTCGGCGGGCGCGGACAGGGGCGGGCGCCCGACCTCCTCCCAGGTGGGCCCGGCGAAGACGGCGGCGCTGGAGGCGGCACCGAGGGGAACGCTGACGCCGACGCCGACGACGGCCCGGTCGGCCAACCGGCCGGCCTCCGCCGAGCCGAGGTGGCGGGCGAGCATGATCTGCAGACGGCGGTAGCTGGCGGTGGCGTCGGCTGAGACACCGAGCTCGGCGGAGGTGCCCCGGACCGCGAGGTCGACGAGCCGCATCTGGTAGCGGGCCAGCTGCCCGTCGTCGAGCGCGCTCAGGTCGGGCCTGGCGTCGAGCGACGGCCTCGGTGGCCCGCCGGAGCATGACCGCGTCCACGGCGTAGCGGTGACGGGCGCGGAGGACCCTGAGATCGTGGGTCACCGACCTGACCCGACCGAGTGGGCTCGGCCGGACGGTCGCCGCGGCCCGGCCGGCACGGCGGGAGCCGAAGTACTCGCTTTCGAGCTCCTCGCCGGCCGAGCCCGGCAACGCGCCCGCCATGGCCTGGACGCGACCGAAGTCCATGGCCGCCCGGCCGCCGACGCGTCGCACGACCGCCCGCGGCCCGACCAGGTCGGAGGGGAGGACGGCGAGGTCGTCCAGGAGACGACGGAAGGCCTCCTCCACCATGGGCGACGCCACCCCCCAGATCAGGGGTGGGAGCACGCCGGGGAGCATCTCGCCGATGCCCGCGGTGGTCAGGTCCAGCCCTGCCAGGGTCTCGGCGGGGTCGTCGAAGCCGTCGCCGTCCTCGGCCCCGGTGACCGTGATCGGACGGGCCTGCACGATCCACGTCCGCCGCCCGTCCCAGGCCCACTCGACGTCCTGCGGACAGCCGGCCCGCCGCTCGATCCTCAACGCCAGGTCCAGTGCCTCCGCCGCCTCCTCGGGAAGGTCGGTCGGCACGGTGCCGAGCGGCACGACCGCGGCGACGGGGGTCGCCCGACCGGACACGAGCGATTCACCGAGGCCGGCGACCGACTCGATCCGGGCCGAGGTGCCGTCACCGGTGGGATCGACCGTGAAGACGACCCCGGCGCGCTCGGCGGGAACCATCCGCATGAGGACCACGGCCATGGCGACCCCTTCGTCCCCGATCCCGAAGCCGGCCCGGTAGGAGCGGGGCGCAGGGTGCCACAGCGAGGCGTAGACCGAGCGCACCGCGTCGAGCACGGAGTCCGGATCCTCGGGGTCGACCCCGAGGACCGAGTGGTACTGCCCGGCGAACGACGAGCGGTCGAGGTCCTCCACCGTCGCGGAGGAGCGAACCGCCAGGGGGCACCCGCCCGAGACCTCCCGGGCGATGGCCACGATGGCGGCGGCGTCGTCCGGACCGAACTGCGAGGTGGCGAAGACACGGTCGACGGCGGCCGCGTCGGGCTCCTCCCCCGCCCTGATCGCACGCAGCACCTCCGCGATGGACGACTGCAGGGCGAAGCGGCGGTACGCGTCGGTGGTGACCGCACCGGCGGGTGGCACGGGGAGGCCCCAGCCGATGAGACGATCGAGGGCCGCGCCCTTTCCCCCGAGGACCTCGCGATGGGCCTCGCCGTCCAGCACCACGGCGGCAGGGGTCGGCGGTGCGGGGTCACGGACGGCGCTCGTCAGCATCGGTCGTCCCTAGTCCGTCAGCCCCGAGCGGTACGCCGCCACGGCGCGATCGGCCACCGCACTCGTGGCCTCGCCCGACACCGCAGCGCGTCGTGCCATCCAGCGGACGAGGTCGGCCCGGACCGGCACGAGCGGGCGGCGAATCGAGGTGCGCACGAGCATCCAGAGGAGCCCGACGGCCAGGGCTCCGAAGATCGCCACCAGGTCCCACGACCCGGAGCGCGCTGCGTCGAGCCCGCCGATGCCGGCGATGGCCAGCATCACAGCCAGCACCGTCCTGACCGCCGCTGTAGGAGTCATGTGGTCCTCCCGGTCCACCTCCACTTAGGACACGACCGGTTCCGTCCGTGAAGGGCCTTGGGTCATCTGCGCGGTGTCCGGCCGGCGAGCCCGGATCCGATGCCGGTCGCCACACCGAACCGGTCGGCGGCCGGCCGGCCGGCCGGCGATGACCTTCGCCCCTGCCCTCAACGACCGGGCAGCCGGACACTGGACCCGTTCGACGGAGACCCGGCCGACGGGCCGGGGGTCGGGAGGAGCCGTGGGTTTCCGGAACCGCACCGAAGCGGGCATCCGACTGGGGCAGGCCCTCGAGCGCTTCCGCGGCCCGGACGTGGTGGTGCTCGGCCTCCCTCGGGGCGGTGTGCCCGTCGCCTTCGAGGTGGCGGTCGCGCTCGGCGCTCCGCTCGATGTGATCCTCGTCCGCAAGCTGGGCCTGCCGTTCCAGCGTGAGCTCGCCATGGGTGCCATCGGCGAGGACGGTGTCCGGGTGCTCAACGACGAGGTGTGCCGGATGGCGCAGGTCACCACCGAGGAGATCGACCGGGTCGAGGCGGCCGAGCGGGCCGAGCTGCTCCGCCGGTCGGAGCTGTTCCGCTCTCGCGCCCCCCGGCTCGCCCTCGACGGGCGGACCGCCCTCATCGTCGACGACGGGGTGGCGACGGGCTCGACGGCGAAGGCGGCCTGCCTCGTGGCGCGGGCCCACGGGGCCCACCGGGTCGTGCTGGCGACGCCGGTGGCACCCGAGGACACCGCACGCCGCTTCGCCGGTGTCGTCGACGAGCTCGTCGCCCTGAGCACCCCGGCGGCGTTCATGGCCGTCGGCCAGTTCTACGACGACTTCACCCAGGTCTCCGACGACACGGTCCTCGACCTGCTCGAGCGGGCCCGTCGTTCCTCGCCCGCCGCCCCGCAGGCCACGGAGGACCCACCCGACCCACCGCCGATCAGCGCGGACGTCGAGATCCAGGCGGAAGGGGTCGCGCTCAGCGGCCACCTCGAGGTGCCGGCGGACCCGCTCGGGCTGGTGATCTTCGCCCACGGCAGCGGGAGTAGCCGCCACAGCCCCCGCAACCGCTTCGTCGCCTCGCTGCTGAACGACGCAGGGGTCGGGACGCTCCTGTTCGACCTGCTCACCCCGGCCGAGGAGCTGGAACGGGCGAACGTCTTCGACGTCGAGCTCCTGGCCGACCGCCTCGCCGCGGTGACGCGGTGGGCCCGTGGCCAGGACTCGCTCGGCGAGCACCCGATCGGCTACTTCGGCGCCAGCACCGGGGCCGCCGCGGCGCTCTGGGCCGCCGCCCGACCAGGGAACGACATCGCCGCTGTCGTCTCGCGTGGCGGGCGACCCGACCTCGCGGAGGGTCGCCTGGGTGCGGTGAGATCGCCGACCCTGCTGATCGTCGGCGGACGCGACGAGGTGGTCCTCCAGCTCAACAGAGCGGCCGCCGCGAGGCTGACCTGCGAGCACGAGATCGCGGTCGTGCCAGGGGCGACGCACCTGTTCGAGGAGCCCGGCACCCTCCGCCAGGCGGCGGAGGCGGCGAGCGGGTGGTTCCGTCGGCACTTCGCCGCCGGCACCGCCCTACCAGCGCAGGAGTAGCCCTATCTGGCCGCAGTCGTCGAGGCTGCCCCGGTCGACGAAGGTCACCACCCCTCCCGCCGAGAGGACCTGCTCGATGAGGTCGTCGACGACGTCCTCGGTGTCGATCGAGGGGTCCGGCCCCTCCCCGGGCGAGAGCCCGTCGAGCCAGGTGCGGGGCATCGAGAGACCCTCCTCGACGATCAACTCCCTGCCCCTGCCCTCGGCGACGGCCACCAGGACGGCCGCGACCGTGGTCACGGCCCGACCCTGCCCCTTCGCGTCCCGGAGCCGGGTGCAGGCATCGGCCCGGGCCCGTGTCCGCCACCGCTCGAGCACCGGCCGGGCGAGCTCGGCCAGGCGGTCGGGACGGTCCGACCCGTGGTCTCCGTGGACGACGCCGGCGATGTCGAGGTGGCCGCCGACGTCCAGCAGCGTGGCGACCCGTCGTTCCTCGCCGACCAGGACGACCGGCCGCGGGTCCGCGGAATGGGCGGATTCGAGCGCAGCGCCGACCGCCCGCTCCACGACCCGGCGATCCTCGTCTCGGACGGTCTCGTGACGGGGGCGGTCACGATGCGGGGTGTCCTGCTCGACCGGGCGCTCGACGCGGACGGGGAAGCCATGGGACTGCACCTCCGACAGGCGGCCCCCCGGACCCTCTCCCTCGAACGCTCGCGCACCGGCCTCGTCGAGCACGACCACGAGATGGCGGACCCGTGCCGCCCAGCCCTCGAAGAGCTGTCTCGTCGCGTAGCTGGTGTCGACGATGACCTCCTCGGCCACCCGGAACGGCAGGTGCAGGACCAGGTGGTCGGCCGGGCTGACGAACAATGCCAGTCCCCGGGCCTGCTCCCCCGGCGCGATCACGGGGGCGACGTCGTCCAGCTGGGCCCGGACCCGTTCCGCGGCCTCGTCACCCCACCACGTCGCAGTGGCGCGCACCGCCTCGTCCGTCAACGCCCGCAGGCGGAGGGCGAGCTCGGGGTGCGCGGCAACGGGTGGGTCGAGTGGGAGGAACACGCTCACCGCCGGCAAGGCCGTGCTCCGGGCCAGCTCCCTGATGTGTTCGAACTCCATCGGGTCACCTCCTCCTTGCACACGCCACGAGGCGCGTCAGACGTGAGCGACGACGTAGGCGGTGAAGTCGTCGATCGTGGTGATGCGGGCATAGTCGCGCTCGGGGATCTCGATCCCCGCGGCGGAGGCGACGCCGTCGACGAGGGTCATGAAGTCCATCGAGTCGAGGTCGTAGTCGAAGCGGAGGTCGCCGGCCCGATCGACGGTCCGGCCGTCGATCTCCGGGGCGATCCCCGCCAGGACGCTCAGGATGATGTCGGCGGCGCGCTCGCGCTCCATGGCTCCTCCGGATCCTGCAGCAGGCGGTCGAGGGTGGTGAGGAAGCGGGCCCCCTCGTGGCCGTTGGTGGCCCGATGGTCGCCCGCCAGGGTGACGGTGACCACGGGGCGGACGAGCACCCGGCCGTCGACCACCCAGGGGCGCTCGACGACCTTGCCGATGCCGACCATGGCCACCTGGGGCGGGTAGATCACCCCGTAGACCTCCTCGACACCGGTGTCGCCCAGGTTCGTGACCGTGATGCTCGGATCGCTCATCTCGGAGGCCTTGAGCCCCCCGTGACGAGTGCGATCGATGAGATCGCGCATCCGTCGCATCATCTCGTCGGCGGCGAGGCGCTCCGCGTCATGGACGACGGGAGCCAGGAGGCCGCCACCCCTGAGGCTCACGGCGAGGCCGAGCTGGACCCCGACGGCCGGTCGGAAGGCACCATCGACCCAGTGGCCGTTGATGCCCGGGTTGGCGGCCGCCGCCCGCGCCACGGCCCAGCACAGCACCGCGGCGGGCACCACCCGCTCGGCCGGCGGACGGTCCTGGTTCACCACGTCGAGCCACGAGCGCACCGCCCCCAGGTCGACGGTCGTCCGCAGGTAGTAGTGCGGGACCTCACGCTTCGAGCGGGCCATCGAGCGCGGCGACCGAGTTCCTCAGCGAGGTCGACCCCCGGCTGCGACGCGGAGCGGCAGCGCGCACGTCCCTCGCGACGATCGCCCCGCCGGGCCCCGACCCCTGCAGGGTGAGGAGGTCGACGCCGGCCTCCCGGGCGAGCTGGCGGGCCAGCGGCGACGCGGGCACCCGGCCGGCTTCGCGGCTCACAGCGACCCGAGGTCGGGTCCTGGTCGGAGGCGGGATCGGCGACCGGGCCTGGTCCCGGCGCGCCCCCGCCTCGACATCGACGCGCGTGACGACCGACCCGGGGCCGGAGCCCTGGATCGCGTCGGTGTCGACGCCCAGCTCCTCGGCCAGGCGGCGCACCAGCGGTGAGGTGACATGGGAGTGCCGCACACGGTGGGGACCACCGGGGGAGGCCTCCGCGCCTCCGACGGGCGCCGTGCTCGACTGCCGCGACGCCACCGCCGCCGGGCCGACGCCGATGACGGCGAGAGGTGTGCCGACCTCGACCTCGACGCCCACCGGCACCAGGAGCTCCTGGACCACTCCCGACTCGAACACCTCGACGTCGACGGTCGACTTGTCGGTGTCGACCACCGCCACGATGTCGCCTCGATGCACCTCGTCACCCGGCGCCACCCGCCATTCGACGACGGTGCCACGGTCCATGTCCGCTCCGAGCGAGGGCATCGTGAAGGCGCCCACCTAGCCCACCGCCTCCAGCGATGCCTGCACGATGTCGGACACCTGCGGAAGGGCCGCGTCCTCCATGTGCCGGGCGTAGGGAATGGGCACCTCGGCGCTGCAGACCCGGCCCACCGGGGCGTCGAGATCCCAGAACGACCCCTCGGCGATGCCTGCCGCGACCTCCGCCGAGAGCCCGCCGGTGCGCCAGCCTTCGTCCACCACGACCGCCCGGTGGGTGCGGGCGACCGATGCCGCGATGGTGTCGGTGTCGAGCGGGCGCAGGACGCGGAGGTCGATCACCTCGGCGTCGACCTGCTGCTCGGCGAGGGCCTTGGCCGCCGCCATGGCCTTGGGGAGGCAGCCTCCGTAGGTCACGATGGTCAGGTCGCTCCCGGGGCGCCGGACCGCGGCTCGGTCGATGTCGACGGGGCCGACCTCGTCGGGGAGCTCACCGTCCATGTTGTAGAGCGACCCGTGCTCGAAGATGATCACCGGGTCCGGGTCGTCGAGGGCGGGGGCGAGCATGCCGCGGGCGTCCTCCAGGGTGGCCGGGGCCAGGACGCGCAGGCCGGGGACGTGCGCGTACCAGCCCTCCAGGCTGTGGGAGTGCTGGGCGGCGAGCTGGCGGCCGGCACCGGTGGTCATGCGGATCACGAGGGGCACGTTGAACTGCCCGCCGGACATGTGGAGCAGGGTGGCGGCGTTGTTCACGATCTGGTCGAGTGCCAGCAGGCTGAAGTTGACCGTCATGATCTCGACGATGGGGCGCATGCCCCCGAGCGCCGCGCCGATGCCCGCCCCCACGAACGCTGACTCCGAGAGCGGCGTGTCCCGGACCCGGTCGGGGCCGAACTCCTCGAGCAGCCCGAGGCTGACGGCGAAGCATCCCCCGTAGCGGCCGACGTCCTCGCCCATGAGGAAGACCCTCGGGTCGGACGCGAGCGCGTCCCGCAGCGCGGCCCGCATGGCCTCCCGGTAGGTCGTCTTCATGGCCGGACCTCGCTGTGCACGAAGCGGGTCAGGTCGGCCACCGACTCCTCGTCGGCGGCCTCGGCGAAGCTCACGGCGTCCTCGACCTCGTCTGCCACCTCGCCCTCGAGCACGGCGAGCGAGCCGTCGTCGAGGAGGCCCTCGGCACGGAGCCGGGCCACCAGGGCGTCGATCGGGTCCCGTTCCCGCCAGCGGGCGACCTCCTCCTTGTCGCGGTAGCGCTCGGGGTCGTACATCGAGTGGGCCCGGTACCGGTAGGTCTGGAGCTCGAGGAAATGCGGTCCCCCACCGGCCCGCACCGCCTGCACCGCCGTCGACGCGGCGCGGCGCACGGCCAGGACGTCCATGCCGTCGACCGTCCACGCCGGCACCTCGTAGGAAGCCGCCTTCAGGGCCAGCGACGGCTGTGACTCGGACAGGCCGAGCGCGGTGCCCATGGCGTAGAGGTTGTTCTCGCAGCAGAAGAGGACGGGGAGCCGCCAGAGCGCCGCGAGGTTGAGGCTCTCGTGGAACTCCCCTTCGGCGACCGCACCCTCCCCGAAGAAGCAGGCGGTGACCCGGTCACGACCCTGCATCCGATCGGCGAGCGCCAGGCCGACCGCGACCGGCAGGCCCCCGCCCACGATGGCGTTCCCGCCGTAGAAGCGGGTGGACGCGTCGAACAGGTGCATCGAGCCTCCGCGACCGCGGCTGCAGCCGTCGACCTTCCCGAACATCTCGGCCATGATCGAGCGGGCGGGCACGCCCCGGACCAGGGCGTGGCCGTGCTCGCGGTAGGTCGCGACGATCGCGTCGTCGGGGGCCAGGCACGAGATGACACCCGTCGCGACCGCCTCCTCCCCGATGTACAGGTGCATGAAGCCACGGATCAGGCTGCTGCTGTAGAGCTCCACGCACCGCTCCTCGAACCGGCGGATGCGCAACATCTGGCGCAGGAGCTCCACGTCGGCGGCGGACGCCTGATCCGCGGGCGAGGGGCGCATCGGCCGTCATGGCGAGCCCTCCAATGTCGACGTGTCACCGGTCGGGAGGCCGAGCTCCCGTGCCTTCAGGAGCCTGCGCATGATCTTGCCGCTCCGGGTGTGGGGCAGGTGCTGATCGAACTCGATCGACCGGGGCGCCACCGCGGGCCCCAGCCGGGACCGGGCGAACCCGAGCAGCTCCCGGGCCAGCTCGGGGGACGGGTCGGCTCCCGGCGCGAGCGACACGAACGCCTTCACCAACTCCCCCGCCACTGGATCCGGGGTACCGATGACCCCTGCCTCCACGACGAGCGGGTGCTCCATGAGCGCGCTCTCGACCTCGAACGGTCCGATGAGGTGCCCCGCCGACTTGATGACGTCGTCGGCCCGGCCGACGAACCAGAGGTAGCCGTCCTCGTCGCGCCGGGCGAGGTCCCCCGAGACGTACCAACCCGGCAGTGAAGCAGCGCTCGTAGCGCTCCGGGTCGTGGAGATACCCCCGGAACATCGACGGCCAGCCAGGCCGGAGGGCGAGGTGGCCCTCGACGCCGGTCTCGGCGACGACGGCCACACCGTCACGCACGAGGGGAGCACCGTCGAGCGCAGGGTCACGGGCGAGGACGGTCGCCTCGACGCCGGGGAGCGCGCGCCCCATCGACCCGGGCTTGACGTCCGCGCACGCAAGGTTGGCGATCATGATCCCGCCGGTCTCGGTCTGCCACCAGTTGTCGTGGATCGGCACCCCGAGCACCTCCTGGCCCCACACGACACCCTCGGGGTTGAGGGGCTCGCCCACACTCGCCACGAAGCGCAGAGCGGAGAGGTCGTGGGCGGCGGCCGCCTCCGGACCGGC
Source organism: uncultured Actinomycetes bacterium (assembly GCA_963702555.1). Classification (GTDB taxonomy): domain Bacteria; phylum Actinomycetota; class Acidimicrobiia; order Acidimicrobiales; family Acidimicrobilacustridaceae; genus CAMFLJ01. Next base: position 164,516 of record CAVPCW010000014.1, read on the forward strand.
CCGCATGAGCATCCGGACCGCGGTCGGCGCGGTGTACCAGACCGTGACCCGCTCCTCCTCGAGGATGCCGTACCAGCGGTCTGCGTCGAACTCGCCCTCGTCGAGGACGGACGTGACGCCGTTGGTGAGAGGGGCGATGACGCCGTAGGACATGCCGGTGACCCATCCCGGGTCGGCCGTGCACCAGAAGACGTCACCAGGGTGCAGGTCGAGTGCCATCCGGCCGGTGCTGTGGTGCGCGACCACCGCGTCGTGCACGTGCACGGCCCCCTTCGGGGTCCCCGTCGTGCCGCTCGTGAAGTGGAGCAGCGCCACCTCCTCCGGGTCGGTCGCACCGATCCCGGGCCATGGAGGCGCGACAGCCATCAGCTCGGCGAGGGACCGGACCCCCCGGTCGGCGGCAGATGGGCCGGGATCGTCCACGAGCAGCACGTGGGCGAGGTCGGGCAGCTCCTCCCGCACCGGCCGCACCTTCCGCCGGTAGAGGGCCTCGGTCGTCACGAGCACCTGTCCGGCGCCGAGGGCCATGCGCTGGCGAACCGGCTCCGGTCCGAAGGCAGGGAAGAGAGGCGAGACCGGGCAGCGGGCCTTCATGGCGCCGAGGGCGGCGATGTGCACCTCGGGACGGCGCGGCAGCAGCAGGAAGACCGGGGCCGGGGGCTCGACGCCGAGCAGTCCCAGCACCGCCGCGAAGCGGTCCGTGGCGTCCTTCAGCGCACCGTAGGTGAGCTCCGTGCGGACGCCGGCCCTGTCGATGCACCGGAGGGCCACCCTGTCGGCGGTGCTCCTGTCGGCCCAACGGTCGACGGCTTCGTGGGCGATGTTCAGCCCCGCCCCGCCGGGTAGCCCATCCAGCGCGGCCCGGGCCCGGGCCCAGTCGAAGTGCCGCCGGGCGTCCTCGTAGTCCACCACGTTGGGCTCGACCTCGGCCCCCGCTGGCTTGTGGATCGTGGCCCAGGCCATTGCGCCTCCTCACCACCTAGGCGTCCAGCATCGCTCCGTCCCGACCGAACCCCAAGAGCCGAACGTCCTGCCGGGGAGGAGTCACGCCGTTTTCGGCGTCAGCTCGTCATGCCGCCGAGGCCGACGAGACCCCGGGCCAGCTCGATCTCGCCCATGTGGCGCAGGCCGTGCTGGTAGAGCCAGCACTCGAAGCCGTCGAGCACGGTGATGCCTTCGGGCCCCGCCACCCGGGCGCTGTAGGTCGACGCGACGAGGGGCGGGAACGGCCGCTCGACCACGACCCGGGCGAAGTCGGCGGGCTCGATCTCCGAGAGGTACGTCTCCGTGCGGTCGAACACCGTGCGCTGGTAGGCCTTGAACGCCTCGTAGTCGCCGATGCGCTGGTTCACCATCTCGTCGACGGTGCGGTGCTTGCCGTGGTCGTCGATCGACATCTGCACCCGCTCCTGCCAGTCGTCGTTCCAGACGGGCGGGATGCCGGTGATGAGCAGGAACGAGGCGTCCTCCATGTTCGTGTAGTGGAACAGGGAGAAGGCGATGGGCAAGACGCCGTCGCGCTCGAAGTGGTTGACGTGCTCGAGGTCCATCGAGGCGACGGCCTGGTAGTAGAGCGAGTGCATGGCGGCCATGCGCCGCCGCAGCGAGTCGAGCACGAGGTCGCTCGACCGGTTCGCCGTGGCATCGAAGATGTCGCCCGTGAAGGCCATGGCGACTAGTGCCCGGCCCGCACGAGGCGGCCGGGGCGGGCGCCGGTGTCGACACCGTGGCGCCGGGTGACCACGCCGTTGACGATGGTGGCCACGTAGCCGGTGGCGTCCTGGAGGATGCGCCGGCCACCGGCGGGGAGGTCGGCGACCGACCGCGGCTCGTGCAGCTCGAGGTGCTCGAGGTCGATGAGGTTGAGGTCGGCCTTCTTGCCCACCTCGATGGTGCCCCGGTCGGTGAGGCCCACGACCTCGGCGGTGGCCGCCGCCTGCTTGCGGACCACGGTCTCGAGGGAGAGGCGCTCGCCCCGGGTGCGGTCTCGCACCCAGTGGGTGAGCAGGTAGGTGGGCACCGAGGCGTCGCAGATCATCTTCACGTGGGCGCCGCCGTCGGAGAGGCCGACCACCGTGTCGGGGTGCTCGAGCATCTCGCACAGCGGGTCGCCGGTGATCTGGGCGTAGTTGGTGAAGGCGCCGAGCATGAGCTCTCCGGCCGCGAGGTGGTCGTAGAGGACCTCCCACGGGTCGGTGCCGGTGGCCTCGGCGATGCCGGCGATCGACTGGGCCCGGGTGGGCTCGTAGTCGACCGGGTCACCGAGCGGGAAGATGTTGCCGAACATGAACGGCGTCGAGTCGGTGAGCGCCTCGAACTGGCGGTGCGGATCCTGCGGGAGGTCGTCCTCGGCCAGGATCGCCGCCTTCACCTCGGGCCTGTTCAGCTCGACGAGGAGCTCGTCGAGGCTCAGCGAGTCCTCGAGGCGCCGGTAGGTCGGGCGCCGCATGAGGCCGTGGTAGCTGGCCACGCCGAGGAGCATGCCGCCGGGCCGGGCCCCGACCTGCGGGATGAGCTTGGCGCCGTCGGCGTTGGCCTTGCGCACGGCATCGAGCTGGTCGCGCCAGAGGTCGGGGGCGCCCATGCTCTGCACCACGAGGAACGAAACGGGAGAGCCGGTGGCCTTGGAGACCTTGGCCATCATCTCGATCTCGCCGAGGGTCATGGCGGCGTCGTCGCCGGTCTCGCCCATGGGAACGACCTCGAAGAGGCCCCCGCCGGCGTCGACCATCGCCTGGGTGAGCCCGATGAGCTCGTCGGCCGAGGCGAACGTGCCGGGCACCAGCTCGCCGTCGAGGTCCTTGTGGTTGAGCGAGCGCGACGTGGAGAAGCCCACGGCGCCGGCCTCGATGGCGGCGGCAACGTGGCGGCCCATCTCGGCGATGTCCTCGGCGGTGGCGTCCTCGTTGCGGGCGCCGCGGTCCCCCATCACGTAGACCCGCAGCGGGGCGTGGGGGATGAAGGCGGCGATGTCGATGGCGTACTCACGGCGGGCGAGCGCGTCGAGGTACTCGGGGAAGGTCTCCCACTCCCACTGGATGCCCTCGTGCAGCGCGGTGCCGGGGATGTCCTCGACGCCCTCCATCATCTCGACGAGGCGTTCTTCCATGCCCGGGCGCACGGGGGCGAAGCCGACCCCGCAGTTGCCGGCGACCACGGTGGTGACGCCGTGGCTGGACGAGGGGTCGAGCAGGGGGTCCCAGGTGGCCTGGCCGTCGTAGTGCGTGTGGATGTCGACGAAGCCGGGCGCCACCACGAGGCCCGTGCCGTCGATGATCTCGGTGGCCTCGCCGGCGACCGTCGGCCCGACCTCCACGATGACGCCGTCCTTCACGGCCACGTCGCCGACGTAGCGGGCCCGACCCGTGCCGTCGACGATCGTGCCCCCGGTGATCTTCAGATCGAACATGGTCGCGACGGTAGCCCCCCGACGCTCTCCGCGACCGCTCGCCGGCCCGGGCGGCGTTGGCAGGGTTCATGCGGCCTGGTCGACGAGCGGCTCGGCCTCGGCCACGACGGCGGCGACCTCGGCGAGCGCCGGGCGGCGGCGGAACAGCCAGCGGTCGAGCACGAAGAACTGGATGACCCACAGCGAGCCGAAGGCGGCGAGGTTGGCACCCTGCACGAGGAGTGTCCGAGCGGCGCCGTCGACGCCGTGGCGGTCGACGAACGACGCCATCACCGACACCGTCAGGGTCGAAAGTGCCAGCCCCGTGAACGACAGCACGCAGAACGGCACCACCTGGCCCCCGATCGAGCTGCGGCCGTGCAGGCGCCAGACCCAGCGGCGGTTCAGCTCGAACGACGGCACCGTCCCGACCGCCGTGGCCACGACGTTCGCCCATCCCGGCGCCATCGCCCTCGTCGACACGAGTGCGCCGAGCACGACGAGGCTGGTGGTGGTCGCCACGATCGACACGGCGCCGTAGCGGACGAGCTTCGGCACGAGGCCGGCGGGGAGTCGGAGGTCCATGGCGGCAGGATCGCTCCCCCGCCTGTGGCGATCGTCGGTCGGGCCTCGGAGATCCCTGTGAACGCCGCGGGTGCCTACGGCTCCTTCACGCCGTAGAGGCGGGCGGCGTTCTCCCAGAGGAACTTGCGGCGCACCTCGGGCGGCGCCTCGCCCAGGCCGAGCTCGATCTTCTCCTGCACGGTCGGGCCGTACAGGCAGGTGGGGTGGGGGAAGTCGGTCTCGAAGAGGATGTTGTCGACGGGGATCTCGTCGAGCAGACGCCGGGGCGCCACCGTCTCGAACCAGTAGCAGGCGTACACCTGGCGGGCGAAGTACTCCGACGGGAGCAGCTCCCACTCGCTGGTGCGGTCCTTGCGGCCCTCGAGGTAGCTGTGGTCGACCGCCTCCAGCACGAACGGGATCCAGCCGATGCCGCTCTCGACCGACACGACCTTCAACTCGGGGAAGCGGGGCAGCACGCCGCTGCCGAGCAGGTCGGCGACCTGCAGGCCGTTCTTCAGGAAGAGCTCGGTCGAGGCGTAGGCGTAGGTGGCCGCGGAGCCGTGGGTGGCCACTCGCTCGGGCGAGAACGAGGTGGTGGTGTCGCCGCTGCCGAGGTGGAGGTGCACCGGCATCCCGGCATCGGTGGCCGCCGCCCACAGCCGGTCCCAGTGGTGGTCGCCGAGGTGGGGCAGCCCGAAGCGCCAGGGCTCGCCGGTGAACAGCAGCCCCCGGTGGCCGGTGGCTGCGCACCGCTCGATCTCGGCCACGGCGGCGTCGAGATCCCAGAACGGCGTGGTCATCACGGTGATGAGCCTGTCGGGGTCGGCCGAGGCCCAGTCCCGCAGGAAGTCGTTGTAGGCCCGCACGCAGATGAGCTTCAGCTCGTCGTCGCGCAGGCGCAGGAACCGCTGGCTGCCGAAGCCGGCCACGTTGGGGTAGAGCACCTGGGCCCAGATGCCGACCTCGTCCATGTAGGCCAGGCGAGCCGACGCGTCGTAGGCCGCGGGGTGGCAGTCCTCGTAGGTCTTCGGCCAGTCCGGGAAGGGCTCGGGCCAGCCCGCCGTGGCCGTGGCACCGATCGTGTAGAAGGGCTCGCCCTCGAGGACCCAGTTGTCCTTGCCGTCGTCGCCGCGCACGACGTGGGGCACCTGGTCGAGGTACCGCTGCGGCACCCGAGCGGTCCAGACGTCGGCCGGCTCGGTGAGGTGCGCGTCGGCGTCGATGATCAGCTCGGTCATGGCGTGGTCCCCCCGGAGTCGCCTGTTCGGTCCCCACTCTGGCTCACGTCGTCAGGTCATGCCTGACCAGCTGAGCCACAGACCGGGCCCCACTCCCTCTGTGGCTCACCTCATCAGGTCATGCCTGACGACGTGAGCCACAGAGGAGGCGGTGGTGCGGGCTAGTTCAGGAGGGGGTCGCGGGGAAGGCCGAGGATGCGCTCACCGATCTGGTTGCGCTTGATCTCGGAGGTGCCGCCGGCGATGGACAACGCCCGGTTCATGAGCGCCATGTTGGAGGCGATGGCCCCGGGGCCGTCGAGGAAGGCCACCTCGGGCCCGGCCAGCTCGATCTGCATGCGGGCGATCTCCTGCATGTTCTCGGACTGCACGAGCTTGGTGACAGCTCCCTCCGGACCGGGGCCGCCGCCGGCGACGGCGCGCTGGGCGCTGCGGACGCCGAGGGTCTCGACCGCGGAGACGAGGGCGCCGTAGCGACCGAGGCGGGCGACGCCGCCGTAGAGCCGCTCGGGGGTGGCGTCGAAGGACGGGAGGACGAGGTCGAGCGGGAGCGTGTAGCCGTCGCTGCCACCGAGGCTCACGCTCTCGTTGCCGAGCGTGGCGCGGGCGACGGTCCAGCCCTGGTCGACGGCACCGACGACGTCGTCGTCGGGCACGAACACGTCGCTGAAGAAGACCTCGTTGAACTCAGAGTTGCCGGTGGGCATGCGGATGGGCCGGACCTCGACGCCGGGGCCCTTCATGTCGATGACCATCGTGGTGATGCCGGCATGCTTGGGCACGTCCGGGTTGGTGCGCACCGTGGCGAGGCCGAACGACGCGAGGTGGGCGCCGCTGGTCCAGACCTTCTGGCCGTTCACCAGCCAGCCCCCGTCGACCCGGGTCGCCTTGGTCTTCACGCCGGCGGCGTCCGAGCCGGCGTCGGGCTCACTGAACAGCTGGCACCAGATGACCTCCTGGTCGAGCGCGGGCTGCACCCACCGGGCCACCTGGTCGTCGGTGCCGTGCTGGATCAGGGTGAGGATCACCCAGCCGGTGATCGAGTACGACGGCTTCTTGATGCCGGCCGCCCGGAACTCCTCCTCGATGACGAGCTGCTCGATCGCACCGGCGGCGCGGCCGTACGGCTCGGGCCAGTGGGGCACTGCGTAGCCCGAGGCGACCAGGCTGCGGGTGCGGGCGTCGTCGTCGAGGTCCTTCAGCTCGGCCACCACGGCCTTCACGTCGTCGCGGATCGACTCGGCCTCGGGCGGGAGCTCGACGGCGCGCACCAGGCGGGTGCCGTTGCGGACCTGAGCGACGACCTCGGCCGCAGCGACGTCGGCGTCGGCGACCCCAGTCAGAGCGAGCGCCCGGCGCAGGTAGAGGTGGGCGTCGTGCTCCCAGGTGAAGCCGATGCCGCCGTGCACCTGGATGCAGAGCTGGGCATCGTCGTAGGCCGCCCGCACGGCGAGGGTGGCGGCGCTGGCAGCGGCGAAGGTCAGCTGGTCGCCACCGGCTGCGGCAGCCCGGGCGGCGTCCCACACGGCAGCGGTGGACAGCTCGGCAGCGACGAACATGTTGGCGCAGTGGTGCTTGACCGCCTGGAACATGGCGATCTGGCGGCCGAACTGTTCGCGCACCTTGGCGTACTCGGCGGCCTGGTCGGTGCAGGCGTGGGCCATGCCCGAGGCCTCGGCGGCGATCAGCACGCGACCGAGGTCGAGCAGTGACCGGCGCCCACCGGCGATGACCTCGACCGGGGTACCGGCGAGGGTCGACCGGGCGGAACGGCGGCTGCGGTCGGTGTCGGCCCCGCCGACGAGCTCGAGCCCGGTGGCACCACGATCGACCACCACGACGTCGTCGCCGGCGGGGAGCATCACGAGCTGGGCGAGGCCCCCGCCGAGCACGAGGCCACCATCGCCCGAGGCAGTGGTGCCGTCGACGGCGAGGGAACCACCGAAACCGATGCCGGCAGGCGTCGAGCCGTCGACCAGCCCGGGCAGGAGGCGGGCCTGCTGCTCGGGCGTGCCCGCCGCGGCCACGACGGCGCTGGCGATCACAGTGGGAAGGAACGGACCGGGGGCCAGCTCGCGGCCGAGCTGCTCGACCACGACCACGAGCTCGGGGAGGCCGAAGCCGGAGCCGCCGTGCTCCTCACCGATGTGGAGGCCCAGCCAGCCGAGCTCGGCCATCGCCGACCACGTGGCCGGCAGCTCCTCGGGGTCGTTCTCGAGCAGGTGCCGTGCCTGGCCCCGCAGGTCGTTCTTGATGCAGAAGTCGGCGACGACGTCGGCGAGGGCCTTGTGGTCCTCGGTGATGGCGATCGACATTGGCGGTTCTCCTGAACTGTCCCGTGGCCCCGTCGGGCCCGACCGGGCGAGGGTACGTTGTGGCCGGTGGCGACGCACCTTCGAACCTGCCCGTTGTGTGAGGCCATGTGCGGCCTCGAGATCGAGACCGAGGGCGAGCGCGTCGTGCGCATACGCGGCGACCGCTCCGACGTGTGGAGCAAGGGGTACCTCTGCCCCAAGGGCGCGTCGCTCGGGCAGCTCCACCACGACCCCGACCGACTGCGGGCACCGATGGTGCGCGACGGCGACGAGTGGCGTGAGGTCACGTGGGACGAGGCCTTCGCCCGCTGCGAGGAACTGCTCCACGGCGTGGTGGCCGAGCACGGCATCGCGTCGGTGCACGCCTACATGGGGAACCCGAACGTCCACAGCTACTCGCTGAGCCGCTACTCGGGCGCGGTGGCCGGTCTGGGCGGCATCCGCACCATCTGGTCGGCCGGCACCGTCGACCAGTGGCCCAAGAACCTGGCGTGCGCGCAGGTCTACGGCGGGGCCTGGAGCATCCCCATCCCCGACGTGGCCAACACCGACCTCTTCGTCGTGATGGGCGCCAACCCCCAGGCGTCGCAGGGATCGATCCTCGCCTACCCCGACCTGCTCGGTGAGCTCGACCGCATCCGCGACCGCGGCGGCCGCACGATCGTGATCGACCCCCGCCGCACCGGCACCGCCGACCGGGCCGACGAGTGGATGCCCGTGCGGCCCGGCACCGACGCCGCCCTGCTGCTGGCCGTCGTGCAGGTCCTCGACGAAGAGGGGCTGATCTCCCTCGGCCACCTCGAGGGCCGGGTGCGCGGCATCGACGAGGTGCTCGCGGCCGCCTCCCGGTACACGCCCGAGTCGGTGGCGCAGTGGTGCGGCGTCGCCGCCGACCGCATCCGCGGCCTCGCCCGTGAGCTCGCCGCCGCCGAGAAGCCCGTGGTCTACGGCCGCATCGGCCTCTGCAACCAGGAGTTCGGCACCCTGGCCAGCTGGCTGGTCGAGGTCGTGAACGTGCTCCTCGGCCGGGTCGACGCCGAGGGCGGTGCCCTGTTCCCCCGACCGGCGATCGCCCTGATCTCGTCGACCGCCCGGCGCCGGGGCCCGGTCACGACCGGCCGCTGGCACACCCGGGTGCGGGGCGCGCCCGAGGTGCTCGGCCAGGCCCCGCTGTCGTGCCTCGCCGAGGAGATCGACACGCCCGGCGAGGGCCAGGTGAAGGCGCTCATCACGGTGGCCGGCAACCCCGTGCTGTCGGCCCCGGACGCGGGCCGCCTCGACGCCGCCCTGCCGCTGCTCGACGCCATGATCTGCATCGACAACTACCTGAACGAGACCACGCGCCACGCCCACGTGATCCTGCCCGGCCTCTCCCCGCTCGAGCAGCCCCACTGCGACGAGGCCATCTGGGGCTTCGCCACCCGGGCGGTCGCCCGCTGGTCGCCGGTGGTGTTCGAGCCGCCCGAGCGCCCGCACGAGTGGGAGATCTGCATCCGACTCGGAGCGATCCTCGGGGGCATGAAGGCCGACGAGGTCGACGTGGCCGCGTTCGACGACGAGATGTACCTGGCCCGCGCCGCCCGCCACGGCGTCGACGGCACCCAGGTCGAGAGCTGGTCGCTCAGCGGACCCGACCGCTTCGTCGACCTCACGTTCCGGGTGAGCTCCTACGGCGACCGTTACGGCGAGAACCCGGGCGGGCTCACCTTCGACGAGGTGAAGCGCCACCCCCACGGCCTCGACCTCGGGCCCTCGTCCACCCCCCTCGACGACATCCTGCGCACGAGCTCGGGCGACATCGAGCTCGCCCACGACGACATCCTCGGCGACCTCGACCGCCTCGACCGGCGCATGGCCGAGCCCCACCCGCCACTGGTGCTCATCGGGCGGCGTCACGTGCGCTCGAACAACTCCTGGCTCCACAACCTCCCGGCCCTGGTGAAGGGGCGCGACCGCTCGACCCTGCTCGTGCACCCCGACGATGCCGCCCGCCACGGCGTGGCCGACGGCGACCGGGTTCGACTCACCACCGAGGCCGGCTCGGTGGAGGCCACCGTCGAGGTCTCCGACGAGCTCATCCCCGGCGTGATCAGCCTCCCCCACGGCTGGGGCCACGACCGGCCCGGCACCCGCAACTCGGTGGCGGCCGCCCGGCCGGGCTCCAACACCAACGTGCTGATCCCGGGCTCGGCGCTCGACGAGCCGTCGGGCAACGCCGCGGTCAACGGCGTCCCGGTGGAGATGGCCCTGATCTGAACTCCGATTCCAGTCACCCCACCGGCCGGCGATACCCTCGCCGGACCCGCCGCCGGCGGGACGAGGGGGGACGGTGAGCGGTTCGGTCGAGGTCGAGGGCACGACGACGCCCGTCGGCGCGCCCGACCGCACCTCGCTCCGGAACCGGGCGTTCGTGCTCGTGCTCTGCGCCCAGGCCGCGAGCGGCATCGTCGGCGGGGCCGCCCCGATGGCCCTGCCCGCCATCCGCGACTACTTCGACACGTCGAGCGCGGCCATCCAGTGGTACGCCGCCCTCTACTCGCTCGGCTTCGCCCTCGTGCTCATCCTGGCCGGGCCGCATCGGCGACCTCTTCGGCACCCGACGGCTGCTCCTCATCGGCTACGCCACCTTCATCGTCAGCATCATCGGCAGCGCCCTGGCCCCCACGATCGGCGTGCTGCTCGCCTTCCGTCTCCTGCAGGGCATCGGCGCCGGCGTGATGGCGCCGCAGCTGTCGGCCATGGTGCAGCGCACGTTCCGCGGCCACGACCGCACCCGTGCCTTCGGCGTGTTCCTGATGGTGGCGGGCGGCACCTTCATGGTCGGCCAGCTCGTCTCGGGTGCGCTCATCACCGCCGACGTGTGGGGCCTCAGCTGGCGCTGGGTGTACCTCCCGTCCATCCCGTTCGCCCTGGTCACGCTGGTCGTCGCCTTCAAGGCACTGCCGCCCACGCCGCCCGGTGCACCCGGCCGCCTCGACATCGCCGGTGCCGTGGTGCTGGCCGTGGCGTCGTTCCTGTTGATGTTCCCGATCATCCAGGGCCGCGGAGCGGGCTGGCCGTTGTGGATCATCGTGATGCTGGTGGCCGCCGTGCCCGCCTACGGCGCGTTCCTGGCCTACGAGCGCCGCCTGCTCACCCTCGGCCGCGACCCCCTCGTCGACCCCACCCTCTTCCGCATCCGCAGCTTCGGCGTGGGCAACCTCATCACCGTCTTCGTCGCCCTCCTCGGCTACGCCGCGCCGATCTACCTGATCCTCACCATCCAGTCCGGCTTCAACCGCACCGCCTTCGAGGCCGCCCTCATCACCGCACCCATGCCGTTCCTCAACATGTTCGGCTCACTCGCCTCGGCACCACTGGTGCGCCGCTTCGGTCGCGGCGCGCTCGTCATCGGCGGCCTGCTGGTCGCCCTGGCCGCCGTGCTGGTGCTGCTCGCCACGCAGCGGCGACCCCGACTCGGTGAAGGCGGTGCAGCTCATCCCCGGCATCGGCCTCACCGGGTTCGCCGTGGGCGTCGTGATGGCGGCGGCCACCTCGATCGTGCTGCACGAGGTGCCGCCGAAGTTCGCCGGCAGCGCGGCCGGCGTGCAGTCGACCAGCCTCCAGCTCGCCGGCTCGGTGGGCATCGCCTTCTTCGGCATGGTCTTCTACGGCACCATCGGCGAGTCGACCGACCTCGCCGCCTACCTCGACGCCATCGACAACGTGCAGTGGCTCGTGCTCGCCCTCGCCGTGGTGCAGGTGGCGATGGTGTTCCTCATGCCCCGCCACCGGGTGGGCCGCGACGAGGAGCTCACCCCGGTCGACCCCGAGATGGCCGTGCTCCCCGACTTCCACGGCACCGACGCCTGAGCCCAGGTCAGGTACGGCGTCGGGGCAGCAAGTGCTCGAGGACCGGCACCGGTCCGGTACTTGGTCAGGTGACGGCGTCGGCGGTGCCACCGTCGAAGCGGAGGTGGGTGCCGTTGAGGTGCCACGACGGCTCGCCCACGACCATGGCCACGAAGCGGCCGACGTCGTCAGGGAACGGCACCCGGCCCGACGGGTTGGGCATGACGTCGTCGAGCACCATGCGCTCGACCGTGGCCCAGTCGGTGGCGAGGCCCCGCCGGGCGGCGCGCTCGGTGAAGCGCTCGACCATCTCCGGGGTGGCGATCACGCCGGGGCTCACGCAGTTCACGGTGATGCCGGTGCCGGCGAGGTGCTTGGCCAGGCTCACGGTGATCGAGGGCAGCGCGCCCTTGGCGGCGTAGTACTCGGGCAGGCGGTCGCCCGGGCGGGTGGCCCCGACCGTGGACACGAACACCACACGGCCCCAGCCTCGGGCGCGCATGGCGGGCACGAGCGCGTTGGTGACCCGCACCGCCGAGACGACGTTGGTGTCGTAGCTGGCGTGCCAGCTCGGCCCGTCGGAGGCGTCCCAGGTGGTGCCGTCGGCGACGCCGTAGTTGTTCACCACGATGTCGACGTGCTCGGTGGCCGCCTGCACCGACGCCACCAGTTCGGCGGCGCCGTCGTCGTTGCGGATGTCACCGTGAACGGCGTGGACCGAGCCGCCGCCCGCGGCGATGCCGGACACGACCTCGTCGGTCGTGCCCGGCTCGAGACCGTGGACGAGGACGGTGGCGCCCTCGGCCGCGAGGGCCCGGGCGATGCCCGCACCGGTGCCGCGCCAGGAGCCCGTCACCAGCGCGGTGCGACCGCCCAGGCCGAGATCCACGTCAGGTCGGGATCTCGCCGCCGGGGATGACCCCGCCCGCCGCGATCCAGCGCCGCACGGTCTCCTCGGCCTCCTTCGGCGCGTAGACGTCCTCCTCGTAGCTCCACTTCCCGTTGCCGGCGTAGTGGAGGATCGTGTTGACGTCGAAGCCGTAGTAGCCGTCGTCGCCCTCGGGCGCCGGCAGGATGTTCGGGATCAGCGCGCTGACCCGGTTGCCGTCGATCGAGTAGCTCTTGATCGGGAAGACCATCGTCGGGAACGGCTGCATCACCCCGTTGATCCAGTCGCGGATCTCCTGCTGGCTGCGGTAGTAGCCGTAGTGGTGCTCGCGGTACTGGGCGTCGTCGGTGAACTGGTCGGCCCACTGGTTCCAGTCGCCCGTGGCCACGGCGAGGTCGCCGCGCTGGCGGTAGATCTCGAGCTCGCGCTCGACCTCGTCGCGGGGGAAGGCAGGCTCGGGCACGGGCGGCGACCAGCCGTCGATGCCCTTCAGCGAGTGGTCCTGCGGCGTCGAGCGACGACCACCGGCCGCCAGCCACTCACCGAAGACGCGCTCGGCGTCGGACGGGTTGTAGTAGTCGCCCTCGAACGAGAACTTCCCGTCGCCGGCGTACTCGAGGATGGTCGTGTTCGGGAAGCCGAACCGCTGCCCGGTGCCCGTCGGATCGGGGAGGTTGTTCCAGATGTAGAAGTAGATGCGGTTCCCGTCGATCTGGTACCACTCGATCCAGAGGGTCATCGACGGGTAGTCCTTCATGCAGGAGACGATCCAGTCCTCGATCGCCTTCTGGCCCCGGAACGTGCCGAGGTTGTGCTCTTCGTACAGCGCGTCGTCGGTGAAGAGCTTCGCCCAGGCGGGCCAGTCCTCCTCGCCGACGCCGAGGCGCCGGTACTCGGCGAACGCGGCTTCGATCTCTTCACGCGGATATGTGGTCACGCTGTCCCCCCGGATGGTGATGTGAGGGGCCAAACGTACCGGTGGAAGCGCACCGGTGCTGCGGAGCGCGTCAGCCCTCGTGGAAGATGGGCAGGTCGATGGCCGCCCGGGCCGAGCGCTTGATCTCGGAGAAGGCGGGGATGGAGCCCAACACCTGCATGGCGTCGTAGAGCTTCAGGCTCGTCTCGTCGTCGGGCACGGAACTGATGACCGGACCGAAGAACGAGTTCCCGGTCGGCGGGGCGAAGGTGATGATCGGGGTGCCGACGTCGGGTCCGGTGCGACGGAAGGCCTCGTCGCTCTCGGCCCGGATGATCGGGTCCCACGACTCGTCGTCGACATGGGCGAGGAGGCCATCAGGGAGGCCGAGAGCGTGCACGATGTCCGCCGGCTCGGTCGCCGCGCTGGCCGTGTGGAGCCGAGCGCCGACGTCACCTTCGAACGAGCCGTACCAGAAGCGCTCGCCGAAGGCCCGGTAGAGATCGCCGACAGCGTCGTTGCCGAGCTCGGCACGGGCGCCTGCGCAGAGACGGTGGAAGTGCAGTCCCCGCGCCTGGGCTCGCTTCATGCTGTCCGGGTAGTCCTTGTCCTCGTTGATGAACTTCAACGAGATGAACCGCCAGCCGATCGAGAGGTCCCGTAGCTCGGCGACCCTCCGGGCCCACACCGACGTCACCCATGCGAACGGGCACCCCGGGTCGAAGAAGAACTCGAGGTCGTAGGGACCCCCCGGGATGTCGGGCACGGTGGGGGCGTCGGTGGTTGCCGTCATGGGCCCGTCAACTCCGGAGGGGCCGCCATTGTTCCGGGTCGCCGAGCGGACGACGGTCCTCGGGTACGCTCACGGCTTCGTTGCTGGAACCACTGCCGGGAGTGCGCAATGACTCGTGAGGAACTCGTCGACGCCTATGTCGAGGGTCGTGTGAGCCGACGTGGTTTCATCCGGGGCCTCGTCGCTCTCGGGGTCACCGCCGGAGCGGCTGCCACCTACGCCGGGGCACTCGCCTCCGCGTCCCCGGCCCGTGCCGGCACCACCCCGCGGTGAGCGACATCTACGACATCTACCGGCGACACGCACCACTACGTCGGACCCGTCGGGCGATGTCGACGATGCCGGTGCCTCCCGTGGCGCCGGCGCCGTCGCCGCCACACCCACCTTCACCGGCTGACCCGGTGGCCGGCCCGCTCCGGCGGCCCCACCCCGGCAACCAGCACCAGGGCCGCGACGGCCTCGCCCCGCGTGCCGTGGTCGTGCACACCACCGATGGCACCTTCGACGGCACGGTCGGCTGGTTCGCGTCGCCGGACAGCCGCGTCAGCGCCCACCACCTGGTGCGGCTCGACGGGCGCGTCGCCCATCTGGTCGACGAGGCCGACACCGCGTTCCACAGCGGGTCGGAGCCACGACCGGAGATCGCGGTCCTCGGCACCGACGCACCCAACCTCGTCACCATCGGCATCGAGTTCGACGACGCCGGGCGGCCCCACGACATCGACCGACCCGCCGGCGCAGTACCGCGCCGGCGCCGAGCTGCTGGCGGCGGCCCACCGACGGTGGGGCATCCCCCTCGACCGCCGAGCACGTCCTCCCCCACAACCTGATCAACCGGGAGAAGACCTGCCCGGGCAACCTCGATCTCGATCGGCTGCTCGCGCTCTCCCGCCGCATCGCCGCGGGCGACGACGCCCCGGCCCGCTCGTGGTGCTGTTGCCGGCACGCAACGCGGCCGCCGACCTCCCCGACTGGTTCGCCAGCGTCGAAACGCTTCGCCGACGCCGTCATCGCCCTCGACGACGGCAGCACCGACGACACCGCCGCCCTCCTCGACGCCCACCCCCTCGTGAAGGTCCTGCTCACCAACCCCCGCCGCGACACCTACGAAGGCTGGGACGACAGCGGCAACCGCAACCGCCTCCTCGCCGCCGCCCACGACCTCACCCCCGACTGGATCCTCTCCCTCGACGCCGACGAACGCATCCCCGCCGACGACGCCCACGCCCTGCGCCACTTCCTCGACACCGACGCCCTCCCCGGCCTCGCCTACGGCCTCCAGTGCTTCCGCATGTGGGGGGAGCGGTGCGAGCCGGCCCCGGTGTGGGTGTACCGCCTGTTCTCCGCCGCCCCCGGACAGCGCTTCCCCACCGACCAGCTCCACTTCGACCCCGTCCCCACCGACCATCGACCGCACCCGCCACGTGCGCACGTCACTGCGGGTCCAGCACGTGGGCTCCGACAGCGAGCAGCGCCGGGCGGCCAGGGTGGCCAAGTACCTCGAGGCCGACCCCGACGGCGTGTTCCCCACCGGGCACGGAGGCCTCGACGACACCCCGACCGAGCTGGTGCCCTGGGTCGGGCGACGCGATCCCCGATGAGCCCGTGATGCTCGGCGGGCGCCCGCTCCGCCCCCGACGCGCGCCGACCGACCCGGAGGCACGCCCGAAGCTCGTGGTGCTGTTGCCGGCACGCAACGCGGCCGCCGACCTCCCCGACTGGTTCGCCAGCGTCGAACGCTTCGCCGACGCCGTCATCGCCCTCGACGACGGCAGCACCGACGACACCGCCGCCCTCCTCGACGCCCACCCCCTCGTGAAGGTCCTGCTCACCAACCCCCGCCGCGACACCTACGAAGGCTGGGACGACAGCGGCAACCGCAACCGCCTCCTCGCCGCCGCCCACGACCTCACCCCCGACTGGATCCTCTCCCTCGACGCCGACGAACGCATCCCCGCCGACGACGCCCACGCCCTGCGCCACTTCCTCGACACCGACGCCCTCCCCGGCCTCGCCTACGGGATGCGGTGCCACCGGATGATCGGCGACGAGGGCCACTACGACCGCAACGCCCTCGTCGTCTACCGGCTCTTCGCCGCCACTCCCGGGCAGCGCTTCCCCGACGAACGCCTCCACTTCGTGCCCGTGCCGACGTCGATCCCCCGGCCGCTGTGGGTCGAGACGACGCTGCGAGTCCAGCACCTGGCCTCGGTCACCACCGAGAGGCGACGGGCCCGACGCGACAAGTACGCGGAGGCCGACCCGGGCAACGTGTACCAGGGCGAGCTACGAGCACCTGCTCGACGAGCCCGCGACATGCGCGTGTTCGGGCCCCGAGCCCGCCGGGCTGCCAGTCCTCGCGGGCGCACTCGACGGTCGAGACCAGCGACGATCGAGCCCTCGACGGACTCAGTGCGCATCGTGATCAGCCGTGACGACGAGGACCGCATCGAGCGGGCCTGGGCTCGGTCGTCGGGCAGGAGTGCGACGAGCCGTTCGAGGTCATCGTCGTCACCAGCGGTTCCGACGCCACCGCCGCCATCGTCCGCCGCCTGCTTCCCGGATGTCCGTGTCGTCGAGCTCGACCACCCGGCACTGCCCGGGGAGGCCCGCAACGCCGGGCTCCGGTTCGCCCGCGGCGAGATCGCCTCGTTCCCCGGCTCGCACGTGGAGCTGATGCCCGGAAGCCTGGCGGCCCGGCTCCGGGCCCACGACCAGGGCTGGAGCATGGTCACCGGCACCACCCGCAACGGCACCGACACCGCGGCCGGGTGGGCGGCGTACTTCCTCGACAACTCGTCGGTCCTGCCCGACCGGCCCTCCGAGCCGCTACGGACTGCCCCGGCCCACTGCTCCTACGAGATGGACACGCTCCTCTCGCGGTCGGCGGGTTCCCCGACGACGTCCGGGCCGGCGAGGACACCCGGGTGAACGAGACCCTCTTCCGCGCCGGCTACGGCGCCTACCGTGCCGCCGACCTCCCGCTCGTCCACCACAACCGCTCCCGGACCACCATCCACCTCCTCCGCCACCACCTCTCCCGCGGCCGGGCCCAGGTGCAGTTCATCGAGGGTGACCACCCCACCGACGAGAGCCGGGCGAGGGCACGAGCGTTCCTCCGGGGCTACCCGAGCCGACGCCTCGGCCGCATCGACGCCAGCGTGGAGGCGTGGGGCGGCGAGCTCCGCCCCCGCTACCGGCGGGTGCGCCCCCTCGTCCGTCTCGGGGTGCTCTCGGCCTGGCTCGGGGGCCACCTCGAGCTGCGGCGCCCGAGCCGGCCAGGGCGGCCGCACCACGCGCCGGGAGGAGCCGAGCCGGCGGGCCCCGCCGGCGCCACCGAACGCCCGGTCGTCCCCAGCACCCCGCTCACCCGGCCGTTGCGCCTCGTCGGCGCGAGCGCCGCGGCCCATCACGGATCCCGGGCCGTCTTCGTCCACCTCCCGAAGACGGCCGGGAGCACCCTGCTGCGGATCCTCGAGCGGGAGTACGAGGGTCACCCCACGTTCCGCGTCTACGCCGACTCGGAGGCGCGGATCGCCGACCTCCGGGCCATGTCCGACGACCAGCGCTCGAGGCTCCGGCTCGTGGTCGGCCACATGGCCGTCGGGATCGACCGCTTCCTGCCGGGTGCCAACGCCTACCTCACCATGCTGCGCGACCCGGTCGAGCGGATCGTCTCGCACTACCACTACGTCCTCGCCCATCCGCAGGGGGCCGGCAACGCCCGGGCGGTGGAGGGTATCTCCTCGCTCGACGAGTACGTGCGGTCGTCGGTCTTCGCCCGCATCGTCAACAACGGCCAGACCCGCCTGCTCGGCTCCGACGTGCTGGCCGCCGGCGAGCCCGCCGACGCCGACGCCCTCGAACGGGCCAAGGCGTTCCTCGACCGCCCCGACGTCGTCGTCGGGGTTCAGGAGCGCTTCGACGAGTCGCTCCTCGTGATGGTGCAGGCCTTCGGCTGGGGGCTCCCGGCCTACCGGAGGGAGAACGTCACCGCGTCGCGCCCGCGGATCGCCGAGCTGGCCCCGGCCACCGTCGAGCTCATCCGGGAGCGGAACGCCCTCGACATCGAGCTCCACGCCCACGCCACGGCCCGGTTCGAGCGCGCCCTCGCCGATGTCGACGACGTCGAGGGCCGGCTCTCCGACCTGCGCCTCGCCGGCCGCTGGCTCGATCCCGGGACCTGACCGACGCCGCCGTCGGCGTCGGCGTCGGCGTCGGCGTCGAGGTCGGCTGGGCGTCGGAGTCAGAGGGCGACGAAGCGGTAGCCCGCCAACTGCGCCCCTCGCACGATCAGGGGCAGCGCCTCGACCGTGGCCGAGCGATCGCCGCCACCGTCGTGGAGCAGCACGATCGCCCCGCAGTGCAGATGGTCGAGCACCCCCATGGCGATCTCGACCGGGTCGGTCGACGCCCAATCGCGAGGGTCGATGCTCCAGGTGACCGTCTCGAGCCCGAGCGGCGCCACCACCGACGCCCACCGTGGCGCGTCGGCCTTGCGGTACGGCGGTCTGAACACCCGGGCCGGCTGTCCGGTCGCCTCGGCGATCAGCGCCGCACTGCGGACGGCCTCGTCGAGCAGGACCTCGTCGGCCAGCCCGTCGACCCTCGGGTGTGACCACGAGTGGCTGCCGACGGTGTGGCCGGCCTCGACCAGGCCGTCGAGCAGCCCCGGCTCCTCCACGGCGAGCGAGCCGACGACGAAGAAGGTGGCCGACACGCCGAGGCGGGCCAGTGCCGTCGCGACGTCATCAGTGGCTGCCGCCGGGCCGTCGTCGAAGGTGAGCGCCACCACGGTCTCGTCGGCCGGGTGGCGCCCATCGGCCAGGTGATGCAGGCGGCTGACGACGGAAGGCACCCCGCCACCCTACGAAGGGGGACCCGCACCGGGGTGACACCATCGTACGAAGAGGGTGATGAACCGGCTCACCTTCCTCCGTTACCGTCCCGCCATGGCGACCACACCGTCGGGTACTGCCGACGCCAGCCCCGGAGCGGACGGCGGCACGCCGAAGCGGCGCTTCCCGTTCTTCCAGGGACTGCTCCCCATCGACCGCTCGACCATCAGCGTGGAGATCGTCGCCGGCATCACCCTGGCGGCCCTCGCCATCCCCGAGGTCATGGGCTACACGTCGATCGCGGGCATGCCGGTGATCACCGGCCTCTACACGATCCTCCTGCCGGTGCTGGCCTTCGCCATCTTCGGCTCGTCGCGCCACCTCGTGGTGGGCGCCGACTCCGCCACCGCCGCCGTGATGGCCGCCGGCCTCGTCGGCATGGCCGCCACCGGCAGCTCCCAGTACGTCGCCCTGGCCGGTGCTCTGGCCATCATCGCCGCCGTCCTGCTGCTGCTGGCCCGGCTCATCGGCCTCGGGTTCATCGCCGACTTCCTCTCCAGGACCGTGCTGATCGGCTTCCTCACCGGTGTCGGCATCCAGGTGGCGTGCGGCCAGGTCGGCGGCCTCTTCGGGGTGCCGGAGGGCAAGGGCGTCACCATCGCCTCCCACACCTTCGACAACACCATCGGCAAGCTGATCAGCACCCTCGGCAACCTGGGCGACATCAGCTGGACCACCACGGCCGTGTCGGCCGCCGTGCTCGTCGTGATCCTCGGCGCCAAGTTCGTCACCAAGAAGATCCCCGGCGCCCTGATCGCCGTCATCGGCTCGATCATCGTGAGCTGGCACTGGGACCTCGTCAGCCACGGCGTCGCCACCCTGGGCGACGTGCCCGGCGGCCTGCCCTCGATCTCCCGGCCCGACATCAGCTGGTCGCAGGTCCCCGGCCTGATGGGAACCGCCATCTCGATCGTGGTGCTGATCCTGGCCCAGAGCGCGGCCACGTCCCGGGCCTACGCCGCCAAGTACAACGACCCCTTCGACGAGAACGTCGACCTCGTGGGCCTCGGCGCCGCCAGCCTCGCCGCCGGCGTCACCGGCACCTTCGTGGTGAACGGCAGCCCCACGAAGACCCAGATGGTCGACAGCGCCGGCGGCCGCACCCAGCTGTCGCAGACGACCATGGCGCTGGTGGTGGCCATCGTGCTGCTCTTCCTCACCGGGCCGCTCTCCTACATGCCGAAGGCCGTGCTGGCCTCGGTGGTGTTCCTCATCGGCATCGAGCTCATCGACCTCGCCGGCATGAAGAAGGTCTTCAAGCTGCGGCGCGACGAGTTCTTCGTCGCCGCCCTGACCGCCGCCGTGGTGGTGCTGGTCGGCGTCGAGCAGGGCATCGTCATCGCCATCGTGGCCTCGATCATCGACCACATCCGCCGCTCCTACCGGCCGCCGACCGCCGTGCTCGAGCCCGAGGCCAAGGGCCGCGGCTTCGTGCCCACCACGACTGCCCCTGGGGCGCGCACCGAGGACGGCCTCGTCGTCTACCGGTTCGCCGCGCCGCTCTACTACGCCAACGCCACGTGGTTCAGCGAGGAGATCCTCGCCTTCGTGCACGACGAGAAGGCCGGGCCCGTGCGGTGGCTCTGCCTCGACCTGTCCGCGCTGCCCGACGTCGACTACACCGGCGCCGACACGCTGAAGCAGCTCCACGCCGAGCTGCAGGAGGCCGACACCAGGCTGGTGTTCGCGGCAGCCCTCCCCGGCACCCGGGCCGAGCTCGACCGCTTCGGGATCACCGACCTCGTCGGCACCGACGCCTACTTCGCGTCGGTTGCCGACATGGCCGATGCCTTCGCGAACGCCCCGAAGGGCTGAGTGTCGATCAGTCGATCAGGAACCAGCCCCGCACGGTGGCCTCGTGGTCGACGTAGCGGTCGCCGCTGACGTCGACCACGACCTTGTCGATCGAACCGCCGGTGAAGGGGAACGGGGCCTGGTACTCGGGGGTCACCGCTGACGCGCTGTCGCGGCCGACGCAGATGCCGTCGCCCGTCAGGCAGAAGTAGCCCGGCTGGGTGATCAGTGGCGCCGACCCCACCGCCGCGTCATCGACGTAGAGGGTGAGCGTGCCGGCCGCGCCCGGCATGGTCGGGTCCTGGCTGGGCCCGCTGGCGACGAACTCGGCCACACAGACGTGGGCGCCCGGGGTCAGCGGCTCGGTGGCGATCACGTCCTGGAGGTGGGTGCCCACCCAGTTGAACGTGTAGCGGAGCACGCCGTCCTTGACGTAGAGGGAGTGCCCACCGGGCACCCCACCCGCAGCCCAGATGACACCCTCCACCTCGGAGGAGTCGACGGTGACACCGGCGGCGATCGTGTACGAGCGGCCGGGGATCTGCGGTCCGGCCGACTCCGGCACGTCGGCGCAGTTCGGGTAGAAGACGTACTGGTCGCGGTCGGGAGCCCCGTGGGGCCGCTCCGAGAGCACCTGCTCGAGCGCGGAGCGGTCGTCGAGGGGAAGGCCGTTGTAGCGACCGGCGTAATAGAACCACAGCCCCTTCAGCTCCTCGACCAGGTCGGGGTGGTCGGCGGCCACGTTGTTCGACTGCGACCGGTCGGTCTCGAGGTGGAAGAGCTCCCACTCGTCCTTCTCGAAGTTGCCCCAGCTGCTGAGCGGCGGGTGCACCGTGGTGAGCAGCCAGCCCTCGTGGTAGAGCGCCCGCTGCCCGAGCATCGTGTAGAACTGCGTCCGCTTGCCGGGGACCGACGGGTCGCGCAGCGCCGAGGCGAAGCTCTCCCCCTCGATCGGGATCTGCGGATAGCCGTTGATGACCTCCGGCGGCTCGATGCCGAGCAGGTCGTACACCGTCGGGACGATGTCGACGGCGTGCACGTACTGGTGACGCACCTCGTCGCTCGGCGCGATCTGCGCCGGCCACGACACGAGGAGCATGTCGGCAGTGCCGCCCTCCTCGCCCGCCCAGCGCTTCCAGTACGGGAACGGGGTGTCGAGGGCCCACGCCCAGCCGGTGTTGTAGTGGTTGTTCGAGGCAGCGGTGCCGAGCTCGTCGATGTGGGGAAGGGTCGTCTCGGTCGTGTCGGGGACGCCGTTGAAGAAGCGCCACTCGTTGAACGAGCCGTTGGGCCCGCCCTCGCCGCTGGCGCCGTTGTCGGAGACCACCATCACCAGCGTGTTGTCGAGCTCGCCCGACTTCCTCGAGGTAGTCGAGCACCCGGCCCAGGCGGTCGTCGTAGTACGAGATGTAGCCGGCGAACACCTCGGCCATCCGGGTGAACAGGCGCGTCTCGTCGTCGCTGAGGGTGTCCCACGGCCGGACGGTGTCGAGCATCGGCCAGGGCTGGCCGTCGGGGCCGGTGCGGCCCGGCTCGCCGTGGGGGTTGATCGGCGAGAGCACGGTGCCCTCGGGCATCAGCCCGAGGGCGATCTGGCGCTCGAGGATGCCCTCGCGGATGGCCTCGTAGCCCTGGTCGAAGACGCCCTTGTAGCGGTCGGCCCACTCGAGGGGCACCAGGTGCGGGGCATGACCGGCCTGGGGCGCCAGGTACATGAAGAAGGGCTTGTCCGGGTCGATGACCTTGGCGTCGCGGATGAACTCGACGGCCTTGTCGGCCATGTCGTCGGCGAGGTGGTAGCCGTCCTCGGGCCGCGCCGGCGGCTCGACCGGGTGGTTGTCGTGCACGAGGTCCGGGTAGTACGAGTTCGTCTCGCCCCCGAGCCACCCGTAGAAGCGCTCGAAGCCTCGGCCGAGGGGCCAGCGCCCCTTGTAGGCGGCGAGGTTGCACTCCTCACCGGGAGTGAGGTGCCACTTGCCGACGCAGTAGGTGTTGTAGCCCTGCGCGGCGAGGACCTCGGAGATGAAGCCGCTCTCGAACGGGATGCGGGTGGAGATTCCGGGGTAGCCGGAGGCGAACTCGGCGATGGTGGCCATGCCGTTGGTGGTGGCGTTACGGCCGGTGAGCAGCGACGCCCGGGTGGGCGAGCACAGGGCGGTCGTGTGGAAGTTCGAGAACGTCACGCCCCGCTCGGCGATGCGGGCCATGTTCGGGCACTGCACCGGGCCACCGAAGGTGTCCATCGTGGCGAAGCCGAGGTCGTCCCACGCCAGCAGCAGCACGTTGGGCGACCCGGGCTTGGCCTTGGGCGCCAGGAAGGGCGTCCAGTCCGGCTCGGAGTCGCGGATGTCGATGTCGATCTTGCCGTTGAACCCGGCGGGCATGGGAGTGCTCCTGTTCCGTGGTTGAGAGGGAGTCGGTCGGGCGGTCAGCCGTGGTCGTGGGCGAGGGCGTCGATGGCGACGGTGATGGCGAGTGCGAGCACCGGATCGGCTCCGGAGGCGACCTCGACACCGTAGGTGTCGCGCACCCGGAACCACTTCTTGGACACGGTGGCGACCGTGCCGTCGTGACCCTCGATCTCGTACTCGTGGTCGACGACGTTGCCGTGTGCCTTCAGGTCCGAGCCACCGTCGACGTCGATCTCGAAGCGGTCACGGATGCCGACCAGAGCCTTCTTCACGACGGCCTTGCGTCCGCCGAGCTCGATGGTGATGGCGTCACGGACGCTCAGCTTCCGCTCGCGGATCGTGGCGACCTCGTTGCCGGAGGCGTCCTCGAGCACCCACGTGTCGCGGAGGCGGACGGCCTTGCCGTCGACCTTGTAGGCCTTGTCACCACCGTCGTCCTCGATCCAGTAGTCGTCGCCGATCGAGATGAGCTTCTCCCGCATCTGGTAGCGACGGGCATCGTTGCCACCGCCGCGGACCCGGTCACGCAGTCCCATGTCTCCCACTTCCCTCGGGCGCGAACGACCCGCGCCACCTCCGCCATGTTGGCCTCTGCGGAGGGCCGGGGTCGTCACCCGATGCGGGTGACGATCTTCGCCCCGGACGGAAAGCCGACGTCCTCACATGATTAGGCTCATCATCCATGACCAACGAGGCGGTAGGGGGCGACATCGCGTCGACGGTGGCGGGCACCGGAGGCACCGTCCGCTCCGCCACCTGTCGGCCGCCGGTCCTCGCCCCCAACGTGGTCGCCCGCCCGGCCGCAGTCGATCGGCTGGTCTCAGCTGCCCCCGGCAGCATCGTGGCCGTCACCGCCCCTGCCGGCTACGGCAAGAGCATCCTCGCCGCCCAGTGGGACCTCGCCGACCGGCGACCCTTCGCCTGGGTGAGCCTCGACGCTCTCGACGACGACGCCGCTCACCTCGTCGCCCACATCGCCACTGCGCTCGCCGACCGGGACCTCCTCGACACCGAGGACGTCCGCTTCCTCTCGAGCCCGGGTCGCTCTCCCCATCTGGAGCTGGTGCCCGCGCTGCTCGAGATCCTCGACCACAGCCGCCCCTTCGTGTTGGTCCTCGACGACGTCCACCTGGTGCGCGACCACCAGGCACTGGGCGTGCTCGCCTCCATCGTCGAAGGAGTCCCCACAGACGGGGTCGTCGCCCTTCTCAGCCGGACGATCCCGACGGTCGGCCTGGCGAAGCGACGCCTCAGCGATCAGGTCGTCGAGATCGGGCCCGCCGACCTCGCCTTCAGCGTCGAGGACGCGGGCCGGGTGTTCTCGGCCATGGCGGTCTCGGTCCCGCCTGATCGCCTGATCGAGGTGGTCGAGCGCTGTGAGGGCTGGGCCGGCGGCATCCACCTGGCCGCTCTCGCCGGCCGCGACCGCGACGGCGACCCGGCGGCCATCACCGGCCGCAACCGCCTGGTCGCCGACTACCTCGTCGAGGAGGTCCTGAACGGGCTCGACGATGACACCGCCCGCTTCCTCGAGGAGTCCTCGATCCTCGCGCCGATGAGCGCTGCGCTCCTCGACGAGGTGCTCGATCGTGCCGACTCGGGACGTCAGCTGGCGGCGGTGGAGGCCACCGGCAACCTCTTCCTGATCGCCCTCGACGACGACCGGGAGTGGTACCGCTTCCACCACCTCTTCGAGGAGCTGCTCATCTCCCGACTCGCCCAGCGCGACCCGGCGCGGCTGGCGGCCCTCCACCGCCGGGCCTCCGCGGTGCTTGAGGCGCACGACGACCTCGACCGGGCGATCCACCACGCCATCGGGGCCGGCGACCGCCGACGGGCCGCCGCCCTCGTGCAGCAGCAGGCGGTGACCCTCACCTTCGCCGGTCGGCCCGGGGTGCTGGCCCGCCGCCTCGCCCTCCTCGACGAGTCGACGGTCATGAGCACCGCGGACGGCGCGGTGGCCATGGCCTGGTCCGCCCTGGCCGACGGCGACGTCACCCGCATCCGGGGGGCGCTGTCGAGTGCGATCTCCCTCGGTCATGACGGCCCCCTCGCTGATGGCACCGGCTCGGTCGACGTGGCGCTCGCCCTCATCGCCGGCATCATCGGCGAGGACGGCCTCGACGGGGTGATGCGCAACACGACCTTCGTCATCGAGTCGGGTGGGCCGGAGGTGAACCCGTGGTGGGGCATGGCCCTCGCTGTCCAGGGCACCGCCCTCATGCAGCTCGGTCGCTACCAGGAGGCCCGCACCGCCCTGCTCACCTCGGTCGGCCAGGTGCACCGCATCCCGGGCTTCGAGGCCGGGGCCCTGCTGATGCTCGGCTGGCTGCACCTCCGCGACGGCGACCTGCCCACCGCGTTGAGCTACGCCGACGCCGGGCGCCGCGTCGCCGACCGCCACGAGCTCGCCCACGTCGTACCCCTCCTTGTCGTGTACGCGACCGACTCGCTGATCGCGGCCCGCACCGGCGACACCGACCGGGCCCTCCACGGCGTCGACGTCGTCAACACCTCCCTCGCCCGCCTCGGCGAGGACTCCCCCCGCACCCGCGTCTTCGGGCATCAGCTCCTGGCCGAGACCGAGCACGCCCTCCAGAACGGCGCCGAGGCCCGGCGCCACCTGAACGAGGCCCGCAGGGTGCACCGCCAACACCCGCTGTCCGACGCACTCGCCGCTGAGCTCGACCGGGTCGAGGCGCTCCTGGCCCAGGGGCCGACCGGATCGAACCTCGCCATCACCCCGCTGACGGCGGCCGAGCGGCGCCTCCTCCCGCTGCTCGCCACCCACCTCTCGCTCCCCCAGATCGCGGCGGAGCTGCACGTGAGCCGCAACACGGTGAAGACCCACTGCGTCGCCGTCTACCGAAAGCTCGGCGTGTCCTCACGGGCCGAGGCCGTGACCGAGGCCCGCCGGCTCGGGTTGATCGAGGGCTGACCCCTCACCCGATCGGGATGACGATGCGGCCCGGCCCGTCGACCTATCTTCCTGGGCCACGCCGACCGGAGGAACCGATGACCGAGCACGACCCCAAGGCCGTCGGCCGAGCAGCCCGCAAGACCCGACCCCGCTCGTCGTTCGGCGAGTGGGCACCGGCCGCCGGCCGGCCCGACCCCGTCGAGATCCTCCAGGCCCAGGCCACGAGCCGCGTGCCGGAGCTGGTCCCGATCCGTTACGGCCGCATGGCCGCCTCGGCGTTCGCGTTCTACCGGGGGGCCGCTGCCGTCCAGGCCTGGGACCTCGCCCAGGACACCGCCACCGGCATCGAGTCGCAGCTCTGCGGCGACGCCCACCTGTCCAACTTTGGCGGGTTCGCCGCATCCGACCGCCGCATGGTGTTCGACCTCAACGACTTCGACGAGACCCTCCCCGGCCCCTTCGAATGGGATCTGCAGCGCCTGGTCGCCAGCTTCGAGATCGCCGGGCGGGAACTGAGCTTCCCGGCACCGGTCCGCAGCTCGATCGTGGCCGGCGTGGTGGAGTCCTATCGACGGGCGATGGCTGACTTCGCGACAAGGACCGACCTCGACCTGTGGTCGGTCCGGCTCGACCTCGACATGCTCGAGGCGTGGGTCGGCCAGGAAGCAAGTGCCAAGGTGCTGGCCCAGATGCAGAAGGGCGTCGCCAAGGCCAAGCGCAAGGACCGGTTCAAGGCACTGGCCCGCCTCACCCACGTCGTCGACGGCGAGCTGCAGTTCGTGAGTGATCCGCCGCTCCTCGTCCCGGCCTACGAGATCTTCGGCGACGTCTCCGGCGAGGAGCTCGACCAGACCGTGCGCCACCTGCTCGAGCAGTACGCCGAGACCGTCCTCTACCGCAACCAGCAGCTGCTCGGCCGCTACCGTTACCGCCACGTCGCCCGGAAGGTCGTCGGCGTCGGCAGCGTCGGCACCCGGGCGTGGGTCGTGCTCCTCACCGGACGGAACGACGAGGACCCCCTCTTCCTGCAGGTCAAGCAGGCCCAGGCGTCGGTGCTCGAGCCCTACGCCGGCGCCTCCACGTTCGAGAACCACGGTCAGCGGGTCGTCGCCGGCCAGAGCCTCATGCAGGCGACCTCGGACCCCTTCCTCGGGTGGGTCCGCAACGAGGGCCCCGACGGGACGGTCGACTTCTACATCCGCCAGCTGTGGGACTGGAAGGCCTCGGCCGACATCGCCACGATGGACGAAGCCCACCTCCGCATCTACGGCCAGATCTGCGGATGGACCCTGGCGCGAGCCCATGCCTGCACGGGGGACCGCGATGCCATCACCGCCTACGTCGGCAAGAGCAGCACCCTCGACAAGGCACTCGCCGGCTACGCGTCGGCCTACGCCGACCAGAACGAGCGCGACCACGCCGCGCTGGTGCAGGCGATCGCCGACGGCCGGGTGACGGCGGAGAGCGGCATCTAGCCATGGGGACCCCGACGGCCGGTGCCGCACCGCCCGGTCGGGCCTTCCACGTGCTGGCCAAGCCCACCGGCGCCATCTGCAACCTCGACTGCACGTACTGCTTCTTCCTGTCGAAGGAGTCGCTGTACCCCGGCGACCGCTTCCGGATGAGCGACGACGTGCTCGACGCGTACGTCTCGCAACTGCTCGCCGCCCACGGGCCGGGTGAGGTCACCATCGCCTGGCAGGGCGGCGAGCCGACCCTGATGGGCGTCGACTTCTTCCGCCGGGCGCTGGCGGCGGTGGAGCGCCACCGCCGGCCGGGGCAGACCTTCCTCCACACCATCCAGACCAACGGCACCCTGCTCACCGACGAGTGGTGCCGCCTGTTCGTCGAGAACGACTTCCTGGTCGGCATCAGCATCGACGGCCCGCGGGAGCTGCACGATGCCTACCGGGTCGACAAGCGCGGCGAGCCGACGTTCGACAAGGTCATGGCCGGCTTCGATCTGCTGCGCCTCCACGGTGTGGACACGAACGTGCTGTGCACGGTGAACGCGGCCAACCAGGGGCACCCGGTGGAGGTGTACCGCTTCTTCCGCGACGACCTCGGGCTGCGCCACATCCAGCTCATCCCGATCGTGGAGCGCGACAACGACACGGGCTTCCAGGAGGGGGACACGGTCACCGACCGATCGGTCGACCCCGAAGGGTGGGGCGCGTTCCTGAACGCCGTGTTCGACGAGTGGGTCGTCCGCGACGTCGGTGAGGTGTTCGTCAGCCACTTCGACACCGCTCTCGCCTCCTGGCTCGGCGTGCCCCCGTCGCTGTGCATCTTCAAGGAGACCTGCGGCGACGCTCTCGCCCTCGAGCACAACGGTGACGTCTACTCCTGCGACCACTTCGTCGAGCCCGCCCACCTCCTCGGCAACATCACCACCACGACCATGGTGGAGCTGGTCAGCTCCCCGAAGCAGCGGGCGTTCGGCGCGGCGAAGCGCGACACGCTCCCGGCGTACTGCCGGGGCTGCGACGTGCGCTTCGCCTGCAACGGCGAGTGCCCGAAGAACCGGTTCACGCTCACTCCCGACGGCGAGCCGGGCCTCAACTACCTGTGCGCGGGCTACAAGGCCTACTTCGGCCACATCGGCGGACTGATGGCGATCATGGCCGACCTGCTGCGCGCCGGGAGGTACGCCGACGAGGTACGTGGTGTGATAGCGAACACGGCACGCAACGACCCCTGCCCCTGCGGAAGCGGGCGCAAGGCGAAGCACTGCCACCAGTCGCAACGAGGAACGGGAGCAACGACGTGACCGCACCCACGGGAGGTGACGCCCCCGCGCCGCAGCCGGCCGCCCCGGCGCTCACCGACCCCACCCAGCTGTTGCGGGAGCGCAGCTACATCGCCATCCTCCTGCTCGGCGCCATCGTCGGCGTGCCGGTGGCGGCGGTGGCGTACGGCTTCCTCGGGCTCACGACGAAGGGCCAGGAGTGGGTCTTCACCACCCTTCCGGTCGACCTCGGCTTCGACTCGACGCCGGCATGGTGGCCGATCCCCTTCCTGGTGGTCGGCGGCCTGCTCGTGGCCCTCGCCATCGAGAAGCTGCCCGGCACCGGTGGCCACTCCCCTGCCGACGGGTTCAAGAACGACGGCGCCCCGGAGGCCTCGTTCCTCCCCGGCATCATCCTCGCCGCCTTCGCCTCCCTGACCCTGGGGGCCGTGGTCGGCCCCGAGGCCCCGCTCATCGCCATCGGCAGCGGCCTCGCCGTGCTGATCGTGCGGCTCGCGAAGAAGGACGCCCCCGCGCAGGCCGTGCTCGTGATCGGGGCCGCGGGCAGCTTCGCCGCCGTCAGCACCCTTCTGGGCTCGCCCATCCTCGGTGCCTTCCTCCTCATGGAGGTCGCCGGCCTGGCAGGGCCAATGATGGGCGTGGTGCTGGTGCCGGGCCTGCTGGCGGCCGGCGTCGGATCGCTGATCTTCCTCGGTCTCAACGCCATCACCGGCCTCGGCACCTTCGAGCTCGCGGTCGACGGCATCCCCGCCTTCACCGAGATCCGCGTCTCGCAGTTCTTCTGGGCCATCGCCATCGGCATCCTCGCCGCCGCGCTCGGCACCGCCATCAAGGTCGGGGCCAAGCGCCTCGAGCCGGTGGTCGCCGGCCGCCGACTGGTGCTCACCCCGCTCGTCGGCCTCGGCGTGGCCCTGGCCGCCATCGCCTTCGAGGCGGTCACCGACCACGGCACCGACCAGGTGCTGTTCTCCGGTGAGGCCGCCCTCGGCCCGCTGATCCTGAACGCGGAGGCATGGACCGTCGGGGCGCTGATCGCGCTGATCGCCTTCAAGAGCCTCGCCTACTGCCTCTCGCTGAGCGCCTTCCGCGGCGGCCCCACGTTCCCGGCCATGTTCATCGGAGCCGCCGGCGGCATCGCCCTCTCCGACTTCGCGGGGCTGCCGATGATCGCCGGCGTCGCCATGGGCATCGGCGCCATGGCAGTCACCATGCTCGGTCTGCCCCTCACGTCGGTGCTGCTCACCGCGGTTTTCCTCCAGGCCGACGAGATCGCACTGATGCCGCTCATCATCGTGGCGGTGGTGGTCGCCTACGTGGCCAGCGTCCGCTTCATGCCCGTCCCGAAGCCGGCCGCCGTGCCGGCTGCCCAGCCCGATGGCGCCTGAGCCCGACGACGAGCGCCCGGTGGCGGCCCCGGTTGCGTTCACGCTGACCCGCCATCAGCGACGGATGCTGCTCATCCGGTCGATCGCCCGCATCCTCGGGATCACCACGTTCCTGCTGGTCGCCTACTTCGCCGTGCCGATCGGCCAGGACGCTGACGCCACCGGGCTCGCCTTCCTCGCCGTCGGCTTCGTGGGCTTCGCCGCGCTCTTCGCCTACCAGGTCAAGCGGATCCTCGACTCGCCGATGCCGCAGCTGCGGGCCGCCGAAACCCTCGCCACCGTGGTCCCGCTGGTGATCGTGGTGTTCGCACTCTTCTACGTCGGGCTGTCGGTGTCGGACCCGTCCGGGTTCTCCGAGCCCATCACCAAGGTGAACGGCCTCTACTTCACCGTCACCGTGCTCTCCACCGTGGGCTTCGGCGACATCACCGCGCTCACCGACGGCACGCGCATCGCCGTCACCGTCCAGATGGTGATCGACCTGCTCATCGTGGGCGTCCTCGTGAAGGTGATCATCGGCGCCTCCCGCATCGCGGTGGAGCGACGCCGCGTCGAGGCGGAGGGCCGTCAGCCGACCGGGGAGCACGACTCCTCCTAGGATCGCCCCCTCCGTCACCTGCGAACAGGAGATCCCCATGCGCGGTGGACCGACGATCAAGGCGCTCGACGAGGTGCCGTCGCAGGAGATGTGGCGCTTCGAGTTCGCCGACGGCCACACCGCCTCGATCTGGGAGAAGTGGATCGAGGTGACACCTCGGTTCTCCGCCTTCTGGAACACGTGGGAGCCCGGTGCGATGGGCCCCGACCACGGCCACAACGGCGACCACTCGGTGCTCATCCTTGCCGGCGAGGTGCGCTGCGGCGACCGCCTCCTCAAGGCCGGCGATCACGTGATGCTCGAATGGGGCGACACGTTCGGGCCCTGGGAGGCCGGGCCCGACGGCTGCGAGATGTACGGCTTCATCGCGGGCGACGGCACCCCCTTCAACGGCGACAGGGCGGCGTTCGACCGGCTGCTGGCCGAGCGCGGCGCACGCGTGGTGCCGCTGCCCCTGCCGGAGAACCTGCCGCCGTGGCAGGACCTCGGCTACACGCAGGGTGGCGTCACCAGCTGGAACGCCCCCTCCTGATCCGGCGCCACCGGAGGGGCTTCACCCGGTTCGTATGAGGACCGCTCCGGCACCGCGTCCCTAGGGTCGCCCCACGCGTGGCAGTCCGGGGAGGATCTGGTGGACGCAATGACCTCTGCCGAGGTCGAACTGGATGACCGCAGCGGTGTCACCTCGTCCGTCGCGCGCTTCGGCCTCGCCTGGTGGGTGGCGGTGCTGTTCATGGTCGGCTCGGCGTGCTTCGCGGTGGCCGCAGTGCCCGGGTTCGCCTCCGCGGTGCCCGCGGGCGTGCCGGGCGTGGTGTTCTTCGTCGGCTCGATCTTCTTCACCTCTGCCGGCCTCGGACAGCTCACCCAGGCCGTGAAGGCCGGCCGGCCGACACGGCAGGGACTCCGCCGGGTCGTCCAGTACGACAACATCGATGCGTGGGCCTGTCTGGTGCAGTCCGCAGGCACGATCTGGTTCAACATCAACACCTACGACGCCATGCAGTCGGGTCTGTCGGTCCAGGAGCAGAACCTCCTGATCTGGACACCTGACATGATCGGGTCGATCTGCTTCCTGGTGGCGAGCGAGCTCGCCATCTGGTCGGTGTGCCGCTGCGCCGTCTGCATCCGGCACCACGACATCCCCTGGCGCATCTCGATCATCAACATGGCGGGCTCGATCTTCTTCATGTTCTCCGCCGTCGCCGCCCTCGTCCTCCCCTCGACCGACACCTTCCTCGACGCCTCCATCGCCAACAGCGGCACCTGCCTCGGCGGCCTCTGCTTCTTCTGGGGAGCCCGCCTCCTGCTGAAGGTGCCCGAGCCGACCTGACCGCCCATCGCTCGATCCGACCCATTCGACCCACACCAGCAGAGGACCTCCCATGGCCAACGACCTGAACGACGACCTGCCCGCCAACCGCTACTTCCGCGACCCGCTCCCCCGCCGGGAGTTCCCGAAGGGCGGCATGCCCGCCCGCGACGCCTACGAGCTCATCCACCTCGGCCTGAAGGTCGACGGTCAGCCGTCGATGAACCTGGCCTCGTTCGTCACCACCTGGATGGAGCCCGAGGCCGACGCACTCATCATCGAGGCCCGGGCCACGAACCACATCGACCACGAGGAGTACCCCGTGGCCGAGCACATCGAGGAGATCTGCGCGCGCATGCTCGCCGACCTCTGGAACGCCCCCGACATCGACCGTTCGGTCGGCGTGGCCACCATCGGCTCGTCCGAGGCGATCATGCTCGGGCCTGCTCGCCCACAAGTTCACCTGGCGGAACCGCCGCAAGGCGGCCGGGCTCCCGACCGACAAGCCCAACGTGGTGTTCGGGGCCGAGACCCACATCGTGTGGGACAAGTTCGCCCGCTACTTCGACGTGGAGATGCGCAAGATCCCGATGCGCAAGGACCACTACGTCATGCACCCCGACGATGTCGAGGCCCACATCGACGAGAACACCATCGCCGTCGGCGCCGTGCTCGGCACCACGTTCATCGGCGAGAACGACCCGATCTCGGAGATCAACGACCTCCTGGTGCGGATCAAGAAGGAGAAGGGCTGGGACATCCCGCTCCACGTCGACGGCGCCAGCGGCGGCTTCATCGCCCCCTTCGCCCACCCCGAGGAGGTGTGGGACTTCCGGCTCGAGCAGGTGAAGTCGATCAACGCCTCCGGCCACAAGTACGGGATGGTGTACCCGGGCATCGGCTGGCTCGTCTTCCGCGACCGCGAGGACCTCCCCGAGGACCTCGTGTTCGAGGTGAACTACCTCGGCGGCGCCCAGCCCACGTTCACGTTCAACTTCTCCCGGGCCAGCGCCATGATCCAGGCCCAGTACTACCTGTTCGTGCGACTCGGCTTCAGCGGCTACAAGGCCATCGTGGGCAACATGATGGCGAACGCCAAGTACCTCAACGAGAAGCTCGAGGCCACGGGCCGCTTCGAGATCCTGAACCCCCGACTCGCCGAGCCG
This sequence comes from uncultured Actinomycetes bacterium, assembly GCA_963702555.1. Classification (GTDB taxonomy): domain Bacteria; phylum Actinomycetota; class Acidimicrobiia; order Acidimicrobiales; family Acidimicrobilacustridaceae; genus CAMFLJ01. Next base: position 197,683 of record CAVPCW010000014.1, read on the forward strand.
GTGGTGACCTTCCGCCTGAAGGAGGGTGCGGCGTTCGACGAGTACCACCTCGCCGACCGGCTGCGCATGAACGGTTGGATCGTGCCCGCCTACACGCTGCCCCCGGACGCCGAGCACGTGCGGATCCTGCGGGTCGTGGTGCGCAACGACTTCAGCCGCGACAAGGCCGACATGCTGCTCATCAACATCGCAGAGGCGTGCACGTACCTCGACCAGGCCGGCCTGCCGGCCACGCCCAAGCCGACCGAGGCCCACGAGAAGCAGCGCCGCCGCTGCTAGGCCGGTCCGACCTCGACCCTTCCCCGCCCGACGAGAGGACTCCGTGATGACCGCAGGATCTGGCAGGTGACTGCCGGGCAAGCCGTCGCGCCTCCGTCGGGCGTGGGAGTGGGTGAAGTTCCCCCCGCCCCACCAGGGGCCGGTCCTCGACGGCCGCATCGACGGCGTCGCCTACCTCGTGGCGTGGCTGGCCACGCTGGTGCACCTCAGCCTCGCCGCGTTCGTGATCCTGCTCGGCCTCGACGATCCGTGGCCCATCGTGTCGACCATCACCTCGGCGGTGGGCACCCTGGTGCTGCTCACCCTCGTGATCGTGATCCACCGCCGCATGGGTCAGCGCCGGGCACTGCACAAGGACCTCGTCTGGCAGTGGTGGCTGGGCCCGTGGGACCCGGTCGGCCGCCTGATCTGGCTCCCGGTGCGGCTGGGTGAGGCGTGGCGCACGCTCTTCCCTGCGGCCCCGTGACCCCGCTCGGTCCCGCCGCCCGTCCGTTCTCACCCCCACCGGGTGACGACGCCGCGCCCACTCCCACCGACGATGGCGCCTCGCGAGAGACGGGAGTGACACATGGTGCTCGCAGCATCCGTAGGTGCATGGATCGGGGCGTTCCTGGTCCTGCTCATCTGGATCGCGCTGGCCTTCTGGCCGGCGCGCGTGGCGGGACGGAAGGGCCACAGCTTCATCGGCTACTTCATCCTCAGCCTCTTCTTCTTCCCGCTGGCGTTGATCCTGGCGTACGTCGCCAAGGACCGACGCGGCATGTACGTCGACTGAGCGGGCCGGTCCTCCCGGCCCCGTCGCTCGACGGGGTCGGGGGATGAACCTCTGGTGGGCCGCGGCGATCGTGGTGACGGCGACCGCCGTCGCCGTGCTCGCCCTGCTCCTCATCCGCCGCTGGGCGCCCCACGGCGGGCACTTCGCCGACACCGGCCGGGCGGCCGGGGTGTTCGGAATCCTGGCGACCTCGTTCGCGGTGCTGCTGGCGTTCATGATCTACCTGGCGTTCGCCGCCTACGACGGCACCTCGTCGGGCGCCGACACCGAGGCCGAGCTCGTGGCCCAGCAGATCGAGACGGCCCAGCTCCTCCCGCCTGGCCAGCAGCTCGCGCTCGGCTCCGAACTGGTCTGCTACGGCCGCGCCGTCATCAGCCTCGAGTGGCCGGCGATGGAGTCGGGGTCGGCGCCGCCGGTCAACCCGTGGGGCCCGCGCATCTTCGCCACCTTCCGCCAGATCCAGCCCGAGACCGACGCGCAGAACGCGGCCTACGCCAAGTGGCTCGATCAGACCTCGGAGCGCGAGGCCGCCCGCCTCGACCGGATCTCGGCGGTCGACGGTGTGATCCCCGCTCCGCTCTGGTTCATGCTGCTCATCTCCGCCGGGGTGGTGCTGGCCTTCGTGTTCTTCTTCGCCGACCGCGGCGAGGGCGCCCTGGTGCAGGCCGTCCAGGTCGGCGCGGTCACCGCCATCCTCGTGTCCAGCCTGTTGGTGGTGCGCTTCCTCGACCACCCGTACGCTCCCGGGGCGGGGAGCATCCGTCCTTCGGCGATGCAGGACAACCTCGAACGCATCCAGGTCGGGCTCGACCGGCTCGGCATCACCCTGCCGGAGCTGTGCGACGACGAAGGCCGGCCCCTCGACGAGAACGCCGCGGGCTGAGCCGGGCGCCGGAGCCGGGCGGCGGCTAGTGGATCGTGAGCTGACCGCCGTCGACGTTCCACTGCTGACCGGTGACCCATGCGCCCTGGTCGCTGCAGAGGAAGACGACGGCCGTGGCGATGTCGAGGCCCTCCCCCGGCCGACCGAGCGGGATCTGTGACGCGACCATGCGGTCCCACTGCTCGGCCCGGCCGATGTCGTCGAGGCGACTGGTGTCGATGATGCCGGGGCAGAGCGCGTTCACCCGGATGCCGTCGGCGCCGAGCTCCTTGGCCATGGCCGAGGTCAGCGCGTGCACCGCCGCCTTGGAGGCCGAATAGGCGGCGGTGCGGGCGCCCATGATCTTGCCGCCGACCGACGAGATGTTGAGGATGCAGCCCTGCGTGCCGGCGGCGAGGAAGCGCTGGGCGAAGGTGCGGCTCATGTAGAGCACGCCGTGGAGATTCACGTCGATGACGTGGCGCCAGACGTCGAGGTCGAGGTCGACGACGGGCACGCGGTCCTCACCCCGGGCGGCCCCGGCGTTGTTGACCACGATGTCGACCCGGCCGAGCTCGGCCTCCACCCGATCGGCCAGTGCCACCACGCTGTCGGGGTCGCTCACGTCGGACACCAGGGGGAGCGCCCGGCGGCCGAGGGCCTCGATCTCCTCGGCCACCGACTCGATGTCGCGCCAGCCGGCGGCCTTCTCGTCGTCGGGGTACCGCTCGGGTGGGCGCGCCGTCCCGGTGAGCACGACGTCGCAGCCGGCTCGGGCCAGCTCCACGGCGATGGGCCGCCCGATCGAGCGCATCCGGCCGGCGCCGGTCACGACCGCCACCTTCCCGTCGAGGCCCGTCAGTTCATAGGTCAACGCCACGCCTTCCGCAGATGGTCGCCAGGACGGTACCTGCAGGGCGTCACCAGGCCCGGCGCCAGGCGTTCTCCCCCGGCCGCCCCTTACCCAGCGCGGAGTAGAAAGCTTCCCGCAGCGCGGGGTCGAGCTCCTCGAGCTCGACCCCGTAGAACGCCACGCCCGGCGTGCCCGTGGCGACCTTGCGCCGTATCCGCACGACCGACACTCCGCCTTCGAAGGCCACCGACGCCTTCGATCGGGGCACCAGGTCCGGGTGATCGGGCCCTTCGATGCCGGCGCCGGTGACAGAGATGTCGACCACCCGTCCCGGCTCCTCCACGGGTCCGTTGGAGCGGCGGCGCAGCAGCCCCGACGAGCGCGTGCCCGAGACGATCCAGCCGATCTCGATCGGCTCGATCTGGATCCGCTCGCCGATGCGACGGTCTCGCGGCGTGTCGTCCTCGGTCACCGTTGGAATCGACCTCCCGCCGCCCCCCGGAGTCCGGCTGACAGCTCCGGGTTCGGCCCCGACGACCGACGCCGCCGGTGACGCGGCATGCGAGAAGGCGGCCACACGCCGTGCGTCCGACGGTAGTCCCGGCCCCACCGAGATGGCCGGATCCACCTGCGGAACGGGTCAGTCCTCGAGCACGGTGAGGATCTCGTCGTCGGGCTCGGCACCGACATCCGCTCCGGGTCCGTGGCCGGTACCTTGCCCTCGGGCCCCCGGACAGGGCAGGAGGTGACGGTGACGATCTCGTTGGTGTCGTGGCCGGTGGTCGCCGTCGCCGTGGCCACCTTCGTGACCGTGTTCGGGACCATCGTCGTCGTCGCCCGCCGCCACTCCGGTCTCCTCGCGGTCCGCACCGCGGTGTGGACCCTCGTGGCCACCTCCGCCGCGGCCCTGGCGCTCCACGCCAGCGGGCTCGTCCCCCTCGACATCCCACGCTGGTTCTACGCCGCCGCCCTCATCCCCTTCGTCGGGCCCGCCCTGGCGGTGGCTGCCGGTCGTGGCCTGTGGGCTCCGGCGCGCGTCCTGGCCGTCGCCTGCCTGCCCCTCGGGCTCGTGGTCTCGGTCCTGGTGGTGAACGAGCACTACGAGTACTGGCCCACGCTCGCCGCCCTGCTCGGCAAGGACCACACCGACCCCCTCCTCGACCCGGACACCGCGCTCGCCCTCGCACAGGCCGACCCGGCCGCAGGCGCGGCCGCCCGATCCGTCGCCGACGACGGCCGGGCCGCCCAGGAGGGTCGACTGGTCGACCTCGCCATCCCGGGCACGACGTCGGGCTTCCACGCCCGCGCTGCCAGGGTCTGGGTCCCACCCGGGTTCCTCACCGACCCCGACCGACCCCGACCCGTCGTGGAGCTGATCGGCGGCACCCCCAGCTGGACCTCCGACTGGACGCGCTCGGCGGGCATCGACCGCCTCGCCGACCGGGTCGCCGCCGACCACGGTGGGGAGGCCCCGCTCCTCGTGATGGTCGACGCCAACGGATCCGCGTTCGGCGACACGGAGTGCGTCGGTGCCGCCGAGACCTATCTCACGGTCGACGTCCCGGCGTTCGTCGAGTCCCACTTCTCCGTGCCCGCGGACAGGCGGGCGTGGGGCCTGGCCGGTTACTCGGAGGGGGGCACGTGCGCGATCACCCTCGCGTTGCGACACGGCGACCGCTACTCCGCCTTCGCCGACCTGGCCGGCGACTCGCATCCCGACGTCGGCGGCCATCGCCGAACGGTGAGGGCGCTCTTCGGGGGGTCCGAGGCCGAGTACGCCGCCCACGACCCGTCGGCGCTGCTGTCCCGGCAGGCCTACCCGGAGCTCGCCGGCTGGTTCGGCTCGGGCAACGGGGACGGCGCTCCCCGGCGTGCCACTCTCCGGCTGGCGGAGGAGGCCCGGTCGGCCGGCGTCAGCGTGCAGGAGTTCTCGGGGCCCGGCGGCCACGACTTCGGCTTCGTCGGCCACGCGCTGGCCGACGCCCTCCCCTGGCTCGACGACCACCTGCAGGCGTCGACAGAGCCCGCTCCATGACGCCTCAGGCCCCGGGGTCGCCCTCAACGACGTTGGCGACCATCGAGAGCATCGTGTACTGCCCGACCACGTAGACCGCCTCCAGGAGCTCGTCGGTGTCGGCCACCTCGGTCAGCTCCCCCCAGGTCCCGGCAGTGATCGAGGAGTCCCGGTGGAGCTCGTCGGCGGCCATCAGCAGGAGCTTCTCGCGTCGACTCCACCCCGGGTCGTCGCCGGACGCGATGCACGCGATCTCGTGATCGGTGAGGCCGGCGGCGAGCCCGAACGAGGAGTGCTCGGCCCACTCGAAGCCCGACCGGCAGTTGTGCGCGGCCCGCAGGGCGAGGATCTCGTGATCACGCTTCGGAAGCACGCCGTTCAGGGCCAGCGCGGCGGCCCAGCCGAGGAACGGCCCCAACAGGGGCTCACAGTGGGCGAGGGCGGTGATGGTGAGCGGTGGTCGACCGCCGGGCGGCGCGGTGAGGGCCACGAGTTCGGGAAGCGGCTCCGGCGGCGGTATGCGAACCACCGCCTCAGTCCTTGAGCTCGATGATGATCTCGTCGTAGGGCTCGGCGCCGACGTTCACGGCCGTCTCGACCCCGCCACGGGTGAGGTAGACGGTGGCACCGGGCAGGACGTCGGCTTCCAACCGTTCGGTGACCGGTCCCTCGGTGTCCGCTTCGGGCTCCGCGGCGATGCGGTCGCCGCCGAGCAGCACGAGGATGTAGTCGAGGTCATGACGGTGCACGGCACTGCGCTCCCCCGGCTCGAGGTGCAAGCGCCAGATCCGCACCCGTTCGTTCTCGAAGATGACCTCGGTCCCGATGTCACCCAGCACCCGCTCACCCATGAGGGCCCCCTGTCCTTTCCGGTCGGTCGACGGTCGGTCCGTCACCGGTCATTCGGATCCTTCCCGCTGCACCTGCGCCCACGTGTCCTCCACGACGGCGTTGAAGACCGTCGCCCGCGGATAGCCCTGGTACACGGCGAAGTGGGTGACCGCCTCCCGGAGCTCGTCGACGGTGATGTCGCCCGAGCGTAGGGCCGACCCGACGTGCACCCTGAGCGCCATCTCGGCGCCCGCCGACGCCACGCCGGTGATGGCGATCCAGCGCCGCTCCTTGCGGGTGAGGCCGGGCCGGGTCCACACCTCGCCGAAGACGTGGTCGACGGTCATGTCGATGAAGGGGTGGCCGGGCGCCGGCGCGGTCGCCGATGATGTCGCTGACGACGAGGCGCATCCCGCGCCGTGCGAGCTCGAGCGCGGTGGCTCGGCCGATGCCGCTCCCCGCACCGGTGAGCACACCGACGCCCCCCTCGATCTCGATGAACGCCACCCCCGACCCCCTCGGCAGCCGTCGGCTCAGATCGGCCGGTGTGCCTTCGCCCACTCTGCCATGTCGTCCAGCGGCATCGAGCGAGCGAACAGGTACCCCTGCACCATCGAGATGCCGAGCTCGACGGCGAGGAGCCTGTCCTGCTCGGTCTCCACGCCCTCGGGGATGACCTCCGCCTCGAGCGAACGGCTCAGCTCGGTGGCGGCGAGCAGCAGCGCACGACCTCGTCGGTCCCTGCCGGCCCGACGTGGAAGGGACCGGTCGAACTTGATGACGCCGGGACGCAGGCGCTCGAGCTGGGCTCGGCGAGGGCCTCGATGCCGCCGGCTGAGCTGCCGAGAACGACGAGCCACTCCGGCCGGGTCACGGCACCATCTCCTCGAGCAAGGCAGGAAGGTCGACCGTGGCGAAGCCGATCGAGGTGTCGGCCACCCCGTAGGGCACCACCACGACGTCCCCGTGACGCATGGCGCCGCACGAGTAGACGACGTTCGGGACGTAGCCGTCCTGCTCGTCGGCGGTGGGCGTCAGGAGCGGCGCGGTCAGCTCACCGACGACCTTCGTGGGCTCGGCGAGGTCGAGCAGGATCGCCCCGATGGCGTAGGTCCGCATCGGCCCGACACCGTGGGTGAGCACCAGCCAGCCCGCGTCGGTCTCGATCGGCGGCCCACAGTTGCCGAGCTGCACGACCTCCCAGGCCCGGTCGGGCACCTGCACGGTCTCGGCCGTCCCCCACCGTGACGGCGACACGGACAGCGCGACGCCATTGGTCTCCCGGTCGTGGCGGGAGAGTGCAGCGTACTGACCGGCGATGCGACGGGGGAAGAGCGCGAGACCCTTGTTCGCCGCCGCCTCCCCGACGATCGGCGAGGACGTGAAGGTCACGAAGTCGGTGGTGCGGAGCAACTGCTGGGTGACGTCGAGCCCATCGAAGGCTGTATAGGACGCGTAGTAGGCGACCCCCCCGTCATCGTCGACGAAGCGCACCAGGCGGGCGTCCTCCATGCCGTAGGCCTCCGCCGCCATCGCCGGCATCAGCACCCGCTCCGAGAGCTCGGACTCAGCGGAGAAGCTGATGGAGTAGGTGCACGCGGCGATCGACCGAAGGAGCTTGGCCGTGGCCAACTGGTCGCGGCGGGTGTCGCGCTGGGCGGCAAGGGTCTCGAGCCGGCCGTCGAGCTCGTCGATCGTGAACGTGTCCCCCATGTGGTCGAGCACGAAGGCGGCGTCCTCGACGTCGGCGCCGATCTCGACGAGGCGGCCCCGGAACGACTCCCGCTCGAAGATCCCGGCATGGGCCGTCCCCAAGCCGATGAACGGCGACGATTCGTCCACGTCGACCGTGCCGTCCGCCCCCACCAGTCCGGTCCGGAACCCGATGCTCGACCGATGACCCTCGCCGATGCCCCGGACGGTCATGACGAACCGGAGGGAGCCCTCCGGGACGTCCGTCTGGTCGGGGTGGGCGGCCATGCTCGGGTTGCAGAGCGAGGCGGCCTCCGGCGAGTACTCGTGGGTGAAGGTGGCGCCGAGCAGGAGCCAGCGCTCGTCGCTCACCTCGACGTCTGGGTCGACGCGGCCGGCGACGCGCTCGGCATGACGGGAGAACGTCGCGCGCAGATCGTGGTGGCGTTCCCCGAAGCGCTGTTCGAGGTCGGCGAGCTGATGACCCACCGCGGCCTCGTCCAGCTGCAGGATCCGTCCCACCACCCCGGTGGCCCGCGAGTCACCCGCACCGACGACCTCCTGGCCGGCGACGAAGAGGCGCGCCACGACCCGGGACGGATCGGGTTGGAGACGGAGCCCCTGGCGCCGCACGATCGGCGCGCCGGTCACACCGCCACCGCCTGGGATCGCGCGGCCTGCTGGAACGTCGAGAGCAGGGCCAGGGTCGACTCGGCCCCCTGGTTCAGGTTGACGACGTCGGCCAGGAGCCCGTCGTACCCACCGCTCGTCGACCGGTCCCACATCGGCACGCCGAGGTCGTTGGCGCCGTCGAACCAGGCGGCGGCCATCCTGACGCCCTCGGACCACTGCGGTGCGCCGTCGACCGTCGCGGCACGAGCGCAGGCGTCGGCCATGGCGGCCACCTCGATCGGCTGCTGGTCGAAGCCGCGCACCGGATCGTCGGGTCCGGCCCCGCCCACGTAGCTCACCGACAGGTGGCCGTCGTTCGTCTCCCGTCGGAGCAGCCAGTCCAGCAGGCCGAGGCCTTCGTCGACGAGCGCGGGGCGATCGAGGACGGTTCCCACTGCGATCATCGCCTCGGGGAGGACGGGGTTGGCGTAGCTCAGGCGATCCTCGGGCCACGGCCATCGACTGTCTCCGGTGAGGGACCCGAGGAGCATGGCGGCATGGTCGAGCAGCCCGCGGGCGGTCCGGTTCCATGGGTCGGCCGTGAGCACCGGGACCGCGCCGAGGGCGGCGAAGGCCATCGATCGCGGCCACCGCGAACGCCGTTCGGCTCCCCGCTCGAAGGCGGCGAGCGCGGCCTGCGCGACCCATCCGTCGCCGCGGGACGCGACCCCGAGCGCCCAGAGGCTGCGGCCCCACGCATCCTCCACCCGGTGCCGACCGTGCCAGCGACCGTCGGCCGAGCGCCGGTTGCGGGTCGCTCCGGTCGGGTCCTGGGCGTCGGCGACGAACCTCAGGGCACCGTCGCGCAAGCGTCTCGATGTCGGGGAGGGGTTGGGCTCGCGCGCCGTCACGAGGAGGACCCGGGCCACGTCGTCGGTGCAGTAGCCGTGCTCCCGACGCGGTTCGGCCATCTCGGCGTGCTCGAACGTGCCGTAGCGGTCGGTGAGCGCCACCAGGTGGTCCCATCCCGGTCCCGTGGTGCTCATGCCCCGACCGCCGCTCGCTGCTCGGCCATCGAGCCGGCGAGCGCGGCATAGCGCGTCGCCACCGCCGGCCATGAGAGCGAGGGAGCGAGGCGCCGCGCCTCCGCGGCCATCCGGTCGGCCAGTCCGTCCTCGGTGAGGACACGGCGCAACGCCGCGGCCAGGGCCTCGGGGTCGCGCTGGGGCACCACCAGCCCGGCGCCGCTCGCGAGCAGCTCCTCGGCGTGGGGGAAGGCCGTGGCCACAACGGGACGGCCGGCGGCGACGGCATCGACCAGCACCCCGGAGGTGACCTGGTCGGGAGAGTCGTAGGGCAGCACCACCACGTCGGCCGCGGTGATCATCGCCCCGAGTGCGTCGAGGCCGCGGTAGCCGGCGTCGAACGTGACCAAGTCCCCCAGGCCGGCGGCCAGGGCCCGGTGGTCGAGCATCTCGCGATACGACTCGCCGGCGACAGCCGCCACCTTCGGATGGGTGTCGCCGGCGATGAGGTAGCGCGGGCGCGGGTCGAGGTCGGCGAGCAGGGCCAACGCGTCGATGGCCCACTCGATGCCCTTGCCCGGGCCGAGCAGCCCCCAGGTGAGGAGGGTGGGCGCACCCGAGCGGGCCCTGACGCCCCCGCCCGGCACCACTGCGGCACCGTGCGGGATCACCACGACCTTGCGGGGATCCACGGCGAAGCCGCTGATGAGGCGTGCTCGACCAACCTCGGTCATCACCACGACCACGTCGGCGGCGCGAGCGACCCGCTCGAGCACCTCACGCTGGTGGGGCGTCGGCTGGGCCAGGACCGTGTGGGCCACGACGATCGTCGGGGTCGAGACCTGCTCGAGCAGGGCCGCCACCGACTCGCCGTCGGCCCCGCCGTAGATGCCGTACTCGTGCTGCACGATCACCAGGTCGGCCCACTCCATCACCGCGACGGAGTCGGACCGGCTGCCTGGGTCGCGCTCGTCGAGGCGGGTGACGACCAGGGGGTCGGCCGGGCCGTCCGGATGCCCGACGGCCACCACCCCCACGTCGATTCCCACCGAACCGAGCCCGGCGCACAGGGCCGCCGAGAACGTGGCGATCCCACAAGCGGTGGGTGGATAGGTCGACAGCACGGCGCAGGTGAGCACGTGCGCGCTCCCGCGCACGACAGGAACCGGGCGTTGTTCGACAAGCACTGTGCCCTCCCAGGGGGGCTGGCCTCGTCGAGACGTCGAGCCTGCACGGGGCGACCGGCATGTATGCCGTCCTGCCCAAACCAGGCGACTCACCAAGGAGTGGAACCTCATCCTACCGGCCGGGGCGACGGCGCCTCAGCGCCGTCCGTCACCGATCTCGGACCCTCGTCAGCGGTCGGGTGGTCAGGTCTCACCGGACCCGAAGGGTTCGGCTCCCTCCCCCCGTAGGCTCAGGGCACACCCGACTTGGCGGGGACGCTTCGGCCCGACCGATCCACGGTCGCCACTGCGACGCCTCTTCTGAGCCACGAGCCAGAGGAGCACCACGTGCCGGACCGAACGAGCGCAGACCTCGACGACCCCACCAGCGACGGGCCGGAGGCCCCCCTGAGCAGCCAACAGTGCGGCCGCTGCCGCCGGGTGTTCGAGATGGAGAGCACCACCGAGCCGGGCACGATCCCGGAGATGTGGCTGTGCGCGTCGTGCCGGGTGGCCCTCCTCGGGCGCCCGACGATCGTCGACCACCACCCCACCTGACCCACCGGCACGCCTGATCATCTCCGGGCCCGGCGGGACGACGATCCGCACCGGAACCGATCGAACACCCGTCTGTTCCGGGCGCCACGCTGGTACCTTGAGCACGTCGGCAGCTTGTCGACGTTTGGAGCAGCCGCCCCGCTCGCCGCCGCCCGCGAGGGCCGCCGCGGTCCCGTCGCCTCCTCTGGGCTGCACTGAGGAGCTCCATGTCGATGTCCCCTTCGGAACAGATCCCGTTCGGCGCGCCCGGGAGCGATCCCGTGGCCACCGCCCCGGCAGGGGGCACCGCCGTCGTGTACTGCGAAGGGCAGTTCGGGGAGCAGGACGGCAAGACCGCCAACGGTCTGGTCCGCCACTCCGAGCGCTACGAGATCCTCAGCGTCATCGACAGCCTCCGGGCCGGTGTCGACGCCGGCGGCTTCCTCGACGACGCGCCGAACGGCATCCCCGTGCTGGCGTCGCTGCGCGAGGCCATCGCCCACGCCGGCCACGTCCCGGACTTCCTGATCTGCGGGGTGGCCCCGGCCGATGGCCTGCTGTCGCCCGCCCAGCGCGTGGTGCTGCTCGACGGCATCGACCGCGGGATGCACGTGATCAACGGGCTGCACGAGTTCCTCAACGACGACGCCGAGTTCGTGGCCGCCGCCCTCCTGGCCGGCGTGACCATCACCGACGTGCGCCGGCCGAAGGAGACCAAGGACCTCAAGCTCTTCTCCGGGCGCATCTTCGACGTGACCTGCCCGCGCATCGCCGTGCTCGGCACCGACGGCGCCATCGGCAAGCGCACCACCGCGACGCTGCTCGTGAAGGCCCTGCGGGAGCAGGGGATCAACGCGGTGATGGTCGGCACCGGCCAGACCACGCTCATCCAGGGCGGCACCTATGGCGTCGCCCTCGACGCCCTCGTCCCCCAGTTCTGCTCCGGTGAGGTCGAGAACCAGGTCGTGGCCGCCTTCGAGGGCGAGGACCCAGACGTGATCATCGTCGAGGGCCAGGGCGCCCTGAGCCACCCCGCCTACCTCACGTCGGCCCACATCCTGCGCGGCTCCCGGCCGGCCGGCGTCATCGTGCAGCACGCACCGAAGCGAAAGGTCCTGGGCGACTTCCCGATGGTGGCGATGCCGACCGCGGCCAGCGAGGTGCGCCTCATCGAGTCGTTCGCCGACACCAAGGTGATCGGGCTGACGCTGAACCACGAGGACATGACCGACGCCGAGATGAGCGCCGCCATCATCGCGTACGAGCTCGAGCTCGGTGTGCCCGCCACCGACCCCCTCACCCGGCCCCTCAGCCGACTCGTCGACATGGTGCTGCTCGCCTTCCCCGAGCTCACCGCCTCCCTCGGCTCCGCCATCCCCGCCGCATCAGCCAGAACGTGAGCACTCCGCGCCTCGAGGTCGACCTCGGGGCCGTCGGGCACAACGCACGCCACCTGGTCGCCGCCCTCGGCGGGCGGGGCATCCGGGTCGTCGGGATCACCAAGTCGGTGCTGGCCCAGGCCAACGTCGCCCGGGCACTGGTCGACGGCGGCGTGGTCGGCCTGGGCGACTCCCGCGTCGAGAACCTGGCCGCCCTGCGCCACCGCGGCTTCGATGCGCCCCTGACCCTCGTCCGCTCACCGATGCCGAGCCAGGTCGACGCCGTGGTCCGCCACGCCGACGTCAGCCTCAACACCGAGGACACCGTCCTGCGCGCCCTCGCCGCGGCCGCCACCCGGCAGGCCACGACCCACGGCGTGGTGCTGATGGTCGAGCTCGGCGACCTCCGCGAGGGTGTCGCCATGGTCGACGTGGTCGAGATGGCCCGTTCGATCCGCCACCTCCCGGGCCTGGTGCTCACCGGCATCGGGACGAACCTGGCCTGCCAGAGCGGCGTGGTTCCCGATCAGCAGAAGATGGACGAGCTGTCCGGCCTGGCCGAGGAGGTCGAGGTCGCGTGCGGCGTCGAGCTCGCGGTCGTCTCCGGAGGGAACTCGGCCAGCCTGGCGTGGGCCCTGTCGACGCCCGACGTCGGCCGCATCGACGAGCTGCGCCTCGGTGAGGCGGTCCTGCTCGGCGTCGACCCCCTCGACCGCCGTCCCATCGAGGGCCTCCGCCAGGACGGGTTCCGCCTGGTGGCCGAGGTCATCGAGGTGAAGACCAAGCCGGCCACACCGTGGGGCGACGTGGCCCAGACGGCGTTCGGTGCGGTGCGACCGAAGGATGCAGCCACGCCGGCGTCGGCCACCCAGCGGCGGGCGATCCTCGCCCTCGGCCGTCAGGACGTCGACCCCGACGGGCTCGTGGCCCCGCCCGGCTTCACGATCCTCGGCGCCAGCAGCGATCACCTGGTCATCGACGTCGGCACCCACGACGTGGTCGTCGGCGAGGAGATCGCGTTCGGCCTCGGGTACGGGGCCCTCCTGCGCGCCTCGACCTCGCCGTTCGTCGCAAAGATCGAGTCGACGAGCGGCACCGTGTTCCCGAAGGTCGACTGAACGAGAGGGCCCGCGGCCGCTCAGGCGCGCCGCTCCTCGTGCACGGCCTCCGCATCGGACGGAAGGGCGAGCTCCTCGTCCGGGTGGGCCTCGACGGCCATCGGCCGATCGGCCCCTGCCTCGCCGTGGGCCCGTTGGACGGCGATCTTGGCGTCGTCATGGTCCACCTCGTCGCCCGATCGGCGCCGCAGCGCCTCTGCTTCGGCATCCCGATCGCCGGTGCCGGCGTGGATCCGCTGGGCGAGGCCCGGCTTCTGATCGTCGGTGGTGGTGTCGTCGTCGCTGCTCATCAGGTGTGCCTCCGGTGGTGGCTGTGCCTGACACCTACCCAGCGGGCATCGTTCCGAGCCCTGGGCCCCGCCGTGGCCCTAGGGTTTCGGGCACAGCGACGTGCCCTTGGAGGTCCCGATGAAGAAGACCCTGGCCTGCCCGTGCGGCGAGATCATCCGCGGCGAGGACGAGGACGACCTGGTCGAGAAGGCCTTCGCACACCTCCGCGAGAAGCACCCCGACCTGGCCGACGAGTACCAGCGCGAGCACATCCTCTTCATGGCCTACTGAGCCCCCGCAGCGGGAATCCTCGTTCTTGTCGCGCTTTCCTGTCGCCGGCGACAGGAAAGCGCGACAAGAACGCAGTCCTCAGCGCTCGGGTGGGGGCACCCGGAGGTTCGTCGCCTGCTCGAACGCGAACGCCTGTGAGAGCAGCGTCTCGTCGGTGCCATGCCGGCCGATGAGGACCGCGCCGGTCGGCATGCCGTTGCTCCTCAGCCCGAGGGGCACGGTGATCGCCGGGTACCCGGCCGTCGCGTAGAACGGCGAGTGCAGGTTGGAGATGCTCACCAGCACCTCGGTGCCCGAGGCATCGAAGGTGGCGTCGAGGATGGCCGCAGCGTCGCGGGTGAGGTCGGTGGCCGCAGCGCGATACGCCTCCTCGTCCAGCCCCATCACCACCGCCAGGTCGAGGAAGAACTGGCCCTTGGGCATGCGCTGCCGGGGATGGCGGAGGTTGAACGAGCGCAGGTCGGCCAGGGTTCGCGTCGGCACGCCCATCGCGGCGAGGGCGGGCACGGTGTCCCAGGCCACCCCGCCCAGGACGAACTTCCCGAAGGCGGCCTCGAACTCCTTGGCCGCATCGGGATCGGGCATGGCAGCCGTCAGCGGGTCGGCGCCGGCCGACCGGAGCCCGTCGAGGATCCGGGCGAGGATCGCCTCGGCGTCGGAGGTGTCCTCGAACGGCGTCTTCTGGGTGCGGATGGCGTCCTCGAGCACGCCCACGGCCACACCCTGGAGCGACCCTCCATCGAGCGGTGGGCTCGCCGGGACACCCGCCAGCACGGCGAACAACACGGCGGTGTCGGCGACCGTCCGGGCCAGCGGGCCGGCGGAGTCCTGAGTGCTGAGCAATGGAACGATGCCGTCCGTGGGAACCCGGCCCCGGCTCGGCTTCATGCCCACCACCCCGTTGAACGAGGCCGGAGCGAGCAGGGAGCCGGAGGTCTCGGTCCCCACGCTGACCACGCAGAGCCCGGCCGCCACGCCGGCGGCCGAGCCGCTGCTCGATCCGCCCGGGGAGAACTCGGCGCCGTGGGGGTTCCGAGTCGCCCCGCCCACCGCGCTCACGCCCGGAGCCCGGCACACCGCCCCCGCCAGCTCCGACAGGTTGGCCTTGCCCAGGACGACCGCTCCCCCGGCCCGCAACCGTTCCACGACCGGCGCGTCGGCCTCGGCCACGTGGTCGGCGAGCACCACGGCCCCGGCGGTGGTGCGCATCGGGCCGACCGTGGCGATGTTGTCCTTCAACGTCAAGGGGATGCCGTCGAGCGGGCCGAGCAGGGACCCGGCGCGGCGTCGGTCGTCGGACGCCCGGGCCTGGTCGAGGGCGGTCGGGTCGAGGTCGATGATCGTGCACAGATCCCCGTCGAGGCGGGCGATGCGGCGCAGCAGGTGGGCGGTCAGCGCCTCCGAGGTGAGCTCGCCCCGGCCCATCGCCGCCTGCAGGTCGGCGACCTCCGAGCCCGCCACCAGGGACGTCAGGTCGGGGGTGTGGTCGAGTGCCGCACCGAAGGGCGAGACGTCGAGGGGCCTGAGCCTCCGGGCCCGGGTCCGCACGAGACCGAGGAACGCACCGACCAGCGACGACCACACGACCCGCAGGATCTTCACCGGGCAAGTATCCCCGACCGCGCCGGGTCCCGATCGGGACCGGAGGGTCGAGCACTAGCGTCACCTGCGTGCACACCCCTCCTCACCGCCGTCTGTCGGCCCGCGTCGGGCTCGTCGTAGCTCTGGGGCTGGCAGCCGCAGCGGGCGCCCTGGCGGCCTGCGGGAGCTCCGAGACCCCGACCACCAGGGACGACTCCGAGGCGGCCTTCGTGTTCGAGGATCGCTGTGCGTCGTGCCACCGGCCGGGAGGGCCCGGCAAGGACACCGCCACGATGGACCTCTCGAACGCCGAGCAGGTCATCCTCCAGGGCCGCACCGACAAGGGCATGCCCGCCTTCGCCGGGGTGCTCATGGGCCGCCAGGTCGACGAGATGGTCGAGTGGCTCGGCACCCAGCAGGGCGTGCCGATGCCGACGGTCACCACCACCGCCTCCGGCGGCTGACGGCGTCACACAGGGTGCGCCCGGGCGGTACGGTCCCTCGGTCACGTCACAGAGGGGGAACCACCCATGTCCGAACCGCTGGTGCTCGCCGAGGCCCAGGGCCCGATCCTCGTGGTCACGATCAACCGACCCGAGAAGAAGAACGCCGCCAACGCCGAGGTGCTCTGCCGCCTCTACGACGCGTGGGTGCGGCTCGACACCGACGACGACCTGCGCGTCGCCGTGCTCACCGGCAAGGGCGACACGTTCTGCGCCGGCATGGACCTCGCCGAGATCGGCCGCCTGCGCGAGGGCATCGTCGACAACGAGTGGCTGCAGCGCTTCAAGGACCAGCCCGAGGTCATCCTCGGCGGCTGGCTGAAGACCTACCGACCCACCAAGCCGGTGATCCTCGCCGCCGAGGGCTTCGCCCGCGCCGGTGGCACCGAGATCCTCCAGGGCACCGACATCCGCGTCGCCGGCGAGTCCGCCGTCTTCGGCGTCACCGAGGTGCAGCGGGGCCTGTTCCCGATGGCCGGCTCGGCCGTGCGCCTGCGCCGCCAGGTCGGCTACGCCATCGCGGCCGAGATGCTCCTCGCCGGCGACGACATCACCGCCCCCCGTGCCTACGAGCTCGGGCTGATCAACCACGTCGTGCCCGACGGCCAGGCGCTGTCGAAGGCCCTGGAGATCGCCGACCGCATCGCCCGCAACGGTCCGCTCGCGGTGAAGGGCATCCTCGCCACGCTGCGCGAGACCGAGGCCATGCCCGAGTCCGAGGCGTTCGGGATCGAGATGGCCCACGGCGGCAAGGTCATGTCCTCGAAGGACGCCGCCGAGGGCCCGCGGGCCTTCCTCGAGAAGCGCGACCCGGTCTTCACCGGCACCTGAGCCGTCTCGACCGCCGTGACGGGTGGAGCGACGGCATGGATGTCGCTCCACCCGGACACGGCCTCGGTAGGCTGCCGGAGACACGGATGCACTCCGAGGCGACTGGACAGGGCGGGGCACGATGGGGACGGTCGACTTCCAGACCCAGAACACGTTCGATCGGCGCATCGGCCGGCGGCTGGTGCTCGACGGCATCGACGTCATCAACGTGACCTGGATGGTGCCCCAGCGCGGACGCTTCGGCCGCCCGAAGCCACCGCTGGAGCTCGCCGGGCGCATCGAGAACGTGTCGATCACCGGCGCCGCCATCGTCGGGCCGAGCGAGCTGGCGCTCTCCACGGGCGACGAGGCCGTCATCCGGTGCGGGGACCGCGACAACATCGTCTCGGTCCGCCACGCCCAGCCCTGCGGCGACGGCCGCACCACGTGCTACGGCGTCGAGATCACCAGCGTGGCAGCCCAACCTCAAGCGCCGCATCCAGGAGCTTCTCGACCCCACCCTCGCCCGGCGGCCGGTCGATGCCCCGGCACCCGGGCGTCTCTCGCTGCGAGGCGGTGTGGCCCGACCTCCGGTTGCACCCCAACCGGGCCCGCCGACCCCGGAGATCATCGGCCCGGCCGAGCTCGGCCGTCGAGCCCATCGAGCCCGTCGGGGTGATCGACCCGGCCGGCGCCGACTCACCGCGACGCCCGCGACATACGCCCGCGGCCGCCGACGACCACGTGGTGCTCGACCTCACCGACGCCACCATGGCCGCCGAGGGCGGCGCCGCTGTGCTCGAGCTCATCGAGCCGGAGCCCGTCATCGAGCCCGAGCCCGTCATCGAGCCGGAGCCCGTCATCGAGCCGGAACCGCTCCTCGGGCCAGAGCCCGTCATCGCCGCCGAACCCGTCATCGAGCCCGAGCCGGTCATCGAGCCCGAGACGGTCATCGAGCCCGAGACGGTCATCGAGCCGGAGGCACCGGGCGAGCCCGAGGCACCGCCCGCCCGGGTGATCGACCCGCAGGTCCCTGTGGCCCACCCCGTCCACCTGCCGCCGGTCGAGATGAGCGAGGGCCGTCGGGTGCTCGACGAGGTCTTCGGCCTCATGGACGACTAGGCGCCCTCGTCCCGGTACGGCCTCTCCGCGGCCGATCCCCGGCCTGATCGCTAGTGTCGGCGCCCATGAGCCTCCCGGGGGGACAGGCGACACCAGCACCGCGGCGACCCGACGACCCGGTCCTCGGGCCCACCACCATCACCGTGGGGGCCGTGAACTTCGAGGCCGTCCCGCGGGACAAGGCCGCGACCCTCGCCAAGGTCCTCGACCGGATCGCCGACGCCGGCGAGCGGGGTTGCGACCTCGTCGTGTTCCCCGAGCTGGCCCTCGACACCTGGTCGGACTGCCCCGGGTGTGCGTCGGCCCACTCCCCCTGCGCCTGGCACCTCGAGCAGGCCGAGCTGGCCGACGGGCCGGCCCTGCAGGCGGTGCTCGAGGCCGCGGCCACCCATGACGTCCACGTCGTGTACGGCTTCGAGGAGCGCAATGCCGAGCTCCCGGAGGTGCTGCACAACTCGGCCAACCTGGTGGCCCCGACCGGGCTGGTGGGCACCTACCGCAAGCTCCACCTCGGCATCCCGTTGGAGACCGACCGCTTCACGCCCGGCGACGAGCTCCCTGTGTTCCAGACCGCGATCGGGCCGATCGGGATCTCCATCTGTTACGACTTCTACAACAACCCCGAGCTGTGCCGGGTGCTGGCCCTGAAGGGCGCCCGGCTGCTGGTGAACCCCACCGGGCGCTCCGACCTGCCCCGGGCACGCGAGCACCTCGAGCAGACGACGCTGGTGCGGGCCCACGAGAACCTCGTGGCGGCCGTGTCGGCCAACCGGGTGGGGTCGTCGCACGGCCCCACGTGGGCCGGGGGCAGCGTGATCGCCACGACCCGGTTCCCCGGGTTCCCCGAGACGGTCGCCCGGGCCGGGACGGGAGAGGAGCTGATCACGGCCCCGGTCGACTTCGCCGAGATCGGGCGCTGGTGGGACTGGCTGCCGTGGCGGGAGTGGCGCACCGGCCCCCAGGCCCCGATCACCCGGCTGGTGGCCGAGGAGCTGGCGGCCCTCGCCGGGCAGGACCCCGCCACCTTCCGCCACGACGACGGGGAGTGAGCAAGGCGGTCCTACGCCTTCTTGACGAACTTGGCCTTCAGCAGCACACCCCGGCCGTTGATCTTGCAGTCGATCTCGTGATCGCCGGGGATGAGGCGGATGTTGGTGACCTTGGTGCCGATCTTGAGCGACTCGGTCCCCTTCAGCGGAAGCCCCTTCACGAGCACGACCGCGTCGCCGTTCTGCAGCACCGTGCCGTTGGCGTCGCGGATGTCATCGAGACCGTCTCCGGCGTCGGCGCCCGACTCCCATTCGTTGCCGCACGTGACGCACTCATGATCCCCCTCAGGGGTCGTGAGGATGTCGGTCATCGAACAGATCGGGCAGGCCAGGGTCGAATCCATGGCACCGGTCTAGCAACCACCTTCGCACCCGACCGCACCCGTCCCGGTACGGCCACAGCCGCGCCGGAGGCCCTGCGCGGCCGC
Organism: uncultured Actinomycetes bacterium; assembly: GCA_963702555.1. Lineage (GTDB taxonomy): Bacteria > Actinomycetota > Acidimicrobiia > Acidimicrobiales > Acidimicrobilacustridaceae > CAMFLJ01. The sequence continues at coordinate 216,880 of CAVPCW010000014.1, forward strand.
CTTCGACTGCACGAAGCGGTCTGCGCCCGACGATGACGACGCCTGACGACGCCGACGGCGCTCAGGCGCCGGGCGCGCCGGGCTGGTAGCGGCCGGCGGTGAGGCCGGCGTCGACCACGAAGTCGCCGCCGGTGCAGCTCATGGCCTCGTCGCTGGCGAGGAACAGCGCCATCGACACCACGTCGTCGATGCGGCTCGTCGGCAGCGAGTCCTCGGGGGCCCGCAGGATCTCCTGCATCATCTGGTGCGGCACCTCGCTGAGGTCCGGGCTCCCGGGGATGAACTCGGCGCTCATGTTGGGGTTGCCCGCCTCGGGGCACACGGCGTTGACCCGGATGCGGTGCCGACCGAGCTCCACCGCGGCGGCCTTGGTGATCCCCCGCACCGCCCACTTGGTGGAGGCGTAGGCGGACACGCCGTTCATGCCCTTGAGGCCGTCGGTCGAGGCGATGTTGACGATGGAGCCACCGCCACCCGCCCGCATGGGGTCGAGCACGGCCTGGATCCCGAGGTAGGGGCCGAGCTGGTTGACCTCGACCAGGCGGAGGTAGTCGGCCCGGGTGGTGGTGTCGATGGCGGAGAGCAGCAGGACCGCGGCGTTGTTCACCAGCACGTCGACGCCGCCGAACGTGTCGACGGCGACGCGGACCGCCTCGGCCCATGAGGCCTCGTCGCGGACGTCGAGGTCGACGAAGCGGGCCTGGTCGCCCAGCGAGCGGGCGACCTCCCGGCCGGCTTCGCCCTTCACGTCGCCGAGCACGAGCCGCGCACCCTCGGCCGCGAACCGGCGCGCCAGCGCGGCTCCCGTGCCCTGGGCCGCGCCCGTGATGATCGCCACCTTGCCGTCGAGCCGTCCCATGATGACCTCCCCGGCGGCGAACCTAGCCGGGACGGCCGATCAGCGAGGGCGAGGGCGTGGACGGCGGGGCTCGGCGGTGGAGGGGTCGAGGGGCCAGTCGTGCTTCGGGTAGCGGCCGGCCATGTCCTTGCGCACGTCCTTCCACGATCCCGCCCAGAAGCCGGGCAGGTCGGCGGTGATCTGGATGGGACGTCCGGCGGGTGACAGGAGGTGCACCGCGAGCGGCACCCGTCCGTCGGCCACCGCCGGGTGAACCGTGGTGCCGAACAGCTCCTGGGCACGCACGGCGATGGCCGGGAGCTCGCCCGTGTAGTCGACGGGGACGGACCGTCCACTGGCCACCACCACCGAGGTGGGCACGAGGCGGTCGAGCTCGTGCACGCGGTGGCGGCCGACGAGGTCGCGCAGCACGTTGCCGAGGTCGATCCGCTCGAGGTCGCGGCGGCCGGTGGCGCCGACGAGCCGAGGGGCGAGCCACTCGTCGAGGGAGTCGAGCAGGGCGTCGTCGCCGAGATCGGGCCAGTCGCCACCGAGAGCCTCACGGGCGAAGCCGATGCGGGCCTGGAGCACCCGGTCGGCGTCTCGCCGGCCGAGCACCGCGAGGCGGGTCGCCCTGACCTGTTCGACCAGAGCCGCGGTCGTGGCGTCGCCGGCCGCCGCCGGGCCCTCGGTGGAGGCCAGCACGATGGCCCCGAGCCGGCGCTCCGAGCGCCGGCGCAGGTCGTCCCGGCCATCGTCCCAGCCGAGCGCCACGACCTCCTCGACGGCGTCGGCGAACGCTTCGTCGACCTCGGCCCGGTCGAGGCCGGCCGCCATCCGGATGCGGAGGTCGTCGTCGCCGGGCTCGGGCCGGCCCCGTCGGGGCCCCGACCCCGTCCGAGGCGAGTCGAGGTCGGCCACCACGAGGAAGGCCTCCCCCGCCAGAGGGTCACCCGACGGCAGCGCCGCCGCCGCCCCGTTGCGGAGCCGGAAGCGGCGATCCCCGCGGGCCTGGGCCAGGCGGTCGGGGTAGGCGAGGGCGAGCACCGCGCCACAGCCCGCCAGGTCGTCCGCCGCCGGGTCGGTGGCGGCGGCAGCGACACCCAACCGCTTCCGCAGCTCGGTGGCACGGCGCCGCACCAGCAGCAGCGCGCCGCGGTCGACGGCCGGGTGGCTCGCCCCCGCGTCGATGATCAACCGGACCCGGTCGGCGATGCCCGCCGGCAGCTCCTCGGGCCGACCCCTCAGCACGTCGCGCTCCTCGAGCAGAGCGGCCATGGCACAGGCGATGCCGCCCTGGCCGCGCTCGGCAGCCGTCACGACCATGTGGGCCAGCCGGGGGTGCACGGGGAGGGCCGCCATCGCCCGGCCGGCTTCGGTCACGTGATGGTCGGCGTCGATCGCACCGAGGGCGACCAGCAACTCGTGGGCGTCGGCGAGAGCGGACGGGGGCGGCGCGTCGAGGAAGGCCAGGTCGGCCGCGTCGGTGCCCCACAGGGCCAGCTCCAGGGCCAGGGCGGCGAGGTCGACGGTCTCGATCTCCGGTGGGGCGAAGGCCCGCCGGTGGGCGTGCTCACCCTCGGACCACATCCGGTGGGCCACGCCCGGCGCGGTCCGCCCCGCCCGGCCGGCGCGCTGGTCGGCCGACGCACGGGAGTTGGGGCCGGTGTGCAGCCGGGTCAGGCCGCTGCGGGCGTCGTAGCGCGGACTGCGCACCTGGCCGCTGTCGACCACGATGCGCACGCCGTCGACGGTGAGGCTGGTCTCGGCGATGTCGGTGGCCAGCACGACCCGACGCCGTCCCGGCGGCGACGGTGCCAGGGCCAGGTCCTGCTCCGCCCGGTCGAGCCGGCCGAACAGCGGCCGCACGTCGACGTCGGGTGGCAGCGTGCCTCCCAGGGCAGTGCCGACCCGACGGATGTCGGCGGCGCCGGCGAGGAAGACGAGCACGTCGCCGGTGTCGGAGCCGAGGGCCTGGCGGACGACCGCGGCCACCGCGTCGTGGGGGCGGTCGCGCGGGTCAGACGGGTGCCACCGCACCTCGACCGGGTGGGAGCGCCCGGCACTCGCCACCACCGGCGCCGGCTCCCCGTCGTCGCCGAGGAGCGCGGCGACACGGCCGGTGTCGAGCGTGGCCGACATGGCCATGACCCGCAGGTCGGGGCGCAGCACCGCCCGGGCGTCCAGGGTGAGCGCCAGAGCCAGGTCGGTCTGGAGGTTGCGTTCGTGGATCTCGTCGAAGACCACCAGGCCGACCCCGGGCAACGACGGGTCGTGCTGCAGGCGACGGGTGAGGATCCCTTCGGTGACGACCTCGATGCGGGTGGTGGGGCCGACCCGGCGTTCGTCGCGGGTGCGGTAGCCGACCCTGCCACCGGGCTCCTCGCCGAGCAGGCTCGCCATCCGGTCGGCCGCCGCCCGGGCGGCGAGGCGACGGGGCTCGAGCACGACGATGCGGTCGTCCCCGAGCCACGGCTCGTCGAGGAGCCGGAGCGGGACGATGGTCGTCTTCCCCGCCCCGGGCGGGGCATGGAGCACCGCGCTCCCGCGCTCGGCGAGCGCCACCCGCACATCGTCGACGCACCGCTCGACGGGCAGGTCGGTCGGCGGTGGGACGAGGGTCACCGCTGCAGTCTCGCCGCTCCGCCCACGACCATTCGTGGGGGCGTGCCCGGATCAGCCGACGGCCGACACTCGCCGGTGCCCGCCGCGGACGTGACTCAGGTGGTGACGTGCAGCAGGAGATCGCCTTCGGTGAGGGCGGCGTGCATGCTGTCGAACTGGGCGAGCTCGTTGGCACGCGACGCGCTCAGCTCCACCATCGGCACCTCGAGCTGCCAGGTCTCGCGGAAGGTGCCGGAGCGGATCTCCTCGGCGACCAGCTCGGCCAGGTGCCGTGCGGCGCCGTCGAAGAACAGCGTGAGACGGCGACCTTCCTTGTACTTTCGGCGGTAGTCGACGCCGGGGACGAGCCCGGCGGTCTGCCCCAGATAGGTGCCGTCCCGGGTCACCTCGACGGTGATGATCATCCCGTCGTGGGACATGTCAGACCGAGTGTCGGCGTAGTTGATGTCGTAGTCGGCCATACCTGCAGGCTAGGCCGAACCGGGCCGATGCCTCGTCGGACCCCAGACAGTGGGACAATGGCGGGGATGACTGCTCGATCACACACACGTTCACGACGGAAGACGCGCCAGCGCGTCACGAAGCGCTCACTGGCGCGCCGCGGCCTCAGCCGCTCGCCCGAGAAGAAGGCAGGGCGCCGCAGCGCCTGACCCAGCGGTGCCCAATTGACCTGAATACGAACGAGCCCCAGGCCCACGGCCTGGGGCTTCGTCGTGTCAGGGCGTCAGCCAGTGAAGGCAGGCACCGCCACCACCGTCGGCGAGGGGGACGGTCGTCGCATCGGTCGTGGTCACGAGCGTCGAGGGTGCCGCTGGTGCTGTTCGCACCACTCGAGACGTGCGCCGCGTCGGAGAACGCGTCGCTGACGAACGCGGGGCACCGCCCCTCACCGTCGATCTCCGTCGGCGAGCCACGGCGTGGTGACCGGTTGACCGACCTCGGCCAACCAGGCCTTGAGGACGCGGTGCATGCCGACGGAGGTGAAGATCGGCTCCCGTGGCGCGGACAGCTCGACGGGGAACATCACGAACGGATGGGTCTGGGGCCCGCCGAGCCCGCCGTGTGAGCCGACCTGGTCCTCGAACGCGGCCACCTCGTCGAGCTCGGGGTCGTACCGGCTGTTGACCATCAGGTCGGCGACGGTCGAGAACGAGTCGACCTCGCGGACCTGATCGACTGCTCGGGGACCGAACGGCGCCAGTGGATCCTCGCCAACGACATCGCCGTGATCGAGGGCTCGGCTCCCGCTCCGGCCGAGCACGATCGATCCACCGCTCGCCCGGGTGACGAGGACGAAGCCGACCTCGGGATGGGCGACCAGCCCCTCGATCAGCTTCGGGTGGCGCTCGTCGATCTCCTCGCGGGTGAGGCGGCGGTCGGCACCGGGCAGAGTGACGAGGCCGAGGTTGCCCGACGCCAGCACGATCGGCGGCCCCGAGGCGGTCGGAGCCGCCAGCTCCTCGTCGGTCCCCGCGCCTGACGGAGCCACGCCGTGGACTCGGTGCGCCCCTTCTCGGCGTCGGGATCGCCCGAGGCCGCGTCACCGCAGAGCCGGCCGACGAGCTCGGCGAGGGTCTCGCCGGATGCGTTCCTCGAACGTGGCGCCCTGGGTCTGGCCGTGATCGGAGAGGACCACGAGGTGGTAGGGGCGCGTCGCCCAGCGGAGGGCGCGCTCGATGCGGCCGATCTGACGGTCGAGGTCCCGTAGCACCGCCATCGTGTCGGCCCGCTCGGGCCCCGAGTGATGGGAGACCTCGTCGTAGCCGAGAAGGTCGACATAGATCGCCGCTCGCCCTTCGAACACGTCGTTCAGGACACCGCTCACGCACACGTCGCGACTGACGACGGTCGTGAACGACCGGAGGAGCGCATAGCTCCAGCCGCGGCGCACGCGGGGCTCGACGCCGCGACGGCGCTGGTCGCGGGCGGCGCGGCGTTCCCTGACGATCTCGACCACCACGGCGATGAGGGTCCTGACGGCCTGCTGAGGACGGGAGAAGTACCCCACGTATCCGGCGCCGACGCGGCCCTCCTTCTTCCTGGCGACGTTGCTCATGGTCAGCGACCGCCCGCTCGGCGTCACCGGAGAAGAGGTTGCCGTAGCTCGAGCCGTCGTGGGCCAGCAGACCCTCACCGTCGGAGTGCCGGGCCTCGATCGCCGCTGCCGACGCCGGCCGGTTGGAGACGACGATCTTCCCTGTGGCCTTGTCGACCCACCGGAAGGCGGGCATGTCGACCACCGAGCCGTGGAGGATGCCGCACTGGCTCACGCCGGTCTGCGACGACCACCCGGTCTCCCACCCGACCAGCTCGTAGCGCCCCTCGCTCAGCCAACGACGCAGGTTCGGAACGTCGCCCGAGCTCATGGCACGCTCGAGCACCGACCGGGCCACGCCGTCGATCTGCACGAACACGATGCCCGGGACGTCCGTCTGCTCGGTTCGCCGGCGGGCGCGGCGGGCCATCGACTGGTCGAACCAGGCATCGTCGTCGAGGGCCAGCGCGGTGGAGACCATCGTCGAGATGGCGGCCAACCCGATGACGACGACCAGGCCCGCCCAGAACCCGTCGAGGGTGACGCCGGGCAACAGCTCCAACACCACCGTCACGAGGATCGCGTCGAGGACGATGGCCCCGATCCCGAGGGTCAGCACCGACAGGGGCACGACGACGAAGGCGAGTGCCGGCCAGACGACCGCGTTCACGATGCCGACGACGAAACCGGCGAGCAGGGCGTGCGCCGGGCTGTCGATGTCGAAGTCGTCGAGCAGCCAGGCCATGAACCACAGCGCCAGCGACGTCACGATCGTGACGACGAGGACCCGCCACAGGACCCGAGACCACGACGGCCGGTCGGCTGCGGGGCGCAGCAGCCTCGTCGATTCCGATGGGATCGTCTTCTCGGTCATGGCGACTCCGGGGGTTGGTTCGTCGGAGGTCGGGCGATGAGCGACGGTCCCCCCGGTTGCAGGGAGGACGAGCGCGCCACCGGGTTCCACGGCGATGAGCCGCTCTCCACCTCCAGAGGCGGTGAGCTCCTCGTCGAATCGACGCAGCGGGTCACGCAACCAGCCCGGAGCGCCCCGACGCAGGCTCACCGGGCTGTAGGTCCCCCAGTGGATCGGCACCACCAGGCGCGGCTGCACGAGCTCGGTCGCCCGCACCGCCCGCGCCGGGTCGAGGTGGCCTTCGCCGACGGTCGGCCCCCACCCTCCGATCGGGAACAGGGCGAGATCGATGTCCTCCAGCTCGACCATCTGCGGGAAGAGGTCGGTGTCCCCCGGGAAGTACACCGACCCCTCGGCGGCCCGCAGCACGTAGCCCACGGCGTCGACCGAGATTCGGCTGTGCGGGCCCCGTTGGCCGCTGTGGACAGCAGGAACGGTCTCGATGGTGAGGCCTTGGATCTGCGTCGTGGCGCCGGCGGATGTCTCGCGGACCTGCCGGAAGCCGCGGCGCCGCAGGAACGCTGCCGCACCCCTCGGCACGATCACGAGGACGTCGCGACCGAGCAGCTTCAGGGAGGGGATGTGGAGGTGATCCATGTGCACGTGCGAGATCAGCACGACATCGGGGACCCCGAGCGCCGCCGTGTCGATGCGATGGTGCCGGCGGAGGTGGGCCAGCCGCTCGGTGAGGGCCGGGTCGGTCACGACCCTGACGCCCCCCATCTCGATGACCACGCTGGCGTGGCCGAGCCACGAGACCATCGGTGCCGGCATCTCCGGGAGGCTACGAGCCGGAGTCCTCCGGGGCCATCCTCGAATCCCGCGGACCCGAAGGCATCGCCCGTGCCGTGTTCCGCGAGCGGCCCCACGGCGGGCCGGCGGGCCGCACGTGCTCTGAGCGAGCGCCCTAGAAACGAACGAACCCCAGGCCGCTGGCCTGGGGTTTCGTGGTGTCGGAGGGGACACAGGCCCTCTAGCCCCCACTCCCCTGCTCCGGGCCACCCTGGTCCTCGCACGGTGAGGGTGTCGACTCGGTTCGACTGGCCAAGTGACCTTCGCCCCTGACGCCAGACCCACCCCAGGCGCACGATGCAACTAGCCCTCCTCGGAGGGCAAAGGGAATCCCCCTAAGGGATCGACGACCCCCCGTTCATCGCCAAGAACGAGGGGTCGCCTCGCGTCTGGGGGCGGCCCGGGGGACGTAGTCCCCTTCCTCCCACAACTGCTCCCGGCAGACACTGGAAGTGTCACAGGAGGAGGCCCCCATGGGCACCAGAGACAAGGCGTCGAACAAGGCACTGAACATCAAGGGCAAGGTCAAGGAGACAGTCGGCAAGGTCACCGGCAACGAGGACCTCGAAGACGAGGGCAGGGTCGACCAGGCCGAAGCCGCCCTCAGGGACGCCGCCGAGAAGGCCAAGGACGCAGTGGCGAAGGTCAAGGACGCCATCACCGGCAAGTGGCCATCCGGCCTGCCTTCAGCTCGCCGCTCCACTGAGGGGCCTTGAAGGCCTCGTAGACCATGAACGCTGGCCACACGAGGGCCTTCAGTACGCAGGGGCGTGCGGCTGAGTCGGCTGTCGCTGCATCCGGTCAGACCTCGAACGCACACAGCCCCCGGAATGATCGGGGCCGTGTGACCCGTCGTGCCGGTGGCCGACCGGTCAACACAGGTACCGACAGCCCCCGCCCGCCGACGGGGGTCTGTCGCTTCCAGCACTCAGTTCGCCTTGCGCCGTTGCGAGGGACGCTGGTGCTGCAGGGACCCGCCGGTGTGATCATCGACCGGATAGGGCGTCCGCGACCTGGGCCTTGCGGCTCATTCCGGTGAGCCGGACGCGAGAAGACCCCGCCGACGGAGTTGGCGGGGTCTCTCTGGTCGGACCCGCAGGTCCGGCACAACTGGTCGGAACGGTGCCTTCCCAGCGAGGGACACGGTAGAGAGCCCATGTTGCGGAGGAGCCTCGATCCCGTTGCAGCCTTCGCTCAGCCACTCACCCCAGCGCGAGAACGCCCCGGAGACGGGTCCGGGCGACGACGGGCGTGCCGAGGACCGAGCGGGCGGCCTCTCGCCTCGGACGGTCTCCCACGTCCACACGATCCTCAAGCCGATGGGTCGACCTCGACCTTGAGTTCGGCCGGGCCCGGGTGGTGCAGACGATCACGGTCGGCGTGCAGTGCCACGCCGACATTCCCGGCGACTCCCGGCCAGTAGGAATCGGAGAGAGCGGCTCCGGCGGCGATGCACGCGGTCCCGCTGACTCCAACGGCCCACGCCCACGAAGGCAACGACGTCATTCTCGCGCCCACCCGTCGGCGGGTAGCAGGCGGGTAGCAGCTGTCTGCCTCGAGGTCAGTCCTGCCTGCCTGACCTGCGAGTTTGTGGTGTCGGAGGGGCGTAACACCCCGGGAGTACATGCCCCGACGCTGCGGGGTGAGCTTGTGCTGGCCTAGGTGCCGAGCTGGTCGAGTGGGTTGGGCTGCACATTCCGCACGATGCCGATCGGGGGCGCCTCATCGTAGAGATCATCAGTCGGCCGGGAAGCTCTCTCGAGGACGATGAGTTGCCGAGACCTCTTGATGAGCATCCACCCCTCCCGGCGATTCAACCGCCCTCGTCGGCGGTGCTCCACAACTTCCATCAGAGCGAACGGGTCGGCCAGCCCCGCCTGGATGATGCTGCGGCCGAGTACGGAACTCACACCCGCGCCGCCTGCCGCACCGATGACCTATGCATCCGACTGTGACACTCAGGTGGCCCGTACGTGGGTAGCCTCACGTGAATTGCGGGTGACACGCTGACGCAAGGTGAAGGGTCCATGCACCAGATCGGCGAGGTCGCCGAGGCGGTGGGTCTCTCGCTGCGAACCATCCGTCACTACGAGGAGCTCGGTGTCGGTCGTCCCCTCGGGTCGCTCAGCAGGCGGCTTCCGGCTCTACACCGACCGCGACATGGAGAAGCTGCGCAAGGTCAAGGGAATGAAGCCGATGGGCTTCGCACTGGAGGAGATCCGCCAGGTCCTTGAGCTCCTCGAGGAGGCGGAGACGCCCGATGCGCCGCCGGAAGTCTTCGAGCGCCTGCAGATGTACGCGGCGCTCGCGGTCGAGCGCCGCGACAAGTACCGGGAGCGTCTTGCCATGGCGGTCGAGTTCACCGCTGCCATCACGACGATCGCCGGCAGGGGGCCGGGCCGGTCCTGAGCCGACGGTGATTCCATCCCACCGGACGTGGCTGACACTCGTCCCCCGCGAGAGGTTGATTCGTCGTGACTGGGTACCGTTCCATCACCCTGAGCGTCTACAGGGGCCCTTCACGGCCGTCTACTGCCCCTGCGACCACCCGAGGTGAACTCTCTCGTTACGTAACGATAGAGTCCACGAATGGTCGTACGACAGGCACAGCGGCGCTCCGAGGCGCAAACCAAGTCCGACCGGGTGCAGCGGTCTGGCCAAACCCCGACCGCTCTCATCACCGGCGCAGCCGGTGGGATCGGTGCCGCCTTCGCCCGCCGCCTCGCCGCTGACGGGTTCCGCCTCACGTTGGTCGACGCCGATGCGGAACGGCTGGGCGCAGTGGCAGGGCCGGTCCTCGCCATGGGCGCGGAGGTGCAGGTTCTTATCGTCGACCTTGCCGTCCCGGGTGCGGCGGCACGCACTGTTGACGGCGCGGTCGACCAATTCGGGTCGGTTGACCTGGTCGTCCCATTCGCTGGGATCTTCGTCGAACCGGATGCACCGGTGACGCCTGAGCTCCGGCACCTCCTGGGCGCGGTGAACCTCCACCATCCCTTGGAGTGCGCAGAGTCGGCGTTGCGACGGGCCGAGGAGCGCGGTCGTGGATGCGTTGTGGTGATGCCACTCTCTGACGCCGGTCTCAAGCTGCGAGATCCTTGGATCTACGTCCGGACCAAGGCCGAGCTTCACGCCCGCACCCATCACCTCGTCAACGCGTGGCGGCACCACTCGGACATGCGGGTCGTCCGTGCCGTCGTCTACCCCACCCTCACCGAGTTCGCCGCGAACTCCGACGCGCTGATGAAGGCACTCTTGGGTGGGCTCCCGGGGAACATCACAGACCACCCCGGGCCGTTGCTGGATCGGATGCCTCGCACTGTTCGAGAGCGACTGAAGCTGCTCGCTCGGATCGAGGTCGCGCACCCGATTGGGATGAACGCGATCGTCGACCGTCTCGACGAGGGCGAGATGGAGCTGTCGGCATGAAAGCCTGTCGATCCTGCGGCGAGCCACTCGATCGGATCGTGGTCGACCTCGGCAGCTCGCCTCTCGCCAACAACTACCCCACCCCCGATGAGGCCGCCGAGGGCGAGCCCCGCTATCCGCTGCGGATGGTTCTCTGCGACAAATGCGGGCTGGCCCAACTCGACTTCGACGCGGACCCCATCGAGATCTTCGAGGACTACTCCTACTTCTCCTCCTACTCCGAGTCCTGGCTGGCCCACGCCGGCCGGCTCGCCGACACGATCGTCGAACGATTCGGCCTCGACGGTTCCTCGCTCGTCGTCGAGGTCGCCTCCAACGACGGGTACCTGCTCCGACAGTTCCAGGAGCGCTGCATTCCCGTGCTCGGCATCGAACCGGCCCGTAATGTGGCGGAGTACGCGGTCGGGCTCGGCGTGCCCACCGTGGCGCGGTTCTTCGGGCGGGCGACCGCCGAGGACCTGGTGGCCGCGGGCCGCATCGCCGACGTGCTGGTGGCCAACAACGTGATGGCCCACGTGCCCGACCTCGACGACTTCGTCGCCGGCCTCACCACGCTGCTGGCACCAGAGGGCGTGGTGTCGATCGAGTTCCCCCACGTGCTGAACCTTCTGCACCTCGGCCAGTTCGACACGATCTACCACGAGCACTTCTCGTACCTGTCGTTGAGCGCGGTCGAACACGCCCTCGACACCCACGGGCTCCGGGTGTTCGACGTCGAGCAGCTCCCGACCCATGGCGGCAGCCTCCGTGTGCTCGCCTGCCACCATGCATCGAGCCACACGCCCCGACGGGGCCTCACGACTGTGAGAGAGATCGAACTGGCGTCGGGGGTTACCAACGGCTCCGCCTACGACCGCTTCGCCGAGCACGCTAAGCAGTGCCAAGTCGAGACACTGGGCTTCCTCACCCAGGCAGCCGCCGAAGGCAAGGTCGTCGTCGGCTACGGCGCCGCCGCCAAGGCGGTCACCTTCCTCAACTACTGCGGCATCGGCCCTGATCTTGTGCGGTTCGTGGCCGACGTGAGCCCCCACAAGCAGGGGAGGCTCATCCCCGGCACGGGCATCCCCATCGAGACCCCCGAGGTCATCGACCGGCTCCGCCCCGACTACGTGCTCGTGCTCGCCTGGAACCTCATCGACGAGATCGAAGCCCAATTGACGAGGATTCGTACCTGGGGTGGTGTGTTCGTGGTCGCCATCCCCGAACTCCAGGTGCGGCCCTGAGTCGGCCGACCCGGGAATCTCACGAGAGGGCGGGAAGCGGTAGCCCCAGCGAGCGGCGCACCTGCATCGAGAGGTGGGCGATCGAATCGGGCGACAGGGCCCGTGCTACCTCCTCATGGCGGAGGCCCTTGCGCACAAGGTACGCCCGACACATCTGCCGTTCGTACGAAGAGATATCAGCGTCACGGATGACCGCCAGGTAGTTCTCAAACATCTCGAGCGGGTGCCACCTCGGCACCGCTGTTGGATCAGCCCAGGCCGTGCGGGCCCGCCATCCGGTCATGGCCGTCGACGCTCCCTCGTGAAAGCGGTGCAAGAAGAGCCGCTCGGGCACCAGCGCGAACGGCCCGGCAAGGGCCATCTCCGCCAGAACGATCTTGTCGGTGCCATAGAACGGTCGCAGGAGGCGCGAACGCCTCCACGCCGAACGGCGGCCGACGCCGTAGAAGAAGCCGCCTGTGCGGTAGTGGAACACGACAGCTCGAAAGCGGTGATGCGCCTTGGTGCTCGAGGCGAACTCGATGAAACGGGGGTCCTCCGGAAATCGCTGGACGAGGCCGTCAGACGAGACGAGACCTCCGCCATAGCGCTTGTACGGCACACCGTCGCCGTCGATCATCGTCGAGGCCGAGTGGGCCATCGTGGTGCGGGGATCATCGTCGAGCAGCTCGACGCAGCGCTCGAGGTAGATCGGAAGCACGAGGTCGTCGTGGGCCGCCCACTTGAACAGCTCGCCCCTCGACCGCACCGCCACCGTGTTGTAGTTGCGGTTGGCTCCGAGGTTCCGCTCGTGCCGGAGAAGCACGACCCGACGGTCCGTCGCCGCGAACTCGGCGACGATCTCGGCGGTGCCGTCTGTGGAGGCGTTGTCGCCGACGATCAGCTCGAAGTCCTCAAAGGTCTGTTCGAGGTAACAACCGAGGGTCTCGGCCAGGTACTCGGCAGCGTTGTAGACCGGCAGGCCAATGCTGACTCTCGGACGTCGCCCACCTCCCGATCCGATGCCAGCAACCATCAGACGGCCTCCGGCCCGTGAGCGACAAACCTGAAGCCACCGGTGAACGCAGCCCGGTGCTCGAGCTCGGAGTCATCGCCACGAACTCGCCACAGAAGTCGGCCGCTGCCGGACGCCGCCCGGCCGGACCAGTACTTGATCCGCCAGCCGACACCGGGAAGGAAGCCCATCTCCGCAGCGGCCCGGGCCACGTCCCATACAGGGTTGGGCTCGATCTCGATGCTGGTGAATCCTGCCTCGTGCAGGACGCTCCAGATCCCGCGGGCCGTGTGATGGAAGACCGAGTCCATGTGGAACGGTTCCAGGAAGGCCACCGAGCCGGCGAAGATACCGCCGGGGCGAAGCACCCGGGCCACCTCCTGGGCGGCCAAGTACGGGTAGCGAACGTGCTCCAGCACTGCGATCGACAGGGCGCCGTCGAAGCTGTCACCGGCGAACGGCAGGCAATGCACGTCGGCGAGGTAGTCGGGAAGGTCCCCCGAGTAGTCGATGCCGACGTGGTCGACTTCAAGACGCTTCGTCGGGCCCGACATCTGGTTCTCGACGCCACAGCCGACGTCGAGCAGCCGGTAGCCGGCCCGGAGCTCCAACCTGGAGACGAGCGCATCGTTGAGACTGTTCCCGTAGCGGTACTCCGGACCTTGGAGGTCGTGGAGAGACGGACCGTTCCCGCAGCGCATCTCGGAGACGATGCAGTCGGCCCATCCCTCGGCCACATCGGCAGGCTCAATCGACTGTCGGATCATGCGATGAACCGCCAGCTGCGGGCGAAGATCGGGCCCGCGGCGCTCCCGCGCCGGGTACCTGGCCCCGCAACCATCACAAAGTGTGACAGTTGGCCGGGCATCCGCGAGCAGGCCCCCACACTGTGGACACACCAGCTGAAGGGCCGGCACGCCGTCTACCGCCGACGTCGCCTGCATGCGGCAACACTACCGTCACGGAAGGGTCTCAGGTCACACCCTTCCAATGCGTGAGGACCGCATCGATTCCGCAATCGATGCCTGGCTCGCCCGACTGTTCGATCCCGCACATCTCGAGGACACCTGTCGACTCCTCGCCCAGGTCGACAGCGCGCCTGAGATCGCCGCGCGGCTCGAGGCCGCCCGGCCGACCACGACGTGGACCCCTGACCAAGTGCAGGTGCTTGTCGAGGAGCTCGGCGACGTCGCACGCGTGCTGGCCGATGCCGACAAGAAGCAGAAGGCCCAGCTCTATGACGAGCTGGGCCTCGAGTTGGTCTTCGATTCCGAGCGAAACCTTGTCTCCGTTGGAGTCTCAGTTCCATGTACTCGGAGCGTGTCGGAGGGGGGACTTGAACCCCCACGCCCTTTCGGGCACTAGCCCCTCAAGCTAGCGCGTCTGCCAATTCCGCCACTCCGACGTGGCAAGCCCGGTGACGCCGAAGCGGCCGGTATGCGAAGAGCAAACATAGGTGGCCAGCAGCGCTCGGCGCCAACCGGCATCCGACCTCCGCTGAGGCAGATGTCCACCGAATCCGTGCAGATCTGCCTCAGGGCTGAGGGCCGGCGCGGCGGCGGAGGCAGATGCCCACGGAAACCGTGCAGATCTGCCTCAGGAGTCCGGGCAGGCCCGGCCGGCGCAGCGATCGCGCGGTTCAGGCTCGCATCGAGTAGCGGATCGGCAGGCGGTCGAGGCCGATGCCGACGGGCACGGCCATGCCCGGCACCGACCAGTGCACTCCCCCGGCGTCGGCCGAGGTGTCGAGGGCGATGTCGTCGACCCGCGAGAGCAGCTCGGCGAACATCACCTTCACCTCGCGCTTGGCGAGGTTCGCACCGAGGCAGTAGTGCGGGCCTCCCCCGCCGAAGGCCACGTGGTCGTTCGGGGTGCGGCCGAGGTCGAATCGGAACGGGTCGGTGAACACCCGCTCGTCGCGGTTGGCGGCGGGCCAGAACATGGTGATCGGCAGGTCGCCGGCCAACGGCACGCCCCTCAGCTCGGTGTCGGTGGCGATCGTGCGCCGGTGGTAGAGGACCGGGCTCGACCACCGGATGATCTCGTCGACGGCCGTGTCGATCAGCTCGGGGTGCGCCCGCAGCCGCTCCATCTCCTCCGGGTGCTCGAGCAGCGTCTTGAGCCCGATGGCGATGGCGTTGCGGGTCGTCTCCGACCCGGCGATGGCCAGGATCAGGAACCAGAGGTCGAGCTCGATCTCGTTGAGGCCGGTGCTGGTGCCGTCGTCGAGGGTGAGCTGGGCGTGCACCAGCTGCGACCACACGTCGTCCTCGGGCGCGTCACGGCGCATCGTGCTCAACGTGTGGGCGTAGATCAGCAGCCGCATCTGGGCGTCGTGGGTCTCGGCCGGGTCGAGCCCCGACTCCGGATCCCACGACCGGAGCATCCCCTTCACGTCGTCGAAGATCGCCGACCGCTCCTCGACCGGGATGCCCACGATGTCGGCGATGACGTGCAGCGGCAGCAGCTCGGCGACCTCACCCACGAACTCGCAGTGGTCCCGGCCCTCCAGCGAGTCGACGATGCGGCGGGCCCAGCCCTCCATCATCTCGTCGAGCCGGGCGACCATCCGGGGCGTGAAGCCGAGGCTCACCAGGCGGCGGAACCGGCTCTGCACCGGCGGGTCGGAGTTCACGATCGACTCACCGCGGCGCTCGGGCACGACGTCGCCCAGCGAGCTGCCGTGATAGGCGGTGAAGCGCTGCGGGTCACGGCTGACCTCGCGCACCACGTCGTGGCGGGCCACGACGTAGAAGCCGGTGGGCCGCAACTGCTCGACGCCGGGCGTGAGCGGGTGCCACCACACCGGCTCGTCACGCAGGAACGACAGGCGCTCGTGCGGGAAGCCGTTGCGGTAGAGCTCGCGGTCGGTGAGGTCGATCCCCAGCTCGGTCGCCGCGGTCGATGTCGTCGTCGCCATCCGTGCCCCCTGTCGGTTCCCCGACGGCACGCTAGCCAGGCGGCGCCGATGCCGTCCGGAGGCTCACGGGTGCGGAAACCGCACGTCCAGCCTCACGAACCGGACCGCCCGCCGTCCGGAGGCTCACGGGTGCGGAGACCGCACGTCCCAGCCTCAGGGACGGGCGACCACGCGGCCTCAGAGGCGGCCGGCCTCCTTGGCGGCGGCCTCGGCGGCGGAGAGCTGCTCGTCGATGATGGCGAGCCCGCCGTCCCAGAAACCGGGGTCGGCGAGGTCGACGCCGACGATGCGGCCGAGGGCCTCCGGCTCCATCGAGCCGCCGGCGCGCAGCAGGTCGAGGTAGGCGGGCACGAACGACTCGCCCTCGGCCTCGTACCGGGCGTACACGGCCAGGGCCAGCAGCTGCCCGTAGGCGTAGGCGTAGACGTACCCGGGCGAGCCGATGAAGTGCGGGATGTAGCTCCACCACGTGCGGTACCCGGGCGTGAGCTCGACGGCCTCGCCGAGCATCGCCGTCTGGGTGCGCTCCCAGGCGTCACCGAAGTCGTCGACCGACAGCTCGCCGACGTCACGCCGGTGGGTGTGCACGGCGTCCTCGAAGCGGTTCATCGCCACCTGGCGGAACACCGTGGCGATCTGGCCCTCGAGGCTCTCGGCCAGCAGCGCCAGCCGGGCCGCGGGGTCGGTGGTGTCGCTCAGAAGACGCCCGAAGGTGACGGTCTCGCCGAACACCGAGGCCGTCTCGGCCAGGGTGAGCGGGGTGGTCTGGTGGAAGATCCCCTGCTGGCGGGCGAGGTAGGCGTGCAGGCCGTGGCCCGAGCTCGTGGGCCAGGGTGAGCACGTCACGGCGCCGGCTGGTCCAGTTCAGGAGCAGGAAGGGGTGGGCGCTCGGCACGGTGTAGGAGCAGAAGGCGCCGGGGCGCTTGCCCGGGCGCACGGGAGCGTCGATCCAGCTCTCGTCGATGAACGTGCGCACCACGCCGGCCAGCTCGTCGGAGAACGAGCCGTAGGCGTCGAGCACGATCTCGGTGGCCTGCGACCACGAGAACTCCTCCTCGACATCGGCCACCGAGGCGTTGCGGTCGTAGTCGGCGATGCGCTCGAGGCCGAGCATCTGGGCCTTGAGGCGGTACCAGCGCTGGGGGATGTCGTAGCGGCCCACGACGGCGTCGACGAGGGCCTGCACCGACTCGTCGCTGGCCTCGTTCGAGAGGTTCCGGCTGGCGATCCACGAGTCGTAGGACCGCAGGCGGTCGTCGGTGGCCTTGTCGGCCATGAGCGTGTTGAACACGAAGGCCCGCGTGCGCAGGCCCGGGGCCAGGCCCTCGGTGACGGCGTCGGCCGCGACCCGGCGCTCGCTGCGGTCGGGCGAGCCGAGGCGGGAGAGGCCCTGCTCGAGGCTGGTCGGCCCGTCGGGCAGGTCGATCACGATGGCCGAGGTGAGCTCGTCGAACAGTCGGCTCCACGCGGAGGAGCCGGTGACGTACTTCTCGCTGAGGATCTTCTCCTCGGGCTCGGTGAGCAGGTGGGGCCGGTAGCGGCGGGCCGACTCGAGGTAGTAGCGGCAGAAGTCGAGCTCGGGCGAGGTGAGCAGCTCGGCGGCCCGGGCGTCGTCGACCTCGGCCCACTCGAGCTCGAGGAACAGGATGCGGGTGGAGATCGCCGTGGCCTGCTCCTGGAAGCGCTGCATGGCGGCGCCCCGCTCCGGATCGGAGGTGTCGACCGAGAAGCGCAGGCCCGCGTAGGAGCCGGCCCGACCGAGGGCGTCGTTGAGGTCGGCCATCTCGCCCATGACCTGAGCCAGCTCGGTGGCGGTGAGCTCGGCGAGGCGGCCGCGGTAGGCCTCGATCCGCGTGGCCGCGGCATCGGCCGTCTCCATCAGCGGGGCGATGCCCTCGGGGCCCTGTCCGAACACGAGGGGTTCGAGGTCCCACGCCACGTCGGCGGCGGTGAGGTCGGGGTCGGGCACGGTCGTGTCGTCGAGGGCCGTCATGGCCCTCACGCTACGGAGCCGACGCCCCGTCTTCCACCAACGCCAGCAGCCTCGGCTTCGACGACTCGATCTCGTCGGTCAGGAGCCGCTCGAGCAGGCCCGCACCGAAGTTGCCGCCGTAGTGCAGCATCATCGTGAGCCGGCTACCGACGTCGACGATCTCGATGCGGGCGTCGAGCACCCATGGCGAGTGGTCCTTGCCGTCGATCTCCCACCGCTCGAAGCGGACGTGGTCGTCGTCGTCGAGGGTTCGCACCATGCGGAGGCGCTTGGAGCGAGCGAGGGGGCCGAGCTTGGCCCGCAGCTCCACCGCCCAGGCGGGGTGACCGTCGTTCTCGGCCACCACGTGATCGACGGGGGCGGCCTCGCGGTCGGCGCGGGGAACGATCGACAGCCAGGCCGGGTAGCGGTCGAGGTCGCTCACCCAGGTCCGGAGGCGTTCGGCCGGGCAGGCGGCGTCGAGGGTCGCGGTCACGTCCACGGGCAGCAGTCTGCCCGCTGGAGCCCGAGTCCCGCCGGCCCGCAGTGGCGGGACCAGTCCCGAAGATGCCGTCCGGTCCGTGGGAGCGAACCCTCAGCCCGTGACCCACCACACGAGGATCGCCACCGAGAACCAGAACGGGAAGGCTCAGGCCCACGGTGTAGACGAGACCCCGAGCAGCGAGGATGGGGTCGTCGTCAGGCTAGGTCTCGGGCCATGCCGGCAGCGTCGCCGATCGGTCACGGAGATCATCGGAAGGGACACGAGCAAACCCTAGCTTCGGTGACAGACGTCACAGGTGGACCCCGGCAGACGACGCCATACTGTCCGATGCGATCAGGTGGCGACAGCCAAGCCCAGGCGCCGCTCCGGGCTGAGCGGCGCCGAGTGCTATGACGGGTCGGTGGACGAGACCCCCGACCCCTTCGCCGAGCGGCCCGACCGGACACCCGAGCTGCGGGAGGTGCTGGCCGAGGCGGCCGGCTCGGTGCTCGAGCTCGTGGCCAGCCCCGAGGTCGGCCGCGAGTGGGCCCGGCCGTCGGCCCTCGACGGGATGACCGTCGGCGGCCTCGCCGCCCACTTCATCATGGCGTTGCACCGCACGCTCGACCTGCTGGCCGCAGGAGCGCACCGGACACCGACCGGATCGCCACCCCGTTCGAGTTCTTCGGCGACAACCGGCGCGAGTCCGACTCGGCCCTCGACGACGATCGGGCCCGGTTCATCGTGCGCCGCCTCCGAGGACGGCGCCGCCGAGGGCCAGCCCGAGGTCGTCGACGAGCTCACGAGCGTGATCGCCCAGGTCGACGCCGACCCTGGCCGAGGCGCCACCCGGCACCACCATCGCCACGACCCGCATCCCCGACGCCCGCTGCCGCCTCGACGACTACCTCCGCACCCGCCTGGCCGAGGTCGTGCTCCACGGCGACGACCTGGCCGGCAGCGTCGGCGTGGTGTGGCACCCGCCGACCCGGGCCGCCGACGAGGTGATCGCGCTGCTGGTCGAGATGGCCCGTGAGCGGGTCGGCGAGCTCGAGGTGCTGCGGGCCCTCGCCCGTGAGGAGCGCGCGATCCCCGGGCGTGCTGCGCGCCCTCTGAGCCCGGTCGATCCGGGCCCCGGCCCGGCCGGGGGGCGGGTCAGAGCTGCTGCACGCCGGCCGGGTCGATGTCGACCACGACGCCGGTCGCCGGGCCGCCACGAGCCGCCGGCCGCCGTCGGCCACGACCGACTCGAGCAGCGCGTCGTCGGGCTCGCCGTCGCGTCGCACGGACACCACCGAGTGGTCGCCCTTGAACAGCACCGAGACCACGGTGGCGTCGCCCCGACCGCCTCGGCCGGGGCCACGAGCCGCACGGCCTCGGGCTGCACCAGCAGCGGCGCCCGACTCCCCCTCCACCACGTTGGCGAAGCCCAGGAAGCGGGCGACGAACGCCGAGGCCGGCCGGGCCCACAGCTCGGCCGGGCTGCCCTCCTGCACGACGGTGCCCCGATCCATCACCACCACCCGGTCGGCCAGCGCCAGCGCCTCACCCTGGTCGTGGGTGACGTGCACGACCGACACCCCGACCTCGCGGAACAGCGCCCCGAGCTCGGGCACCAGCCGGTCGCGCAGGGTGCGGTCGAGGGCGCCGAGGGGCTCGTCGAGCAGGAGCAGCCGGGGTGAGGGGGCCAGCGCCCGGGCGAGGGCCACCCGCTGGCGCTCGCCACCGGAGAGCGGGCCCACCGGTCGTCGCTCCCAGCCCGGGAGACCGACGAGGTCGAGCACCTCGGCCACCCGGGCCCGGCGCGCGCTCGGCGTCGACCCCGGCCATGCGGAGGCCGAACTCCACGTTCCCGCCGACATCGCGGTGGGGGAACAGGGCGTAGTCCTGGAACATGAGCCCGACGCCACGCTCGTGGGCGGGCACGCCGGTGAGGTCGCGCCCGTCGAGCACGACCCGACCGCCATCGGCGGCGACCAGGCCGGCGACGACCCGCAGCAGCGTGGTCTTGCCACAGCCCGACGGGCCGAGCAGGGCCACCACCTCGCCGTCGCCGACCTCGACGTCGACCGGTCGAGGGCGCGGCCGTCGGCCCCCGGGAACCGGACCGACACCTCCTCGACCCGCAGCGACGCGCCCGTGGCCGTCACGTCAGAACTCCGCCGACCCGGCCGGCCGGAGCCGGTCGATCAGGAGCACGACCACGACCGTGAGCACCATCAGCACGACGGACAGCGCCATGGCCTGGCCGAAGTTGACCGCCCCCGGGCGACCGAGCGCCCGGTAGATGGCGACGGGCACGGTCGGGCGCTCGGGCCGGGCGAGGAAGACCGTCGCCCCGAACTCCCCGAGCGAGACCGCGAAGGCGAAGCCCGCGGCTGCGGCCAACGCCCGCGACACCACCGGCAGGTCGATCTCGCGCCACACCTTCAGCGGTGAAGCCCCGAGCACACCCGCCGCCTCTCGCAGCTCGGGGATCGATCGAGCGCAACGCCGGCACGAGCAGGCGCACCACGAACGGCATGGCCACCACGGCGTGCGCGAGCGGGATGAGCCAGACCGACGAGCGCAGGTCGACCGGTGCGCGGTCGAAGGCGACGAAGAACCCGAACCCTATGGTCACCGCCGAGGTGCCCAGCGGGACCATCGAGCGCGGTGTCGGTCCAGTTCGCCCATCGCGGCGAGCTGCCCCGCCCCGAGCCGGCGATCGCCCACGAGGCGCACCCGCCGAGCACGAGGGCGATGACCGTCGCCCCGGCTGCGAACAACAAGCGAGTTGCCGACGGCATCGAGCGGCGGGACGAACGAGGTCGAGCCCCGACGAGCGGAGTCGAGCGCCTGGTAGTTGGCCAAGCCCCAGCCGTCGGGGGTGCGAGAACGACTTGGCCACCAGCACCCCGAGGGGCGCACCGAACAGCACGGCCATGAACGCCAGGTTCACGGTGACGAACGAGCGGGCCCGCCACCCGACCGGACGGCGTTCCATCTCCGAGGCCGGGCGCCGGTCGAGCACCAGGGCTCGCCGCCGCTGCGTACGCCCGAACCACGCCAGCACCAGGACCACGGCCACCAGCTGCACGAGGGCGAGGCCGGCGGCGACGTCGAGCCGGAGGAACCGTGCGGTCTGGTCGTAGATCTCCACCTCGATGGTGCGCTGGCGGATGCCGCCGAGGATCAGCACCACGCCGAAGGAGGTGAAGGTGAAGAGGAACACGATCGACGCGGCCGAGGCGATGGCCGGGCGCAGGCGAGGAAGGGTGACCTCGACGAACGCCCGCCACGGCGAGGCGCCGAGGGTGCGAGCCGCCTCTTCGACACCGAGGGTCGAGCGTGGACCACGCCCCACCGACGGTGCGGACCACGACGGCGTAGTTGAAGAACACGTGGGCGACGAGGATCGCCCAGATGGTGCCGGAGAGGTCGACGCCGCTCACACCGTTGGGGCCGAGCACACCGAGCAGGGCGACGCCGACGACGACGGTCGGGAGCACGAACGGCACGAGAAGTGCCGCCCAGAGGAACCGTTTGCCGACGAACCGGTAGCGGGCGAACAGGGCCGCTCCCGGCAGACCGGCGACGACGCACAGCACGGTGGACAGCGCCGCCTGCCACAGCGTGAACCACGCCACCCGACGAATGACCGGGTCGGTGACGACGTCGCCGATGGCGGACAGGTCCCACACCCCGTCGGGGCGCAGGCCGCGGACGATGATGGCCGTGACCGGCCACACGAAGAACACGCCGAGGAAGGCCAGCGGCGGCACCGCCAGCCCCACCCGCCACCACGACCGGTTCGGCGAGGTGGTCACCGGGACCGGGTCACCGGAAGAGGGCCGACCACTGCTGCACCCAACGCGTCGCGGTTGGCCCCCACCTGCTCGTAGGGGATGGCCAGCGGATCGGCCACCGGTGTCGTGTAGCGCTGCCACGCCTCGGGCAACACCGCCTGGCTGTTCACCGGGAACACGTACATCTGCTCGGGCACGTCCTCCTGGAACGGCAGCGAGAGCATGAACTCGATGAAGGCGGCCGCCGCCTCCGGTTGGGCCGCGCCGGTCAGGACCCCGGCGAACTCCGTCTGGCGGTAGCAGGTGCCGGCGACGACCCCGGTGGGGGCCTGGTCGGGTGGCGTCGCAGGGTCGGTGACCTCGAAGGGCGGGCTCGACGCGTAGCTCACCACGAGCGGGCGGTCGCCCTTGCCGGCGCTGCCCGAGAAGTCGACGTTGTAGGCGGTCTCCCACCCGTCGACCACCTTCACCCCGTTGTCCTTCAGCGCCTGCCAGTACTGCACCCATGCAGCCGAGGACGACGCGTCGTCGCCTCCGCCCTGCGAGGCGATCGTCGCCAGCATGAAGGCCAGACCGGGTGTGGAGGCCGACGGGTCCTGCACGACCAGCTTCCCCTTCAGCTCCGGACGGGTGAGGTCGGCGAAGGTCGTCGGGAGCGCCAGGCCCCGGTCGCTGAACCAGGTGCGGTCGTAGTTGATGCACACGTCACCGTGGTCGATCGGTGTGACCCGGTGTTCGGCATCGACCTGGAACTGAGCGGGCACGTCCTTCAGCCCTTCGGCCACGAAGGGCTGGAACAGCCCGGCATCGAAGGCACCGGTGAGCAGGTTCTCGTCGATCCCGAACAGCAGGTCGCCCTCGGGGTTCCCCTTGGTCAGGATCGCCTTGTTCACGACGGTGACGGCGTCGCCGGAGGGGATGAGCTGAACCTCCACCCCGGTCTGGTCGGTGAACTGGGCCAGCACCTCGTCACTCGCGGCGAACGAGTCGTGGGTGACGACCTTCAGCGTCGTGCCCTCGGGGAAGCGCTGCTGAGGCTCGATCGTGAGCGGCGAGCCGAGCACCGCGCTGCCGTCGGTCGGTCCGCTCGACCCCGAACTGCCGGCGCTGCACGCGGCCGCCACGAGGGCGATGGCCACGCCGAGCGCGGCGACGGCCGCCCGCCGTTCCCGTCGACGGCCACGGCCGCGGGGGGTCCGATCGGTGGCGGTGGGACGGCTGGTGTTCATCACGCTCCTGGTTCGGGGTGGTCGACGATGGGGGTGGCGGAGGCCGAGGAGGCCGGGCGCACGACCAGCACCACGCCTGCGGTGAGCGAGACCGCCGCCGAGCCGGAGGCGAGCACGTTGCTCACGCCCCGCGTGGTTCCGATCGTCAGGGTCTCGCCGCTCAGCGGGTAGAGGAGACCCGCGGTGCGCACGCCCTGTGCGGCGCCGTGCACCGGGAGGATGGTGACGAGCTCCCCCGCCGTTCCGGTGAACCGGAGCCCGGGCCCGGGACGCACCACCGAGACGAGTGCGTCGCCCACCAGCGCCGCGACCTCGACGGCAGCGAGCTGTGGCGCGGCCAACACGAATGCGTTGGCGAGGAAGTGGTCGAGCCGCCCGCCGTGGGCCCCGAGCACCATGATGCGCACGGCGCCGAGGCCGAGGGCGACGTCGATGGCGAGCTCGAGATCGGTGGCGTCCTTGGCGGCCGGATGACGTTCCACCCGGGTGCCGGCGGCCTCGACGATCTCGAGCAACGACGGGTCGAGGGAGTCGAAGTCACCCACGGCGACGTCGACCCGAAACCCGAGAGCCAGTGCGTGGGCCACCCCTGAGTCGGCCGCCACCACGACGCGGCCCTCGATCGGGAGACCGAGCGCGTCGACGAGCGCCGGATCCGGTCGATCGCCACCGGTGACGACGACCGCCAGAGCGGGTGGAGATGGGGCCAACGGGTCCTCGTGTGCTCGCAGGGGTCACACGGGCATGGCGCGAACCGAAACTCCCTTCGCCGGCATGACCCGGATCAGGTGCAACGGTCGAAGGGGAAAACGCCCCTCCCTCTCAGCCCGGCTTCCCGGACTCCCGTGTTCATGGGTGAGGGTACACGCCTGGAGCCGGACCCCCTCGACCCCTCCGGCATCGGGCGCAGGTCCCGGTCAACCGAGCGCCCTGAGGAACCGCTCGAACGCCTCTCCCCCGACGTTCGGCGCAGCGTGGCGGGGCACCGTGAACGGAGAGGTCGCGGTGGTGACGATGCCCGGCTGGGTGGTGCAGGCGCCGCGGTAGCCCGCCTCCTCCACCGCCCGGACCGCCGCGGCGTCGTGGTACCCGTTGGGGTAGGCGAACGTGGTGACCGGTCGCCCGATCATCTCGGCGAGCACCGAACGGGAGCCGGCCACCTCACTGTCGCGGTCGTGGGGCAGGGTGAGGTTCGGGTGGCGGATCGTGTGCGAGCCGATCTCGACCGCAGGTGAGGCCACCATCGTCTGCAGCTCGGCACGGTCGAGCAATCGACGTTCCGGGCGGGCAACACGGGTTCTCGTCGACCAGGCCGCCAGCGCGTCCATCGCTGCGTCGCGCTCGTCGACGCCGAGGGTGAGCAGCAGGCGCCAGAGCCGGAGGAACAGCTCCGCGCGCACCGAATCGATCGGCTGATGGTTCCGCCATGCCGGGTCGACGGCTCCCTCGCCGCCGATCGTCGCGGTAATCCGCTCGCCGGCGAGGCGGAGATCCAGCTCGGGTGGCAGCACGGGCTCGGCGAGCAGGATGCGCTCGAGCTCGTCCCACCACAGCTCGCCCGGAGCGTCCACGGCGTCGGTCACCACGAAGAACGTGGCTGGCACCCCGCCGGCCTCCAGGATGGGCACGGCGTGGGTCGCGTTGTCCGCGTAGCCGTCGTCGAAGGTTACCGCGACGGCGCGGGGCGGGAGCCGACCTTCTCGCAGGAGCTCCACCATCTGGCAGAAGCTGAGCGTCGGTCGGCCGCTAGCGGCGAGCACCTCGACCTGCTCGCGGAAGTCGGCCGGGGACACCGACAGCTGCCAGGGGTCACGCCGCGAGTCGACGATCCGGTGGTAGTAGATCACCGTCGGCCCGCGCCGCAGACCGGCACGTACCTGGCCCCCGAGGTTCGAGATCCGTCGCCCGCCGCGAACGACCGTCCGAGCGAGCGGATGTCGCCTCAGTGCGCCCGCCGGGCCCGAGGCATCGGCCACTCAGTAGGCCCCGCGCCCGGAGAGCACGGTGGGCACGGTCTTCAGCATGATGATCAGGTCGATCAGCAGCGACCAGTTGTCGACGTAGTAGAGGTCGAGCCGTACGTAGTCGGAGCCGCTCGTGTCGGTGCGACCGTTGACCTGCCACATGCCGGTGATCCCGGGACGCACGCGGAGTCGCTCGTGGAGGTCGGTGGTCCAGGTCTTCATCTCGGCCGGCAGGGCCGGGCGGGGCCCGACCAGGCTCATCTCTCCTCGCACGACGTTCCACAGCTGCGGGAACTCGTCGATGGAGAACTTGCGCAGAAGACGCCCCACCCGGGTGATCCGAGGGTCGTTGCGGATCTTGAAGACGGGGCCGCCGGCCTCGTTGAGACCCTTGAGCGACTCGAGTTGCTCCTCGGCGTCAACCACCATGGTGCGCAGCTTGAAGACGTTGAACAGCTCGCCCTCACGACCGACCCGTTGCTGGCGGAAGATGACCGGTCCGGGCGAGGTGAGCTTGATGGCGACCGCTGCCACCGCCAGGATCGGCGCAACCAGCAACAGCCCCACCGCGGAGGCCACCGCATCGAAGGCCCGCTTGGCCCAGGGCCGCCAGCCGGAGCGGTCGACCGGCTCCACGTAGAACACCGGGAAGCGGCCGAGCGGACGCAGCTGGAGTCGGCTGACATCGATGTCGGGCAGGGGCATGCACATCTCGACGTGCACGCCGGCGTCGGTGAGCCGGCGGGTCAGGTAGCCGGCGGTGTCGAGGTTGGTGGCGCTGGCCGCGATGATCACGTTGCCGGCGTTGGTCTGGTCGACCATGCGCTCGACCGAGGCAAGCACGGTGCGCCACGGCATCGGCTCGCCATCGCCGTGGGTCGTGTCGATGAGGCCGACCACGTCGTAGCCGAGCTCACGCGAACTCATGAGCATGACCGACAGCTCGTCGGCCTCGTTGTTGGCGCCCACGACGATCGCCCGTCGCACCATGTGGCCGCCGTGGCGGAGCCTGGCGAAGATCCGACGGGCGCACTCACGGTTCAGGCAGATGAGGACCGAGCCGGTGCCCAGGACCCACACCATCCAGGTCGGGACAGGGAAGTCGAAGACGAACCCCACGACGATGGTGGCGACCAGGCCAATGGCCACACCGCGGATGACACGAGCAAACTCGTCACGCCGCAGCGAGAGGTATCGGGCCTTGTAGGCCCGCTGCTGAGCGAGCGCCAGCAGCACGGCGACGAAACAGACGACGACCGCCGCCCGGTTCCCACTTTCGGTGGTCGGGCGGGAGGCACCGATGCGGCCGTCGAGGGCGCTGGCGAGGAGCATCGCAAGGACCAGGAACACCGCGTCGGAGAAGAACAGCGAGAACTTCGCCCGGGGGAACCGACGTGAACGCTCCGCGCGGCCGGCTTCGGGGCTGGTCTCCGCATCGGCGGCCTCGTGCGCCGCGGCATCAGACGCGGGCGCCACGGGCGCCGCTGCGTGCATCCTTGCTTCGGTCACGGCCCGCCGGCCCGTCATCGCCATCGCTCGCCCACCTGTCCGAGCACCTCCACCACGTCAGTCTCAGGCCGCCAGTATGCACTCTCCGTGCTGATCTGTCGTGCGCGAATCACACCTTCTGTGTTACCGATTCTCACTTTCAGTGGCTTTTCGGTGCTCTTCATTGCCATTCGCTCCTGGGTGGGGTCCGAAGAGCTGGCCTCGAACTGAGGGTCCGGCTCTGACTACCCGTTCCGTACGTCGTCACGAAGGAGAATCGGCAAACGCCGCATGAACCTGTAACGGTCCGACGGATCTCCCGTGTGCGCCTAAGTGCCGGGAAGCGCCTCGAACACCGTGACCAGTTGTGGACCCACCGTGGTGATGTCGAACTCTCTTTCGACCTTCTCACGCCCGGCCTGCCCCATCGACCGGCGACGCTCCGGGTCGGTCAGCCCGCGCAGAGCGTCAGCCACGAGGTCTGCGCGCCCCGGTGTCACCGTGCGCCCCTCCACACCGTCCGTGACGAGCTCGGGGATGCCCGTGATGTAGGTGGTGACGACGGGCAGTCCGCACGACATGGCCTCCATCAGCACCACGGGGACACCCTCGGCGAAGCTCGGCAGACAGAAGACGTCGGCGCGGTGGTAGTGCCCGCGCGCCTCGTCGGACGGCACCGCACCGAGGAGGACGACGTGGTCGGCGAGGCCGAGCTCCGCCACGCTGCGCTCGACCTCGGGTCGGGACGGGCCTTCGCCGACGATGGTGAGCTGTGCGTCGACACCGGAGGCGCGCAGCAGGCCGAGCGCCTCCACCAGCACGACCGGGCCCTTCTCGACCACGAGGCGACCGAGAAACAGGAGGCGGAGCGGGTGCGGCTCCGGGTCGACCGGAGCCGGGTCGAACTCCCCCACGTTGACGCCGCAGTGGACGACGTGGAACCGGGACCACGCCGGCGGGTCTGTCCACATCACGAGCTGGGATCGGGCGTACTCGCTGATGCAGATGACGGCGTCGGCGTCATTGGCCTTGCCCGGCAGGCCGAACGCACTGACGTCGCTGAACTCCGTGGAGCCGTGCATCGTGAAGCTCCACGACCAGGTGTCGGGCCCCTCGGCAGCGCGCCCGAAGCGCGCCGCGACCCGGGCCACGTCAGCCCCGACATTGGCGAAATGGGCGTGCACGTGGCGGATGCCGCGTCGTTCGCAGTGCGACCACAGCAGGATGCCCTCGAGGAAATAGAAGAATGCCCAGACCCAGTTGCGCAGGCCGAGCGGAGCGGCCCTGACGGTGGCCAGCAGGGTCCGGAGGTAGGCCTCCGGCGAGCGGCGGAGCGCCGCCAGCTGCACCCGGGTGAGGCGCACCGGGGAGACCGGGAGGATCGACGTGGTCGAGCGCCGCTCGGTGAGGTCGGCCGTGCCGAAGTGGGCGTCGGACTCGGAGGGGCGCACGGTGAAGGTGTGGACCTCTACCCCTTCTGCCCGCAACGCCTCCACCTCGCGACGGATGAACGTGTGCGAGATGTGGGGATAGCGACTCGCGACGTAGGCAATTCTCACGCCGTGGACTCCGCCGCTTCCGGCTCGTCGACCGACCGGCGCTCCCGACGCCCCGCGACGCCGAGGCCGATCGCGACACCCAGGACGGCGCCGATCACCATGTCGAGGAGGATAGTGAGCGCTCTCGGCTTCTCCGACACCTTGGCTCCACCCAGCAGCCGCATCCGACTCGAGGTGCTCACCGTCTCCTGTTGGGTCTGGTATTGGGTGGCGATGCCCTCGACCTTCAGTTTGGCCGTGCCGAGTGCGAGGTTGGCGGCGTCGAGTTCCGCCTGGGCGTCGATGACGCTCCGGCTGGTGGCGGCATTCCCCTGCTGGGCCCGGCTCAACGTGGACTGGGCCTCTGCCTGCCGGGTCGTCGCAGCCGAGAGCTCTTGGGCTGCGGTCGAGTACTCGGCCAACAGCGCGTCGCCGGAACTGCCGGCGTTGAGCTCGGCGACCGTCTCGTCGAGGGCGGCCGCCATCGCCTCGGCGGCCTGTCTGGCGTCGTCGGCGTCACCACTCGTCGCGACGACCCTGATGATCGCCGATTCCGGAATCGCGGTCACCGTCACCATCGACCGGATCTGTTCGGGAGACAGCGGGAGATCGGTGGGGAGCTTGGCCAGGACCGTGCTCGAGTCAGCGAGGCGGGCGTAGTTGCCGGCAACCGTCTGGCTCGCCAGAACGTACCCCGGGATCGCGGCGGCCGGTGCTTCGAACGTGCCGACGAGCAGTCGCGACTCCGCCGTGTAGCTGGCGGGGCCCAGGGCAGCGAAGAGGCCGCCGAGGACCATCCCGGCAACCGCCAAGGCGGCCACGAGACGCCGGTGGCGGCCGATCAGGCCTGCGACCTGGTTCCACGGGCTTCGGCGATCGGTGGTGTCAGCCGTCGGCACCAGGGTCCTCCGAGATCGGGCGGGCGGATGTGGATGCGCCGGTCGACCCGGCAGCGCCGACGACGAGACGTCGTCGAGGTTGCACGAATCGGGGCGCGGCCACGATGCCGGCGAAGGTGAACATGAAGAACATCGAGAACGTGTACGAGAACGGCGTGAGCATGGCGACGACTCCCCATTGCACGCCCATCGCCACCAGAGCGATGCGCCAGTCCTCCAGTTCGGGCGGCGGCCGCCAGAACATCGCCGCGAAGATGGTGCTGCCTACGATGCCCATCCAGAGGATCACTCCGACGAGGCCCAGCTCCGCGGCGACGGAGATGAGCACGTTGTGGATGTCGAGCGCCGTGTCGGTCTGGGGGATGTCAGGCAGCAGCCGGTAGTAGTCGGTGCCGCCACCGGCGAAGTTGCGCCAACCGATACCGAACGTCGGATTGTTCTCGATGGCGCGCAGTCCGGCGTCGGCCAGGTTCAGGCGGTCCCAGACCGGACGTTGGTCACCGCTGCGCTCGCTCACCTGGCCCGACAGCGACGACGAGACGCTCAGCACGACGACGAGCACGACCCCCGCCGCGATCACCGGAGGCAGGAGCCGGCGGCGCCACTCCTTGCTGATCACGCAGACCACCAGCACACCGGCGCCCACGCCGATCCAGACGCCTCGTGTGAGCGTGAAGAGGGTGCCCATGAGGCATGCAGCGGCCACGGCCCACGCGAAGTACCGGGCTGCTCGACCGGTCCAGGTACGAGACGCGAGCACGGCGACCACGGCGCATTCGAACAGAGCGAGACCGAATCCCGCGGCCTCGAGCATCGGGCCCCGGGCACGGTCGACGTGAAACCCGATCGAAGGGTCGTTGATGTACTTCGGGAACACGGAAAACATCGAGTCCGAGGCCCTCGAGCACGGCGGTCAGCCCGAGGTACGCCCCCAGGCCCACCATCACGGCGAGGAAGATGCTCCTGGTCCGCCGGTCGTAGAACACGAGCGGGGCGACCGTGAACAGCAGCCAGCCGGTGATGCTGAGCCGGTCGAGGAGACCGTAGGCGCCATCCCCTGCGAGGGTGCCCGCGACCATCGAGTTCAGCAGTGCGTAGGCACCGAGGATCAGCATGAGGAGGTGCTGGCCTCGGAACCGCAGCCGAAACGGCAGGCTCCGACGTTCTGCCCCGACGAGCAGGAGGAACAGCCCGAGCGCGACGAGGAGGCGGTCGGGAGGGATCGGGAACCCCATGTACTTCGTGTTGCCGGCGAAAACCGCCGAGGCGACGCCCAGCGAGAGCACCAGCGTCGAGGAGGCATGGAGCAGGAGCACCGCAACCGCACCCGCGACGATGAGCGCCGCACTCA
Source organism: uncultured Actinomycetes bacterium (assembly GCA_963702555.1). Taxonomy (GTDB): domain Bacteria; phylum Actinomycetota; class Acidimicrobiia; order Acidimicrobiales; family Acidimicrobilacustridaceae; genus CAMFLJ01. Next base: position 247,362 of record CAVPCW010000014.1, read on the forward strand.
GCAGGAGCAGAACGGTCATGCGGCCGGCTCTGGCTCCTCGGGCCTCTGGATCAGCTGCCAGTGGTTGGCCGAGAGGGTCGCCAGGGCCAGACCGAGCAGGCCACCCAGGAGGAGCGCACCGATGACGTAGAGCTGGAGAACGGATCTGCGGTCACTGCCCAACGGCTGCGCCGGGGAGAAGACCGTGAGCCCGATCCCGCCGCTGTTGGACTGCTGGATCTGCGTGTAGTTCGCCTCGAGCGTGTCGAGCTTGAGTTTGGCGGTCGTCACGGCCGCATCGGCTTGTTGGAAAGCCTGCTGGGCTGCAGCAAGCCCTGTCGGGGTCGCACTGCTGACCGCCGCACTCGCAGCGTCCTGAGCGGTCGCGGCGGCGGTGAACTCGACACGGGCGGCGGCGATCTCGTCGAGGAGCACCTGGCTGCTGGAGGTGGCGTCCGACCGGAGCTGATCGATGTAGGCGACGAGCTGCTCGGCACCCGCGTCGAGCGCGGGCCACCGCCTGCTCCTGGCTCGAACCCTCGGCGATCAGCCGGACCAGGGCTGTCTTGGGGATCGGGGCAGCGGTGAACGCGGCCCCGGGCACGGTCTCGCCCAGCGCAGCATCGACCTTCGTCATGTGGGCATTGCTGCCGACCAGTCGGCTGTAGATGTCGGTCAGCTGCTGGATCGCCAGCACCTGCCCATCCGCCCCCTGGAAGTCGCGGACGACGCTGCCCACGATGAGCTGCGACTCGGCGGAGTACGACGGCGGGCGCACGAAGACGGCGATCAAGGCCAACGTGACGAGCACGATGATCGGAAGACGCGAACAGGCGCGGCTTGAGGGCCACGCTCTCCAACGGGCCGTATCGCCTGGGTCCGGTCGGATCGCTGGTTCCCGCCTCCGACAGGACCGCGTCGCCACCGGCGCCGTCGAGATCGGTCGATGCGCCCTCCTGCTCCATCTCGTCCTCGATCCCACGTGCGGTCACTGTCCGGTCCCCTCGGGCCTGGTCCCCGGGCCCGAGGCACCACCCTGCCCATCCCGGCACGCTCGGCCCGCACGGGGCGTTCAGCAGCCGGGAGGGCACGGTTGTTCTTCGCTGAGCGGTTCACGTGCTGGTTCGTCCTCGCCTCGGCGGGTCGATCGCCGAACTGCCTCCGGGGTAGCCACGAAGCGTAGCGTCCCGGTGACCTGGGTCGAAGGCAGTCCGTCCGGGGCGACCGGTGGGTGCCCAGCGCCGCGGAGGCCTGGTCCTGGAGGGGCTCGGCAGCGCTCGCGTACCAAGTCAGGCGGGGCCCTGCGATACTCCACGGATGTCGAACCCGGGCCGATCCCGGCGCCTCATCGCCGTCGGAATCTTCCTGGTGACGTTGCTGACCCTGACCGTCGCGTGGGGGTGGGTGACCGGCTCGGACGAACGCTCTGCGTGTCCGGGTGATGCGACGCTGACGACGAGGCTCGCCGACGGGGACCTCCGGCTGCGCCCCTTCGCTCCCGCATCGCCCTGGAACCAGCGGATCCCGCTCGACCAGCAGCCCGATCTCTCGGACCCCACGGTCGACGAGCTCACCACGGCCTTCCGGGCGGGGACCACCGGCGGCCGCCCCGAGGAGCTCGGGTCGGTCCACACGTGGGTGAACTCCGAGAGCTACTCGATCCCGCTGTTCCAGGCCGACGAGTGCGACCCGTCGGTGCGGTTCGACCAGGACTGGGAGAGCGAGTCCCTCAGCGGCGGCCCCATGCGGATACCCGAGGAGGCGGTCCCGGCGCCGGGAACCGACGCCACCCTGCTCGTCGTGCAGCCAGACGGCCGTACCCTCCTCGAGGTCTTCCGGGCCCGCCGTATCAACAGCACGACCTGGCACTCCGAACGTGTCGAGCTGGTCGAACTGGACGGCACCGGCATGGGCCCCGACAACGGCATCCGAGCCTTCGGCGGCTCGGCCTATGGCGGCCTGATCCGGAAGTGGGAGGTCGATCCGACCGATCCGAACTACCGGGACGGAGTGATCGACCACGGCCTCGCCATCGCCGTGCCCAATTCGATGCTGCGCTTCACCGACGGCGATCCCGGGCGCGATGCCAACGGATTCGGCACGAGCTTCGGGTACGTCGCGCCGGCCACGGAACAGGACTTCGACTCCAAGTGGGCCTACCGCGGCATCATCCCGATGGGGTCCAAGGTGGTCCTGCCGGCCTCGGTCGACGTGGACGGACTCGGCTTCGGCCCCGCGGTCCGGAGCATCGCCCTCGCCCTGCAGCGACACGGCGGCTTCGTCGCCGACCGGTCCGGGGATGGCGTGGTGACCTTCTACGCCGAACCCGGCGTGCCGGAGGCTTGGCTCGACGGGGCCCGGGGTGAGGACGCCGACGTCAAGGAGCTCGACGTCCTGCGCTCCCTCCTCGTCATCGTCCCCCCGAGTTGAGACCGTCGCCTCCATCAGGCGACGGCGTCGGAGCCGAAGCGAGATCGCACCTTTGCCCATGCCGCCGCGCGCTCGCTCGGCTCGGTCGCCGTGGGTAGCACGATGGCGGCGTAGAAGACCGTCCCCACGCCCATGGCGAGGAGGGCACCGAGGAAGGTCGGCACGTAGACGTCAATCACGCGGGAGACGGCAAATCCGGCAGATGCTGCCGCGAGGACCCCGACCACCGCCCTGAGACTCGGAAGCGATGACCTGCCGTAGAGCTTCGTCGCGTACCAGGACCCGAGGCACACCTCGGCGACCACTCCGACGAGGAGCGCCGACGCCGCCCCGATGGTGCCTCCCACGATCGCCAGCGGGATCAGCAGAACGACGCCGACGACGGCCCGAGTGACACCGATGACGCTGACGAGGTGCGGCGTTCCCGCGGCCATCAACGGCTGGCCGAGGGACATCCCGAGGACACCGATCGCGTAGGTGAAGAGAAGGATTCCGAACGCGCTCGACACGACAGCGAACCCCGGGCCGAAGATGTTGAGGATGCCCTCCGCCGCGCCTGCACCGACTGCGGCCGGCAACAGGATCGCGAGGGCCGTGACCCGGAGGGTGGTCGAGAGCACCCGGTTGAAGGAGGCGTCATCACCGTTCCGGTGGTGGTGCACGAGCGTGGGGAAGAGGATCTCGCACACCCGCCAGCCCGCCTCTGTGAGCCGGGAGGCCAGACCGGACGCCCGTGACCAACCGCCGATGACGGACACCGGCAGCAGGACGCTCAGCACCCAGGTACTCGCCTGGTCGGCGATGCCGGCACTCAGCTGGGCCGGAAGGACCCGGAGGCCGAACCGGAGGATCCCCGGGAGGTCCCGGACCCCGTCGCGGACGGCGGACCTGGAGGCCTTCAGCGTGAGGAAGGTCCGAACGAGGATGAGCCGAGCGATCAACGCGAGGCCCATGGCGATGATGGTCGCGACCGTCAGGGCGATCACGTTGCGATGCCAGGGCGAGATCGCAACCGCGATGATCGGGAAGCCGCCGAGCTGGAGGAACCTGCCGATGAACAGCTCCCTCCCGGACCGGAATGCCGCGAAGACTCCGTCGAGGTTCTGGGACGTGTTGTCGAACACGATGTACACGATCACGACGGCCAGGGCGGGCATCACGAGATCAGGCTGATCGGCCGGACCGTTGTACACGGCGGCGGTGACCAGCATGAGAGGGATCGCCACCACCGTCGTCAACGCCGCGGAGAAGACCAGTACGGGAATCAGCAGACCTGTGACCCGAGGAGACCGTCGCTGCAGCCCCGTCAGCTCACGGACGAGCGCCACCCGCTCCGCCACCGTGGAGAGCTGGATCAAGAGGAGCCAGGGGGCGACGACGAGGGCGTACTGGCCCATGACGTCGACGCCGTAGATCCGGGAGGTGACGACCGCCCCCGCCAGGCCGATGAGACCGTTCACCGTGAACGAGACCACGGCGTAGTTCATGCCCTTGCGGTGGTCGGGGTCCTCGTTGTATTGCCGATCGCTCCCGCCGGGTTCGGCATCCGCAGCAGGCGGACTCACGATCTGCCTCTGCCCCTCCGCCAGGCGGCCACCAGGAAGCGCAGAGCGAAGGGGAGGTCGCGACCCAGGTACCTGCCTGCCATGCGTCGCGGTTCCTGCACGAGCCGGAAGATCCACTCGGCGCCGACGCGTTGCATCCACGCCGGGGCCCGCTCGACGTTCCCGGTCGCCATGTCGAAGGCCGCTCCGACCCCCAGGTACCAGGCGGAGGGCCAGGTCCGGTGGAGGGCCAGGTTGAGGTGGTCCTGCTTCGGGGCGCCGAGCGCGGTGAACACGATCGCAGGCTCAGCGGCAGCAACGGCGCCACAGACGTTCTCGACCCCACCAGGCTTCTGCTCGAAACCGAGAGGCGGGCACGACGGTCCCCGCCACCTTCAGAGCAGGCCATCGCTCCGTGTACTGCTCCACGAGCGCATCGGCCGCCCCGGGACGACCTCCCAGGAAGTACACGGGCAGACCGGACTCCGCTGCTGCCGCACAGAGGGAACCGAGTATGTCCGAGCCCGCGACCCTCTCCGGCAACGGGTCGCCCATCAAGCGGCTCGCCCAGACCAGCGGCATCCCGTCGGCGAGGCAGAGGTCGGCCTCGCTGTACACCGTGCCGAGCCAGCCGCCATTCGCGATCTGGTGGAGGTGGTCGATGTTCGGCGTCACCACCAGTCCGCCCCGGCCGTCGAGTGCAGAGGTCACGATGAGGTCGATGGCCTGTGACTCGGTCACCACGTCGACCTCGACGTCGGCGATCGGCATGGTGATCCGGCGCCAGGGGTTCGGGACCGTACCCCGTGCCGCCTCGGATGACATCTGCTCGATGATAGGCCGGTTCAGCCGAGGGCCGGAGCAGTCGGGGCGAGGGGAACTCCACCTCCGCCGACGCTGGACGGGCCGTTGTTCGTGACCGCCACAAGCGTCTTGCGGATGGCGGTCAGCTGCGACCCGGTCCAGTTCGGACCGACGACCTCGGACACCCAGGTGCTGGAGACCGTCGGCTCGACATAGAGGGCGACGGTGCTGGGCCCGGTGCGATCCGTGACGTAGGCGCCGTAGTCCTGCATGGCCTTGGCCACCGCACGGGCGGAGGGGGTCAGCCCGAGGGCGTCGATGTTGACGGACTTCGGGATGGTGAACAGTTGGCCCATCGGGATCGAGCCGTAGTAGCTCCAGGGCGAGTCGTAGTCCTGCTCCGTCGCCGGCCACACGTAGCCGGCAGCGGTGCCGAAGCCGTTAGCGTCATACCCGGCGTTTCCACCGGAGTACCTCAGCATCCCGGCCGGAAGGGCGATGGCGATGGCATGACGGATGACGCCGTCGGTGTACCGCGGGTCGGTCGGATCGACCTCCCACCTGCGGATCAGCCCGCCGACGGCGGATCCGCCGTAGGCGCGGGTGCCGTTGTCCGGGCCCAGTCCGCTGCTGAAGAGGTCCACGACCTCGATCCGGCCAGCGGTCAGGCTCGTCGCCGAGACGCGGGTGACATCGAACATCTCGATGATGGTGCGACCGTCCGGCTGGATCACGTGCAGGTGCCTGTCCGTGCCGGCGGCGGGGCTCGCGTTGGCGGGCACCCGGGCGGTGACCGGGCCATCCCACGTCTGGGTGATGGTCGCCACCGGATCGCTGTTCGTCGCGGTGTACACCGGGTGGGAGTACTGGTCCGCATTGACCCAGGTGACCAGGTTCATGGTCGAGGAGCCGTCCTGGGCCCTGATCGACGTCGACCGGATCATCGAGGTCAGGCGGCCGGACGCAGCCTCGAGGGCGGCACCACTCCCGATCGGGGTGTTCCAGGGCGAGTCGCTGGCGAAGGGCCAGAGCTCGGCGTCGCGGCCGGTCAACGCACGGGCCTTGTTCGGCACCGTGCTCGTCGGAGCCGGAGCGGCGGTGGTCGTCGTGGTGGTGGGGCGTGCTGCCACGGTCGCGGGGACCGGGGTGGTGGTGGTCGGAGCGGGCTGAGCTCCGGAGCCAGAGGCATCAGCCGCACCCAGCTGACCGGGAATCGCACACGCACCTGCACCCAGCGTGAGGACCGTGCTGATGCCCACCAGGGGGACGATCCGGCGGAATCGGTCTCTGGTCGAGGAGCAACTCTTGATCGACATGGCATACCGTCCGTGTGAGCGAGTCGTTGACACCAGAGCCATCGACTTGCTCGTCACCGGTACTTGAGCAAATTCCTCACTTTGCGTGATGTTCGCCCCGGAAACTCACCTGGACGCGTGCCTGGCCACCCCTCCGTTCTGCGGAGAGATAGCAAGGCACAAGGGCCTTTACTCCTGGGGCCGGATGACCGTCGAGGTTCGACGGGCCTCTCGGTGGCGGAGATACAGACCGACCTTCCAGGTCACGAAGCGTGGTGCTCCGACGAAGAGGTCGACCGCCGCCTGGCGGTCCTCGAGGACGCTGACCCCGATCCCCAGATAGGCCACGAGCGATGCTCCGGCCAGGGCCGGCACGACCAGCACGACAGGCGACGCGACGCCACTCACGACAAGGCCCAGCGCCACGGCACCCAGTCCCGTGAACGCCACGGTGGCGGGGACGAGCGGCGGGTTCATCCAGTCGACGAGACCGACCAGGGCCTTGACGTCGCGACGCTTGGCCAGCCCGGGGAGGGAACGTGCGGCGAGCTTCCACATCATCGCCTGGCCCGCCTCCCAGCGAAGGCGCTGCGCGCCGAGATCACCCTGGTGGCTCGGGGCGGCTGCGACGACCGACGCACCACCGCAGAACCGTGCCGGGTACCCCTTCCCCAACAGCTCGAGGGTCATCAGCACGTCGTCACCGACCGGACGAGAGTCCCCGGTTCCGCTCAGGCGAGGGTCGGACCAGCTCAGGTTCGAGACGACGTCCCAGGTGAGCACGATCCCGCTCCCCACGAGCAGGGTCGGGAGCCCGAGGCGGGCACCGCCGGTGGCACGCACGACGTTACGCAGCCCGAATGCTCGGCGCAGCGAGGAGCGAACGGCCCCGTCCCCTTCGTCGGCGATCGTGTAGGCGGCCTGAACGACCCTGGCGCCTGCGGCGAGTGACGCGCTGATGGCCGAGAGGAACCCGGGTCCGCAGGTGCAGTCCGCGTCGAGGAGCACGACGGCGGCTCCCCGATCGCGGTTGGCGGCGAGCAGCGAGATTCCTTCCTGGAGCGACGGCGGCTTGCCGGCCCCACCCGATGAACGCTCGAGCACCTCGGCCCCACGGCCGCGTGCCACGTCGGCCGTGGCGTCGGAGCAGTGGTCGGCCACCACGAGCACCCGCCCGAGACGCGCCGGGCCGTCCTGGGCGCGCAGCGAGTCGAGCAGGTCGCCGATCACGGCGGCCTCGTTGTGGGCGGGCACCACGACGTCGAGCACGAGGTCGGCCGGCGGACCGTCGGGCGGGGCGTCCCCAACGGCCTTCGCCGCGAGGACGGCGGCGGTCCCCCACCAACCCAGCCAAGGAACGAACGCGCCTGCGACAGCGATGTCGACTGCAGTACTCACGTGGCGGCGCCGTCGGCAATCGGAGCGTTCCGGTCCTTCATCCAGGCCCGCACTCGGGCCGGGCCCCTCTGGGCGATCCGACGGCCGACCCGCAGCGAATCCCAGCCGATGGCCGAGCGGCCGCCCACGGTCGCGATCAGCCGGCGAACGCCGTCGAGGTGGGGGGCCGCCTCTCGGAGCTCGTGCCGGGAGCGGTCCTTGCCGTCGGGCACCGACATGAGGCGGCCGGCACGGCCGTAGCGAAGCTCGGCCCAGCGCCGCTGCACCTCGTCGACCGCCGGGTGAAGATCGGCGGCCTCCTCGGTGATCCAGCGGAAGACCGTGTCCTCGGCCTTGATCGGGTCCGAGGACGTGAGGCTCCCGCCCCACACCCGGTTGTTCGTGAGCCGCTCCGGTACGTAGTAGAGACCTTCGCCGCGCATCATGATCTGGAAGGTGAGCCACAGGTCGTAGATCGGAGCGATGTCGTCCGGGAAGTCCGAGGTGACGATCGCGCTTCGGCGCACCACTCCGGCGTATGCGGGCTGTGCGGCGTTCCACACCGCAACGAGGCGCAAGGTGTCCGGCCTGGAGCCCGTCCACCGTCCGGCCGGGATCCGGTCTCGATGGGTCCGGTGGGAGAGGTCCTCGGTCATGTCCCGCCAGAGGGCCCCGTCGCCGTCGATCACCCAGTAGTCGGTGAAGACCATGCTCAACGAGGGGTCGTCGAGCAGCGGTGGGACCGCCTTCTCCAGGAACCCCGGACGCCAGCTGTCATCGTCGTGCAAGCTCGCGATGAGGGGGGTTTCCGCCAATCGGACCAGCTCGAGCCAGTTCCCCTGCGGGCCGAGCCCGTCCGGGTGCCGGACGTAGCGGATCCGAGGATCGCCGAAGCTCGCCACGACACCCTCGTTCTCCGGTGATCCGCCGTTGTCACCGACGAGCATCACCCAGTCCTGGTAGGTCTGGGCGAGCGCCGACCTGATCGCCTCACCGAGCAACCGCGGCCGGTTGTACGTCGGGACGATGATCGTGACCGCTGGAGCCATGGAGTCGTGTCCCCTGTCCGTCAGGAGACCGAGCCGAAGAACTTGAGCTGCTCGTTGAAGAGGTCGTTGATCAGCTGCGGAGCGAGCTCGACATCGTCGAAGGTGATCGCAGTGTCCTTCGAGATGGCGCGCGTGGTGCGGGCACCTTCGGCCATGGCGATCGGGAGCAGGCCCTCCGAGCGGGCCACCGGGTGGTTTTCCGACTCCCCGTAGGTGCAGTAGCCACCGAGGCCATCGATGACGTCACCGGCAGCCAGGTCGGTCTTGGCGATGGCCACGACCTCGACGACGGGACCACCGATCGGGACGACCGGCACGTCACCGAAGTCGACCATGCGCACGATGCTGTTGTGCACCTCGAAGTGGCAGAGATGGTACGGCGTGTAGAAGCAGTACAGCGGTCCCTCACCGAGCTTGTAGAGGTTGAGGTAGTGCTGGTGCATCGGGTCGTCGTTGGTGGCGAGCACGAAGACACCCGGACCGGGCGAGGCACCCACGCAGTAGTCGACGTAGCCGTCGCCGGCGATGATCTCGTCGACCGGGAAGCTGGCGGCGATGTCCTCGATGGGGGCACCCGGCTCCACGACGGGCTGCCAGAGACCGCGCTTCGCCGCTGTGAAGCCGGTGTTGTTGGCCACGATGGCCATCTCGAAGTTGACCTTCGTGCCGTCGGCGAAGGAGGTCACCATGTAGGGGTTCTGGCCCCACTGCTTGGCGAAGCCCTCCTGGGTCGTTGGGTTCCGGTACGGATCCTGCAGGCCCTTGATGTTGCCGAGCAGCTTCGGGGTGCAGCCGATTCCCTCCACGAAGCGGTGGAGGTTCATGATCACGCCTGGCTGGTCGCCGTCGACGTTGCCGTAGAGCACGCCGGCGGCGTCGGCCTTGGCCTTCAGGAGGGGGCCGACGGTGCCGTCGAGCTCGGCGTTCATGAGCAGGGCGTGCTTGCCGTGCTCGATGGCGTCGAGGACCACCTTGGCGCCGTTGTCGATGGCGCCGGTGACCTCGAGCACGAGGTCGATGCCGTCGGCCGCGCACAGCACGTGGGGGTCACCGGTGTAGGCGGGCCGGCCGGCGGCGATGGCCGCCTCGAGGGCCTCCACGGTGTCGACGCTGACGGGGTCGTCGACCCCGGCGAGGCGGAGGGCCTCGGCGGCGCGCTCGGGGGTGCGGTTGGCGATGCAGACGAGGTCGATGCCCTGGACCTGCTGGAACAGGCGGCGGGCGATCGGCTGGGCCATGAACCCGGCGCCGACCATGCCAACCCGGATGGGGCGGCCTTCCTCGGCCCGCTTGCGCAGGGCGTTGTCCAGGATGATCACGATGCCTCCTCGGGGGCGGAGCTCAGATCGACGGCGGACTCGGGACCGAAGTCGGGCCACGAGCGGTCCTTGTCGGAGACGACGGTGACCGGGATCGGCCACTCGATCCCGAGTGCGGGGTCGTCGTGGCGCAGCCCACGCTCGAGATCGGGCGCGTAGGAAGCGGACACCAGGTAGTTGGTCTCGGTGCCCTCGACCAGGGTCTGCATGCCGTGGGCGACGCCCTTGGGCAGCAGCAGGCCGAGGCCGTTCTCGGCGGACAGCTCGGTGCCCCAGCTCTGCCCGAACGTGGGCGAGCCGGCGCGTAGGTCGACGCCGACGTCGTAGATGGCACCCTGCGTGCAGCGCACGTACTTGTCCTCGGAGGACGGGGGGAGCTGGTAGTGCATGCCCCGCACCGTGCCGGCGTTCGCGGAGCGGCTGAAGTTGCCCTGGAGGAAGACAGTCGGCAGGCCGGCCGCGGCGAACTCGTCGACGCAGAACGTGCGGGCGAAGAATCCACGCTCGTCGCCGCGCTTCTCGAGCTCGATCAGGACCATCCCTGCGATCGGGGTGGGATGGAACTTCACGCCGTGACCGCGTCGTCGACGCCGAGACCGATGCCGGTCCAGAAGAGCTCCTCGTCGACCTGGTCCGTGGCGATCAGGTGGTTGAGGGACTTCAGCCGGGTGAACCCGCGCCACTCGAAGCGGTCGGTGTCCATGGCGATGCGTTCGAAGATGGTGTGGAGCTGCTTGGCGCCGAGGGCCGCGTCGCGGGTGGCCTTGAAGCCGGGGAGGGTGTCGGTGACCTTGTCGAAACTGACCCGGTACGAGCGGGAGTCGCCGTCGCTCGAGCCGATGCTGAGCTGGCAACCGGGGAACTCGGCGGCGACGATCTCGGCGATCTCGCGGACCCGGTGGTTGGCGTCGTTGCGCCCGACGTTGAAGATCTGGTTGTGCACCGCCTCGCGGGGGGCGGTGACCGCGGCCCGGATGGCGTCGCAGATGTCGGCGACGTGCACGATCGGGCGCCACGGGCTGCCGTCGGAGGTCATGTTGATGACGCCGGTCGTCCAGGCGAACCCGGAGAGGTTGTTCAGCACGATGTCGAAGCGCATCCGCGGCGAAGGGCCGTAGGCAGTGGCGTTGCGCAGGAACGTGGGCGAGAAGTTGTCATCGGCGAGCGTCGATACGTCGCGCTCGACGAGGACCTTGCACTCGGCGTAGGCCGTCTGAGGGTCGGTCTCGGACTCCTCGGTGCGCATGTGGTCGCCGCCGGCGCCATAGACGCTGCAGGAGGACGTGTAGACGAAGCGCTCGATGCCGGCGGCCTTGGCCAGCTCGGCGAGGCGCACGCTGCCACCGTGGTTGATGCGGTGGGTCAGGCCCGGGCGCAGCTGGCCGAGCGGGTCGTTCGAGAGCTCAGCGAGGTGGACCACCGCGTCGACGCCCTCGAGGTGCTCGGGGCCGATGTGGCGGATGTCGATGACGTGGGTGTTGGGCCACTGCGCCGCGCCGGCGGTGTAGAGCCAGCCCTCGCGGTAGAAGCCGGAGTCGACGCCGACGACCTCGTGGCCGTCGGCCAGGAGCTTGGGGGTGAGCACGGAGCCGATGTAGCCATCGACGCCGGTGACGAGAAGCTTGGCCATCAGTCGTTCCAGACCTTCCAGGGCGGGTTGTCCGCCCACATGTCGTTGAGCTTGATCTTGTCCCGCAGGGTGTCCATCGGCTGCCAGAAGCCGTGGTGACGGTAGGCGGAGAGCTGGCCCTCCGCGGCGAGCTGCTCCAGCGGGCTCCGCCTCCCAGGTGGTGGCGTCGCCCTCGATGTAGTCGAAGACGCCGGGCTCGAGGACGAAGAAGCCGCCGTTGATCCAAGCCCCGTCGCCCTCGGGCTTCTCGCGGAAGCTGGGGACGAGGTGTCGTGGTCGCCGAGGGGGAAGGCACCGAACCGGCCGGGCGGCTGCACCGCCGTCAGCGTCGCCTAGCGTGCCGTGCTCGCGGTGGAACGCGAGGAGCGCCGTGATGTCGACGTCGCCGATGCCGTCGCCGTAGGTCATGCAGAAGGCTCGTCGTCGATGTGGTCCGGGACCCGCTTGACCCGGCCGCCGGTCATGGTGTCCTCGCCGGTGTCGACGAGCGTCACCCGCCAGGGCTCCGAGTTGCGTGCGGTGGACCTCGACGGTGTCGTTCTGCAGGTCGACGGTGACGTCGGACTGGCGCATCCGGTAGTTGAGCGAACCAGTCCTTGATGAACTCGCTCTTGTAGCCGCAGCAGACGACGAACTCGTCGAGGCCATGGGCGGCGTAGAGCTTCATGATGTGCCAGAGGATCGGCCGGTGCCCGATCTCGACCATGGGCTTCGGACGGAGCGTCCGTCTCCTCGCTGAGGCGGGTGCCGTAGCCGCCCGCCAGGATCACGACCTTTGTAGCCACGCTCTGCCTTTCCCGCGATCTCGCAACTGCCGCACAGGGTGATGAACCAGGGGTGTCCACCGCTCTCCGCGCGAACGCAGTTTCGGACAATACAAGCCATCCCGGCGAAAGGAAAGGACTATTTCTCACTCATAGTGGTCAGAGGAGGCCAGCCCATCCCAAAGGTGTCCGATCGCGGTAATTCCGCGGCGGGCGGAGCCCTCTCTACTACCTTGACTCGCCTTGGCGAGCAATGACGATGCGACGCACACCACCCGCAGCGACGATCTGACGGCGCTGGCGGTCGCCGGCGCGGTCGCGGTCGCAGCCGCCTTCTCCCCGGCCCGCCCGGTCGGGGTCCGGCCTGCCGACGCGGTGTGGGCGGCGGCGTTCGCCGGACTCGTCGCTCTCGCCGGTTGCCGCTCGAAGGCCGGAGCCCTGTTGTGGCTTGCCGCGATCACCGCAGTGGTCAGCGTCCGGGGTGACGCCGTGGCCATCGGTCTCGGCGTCGCCGCCCTACTCGGCGCGCTCGCCCTGATCGCGACCGGTCGGCGCTCGGCCGCGGCAGGCGGTGCGGTCGCCGGCGTGTCGGTCCTCGCCCTGCTGTGGGGACCGTCGTACGGCTTCGTCGGGCTTCCCTCGATCATCGCCATAGCGGCCGTGGTCCCGGTGCTGTGGGAGGGCTGGCGCAGCCTCGGGTCCGCCAGCCGGAAGCGCACGGTCATCGCCGGGCTGGTCGTCGGCGCCTTCGTCATCGTCGGTTCGGCGCTCGCCGGCCTCGCCGCCCTGTCCGTGCGGACCACCCTGACCGACGCCGCCCAGTCGGCCCGCGACGGCCTCGGCCTGGTCCGCGACGGCAAGGTCGAGGAGGCGGGCCCCGTCCTCGACTCCTCCGCCGCCGGCTTCGCCGAGAGCAGCGACTCGCTGAACGGCATTCTGGCCCTGCCCGGGCGCCTCGTCCCGGTGGTCGGTCACCAGGTCGAGGCCCTACGCCGCGTCTCCGACGCCGGCCAGGACCTGGCGAGCACCGCTGCAGACGCGGCGGAGAGGGCCAACTACCGCACGCTGCGCAGTGAGAACGGCCGCATCGACCTGACGCAGATGGCCGCCATGCGCGAGCCCGTCGACGCCTCACTGGCCGCGGCCCGGCGGGCCCAGCAGGTCGTCGCCGAGGTCCGCTCCCCCTGGCTGGTCGGTCCCCTCGCCGACAAGCTCGACGAGCTCGACACCGAGCTGATCGACACCGTGCCGAGCGCCGAGCTGGCCAGCCGGGCCCTCGACGTGGCTCCCGTCCTGCTCGGCGCCGGGGGCCCGCAGCGCTACCTCCTCCAGTTCGCCACGCCGGCCGAGAGCCGGGCGGCCGGCGGCTACGTCGGCACCTACGGGGTGCTGGTGGCCGAGGACGGCAAGCTGAGGCTCGACCTGACCGGCAGCACCGAGGACCTCAACATCCCCCGGTCACAGCCGGCGCGGGAGTTCGCCCCGCCTCCGGGCTGGGACGAGCTCTACTCCTCGTTCGACGTGGCCCGGTTCCCGGGCAACGTCACCGCCGACCCTGACTGGCCGACGGACGCGGGCGTCGCCCGCCAGCTCTACGCCCAGATCGACGGCGTCGGCGACGTGCAGGGCGCGATGTACGCGGACCCGACCGCTCTCGCCGCCTTCCTCCAACTCACGGGGCCGGTCTACGTGCCTGGCCTGGATCAGGAGATGACCGCCGACAACGTCGAGCAGTACCTCCTCGTCGACCAGTACGTCATCAACAACAGCGACGACGACGCGGCCAACCTGGCTCGCCGTGAGGTCCTCGGCAACGTCACCCGCGCCGTGTTCGATGCGGTGTCCACCCGTGACCTGCCGAGCCTGCGGGCGATCCTCGACGTGCTCGGGCCGACCGTCGCCGGCGGGCACCTCAAGCTCTCGGTGTTCGACGAGACGCCCGAGGCCCTGCTCGACGAGGTCGGGCTCAACGGGGCCTGGTCCCCCACCCCCGGCGCCGACTATGTCTCGATGCGCACCACCGACCTGCTCAGCAACAAGATCGACACCTTCGTCGAGCGGTCGGTGGCCGTCGACGTCGACCACGATCCGGCGACGGGCGCCGTGCGCTCGACGGTGACCATCACATTGGCGAACACCGCCCCCTCCGGCGGGCTGCCGATCTACATCATCGGCAACTACAGCGACCTGCCCGACCGGCACGAGCCGCGACGACGTCGCCCTCTACAGCCCCCTCGGCATCGACGGCGCCAGCCTCGACGGGGAAGCGGTCACCATGCGGCGCAACGCCTACGGCACCGGGAACGTCTACAACCTGGTGGTGACGATCCCGCCGGGTGCCACCCGCACCCTGACGGTGATGCTGACCGGCACCGTCCCGGCGAGGGTGCCGTACCTGCTCGACCTGCTTGCCCCAGCCGAGGGCCAACCCCGACCGCTACTCGGTCACGGTGAGTGAGGACGGCGTCACCGCGACGCCGTTCGACGGGCCGCTGGTGGCCCAGGAACTCGTCGGCTCCGCCGCTGTCCTCTAGGCCGGACGGACCCTTTCGGCAGCCCGTGCGAGGAACTTGAGCGGAAATCGTCGACAACCACGTTACGTGGTGACATACTTGCAGCACGAAGCGGGAACAGAGACCTCGGCCACCAACGGCCGGACCCATGGAAGAGGGACGATGAAGAACATCATCCGCACGGCGGCAGCCGCAGCAGCCTTCACGGTGGCGGGCATCGGCCTGGCCGGCGTCGCAGTGGCCGCCGAACCCGAGTACGTCCCCGCCGAGGTGGAGGGCGTCACCCAGACGCAGGAGCCGGCCGTCGATGCCGTCGCCGTCTCCGCCGGCACCCTGCCCTACACCGGCAACGACTCCAGCCTTCCGCTGGCCGAGGCCGGCGTGGCCCTGGTCGCCGGTGGCGGTGCGCTGCTGCTGGTCGTGAAGCGTCGTCAGGCTTCGGCGAACGCCTGACGCTGATCCAGTCACACCTCCTATCCGACGTCGCCGACGTCGGGTAGGTCTGCATCGAGGCTGCACCGTGAGTGTCCCCAGCGGGCGACGACGATGCAGCCTCGTTCGTGTCGCTGGCCTGCTCCTGGCGTGGGTGGCTGCGGCGGCTGGCGCGCTGCTCGTTGCCTCGGAGACCTCGTTCGGACCGGTCGTCCTGGATCTGAGTACGAACCACGGGATCCACGCCGGTGACCTCGTCGCGGTCGCCTTCGGCGTTGTCATGGCCACGATCGCCACGGGTGTCATCCTGTGGCTCACGGCAGAGCGCCGATGACCTGCTGGGCGGCCCCGCCGAACCAGCGGGTCGCGATTCCATCGGGCAGTACCTCGAATGAGCGGGAGCAGGAGAGCTGATGACCGACCAGGTGTTTCTGTCAGTGGTGATTCCCACCTACAACCGAGCTGAGATCCTCGATCGTCAACTGAGCTGGCTTCACACCGAACTCAGCGGCCTCGACGTCTCGTGGGACGTGAGGGTCCACGACAACTGCTCGACGGACGAGACGCCTGCGGTTCTCGAACGATGGCGGGAGACCTTCGGTCCGGATCGTTTCGAGTACTTCCGCAACGTCCGGAACATCGGTCTCACCCGCAACCTCTGTGCGGCCATCGAAGGCGCGAAGGGCACGTGGACGTGGACTGTCGGCGACGACGACCCCATCGACGACGGCACGCCTGCACTGATCGTCGACACGCTCCGATCGAACCCGGATCTCAGCCTTCTCTACCTCAACTACGGCGGGGTGGACAGCAACGGGAACGTCACGACCGAGCACTACTTCGACCAGGCGATGACCGGCCGGTTCGAGGACGGACGCGTGCCGTTCGAATACCACACCCGAGTGGACCTGGGCGCCACGATCTTCCTCACCGCCACCGTCTACAGGACGACGCTCGTCCGGGAGGCACTCGCTGCCTGGGAAGGCGACCGGGCCAACTGGGCCATCCTCGCGTTCATCGTGGGCTACGTGGTGAGCGAGGGCCCGATCCTCATCACCGAGGAGAACCACCTCGATTGTCTGGTCGGTGAGAGCCACTGGCAGAAGGACCCCACCGAGTGGGCAAAGGCCCTCTACTTCGAGATCCCGCTGGTCTGCCTCCGCCTTGGCGAACTCGGTTACGACCCGGCGTTCTGCAAGGAGATCGGGTTCAGGGAGTTCGACAAGATCCGCTGGACCTCGGTCAGGTCACACCTACGCGGCTTCCGGGCACATCCAGAATGCATCCTGGTGCTCCTGCGCCTGAAGCGACTCTCCTAGGAGCTGCGAGCGACACCTCGTCGACCCGACCGGTGGAGGCGGGAGGCCGACCTCGGTGGTCAGGCCCAGCGATCACGTCCGCCGCGGCCATGGTCTGGGCGGAACTCGGCCCGACGGGCCCGACGGGCCCGGCGTCGGCGATCGCCGTCGTCGTCGAGGCCGGCCCGGAGTGCGCTGTTCCGGTAGCCGTAGGTGTAGCCGCCCTAGGAGCGGGAGTACCGACCCTTGGTGGGCACCCCGGCGAGCACCACACCGAGCAGCTCCGCGTTCACCTGCCGGAAGCGATCGAGGTCCGGGTCGTGCGCGTCCTGGTAGAGGTGGTCGATGCGGTGGGTGTTGAACGACGAGGCCCGGCGGATGAGCCCGTGGACCTCGTAGCCCTTCTCGAGCAGGAGATCAGCCAGGTGCGACCCGTCCTGCCCGCCGATCCCGGTGATCAACGCTCGTCTCACGGAACCTCCTGCCATGGCGACCACCCGATCGGGAACCGGGTCGATCGTAGGGCGCGGTGCGCCCCCAGCCCCGAGATCCCCCGCCCTAAGGTGGCTTCGCAGGGTCCGTCGGTTCGGTCCCGGGTGCATCCTCGAAAGGCACGCCAGATGTCGCAGGAACTCGTGGTCATCGCCGTCGACGATCCGATGAAGGCCCAGGAGATGCTGATGGCCGCGGGCCGTCTGGGCAAGGACGGCAAGCTCGGGATCGACGACGCCGTGATCATCACGAAGTCGGGCGACGGCCACCACACCCACAAGCTCGAGACCACCGACCTCACCCCGGCCGAAGGTGGCTTCGGCGGGGCCTTCTGGGGCCTGCTCTTCGGCACGCTGCTGGCCGGCCCGGTGGGCGGGCTCATCACCGGCGCCGTCACGGGCGGCGCCGGCGCCCTGCTGGCCAAGATCATCGACAGGGGCATCTCCGACGAGTTCATCAAGCAGATGGAAGGCCTGCTCGAGCCCGGCCACGCCGCACTCTGCCTGCTCACGAACTTCGAGGACAACGAGGCCGTGCTGCACGAACTCAACCGCTTCGACGGCACGCTGATCTGGTCGAACCTCCCGCCCGCAGCGGCCGCGGAGGTGCAGGCCCACCTCGACGCCGGCGAGGACGACCACGCCATCCCCGTCGATCCGCCGCCCGACAGCGCCAACTGATCGCCCCGAGACCGTCACCGCAGGTGGCTGACCCCGCAGGCGCCGAGCGCGTCGCCCTTCACTCCGACCGTGTCGAGCACGGGATCCCCGTCCGTCGTCGCTGCTGACGGCACCTTCTCCCTGGCCTACACCACGCCCACCACCTGCGGCAGCTTCACCCTCACCGCCACCAACGGCATCGAGACCCAGACCACCACCCTCCTGGTCGCCAGGGCCGCTGCGGTCCCCGCCGGGAGCCTTCCAGAACCTCGCTGCGGTCAAGGTCGACGCCTGAGCCACCAACGCTGAGAGAATCGGACGGGCCGGAGCTGACGCTCCGGCCCGTTTCGTGTACCGGACACCCATGCGCCATCCGGGCGTGCGATGCTCTCGTCTGTGACGCGGGGACACGACGGCGAACACGATCGGCAGCGCCCGTTCCGGGCCCGGGCCGGCGGAATCCTCTTCGCGCTCGTCCTCGTCGCCACCGCCTGTTCCTCCGGCGGGGCATCCACCCTGATCGGGCCGACGACCCCAACGACGCCGCTCCGCGATCACCACCGTGTCAGGCCCACCCGAATACGTCACCGGCGGTGACGCCGTGGTGGCCGTCGACTCCCCCGCCGGCGATCCGCTCGACGGGGTCACGGTCACGCTCGACGGCACCGACATCACCGACCGCTTCGCCCTCGACACCAGCCCCCACCGGGCCCCGAACGCACCCCCCAGGCTGCTCGGTCGGGTGTCGGGCCTGCCGGCCGGAGAGTCGGAGCTGGTGGCCACGCGGGGCGACGAGCGGGCGACGGTCGACCGTCACCGACCACGACATCGCAGGGCCCCTCTTCTCCGGCCCCCACCAGAGCCCGTACGTGTGCACCACCGAGGAGGCCGGTCTCGGCGCGCCCGGCCCGGAGTGCAGCGCAGCGGCGCAGGTGAGCTGGCGCTACGCCACCGCAGAGGGCACCTTCCGCGAACTGGCCGATCCCACCACCGTGCCGGCCGACGTCGCATCCACCGTCACCACAGAGGGGCGACAGGTGCCGTTCGTGGTTCGGGTCGAGCGGACCGTACTGAACCGGGCGATCGTCGAGACCTCGATCCTCGACCCCGCGCCCGCCGGTGACGGGCCGACCCCCGACGCCGAGACCTGGGACCCCTCGGGCTGGAACGGTCGGCTGGTGATGCGCTTCGGCGGCGGGTGCGGCACGACCTACTCACAGGGCGAGGTGCTGCCGACCGCCCTCCAACGAGACCTCCTCGGGGCCGGGTACGGCGTCGTGGCCACATCGCTCACCTCGTTCGAGACGGCCTGCAACGCCACCGTCTCCGCCGAGACCGCTCTGGTCGCCAAAGAGCACTTCGCCGAGACCTACGGCGTGCCCCGGCACACCATCGGCAGCGGCGGATCGGGCGGGGCCATCCAGCAGTTCCAGATCGCCCAGAACTACCCGGGCATCCTCGACGCCCTCGCCCCCACCGCCGCCTTCCCCGACGCGCTCACCATCGCCGGTGGCGTCTCGGACTGCGGGCTGCTCGAGCGTTGGTTCGGGCGCGACGGCGGCCCGGCCGGCATCATCCCCGCCGGCCAGCCCAACGGGGCCGGTCTCACCACCGAGCAGCAGATCGCGATCACCGGGTTCGCCACGCCCATCACCTGCGCGGTCTGGACCCGCACGTTCCTCCAGACGCTCGACGCCAGCGAGGGCTGCTCCCCCGCTCTCGTGGGCCAGGTCTACGACCTGGCCGTACGGCCCCAGGGGGTGCGCTGCACCTGGCAGGACAGCAACGTGAACATGCTCGGCACCGACCCGGTCACCGGGTACGCGGCCCGTCCGCTCGACAACGTCGGCGTGCAGTACGGCCTCGGCGCCCTCACGTCGGGGGCGATCTCGATCGACGAGTTCCTCGACCTCAACGAGAACATCGGCGGCTACGACCTCGACGGCGTGTGGCAGCCCGCCCGGGCACGGGCGTCCGAGGAGGTCCTCGACCGGGCCTACACCGCCGGCATGGCCACGGCCGGCAGCGCCACGGCCGACGCCGGTGCCCTCACGCCCAAGGCGTCAGGCGGGCTCGCCGACGTCCCGATCATCATCGTCAACGCCTACTCCGACCCGATCGGCGACATCCACGACCGCCAGCGGGCCTTCGCCCTCCGAGATCGACTGCGGCGTCCCGACGGCTCCGCCAACCCGTCGCTGTCGATCTGGACCATCCCCCTCCTCGGAGACATCTCGGCCATAGCGGGCCAGCTCAGCGGCGGTGCCGAGGACGCCGGCCAGCCGACGGTCAGGCTCCTCGACCAGTGGCTCAGCGCGGCCGAGGAGTCGACGCTCGACGGGCACCTGGGCCGAGCGGCTGGCCGCGGCCAAGCCCGCCGAGGCCGGCGATCGCTGCCAGCTCCCGAGCGGCGAGGTCGTCAGCGGCGACGCCATCTACGCCGAGGGCGCACCGTGTGCCGAGGCCTATCCCGTGCACGCCGACCCTCGACAGGTCGCCGGCGCACCGCTCGTGAACGACGTGATCGCCTGCCGGCTCGTGCCGGTCGACCCCTCGGACTACGGGTTCGAGCTCACCGATCGAGCAGGCGTCACGCCTGAAGTCGATCTTCCCCGACGGGGTGTGCGACTGGAGCCGCGACCGGCCGCGGCCAGCAGACGCCCAACGGCACCTGGCAGGTGTTCGACCAGCCCTGACGCAGACAGGCCCGGCCCGACGTCGGAAGACGTCGTCAGACGTCGTCGGGGTCGTACTCCCCCTGCTCGTAGCGGTGCCGGCGCGAGATCTGGGCGGCGAACGCCACGATCACGAGCACGGCCATGACGGCGAAGATGATGATCCCGATCACCGGGACAGTCTGACCCATCGGCCGCGCACCGGTGTGCGACGGCCGGCGGCGGTGGCCTCAGCCCGCCGCGGGAGGCGCCATCGCCCCGGGCACGCCCGTCGACCTGCTCGCCGGCGCCGCGGGGGTGCCACGACGCACCGGCCGCGAGACGATGAGGTCGGCGACCAGCGCGGTCCAGCCGGTCTGGTGGGCCGCGCCGAGGCCGCCGCCGGTGTCGCCGTGGAAGTACTCGTAGAAGGAGGGGAGCTCGCGCCAGTCGGGATCGGCCTCGAAGCGGGCGAGCCCACCCGTGGTGGCGGCCGGGCGACGGCCGTCCTCGCCGACACGGAACAACGAGATCAGGCGCTCGGCGAGATCGTCGGCGACCTCGGCCAGCGTCGCCTCCCGGCCCGAGCCGGTCGGCAACTCCACCGTGAGGCCGTCGCCGAGGAAGAAGTGCATGCGCAGCAACGACTCCAGCGACCAGCACGTTCAGCGGGAACCACACCGGGCCGCGCCAGTTGGAGTTCCCGCCGAAGAGGCGCGAACGGCTCTCGGCGGGCTCGTAGTCGACCGCGGCCGTGACCCCGTCGAGGTCCATGGAGAACGGGTGCTCGGCGTGCCACTTCGACAGCGACCGGAGGCCGTGGTCCGAGAGGAACTCCTCGGGGTCGAGCACCCGGCCGAGCAGGCGGCGCAGGCGCTCGGTGCTCACGACCGAGGCCATCACCGCGGCCCGGCCGCCGTCGGCCGCGCTCACCGTGGGCCCATCGGCCATGCGGCCGATGTGGCCCGCGTAGTCGGGTCGGTGGTCGAGGAACCACGACATCCGATCGAAGAACTCCGGCAGCTCGAGCACCCGCGACCCGTCGCCGACCGCCACCGCCACGAGCGGGATCAGCCCGACCATCGACCGCACCTGGACCCGCTCCACCGAGCCGTCGGGTCGGTGGACCGCGTCGTAGTAGAAGCCGTCGTCCTCGTCCCAGAGGTCGGACTGGTTCATCGCCTCGGCGATCAGCGAGAAGTGCTCGAGGAACTTCACCGCCAGGTCCTCGTAGGCATGGTCGTGGGTGGCGAGGCGGAGCGCGATCTCGAGCAGGTTCAGGCAGTACATCGCCATCCACGCCGTGCCGTCGCTCTGCTCGAGGCGGTTGCCGCCCGGAAGGGGCTTCGACCGGTTGAACGGGCCGATGTTGTCGAGCCCGAGGAACCCACCCTCGAACACGTTGTTGCCCTCGGCGTCCTCCCGGTTCACCCACCAGGTGAAGTTGAGGAGCAGCTTGTGCATCATGCGGGCGAGGAACTCGGTGTCGGTGCCGCCGTCGATCTCGAAGACCCGCATGGCCGCCCACGCGTGCACCGGGGGGTTGGCGTCGGAGAAGTCCCACTCGTAGGCCGGCAGCTGGCCGTTCGGGTGCTGGAACCACTCGCGGGTGAGCAGGAGCAACTGCTGCTTGGCGACCGCCGGGTCGATGTGGGCGAGGGCGACGCAGTGGAACGCCAGGTCCCACGACGCGAACCACGGGTACTCCCAGGTGTCGGGCATGAGGATCACGCCGTTGGAGTCGAGGTGACGCCACGCCCCGTTGCGGATCTCGCCCCGACCGGGCGGCGGGGGTGGCCCCACGTCGTCGCCGTCGATCCAACGGTCGACGTCGTAGCGGTAGTACTGCCGGCTCCAGAGCAGCCCGGCGAAGGCCTGACGGGCCACCCGGGCCTCCTCGACCGTGGTGCCCGGGGGGATGACCTCGCCGTAGAACTCGTCGGCCTCGGCCTCGCGGGTCGCCATGACCTGCTCGAACTTCCCCTTCAGACCGCGGGAGCGTCCCTTGCTCAGGCGCACCCGGAGCTCGGCGGTGGCACCGGGCTCCACGGTGACGGTGAACCAGGCGGCCGCCTTGGTGCCGACGTGCTCGGGGTTGACGGTGTCGCTCCCGGACACCACCCGGTCGTTGATGCCGTCCTTCGGGTAGGGGGTGGTGACCGTGGCGTCCGGGCCCCACAGCCGCGTGGCGTTCGACTCGTTCTCGCAGAACAGCCACTCCGGGCCCTCGCCGCCGGAGGTCGACGCGGTGAGCCACCAGTCGCCGAGGCGACCGGGGTGCACGACCTTCACCGCGGAGCCGTCGGGCTCGAGGGCCGCACTCGGGCGCAGGTCCTCGGCGTGACGGCCCCACGACCACGTGTTGCGGAACCACAGGTGGGGCAGCACGTGGAGCGTGGCGACCTCGGGGCCGGCGTTGCGCACCCGGATGCGCATGCAGAGGTCGTCGACGTCGCCCTTGGCGTGGTCGACGTCGACCACCCAGTACCGACCGTCGTCGAACACGCCGGTGTCGACGAGCTCGAACTCGGGGTCGTCGACGGTGCGCTCCCGGTTCGCCTCGACCAGCTGCTCGTAGGGGAACTCGGCCTGCGGATAGTGGTAGCGCCACGACAGCCAGGAGTTCGACGGCACCGCGTCGAGGTGCCACCAGTGGTCCTTGGCGTCCTCGCCGTGGTTCCCCTCCGCGTTGGCCAGGCCGAAGGCCCGCTCCTTCAGGAACGGGTCGACCCCGTTCCACAACGCCAGCCCGAGGCACATGCCCTGGCGGCGGTCACAGACAGCGGCGAGGCCGTCCTCGCTCCAGCGGTACGCCCGCGAACGGGCGTGATCGTGAGGGAAGAAGTCCCACGCCTCGCCGTCGGCGGAGTAGTCCTCGCGGACGGTGCCCCAGGCCCGGGCCGACACGTACGGGCCCCACTCGTGCCACGGCGTGAGCCCGTCGCGGTCAGCCGGTCCTGCCAGTCGATCACGCTCGGCGCCCATGCCGACGTTTCTAGTCCCTCCCGGGACCGGGGGCTCCCGCCCGGGGCGCCCGGACCCCCGGGACGCCTACCCGAGTCGGAGCGAGGCCGGGAAGGTGACGTCCCAGCCCTGCAGAAGGGTCACCGCGCCGCCGGTGGCGGCGACGGCCGAGCCGCCACCACCACCGTCCGGCTCGGGTTCCGCCGCCCGATCTCCATCGACCCCGGTACGGGGCGAGGTGGTGTCCGTGGGTGCACCGGGAGCCACGGCCGGAGCCGACTCCCGGAGATCGACGTCGACCCCGGTCAGGTCGAGCAGCACCATGCCCCGGCGGCGCTGCACCCTCCAGGCCTCACGACCGAGGGCGTTGCGGACCTGCCACAGCAGCGTGCGCAGCCTCGGCCCGGTGCGGTTCCCGTCGACGCCGGGCCACAGCGCCGCTTCCAGCTCCTCGGCCGCGATGCCGGTGGGGCCGGCGATGGCCAGCAGGTAGGTGGCCAGCTCGGCGTGGCGGGTGAGGAAGTCGACCCGATGCCCGTCGAGCAGCACCGCCGGCTCGCCCATCACCTTGATCTGCAGCGTCTGGGCCGGGGAGAAGAGACGGTCGTAGGCGGGGTCGGCGGCGGCGGTGCTGCGGGCCAACCGGAGCCACCGACCGCCACGGTCGCGGTCGGCCGACCCCATCGCCAGGCTGGCGCGGGTCGCCCAGTACCGGGCCCCGGCCGCGTCGAACGCGACACGGGCCTCCTCCAACACCGCCCGGGCCGCCGGCCGGTCACCGAGGCCGAGGAGCACCTCACCCAGCTCGAGCTGGGCGAACCCGCGCTCGATGGGGTTCCCCAGCTCCAGCACCACCTCTTCGAGGAGGGAGCGGGCCGTGACCAGATCACCCAGCTCCGCCAGCGCGGCGCCCTCGGCGTAGCGCGCCAGGCCGTGCCACCAGGTGTCGCCGAGGGCGACGGCCTCCCGCTGCGCCCGACGGGCGTCGACCAGCGAACGGTGGGGAGCCCATCCGGCCGTGTAGTCGGCACGGAGGGTGCGGACCATCACCGAGTACCAGGGGGCCTCGTCGGACTCGGCCCGTTCGAGGCCTCGGGCGAAGGCCCGGTCAGCCTCGGCCTGCCGGCCTCGCACCGCGTCGACGACACCGGTGAACCCTTCGACGAGGGCGAGCTCGTTGCGCGCATCTCCGAGGGTGGAGGTGACCCGTTCGGCGGCGCGAAGCAGCTGGCTGGCCCGCTCGAAGTCACCGAGGCAGAAGGCATAGAACCCGAGGTAGACGAGCGGGACGACGGACTCGTCGGCGCTCCCGGCCGCGTCGGCGAGGAGCAGCGCGTCGCGCGCCTGCTGCTCGGCCCCGACCAGGTCGCCCTTGGCGTAGGCGTCGAGTGAACTGTGGGCGGCGGCGCTGATGGCGATGTCGCTGCGCCGACCGAGCAGGGACTCCGCCCGACGCCACCAGCCGACCGCGCCGGGGATGTCGCCCTGGCCGAGGGCGATGTTGGCCCGGACGTTGGCAGCCACGCCCAGGGCCTCGTCGTCGCCGACGGACTCGAAGCCGGCCCACGCCGCCTCGAACAGCGCGAGGGCCCGCGGATCACCCCGGTGGGCGTCGTGGCAGGCGGCTGCGGCCAGCAACTGGCACCACGGATGGCCGTCGAGGTCGCGGTCGAGGAGCCGGTCGACACCGCCGACCAGACGGGCGGGCAGACCCGTGGTCAACGCCTCCGGTGCGAGGCGGTCGAGGTCGACCAGGTCCTCGTCGCCGAGCACGGCCGCGGCCGGCGGGGGCGGCGGCTCGGGGTGCTCGGCGGAGGTGTGGTCCATGGGTGGCCTGGTGCCCTTCGACAGCGGTGGCTCACATACTTGTACAAGGAGGTCGCTCCGCCTACGACCCGTGTTCGACAGCCCACTCCAAGTTCTCGGGGACGTCAATGCTCAGGCGTGCCCGATCTACTAGACATCCGTGTTCAGTCCTCGGGTCAGGGGACCAACGGACGTCCGAGGAGGACGAGTGACCATCGACGACGGCATCGCCAGCACACCCACCCGGCGCCGGATCCTCGACGCCGGGTTCCACATGTGGGTCGACGAGCCGCCCGAGGTGCTGTTCAGCGGCTTCACCGTGTCCCGCGTGGCCAAGGCCGCCGGCGTCACCCGCGCCACCTTCTACTCCTACTGGCCCTCCACCGACGCCTACCTCCAGGACCTGCTCGGGCACCTTGCCTCCCACATCCCCGACGGCTACGGCCAGCGCGTCTCCACCGCCGCCGGCCTGGTGGGAACGGCGGGCGCCGACGTCGTCAGCCAGCTCCTCGCGGCCTGCGACCGCGAGTTCGACGGCCTCCGCGCCGACCCGGCGCTGCGGGTGCGCCTCGCCTTCCTGTCCCAGGCCGACGACCCCCGGGTCGCGGAGCAGCTCCGGGGGCACTACCGCGAGATCGAGGCGCTCAAGGACGCCCGCTACTCGATGGTGATGGAGGGCTGGGGCCGCGAGCCGCGCCCGCCCCTCGACGGGGCGACCCTGCAGGCGGTGTTCGAGATGCTCGGCGACGCCATGGCCGCACGGAACCTGATCGACCCCGAAGGGATGCCCGAGGAGGTCTACGGGCTGGTCGTGATGGCCGCCATGATGATGCTCACCCGCCGCATCGACGACGGTCGCGACCTCCCCCAGATGATCGATCAGATCAACACGTGGCCGGCGCTGGGCCTCCGCCTCCGCAGCCGAGAGCGCATCGGGGAGGCCGCCACCCTGCCGACCGTCGACCAGGTGGCCGCCCGCAACGTGGTGGCGACGGCCCGCCGGTTGCTCGGCACGATGGGCTGGCAGGAGCTCGCCCTCGGGGAGATCGCGTCGGTCATGGGGCTGAGCGACGAGATGCTGCTGCGCGCCTTCGGCTCCAAGTCGGGTGTGGCCGTCGGCATTCACAACCTCAACGTGACCGAGCGCTTCGCCGAGCTGCCCCTCGGCGACGACCCCATCACCGACGTCCGCCTGATGCTGCGCACCATCGCCGACGAGCTGCGCCGCATCCCGGCGTTGACCCAGTCCGTGATCCAGGTCCTGGCCGGCACCGCCGCCATGCCGATGCCCGAGGTCGCGGCGCTCGACGACCCCGTCCCGAGCATGGTCGCCAGGATCGAGGCCGCCCAGGCCGCCGGACAACTCCAGGCCGACCTCGAGCCCACCCTCTTCGCCTACTCCCTGATCCGGGTGATGCTCACGGAGAACGCACCCTCCGTCCCGGTCGCCGTGCCCAGCCACGACCCCATCGAGCTCATGCTGCGTGGGGCGGGCGCCCCGCCCGCACCACCGGCGACCTGAGCGGCACCGCCGGGCGACGGCCTAGGTCGTGGTGCTGGTCGTCGCCGCGGTCGTCGTGGTGGTGGGCGCCGTGGTCGTCGTGGTGGGCGCCGTGGTGGTGGTCGTCGGGGCGGTGGTGGTCGTGCTCGACGACGTCGTGGACGTCGACGTGCTCGACGAGGTGCTCGACGACGAGCTCGTCGTGGTCGCCGGCACCGAGGTGTTGGTCGGCGAGGTGTCGTCGTCGCTGCGCAGGGCCAGCCAGATCAGCACCCCGGCGGCGATCACGATGGCGGCGACGAGGGCGACCAGCCCGGTGGTGCCCCATCCGGAACGGGACGGCCCGGCAGGAGGAGGGGCGCCGGCACCGTCGGTCGCGCCGGCGGCCGCAGCCCCCGCACCCACCCCGGCGCCGCCCGCTCCCGCCGCCACAGCCGGCATCGCCTGGGTCGGCTCGCCCCCGCCATCGACCGCCGGGACGGCCACGGTGGGCTCGTCGCCGGGAGCGCCGGGAGCTCCGGTCGGGGCGGGCCCGCCGGGATCGGTCGGGTCGACGGGATCGGACGAGCTCGGGCCCTGCGACTGGTCACTCACCCGGGCGATGCTACGGGCCGGGAACCGACGGCGCCGGACGGAGCTCGAACCACACCGTCTTCCCGTCCGGCCCCTCCTCGACCCCCCATTCGGCGGCCAGTTCGGCCACGATCCGCAGGCCCCTTCCCGTGGGCACCTCCGGAGACGGGTCGGGCAGGCTCGGCACCCGAGGACTGTGGTCGGAGACCTCCACCCGGAGGCCGACGCCGTCCGACACCAGCACCAGCCTCGACTCGGTGCCCGCGTGGGTCACGGCGTTGATGACGAGCTCGCTCACGAGCAACCGGGCCGTGTCGACCAGGCCCGGAAGGCCCCACTCGGCCAGTTGCCGTTCGGTGAACCGGCGGGCCGTCGTGGCGCTGCGCGGGTCGGGCGGGAGGAGGACCGTCGCATCCATCACCCGCTACCCCTCGCCGTCGGATCGGGTCCCACTGCAGAGTCTGGTCATCGCCGTCCTGCGTCTCGATCGATGGGGCGGGAGCGCACGGTGTCGGATCGGCTCCCCGCCACCGACTCCCTTCCCCCGACCGGTGCCCGCCAGACGCGCGGCGCGGCCGCCGGGTGACCGGAGCCGCCGCCGGCCCTACTCCCCCAGCCGGTCCCTCAGGTCGAGGAGCGTGCGCCGCAGTATCCGCGACAGGTACGACTGGCTCACGCCCACCCGCTCGGCGATCTCCGGCTGGCTCATGTTCTCGAAGAACCGCAGGTAGACGATCGTGCGTTCGCGCTCCGGGAGCTCGGCCAGGAGCTCCTGCACCAGCATCTGCTGATCGACGGCCACGAAGCCGAGATCGGTGGACGAGAGCAGGCGCTCGCCGCGGGGCGCACCGTCCTCGTCACCGGGCGACGGCTGGTCGAGGCTGGTGGCCTGGTGGGCGGTCCCGGCCTCGAGGGCCTCGAGCACGTGGTCCTCGCTGACGTCGAGTGCCGCGGCCAGCTCCGCGATCGTGGGCGCCCTCCGCAGCCGGTGGGTCAGCTCCTCGTCGGTGCGCCGCAGCTCGAGATGGAGCTCCTGGGCGCGCCGGGGAGGGCGCACCGACCAGGTCCGGTCGCGGAAGTAGCGCTTCAGCTCACCGTCGATCGTGCGGCTGGCGAAGGTCGAGAAGGCCACGCCCATGTCAGGGTCGAAGCGCTCGACGGCGTGGAGGATCGCCAACAGCGCCAGCTGCCGGAGGTCGTCCGCAGGCACCCCGCGCCGCGAGTACCGCCGCACGAAGTAGTCCGCGACGTGGAGGTGGTGCTCGACGAGCTGGTTCCGGAGCCGGCGGTCGCCGGTGCGGCGGTACTCGACGAACCACTCGGCGACCGGAGGGTCCCGGCGGTCGTCCGGGGTCACCCGGTGGTCACCTCGAACCGCTTCAGCAGACGGAAGCTGATCACGTCGCCGGTGCAGTAGACGGAGTGGTCGTCGGCCGTCATGGCCAACAGCTCGCGGGCCACCGGATGGATCTCGGGCTCCGCACCCGGGTTCTCGCACGAGCCCTCGATGATCAGGCCGCCGTCGACGGCCCGGTACACCAGCTCGATCTCGGCCCCGTCGCCGGCGCCCTCCATGAGGATGGCGGAGGCCTCGTCGACGGCCACCCTGAGATCCTCGATCGCCTCCAGCCCGAACCCGAGGTCGCCGGCGATCCCCGCCGCGGTGAGGCGGGCGAGGCGCAGGAAGCGGGGCTGGGCGGGGATGACGAGCCGCACCGGGCTGCCGTC
Organism: uncultured Actinomycetes bacterium; assembly: GCA_963702555.1. Classification (GTDB taxonomy): domain Bacteria; phylum Actinomycetota; class Acidimicrobiia; order Acidimicrobiales; family Acidimicrobilacustridaceae; genus CAMFLJ01. The sequence goes on from CAVPCW010000014.1 coordinate 276,173, forward strand.
AGCGGGCATCGGGGGTCCTTTCGACGGGCCGAGGACACACCCGGGCACGGGCGGCGTGGCGCCGCGGGAAGGAGGAGGCCATGGAGTGCGCCCTCAGTCGGTGGTGAGGTGATCGAGCAGACCGGTGATGTCGAGGAGGCGGCGGACCGTCTCACTCGGCGACCGGAGGACGAGGCGCCCGCCCCGCTCGGTGAGGTCGCGGTCTGCGGCGATGACGACACGCAGGCCCGACGAGTCGATGAAGCCGAGGCCGGACAGGACCAGCACGACCGAGCTCACGCCCTCGCCGGCCAGGCCCTCGAGCTCGGCGGCCAACAGTGGCGCGGTGTGCGGGTCGAGCTCACCCGTGAGGGTCAGCGTGGCCTCGTCGCCCTCGGTGTGGACCTCGATGGCCAGAGGGTGTTCGAGCTCGGATGACACTCGTGGATCCTACCTTCGGTGTGGGTGGTGGTCTCGGGGTGCGAACACCGGCGCGGCACCAGGCCCGCCCCGGTCGCGGGCCCTGCCCGCGGCGTCGACCCCGCGTGCCTACCCACCCGCGGGCGGGGTCAGACCACGGACCCGGCGGTGGGCACCCGGACGAACTGGGGCACTCCGGGATCCGGGTCTGGCTCGGTCAGCGGAGGGGTAAGGACACCTGACCGTCCACAACCACCCTGAGGAGGGGACATGCCCCAAGGCTCCGGAACCGCTGAGCGGCGACTGATGGGTCAGAACGGGTCGAGGTCGCACGGCAACGACGGCCGCACCTACGACGACCTCTACGACGAGGCGAAGCGCCGCAACATCCCGGGTCGGTCGAAGATGTCGAAGACCGAGCTCGAGCGGGCTCTCGGCGGGCGATAGCCCTCCCAACACCATCGAGATGCCGAGGCCGGCCCTGTGGGGCCGGCCTCAGGCGCGCCCAGGCAGAGTGGACCGCGACCCCTGCCAGACCGGAGACGCTCTGGGCTCAGCGACCGCCGGGGCCGGTGCCGCTGGCCGGGCGCTCGGTGTCCGACAGGAGACCGAGCACAGCGTCGGCCACCGCCTGCGGGTGCTCCATCGGGAGCAGGTGGCCACCGTCGAGCATGCGCAGGCAGGCCTTCGGCATCACCCGGGCCAACCCCTTGACGGCCTTGGGCCGCACGATGCTGTCGCGGTTGCCGCCGATCACGATCGTGGGGGCCTGCACGGAACGTGCCGGCGCGGCGGACCTCGGCGAGCTCCTCGACGAGCGCCAACTGCTCGACGTTGGCAGCCGCCCGTGCCCGGCGGTCGAGCGCAGGCTGCGTGGCCGAGCGGGCCTCGGCCGGGGGCAGGCTGCCGAGCCCGGCCGCGTTGAGGAGGTGCTCGCCGCCGGGACGATGCACCAACCAGCCACCCACCGCCAGCGCCGCTCGCAGCACGAAGCGCCCCACGGGGCCGTGGGCGAGGGCCCGGTCGAGGGCCGTGACCGATCGGGTGTCGCCCACCGGAGCGCACAGGACCAGCCCGGAGATCATCTCGGGGGTGCGACGGGCGGTGAGCAGCGCCGGGCCGGAGGCCCAGCTGTGGGCCACGACGACCGCCGGTTCCCCGAGGTGGGCCAGCACCTCGGCGAGGACCTCGGCGTTGTGGCGGAACCCTCCCGCCTCCAGCGAGGTGTTGCCGTACCCGGGACGGTCGAGCGCCAGCGTGCGCACGCCCGAGTCGGCGAGGAGCTCCTGGACCGCGGTCCAGATCTCGGACCCGCCCGGTTGGCCATGGAGGAACACCACCGGCCGTCCGGAGCCCTGACCCCGGACCGCGAGGGAGCCCGGGTCGACGAGGGGGCCGGGCTCGACCGGCTCTGATTGGAGGTCCAGCTCGACGATCGGGGTCATCGGATCCCACTCACCCGGTACGGGGCTACAGATCTGCAGTCTGCCCACTGGAGGCCACCTGTTCCACCAGCGCGTCGCAGAACACGGGAAGATCGTCGGGCTTCCGGCTGGAGATCACGTTGCCGTCGATCACCAGCGGCTCGTCGCTCCAGTTGGCACCGGCACGGGTCAGATCGGCCAGGAAGGCGATCCACCGCCCTTCGAGTCGACCAGCCATCTGATGCTCCCTCGTCGTTCGTCCCTCTCTCCCTGCCCCTGCGGACCCGGAGCCAGAACCGGTCCCGGCCGGGCGTGCCGATCCCGCCAGGGGTGCCTCCGGTAGCCTTCGGGCGGCGGATCCGCGGACCGTCACACCCCCCATGGACCTCCAGTCGCCTGCCCTCGAAGCACCGGACGACCGACCCGACCGCGCCGAGCGCGACGAGTCGCTGCGCCGCCGCGCCGCCGTGGCGTTCGGCGTGGTCGTCATCGCCCTGGCGAGTTGGCCGCTGATCAAGGCCGGCCTGGCCGCCCTCGACGAGCAGTGGCGACCCACCGGCGACTGGGCGGTGCTCAACCTCCGGGTCGAGGACGTCGGCCGCCTCACGCCGTTCGTCGGCCCGTACTCCCGTTTCGGCTGGAACCACCCCGGCCCGCTCCTCTACTGGGTGCTGGCCATCCCGTACCACCTCTTCGGCGGGCGGCCGGTGGCCCTGCTGGCCGCCACCGCCTTCGTCAACGCCGCCGCCGTCGCCGCCACCCTCGCCGTTGCCTGGCGGCGGGCCGGCCTCCCCCTGCTGGTGGCGACGGGCGCCGCGCTCGGACTGCTCTCCCAGGCGATCGGCCCCGCGCTGCTCCGCGACCCCTGGAACCCCTACGTCACCATCCTCCCGTTGGCCCTGTTCACCTTCCTGGCCTGGTCGGTGGCCGAGGGCGATCGTTGGATGTGGCCGGCCGCGGTCGGAGTGGGCTCGTTCCTCGTGCAGAGCCACGTCGGCTACGCGGTGATGGTCGGCGCGGTCGGCGCCGCCGCAGCGTTCATCGCCTGGCGCCGCCGGGGCACCGTGCCCCTGCTGCCCCCCGCCCGGCGCTCACGACGAGCGCTCGTCGGGCTCACCGTCGGGATCCTCGTCGTGGCCTGGGCACCCGTGGTGATCGACGAGGTCGCCGGGTCCGGGAACCTCACCGACATCGCCAGCTACTTCCTGAGCAGCGACGAGGCGCCGGCCGGGTCGAGCGTGGCCATCGGTCAGGCGGCCCGCCACCTCACCGTCCCCGACGCTCCGTGGCTGGGTGCGCCCGAGCCCAACGGCGAGGACGGCGCGATCCTCGGTGGCGACACGTCCGCCCTGCTCGTCCCGCTGCTGGCCTTCGGCCTCGCCCTGCTGGCGGCGGCGAGGGCGAGGCAGTGGTCGGCCGTGCGCTTGCAGGCCCTGGTCGGGGTGCTCGCCGTCTCGGGCCTGGTGGCCACGAGCCGCATCACCGGCCCCGTCTTCGCCTACCTGGTCCGCTGGTGGTGGGTCATCGCCTGCTTGTGGTGGCTGTCCACCCTCTGGTCGGCCGGCGTGGCGATCACCCACTGGGCCCGGCTCCCCCGAGCGGCCCGCACCGCCCTGCCGTGGGTCGCTGTGCCGGTGCTCACCCTCGTGGTCCTCTCCACCACCATCCACACCGCCGGCGCCGCCGACGACGCCACCACACCCGACCCCTCGGCCACCGAGGTCCTGGGCCATCTCCTCGACCCCACCGTCGAGGCCCTCCGGGGCAAGGGACCGGTGCTCGTCGTCGCCACCGGCTCGGTGTGGGGCACCACGGCCGACGCCGTGCGCCTCGAGCTCGAGCGCAACGGCATCGAGGTCGCCGCCCCTCCGCGCGACGCCTTCCGCTTCGGCGAGGAGCGCTCCACCGACGAGCGCCAGCCCGTCGCCACGGTCTGGGTCGTCAGCGCCGACGCCGCCACCGAGTGGACCTTCCACCCCGACGACGTCACCCGCCTCGCGGGGTGGGACCCCCTCGAGCCCGACCAGCGCCTGGCCTACCTCGCCGACGAGGCCGTTCTGCGCGACCAGTTGATCGCCGCCGGCCGACCCGACCTGGCGAAGGCGCTCGCCACCGGAGGCGGCGGGGTCGACTCCGGCGCCGCCGGGCTCCCCGGGGTCGACCAGGAGCTGCTCGACCGGGTGGAGGCGATCCGCCGCAAGGGTGACCCCGTGGCCATCTTCGTCGGCCCCGCCACCGATCCCGAGAACCCACTCCCGCCGTGGCTCGCCGGCTCGGCGAGCGACGCGTCGGCCAACTGACGCCAGTCCGGCCTCGACCGACCGGACCCACCGCGGCTAGGCCGGAGGGCGCTCCTCGGCAGGGGCCGCCACGTCGTCGGTGAGGTCGAGCACGGCCTCGCCGGAATCGTCGGTGAGATCGATCACGGCACTGGTGACCGCGCGGGCGAACACGACCTCAGGCGCAGTGTCGGCACCGGTGAGGTCGATGGCGACGTCACGGTCGGTCTCGAAGACCACGATCGGCAGCTCGGTCCCCGCCACCGCCCTGGTGAGCGGACGGTCGTCGCTGACCTCGGTGAAGAACCGGTAGCCACGGTCGTCGGCGAACATGTGGATCGCCATGTAGCCGGGGTCGTAGCCGCCGGGCACCGGGAGGTGGAGCTCGCGGCCGAGCACGAGGTCGAACGGCACCCGGAGGCGGTTCATCGACCGCATCGACTTGAGGTTGATGTAGGCGAAGTGGTGGTCGATGCGCACCGGGCGGCACAGGAAGAAGAGCGCCTTGTAGGTGAGCAGGCTGTACGGCCGGGTGCGCGTCGACGCCACCCGGTTGGTCGCACAGCTGGTGGCGACGTTCCAGCACTCCGACGGTTCACCGAGGTCGTAGTAGACGGCGATCTCGTTGAGCGTCGCCCGCTCCGACGGCTCGAGGGCGTCGAGGCGGTCGTCGATGACCTCGATGCCGGTGCGCTCTGAGTTCCCCCGCTCCTCTGCAGTGAACCCGCGCACGACCCGCTTGATGTGGCCGATGCGACCAGCGTCGAGGTCGGCGGTGAAGAGGAAGAGCGAGCGGTCCTCGAACGGCGACATGGCCTTGGTCATGTCGAAGTGGGGGAAGGTCTCCACCTCGACCATGCGCCCGAAGGCGGCCAGTGGCGATCGGCCGTCGATGACGGCGGTGGCCACGCCGGTGCCGGGCTCGACGCACGCACGCAGGGTGTCGACGACCACCGATTCGATGGCCTCGAACCTGATCTGTGCGTGAGCCGGGGCGTGTGGGGCCGCGTTCATGGAGCGTGCTCTCCTGGCCCGCCCGCTCCGGCCAGCAGGATAGACGGGATCATCCGCGAGAGCCAGGGGCCGCGGCGCGGAGGCACTCACCGCCCCACCATCCCGGGGATCCAGCCATGGAGAAGGGCGAACTCCGACGCATAGACCGCCGCCGTCACCACGCTGAGGCGGCGCACGAACCGAGCAGGGTGGCCGCGGTGCCACAACACCATCGGCGGCACCACGCCGCCGATCACCGGGCTCAGCAGGATCGCCGAGCCCCCGCCGAGCACCCGGGCCCGGATCTCGTCCTCGTGGGGGCGAGTGCGGACCGAACCCCGCTCGAGGCCGAGGCGACGGAGGAAGAAGGCGGCCAACCGGTGCGGCTCGGTGCGGGTGCCCTGGTGCACCACGAACAGCTGGGTGACGAAGTAGACGACGAACGCGACCGCGGCGGCGACCGCCGAGCCCTGCCAGCGGGCGATCGCCCAGAAGAGGGGCCCGAACACCAGGTCGTCGAGCACCACCAGGGTGACGACGGTGACGACCCAGCCGAGGACGAGTGCGACAAGGCCGGGACGCGGGGCAGTCGGTCCGACGCCCTCGTCCGCTCCCGCCGAGGAGCCAGCCATGTGATCGGTCAGGTGCTCCACGGCGCTGACTCGTAGATCGCCATGACCAGGGCGCAGGCCGGCTGTCCCTCGCACATCGTGCCGGCCAGCTCGAGGTCGCGGTCGCCGACGGTCCAGTACGGGCGATCGGCGACGATGGCCTCGAGGGTCTGCTCGAGGTCGAACCGCACCTGCTGCTCGCTGTGACCGTGTGCCTCGACGAACAGCCCGCCCCGGCCCTCGATGTCGGCCGCCCAACCCAGACCGGCCCACGCCTCGGCGCCGGGCTCGGACACGCGCTGCTCGGCCATCACACAGAAGAGCCGGTCGCCGGCGCGGAACTCACCGGGCCCGGCGACACCCCGGACGACCGAGGCCCCTTCGGGCACGACGGAGGAGAGCACGATGAGGTTCGTGTCGTGCGCCCCGCCCACCTGCAGTGCACGGTCGAACGCCGCCAACGGCGTCGGCCCGGACGCGGTCGCAGAGAACACGCGGATCAGCATCGAAGGTGTCTCCCGTCGTCGGTGCGGTGCGGCTCGCTGAGAGTAGTGCAGCCACCGCCCCGCGCCGGAGCATCGTCAAACCCTGGGCCGCCGCCTCAGGCGGTGGTGCCGAGAGCCGCCTGAGCGGTCGCCGGGACCGAGCGCAGGTGCTTGGCCGGTGCCAGCCCGAGCTCCACCAGCTTGGTGTCGAGCTCCCCGGGGGGCAGCGGCCGGGAGAACAGGAAGCCCTGGACCTCGGTGCAGCCGAGCTCACCGACCAGCTGGGCCTGCTCGGGTGTCTCCACGCCTTCCGCGACGCTCGTGATCCCGAGCGACGAGGCGATGAAGACGACGGCCTGGATGAGGCTGGCGGCGCTCTGGTCCTCACCCAGCTCCTTGACGAACGAGCGGTCGATCTTCAGCTCGTCGACGCTGAGCTTCGACAGGTACGCCAGGGACGAGTAGCCGGTGCCGAAGTCGTCGATGGAGATGCGGGTGCCGCACTCGCGGATGGCGTCGAGCTGCCCCGAGACGAGCTCGAGGTTCTCCATGAGGATGGACTCGGTGAGCTCGAGGCACAGGGCCTCGGGCGGGACCCTGTGGCGCAGCAGCGCCTGGGCGATGGTGTCCATCAAGGTGTCGCTGCGCAGCTGCCGGGCCGACACGTTCACCGACATGCAGATGTCCGTCGCGCCGCGGAAGGCGGCGCGCAGGCGGGCGAGCTCGGCACAGGCCTGGTCGATCACCCAGGCACCGATCTCCACGATCATGCCCGTGTCCTCGGCGATGGCGATGAACTTGTCGGGCCGGACGGTGCCGAGCTCGGGGTGCTGCCAACGCAGGAGCGCCTCGAGGCCGACGACCTTCCGGTCGGTCAGGCGGAGCTTGGGCTGGAAGTGCAGCAGCAGCTCGTCGCGGGCGAGAGCGTTGCGGAGCTCGCGCTCGAGGTGGAGGCGCTCGGCCACCCGCTCCCGCATGGAGGTGTCGAAGATGACCACGTCGTCGCCGCCACGCGTCTTGGCGTGGTTCACGGCGGTGTCGGCGTCGCGGATGAGCTCCTCGGCCACCCCGAGGCGGGCCGGCTGATGGGCGATGCCGACCGACGCGGTGACGGTGATCTCGGTGTCCCGGACCTCGAAGGGCTGCTTGAACATGAGCCGGGTGCGCTCGCCGAAGTCGAGGGCGGCGTCCTCGTCGGGCAGGCCGGCCACGACGATCACGAACTCGTCGCCTCCGAGTCGGCCGACGATGTCGCCGGGGCGGACTCGCTGGCTCAGCCGTTCGGCCACCGCGACGAGCAGGTCGTCACCGACACCGTGGCCCATGCTGTCGTTCACCAGCTTGAAGCGGTCGATGTCGACGTGCAGGAGGGTCATCGAGCCGGCACGGTCGACCTGGTCGCGCAGTGCCCGGGTGATGTGCTCGGCCACGAACGAACGGTTCGGGAGCCCGGTCAGCGTGTCGTGGGTGGCCTCGTAGGCGAGACGGGCCTGGGACTGGGCGTGCTGGCGCAGAGCCCGCCACACCCGGAAGACGCCGACGCCGACGAGCAGAAGGGCGATGATGCCGAGGGCGATCCTGTCGCCGACCGAGTCCGAGCGCAGGCTGATGAGCAGGACGAAGATCGGGAGGAAGAGGGCGACGGCGACGCTGAGCAGCCTGCCGCGGCCGGCCGACACGTCGTCGGAGGGCCGGCCCTGGCCCATCTGACGGATCGAGGGGTGCAGGGTGGCGGCGGCGGCGAAGAGCAGCGACAGCGCGTACGGCACGTCCATCAGGTGGTACGAGATGTCGAGGCTGTCGATGTCGACGAGGGCGTAGACGACGTCGCCGACCAGCATGCACAGCAGGCCGGCCAGGTAGAGCCACATGGCCGTCGGCGTGCGACGACCCCGGGTGAACGCCAGCCGGGCACCCATGGCGAAGACGAAGGCGGAGGCCACCGGGTAGGCGGCCAGGGTGACCTGCACGGGGAGGCTGATCGACTGGGTCGAGAGCGCCGGGGTGACGAGGTAGACCCAGGCCATCATCAGCACGGCCAGAGCGGCGACGACACCGTCGAGGATGGCGTCCACGTCATCCCGGTTGCGGAGCCCGACACCGGCGAGGCCGGCCACGCCGAGGGCCAGCAGCACGTACGCCGGCAGGGCGAGCACGTCAGGGACGAGCGAGCGGGTCGAGCCGAGGTTCCCCAACGTGGAGAACACGATGCGGAGCACGATCGCGCCCATGAAGAGCAGGAGCGCCGCACCGAAGGTGAGCCACGGCCACATGGTCGCCGGACGCCAGGTGCGCAGGCCCACGAAGATCGCGGTGCCCGCCATGATCGCCATGACCGGGAAGGTGATGTAGCCGTCGGGATCGAGGATCCCGATGCCGTGCAGGAGGATCCAGAGGCCACCGACGACGAGGACACCGATCGACAGGCGCGACGAAGGCCGGGGTCCCATGCGGGCCTCGACCTCCTCGGCGCTGTCCATCGTCGGCGACCTCTTCGGGCGTCTCTGGTGTTCCCACCGCGTGTCGGGCAGGAAGGTGACACTGGTTTCTCGGCACTGTGCGCGGTCGACTTGACGGAATTTCGGCCTGGCATGTGACGCAGATCACACAGCGCGTGGTGGGCCGCCGGCCACCCACGTCGGAACGCCCTCCGGCGGGTGGTTGACTGGACCGGTGCTGAACGTGCGGGACCTCGTCGTGGAGATCGGCGGCAAGACGATCGTCGACGGGGTGACCTTCCAGGTCCGCCCGGGGGACAAGGTCGGCCTGGTCGGCCGTAACGGCGCGGGCAAGACCACGCTCTTCAAGACCCTCGGCGGGGCCAACCCACCCAAGTCCGGCCTGGTCACGCGGGACGGCGCCACCGGCTACCTGTCGCAGGACCCGCGCCAGGAAGCCGTCCCCGACGACACCAACTGCCTCACCCACGTGCTCTCCGGGCGCGGCCTCGACGAGGCGGTGACCAACCTCGAGAAGCTCCGCATCGCCCTCGAGGAGGACCCCTCCACCCGCAACATCGCCCGCTTCTCCGACGCCCAGGAGAAGTTCGAGAACGACGGCGGCTACGCCGCCGACTCCGAGGTGCGGCGGCTGGTCGACGGGTTGGGCCTCCGATCCGACCGCCTCGAGCTCACGCTCGGTGCCCTTTCGGGCGGCGAGCGCCGGCGGCTCGAACTGGCCCGGATCCTCTTCGCCGGCAGCGACCTGCTCCTGCTCGACGAGCCCACCAACCACCTCGACGCCGATGCCCGCGACTGGCTCCTGCGCTTCCTGCGGGCCTACCGCGGCGCACTGCTCGTCATCAGCCACGACCTCGACCTGCTCGACGAGGCCATCACCCGCGTCATCCACCTCGACCGCGAGGCCGAGGACGCCATCGGCGAGGTCGTCGAGTACAAGGGCACCTACAGCCAGTACCTGAAGTCCCGCGCCCGCGACGAGGAGCGCCTGGCCAAGGTCGCCGAGCAGCAGCGCCGCGAGATCAACCGCCTCAGCACCCTCGCCGACGGCATGCGCGGCCAGACCGCCAAGCGGGCCCGCGTCGCCAAGAACCTCGACAACCGCGTCGCCCGCATCGAGAAGGACAGGGTCGAAGGCCCCGCCGCCCGCCGCCAGCTCGACCTCCGCTTCCCTCCCCCACCGCCCTCGGGCCGCACCGTGCTCACCGCCACCGAGCTCTGGAAGAGCTACGGCGCCCTCGACGTCTTCTCCGAGGTCAGCTTCGACGTGGGCCGGGGCGAGCGCCTGCTCATCATGGGCCTCAACGGCGCCGGCAAGACCACCCTGCTGAAGGTGCTCGCCGGAGAACTCGAGCCCGACCTCGGCGGGGTCGAGCTGGGCCTGCACGTCTCGGCCGGCTACTACGCCCAGGAGCACGAGGGCATCGAGAACGGCCGCAGCCTGCTCAGCCACATGCGCGAGCAGGCCGGCCTGGGCGACGAGCAGCTCCGGGCACTCATGGGCATGTTCGGGCTCAGCGGTGACAAGGCCTTCCAGGACGCCGGCACCCTCTCCGGTGGCGAGAAGACCAAGCTCGCCCTCGCTCAGCTCGTGGCCGGCCGCCACAACCTGCTCCTGCTCGACGAGCCCACCAACAACCTCGACCCGATGTCGCGCACCGCCACCGGCGCCGCCCTGGCCACCTGGCCCGGCACGATGATCGTGGTGAGCCACGACGTCGAGTTCGTCGAGGCACTGAAGCCCGACCGGGTGCTGATGATGCCCGAGGGCCAGCTCGACTACTTCTCCCCCGAGCTCGCAGACCTCATCGCGCTCGGCCTGACCGTCGACGGTGGACCGTCAGTCCCTGAGGTCGATGACCGGCTGGGACCGGTGGCGGCCGGGGAACGTCGGAAGCCGACGGGCCAGCGACCACAGGTAGTGGAGGTAGCCCGTATTCCACCAGTCGCCGTGCTGCTGGTCGCGAACCATCAGGCTCAACCCGGGCGCATGCTGGTGCACGGCCATCGGGAGCAGGTGGTGGATGGCGTGGAAGTTGTTGTTCCAGAAGACCCACGAGAGCAACCGGTTCGAGGTGGTGGTCCTCGAGTTGTCGAGCGCGGGGCCCGCGGTCCCGTAGGCGTGCTCGGGCAGGAACACGACCGGGTACACGACGAACAGGGCCACGAGGTACGGCACCAGCCAGACGTGGACCGTGAGCCCCGGCACCACCACCAGACCCACCACGACCATGGCGACGAAGGCCAGGACCACGACCGCGCTGACCACGATGTCGCGCCGGGCCGCCGCCGTGCGCACCCACCGCGGCGGCCGGCCCACGACCGTGCGGGCGGTGAACCACCACATCTGGCCGACCGTGTAGAGGCCACCGAGCGGGAGCAGCGCCAGCTCGAGGCGTGAGCCGAACGCGATGGGAACCCCCTCGGGGTCCGCGGGGGTCGCGGTGACGGCATGGTGCTCGACGTGGAACGCGCGGTAGGTGCCACGGGGCGTCAGCATCACCGCGCCCACGACGTCGCCGACCAGGGCGTCGGCCCGTCGCCCACCGAACACCTGGCCGTGCACGCTCTGATGCAGGATGCCTCCGGGGGCGAGGAACATCACGCCCATCGCCGCCCAGACCACGACCCAGGCCCAGAGCTGGTCGACCATGGAGCCGAGCGCCGCCAGCGCCAGGTACAGCACGACCTGAGCGGCCATGTGACCGACGTTGCGCCACGGCTGGGGCCGGGTCATGCCGTCGCGGTGCACCTGGGCCCGCAGGGCGCGCACGTCGAGGTCCGCACCGGGCACCGATGCCTCACCGCCGCCGCCTCGTTGACCGGCCACGTCGCCCGGGCTCGTGCCCATCAGCGCTCCCGATGTCGTCGCCGCCGGTGCAGCCCCGGCGATGGGCGAACGCTACTCGGCGTCGGGGTTGGCGGCGTTGGTGCGCTCCCCGCTCGGTACGCCTCCATGAAGCCGTCGAGGATCCGGCGCCCTCGACGTCTTCTCCGAGGTCAGCTTCGACGTGGGCCGGGACGAGCGCCTGCTCATCATGAGCCAAAAGCCCTCTTGAAATGAATCCCCGGCCTCTGATGGGACAGGACCGCACGCGGTATCCAGACATTGCCGTGAGATTCGCGGGCTGACAGGAGGCTCTGATGACTCGGAACGCTCACCGAACACGGGGGGTGCGGCTCCTGATCGGAACCACAGCCACCGTGGTCGGCTCTCTCGCACTGCTGGTAGGACCGGCCGGTGCTGCACTTCCCACCGCCCCCTCGACGGAGCGGACGAGTGCGAACGTCGGCTCGGGTGCCATCGAACTGCCGGCCATGACCACCGACGGAACCCGAGAGGTGTTCGTAGGCCGGGGCTCCGGCAATGCGGGCGTCTGGCTCAAGGACCGGGTCTCCGGCACCGCCTATCACCTGACAACCGACATGGACTTCAACCCCGACATCAGCGCCGATGGCACGACCGTCGCGTTCGTCCGCTACGGCTCGAATCGCCAGGTGTACGTGATGGACGTCAGCGACCTGGCCAGCCCCGGCACACCCGTGGTGGCAAGCGTGTCCAGCGCCGAGGTCCCCGGTGACGGCCTGAGCGACTTCCCGTCCCTGAACGCCGACGGGTCCGCCCTTGCCTTCCAGTCGACCTCGGCGAACCTCGACCCGGCGACGCCGCTGCCCGCCAGCGGCGGGCCCAACAAGGTCTACGTCCGTGACCTCGTCGCCGGCACCACGGCCATGGTCAGCGTCGACAACGCCGGTGTCGCCCAGCCGGGCAACGCCACCAAGCCGGATCTCGACAGCTCCGGCCGCTACGTCGCGTTCGCCGGGGAAGCCGACCTCTCCGGCCCGGTCGCCGCACCCGCAGCGGGTCCCGGCGGCGGCGGTAGCGGCGGCGAGGAGGAGGTGACGACCACGTTCACCCAGGTGTGGGTGCGCGACCGCGTCGCCGAGTCCACCACCGCCGCGAGCGTCGCCGACGGTCAGCCCACGGTGGTGGGCAACGGTGCCGCCGCTCTCGTGTACGGCCCGACCATCAGCGCCGACGGCACGACGGTGGCGTTCGAGTCCGATGCCAGCAACCTGGTGGCGGCCGACACCAACGGCCGCACCGACGCCTTCGCCCACGACATGGTGAGCGACGAGACGGTGCGGGTGAGCGAGCGCACCCCGACCACGGAGACCGGCGCTTTCCACGCCGTGACCCCTGTCCGCCTGCTCGACACCCGCGTGGCCCCCGAGGTCAAGGTCGCGCCAGGAGAGACCGTGGAGCTCCCCGTCGCCGGCGTGGCCGGTGTCCCCGTCGACGCCGCCGCGGTGGCCCTGAACATCACCGTGACCGAGCCCGACGCTGCGGGCTTCCTGACCGCCTACCCGACGGGCACCATCCAGCCGACGACATCGACGCTCAACTGGGTCACCGGCTGGACGGTCCCCAACGCCGCGACGGTGAAGATCGGGGCGAACGGCTCGATCAGCCTCTTCAACGAGAACACCTCGACCGTCCACGTGATCGTCGACCTCTCCGGCTGGTACGACGACGCCGAGGTCGCCGGTGGTGGCTTCATCGGCATGCAGCCGACCCGGGTGCTCGACACCCGCATCGACCCCGGTACCCCGGTGGCACCGGGGCAGTCGATCACCGTCCAGGTGACCGGCGGCGCGGTGCCGGCAGACGCCACTGCGGTCGCCCTGAGCGTGACCGTGACCGAGCCGACCGCCGCCGGCTTCCTCACCGTGCACCCGAGCGGCACGGCCCTACCGACCGCCTCGAACCTCAACTTCCTGGCAGGCCAGACCGTGGCCAACAGCGTGCTCGTGGCACCCGGAGCCGACGGTGCGGTGACGATCTTCAACCAGAACACCTCGTCGACCCACGTGGTCGTCGACCTGAACGGTTGGTACGACGCCACCCTGCCGAACGGCGGCTTCACCTCGGTCGACCCGGTGCGGGCCCTCGACACCCGCAGCGGCAGCCCGATCGGTCCACAGTCGACCCGGTCCCTGACGGTGCTCGGCGTGGGCGCCGTGCCGACCGAGCAGGTCACCGCCGTCGCCCTCAACGTCACCGTCACCGAGCCATCGGCGAGCAGCTACCTGACCGTCTACCCGACGGGTACCACCCTACCGACGGCGTCGAACATCAACTTCGCCGCCGGTGAGACCCGGGCCGTCCAGGTCCTGGCCCAGGTCGGCGCCAACGGTCAGATCGACCTGTACAACAGCGTCGGGTCGACCCATGCGGTGGTGGACATCACCGGCTGGTACTCCGGCGTGCAGGTGGCCGAGGGCGGGCAGGGCGCGGCCGTGAGCGGCGACGGTCTGCACGTGGCATTCGAGTCCCTGAGCTCGACCATGACGGCCGGCGACGTCAACGGTGTCATGGACGCCTTCGTCCGTGACCTCGGCGCCGACCCAGTGACCGAGCGGGTCAGCGTCATCGACGAGACCGCCGCCCTCGATCCCCTCCTCGACCCCACCGAGGCGACCGGAACCCGGACCGACGGGAACACGGGCGAAACCGTCGCCCAGAAGAACGGCGCCGACGTCGCCATCAACAGCGACGGCTCCATGGTGGCGTTCAGCTCCAACGGCAACCTGGCCGGCGACCGCGCCGCCAGCGAGGAGACGCCAGGCGAGATCAGCACCGAGACCGCGGTGTTCACCCGAACCCGGAGCTGACCCCGGTAACACCGTCCGCCCCGGAACCCCGGTTCCGGGGCGGATCCGACCTCTCGCCCGAACCCATCGAGGAGGATCTCATGCACACACCAGGCTCCACCCGAACCCAACGTGGACGGCGAGCTGCGCCGGTCCTCGCCGCACTCGCCGCGATGCTGCTCGCTCTGGGCGGCCTCGTCGGCGGAGCGAGCGCCGCGACCTCGCCGTCGGCGACCGTCAACGGCAAAGCCCTCACCGGTGAGGGCGGCAAGCTCACCGGCTGCACGTTCACCGTGATCATCTCCAACCTCCCCGACGCGCCGGAGACACCGACGCCGGTCGGTGTCACCATCGCCGCGGTCTCCCCGTCGGCCCCCGAAGGAGCACCCATCACCTTGGTGGACGACAGCGCCACGACCTCGGCCACGACCTGGACCGGCACCTACCCGATGGACGCCCTCGTCGCCCCGCTCGAGATCAAGCCCAACGGGTACCGCCTCCAGGTGACGGTCACCGCTGACGACACCACCCTCGGCTCCGGCACCTACTGGCTGGCCTGTGGCGCGGCCCAGGAAGGCACGCCCAGCCGTCTGGTGTTCGCGGTGAACTGGCAGTCACTCGACCAGGGTCTTCTCACCCGCCTCCCCGAGGGAGTCGACGCCACCGGCTTCACCCTCGTCGGCTCGACCGACATGGGACCCAAGGGCACGGCCACCTGCACCTACCTGCCCGGATCCGATGAGCTCAGCTGCACCTACGCCAACAAGGGCCACGGTTCGAAGCCCGGTCTGGTCATCCCCGGCAACCCCAAGACCACCTACACGGTGGCGGTGGCCGGAGTCCCGACCAACTGGGTCGTCGACCCCGCCACCATCGGGACGTTCCTCGGGCGCGACACCTGCCCGCGCGGCCACGAGGGCGGCGAGACGACCGTCGCCGCCGAGACGGGTGGGAGCACCTGCACCCACACCGTGGTGTTGATCGAGACCCGCCCCGGCGAGCCGACGCCGCCGGCAGCCGTCGAGGCTGCCACCGCGACCCCCGTCGCCGCCGCGACCCCGGGGTTCACCGGCTGACACATCCGCTCGAGCGCTGACCGCACGCGGCTCCGTCGACTGCTCGCCGACGGGGCCGCGACGCGTGAGCACCACGATGGCGAGGGTGTCGGGGAAGACCCGGTCGTGAACCGCTTCCTCCTACTCGTCGTCGGCGTGGACGGCGTTGGTGCGCTCCCAGCGCAGGTACGCCTCCATGAAGCCGTCGAGGTCGCCGTCGAAGACCGAGTCGACGTTGCCGACCTCGTGCTCGGAGCGGAGGTCCTTCACCATCTGGTACGGCTGCATCACGTAGGAACGGATCTGGGAGCCGAAGCCCACCGAGCGCTGCTCGCCCCGGATCGCCGACAGCTCGGCCTCGCGCTCCTGGCGCTGCAGCTCGGCCAGCTTGGCCTTCATGATCTGCATCGCCCGATCCTTGTTCTGGTGCTGGCTGCGCTCGTTCTGGCACGAGGTGACCACACCGGTCGGGAGGTGGGTGAGGCGCACGGCCGAGTCGGTGACGTTGACGTGCTGGCCACCGGCGCCCGACGAGCGATAGGTGTCGACGCGGAGGTCCTTCTCGTCGATCTCGATGTCGGGGACGTCCTCCAGGAACGGCGTGACCTTCAGCGCCGCGAAGGCCGTCTGGCGCTTGCCCTGGGCGTTGAACGGCGACATCCGCACGAGGCGGTGCACGCCGTGCTCGGAGCGCAGCCGGCCGTAGGCGTGACGACCGTTGACCAGGAACGTGGCCGAGGAGATGCCGGCCTCGGAGCCCGGCGAGACCTCGTCGAGCTCGACGTCGAAGCCGCGGCGCTCGGCCCAGCGCAGGTACATGCGCAGGAGCATGTTGGCCCAGTCCTGGGCGTCGGCCCCACCCTCACCGGACTGGATCTCGCAGATGGCGTCGTTCTCGTCGTGCTCCCCGGTGAACAAGGCGCGCAACTCGAGCTCGCCGAAGGCTGGTGCGCAGCGCCTCGAGCGCCTCGAGCACCTCCTCCTCGACGGAGTCGTCGTGCTCCTCGCGACCGAGCTCGAAGAGCGTGTCGGCGTCGTCGATGCGGTCGGCGAGCGACGCGTACAGGTCGAGGTCGTCGGTGCACGCCGCCAGCTCGCCGTTGATCTTGCGCGCGAGGTCGGGGTCGTCCCAGAGGTCGGGGCGGCTGGCCTCGGTCTCCAGCTGGGGCCGTGCGCGCGGTGAGCTCGTCGATGCGCAGGTAGGTGTGCGCCTCGTCGAGGCGGCGCCGCAGCGCGGCGATGTCGTCGGAGAAGTCCTTCATCGGGTGGAGACCAGCCCTACTGGCCGTGGCAGAGCTTGAACTTCTTGCCGGATCCGCAGGGGCAGGGGGCGTTGCGCGGGGTCTTGTCCCAGTCGGACTTCACGACCGGGGCCTGAGTGACCTCCTCGATCGCCTCGGGCGGCGCCTCCAGCCCCTCGGCCTCGGCCTGGGCCCGGGCGGCGGCGGCCATGGTGCTCGGCGCCTCGCTCGGGTCGACCGGGGCCGTGTACTGGAGGTTGCCGATCGGGGTGGGCGTGTCGAGCTTGGGCTGGGCCACCGTGACCTGGGCGTGCATCACGTACTTCACGAAGTCGATGGCGACGCCCTGCATCATGGCGCCGAACATCTCGAAGCCCTCGCGCTGCCACTCGACGAGCGGGTCCTTCTGGCCCATGGCCCGCAGGTTGATGCCCTCCTGCAGGTAGTCCATCTCGTAGAGGTGCTCACGCCACTTCTGGTCGATGATCCGCAGCATCACCTGGCGCTCGACCTGACGCATGGTCTCCTCGCCGAACTCGGCCTCGCGGGCCTCGTAGTAGGCGGTGGCCTCGCCCATCAACAGCTCGTAGAGCTCGTCGGTGGACGTGCAGACCTGGAGGTCGGCGAGGGTGGCGGCGACGGGCCAGTAGGTGGAGATCTCGTTGTGGAGCCCCTCGAGGTCCCACTCGTCGGCGTGGTCGGTGACGCAGTAGGTGGAGATCGTCGTGTCGACGGCCTCGGCGAGGTAGCCGATGGCCTCCTCGCGAAGGTCGGCGGCGTCGAGGATCTGGTCGCGGCGCCGGTACACGACCTTGCGCTGCTCGTTCATGACCTCGTCGTACTTCAGCACGTTCTTGCGGATCTCCGCGTTGCGCTGCTCGACGGTGTTCTGGGCCCGCTCGATGGCCTTGCTGACCATCTTCGCCTCGATCGGCACGTCGTCGTCGAGGGTCTTGCCCATCACCCAGTTCATGGCGCCGGTGGCGAACAGGCGCATCAGGTCGTCCTCGAGGGACAGGTAGAAGCGGCTCTCGCCGGGGTCGCCCTGACGGCCGGAACGGCCTCGGAGCTGGTTGTCGATGCGACGGCTCTCGTGGCGCTCGGTGCCGAGCACGTAGAGCCCGCCGACCTCACGGATGCGGTCGCCCTCTGCCTTGCACTCCGGGTCGAACTTGGCGAAGAGCTCGGCCTGCCGGGCGAGGCCCTCGTCGCTCAGCGGGTCGAGGCCCTCGGCGATGACGTCGCGATGGGCGAGCTGCTCGGCGTTGCCGCCGAGGATGATGTCGACGCCTCGACCGGCCATGTTGGTGGCGACGGTGACGGCGCCGAGGCGGCCAGCCTGGGCGACGATCTCGGCCTCACGGAAGTGGAGCTTGGCGTTCAGGACCTCATGGGGGATGCCCCGCTTGGAGAGGAACCGGGCCAGCTTCTCGGACTTGGCCACCGAGATGGTGCCGACGAGCACCGGCTGGCCGGCCTCGTAGCGCTCGGCGATGTCGTCGACCACCGCGTTGAACTTGGCGTCCTCGGTCTTGTAGATGAGGTCGCCCTGGTCGAGGCGGACCATCGGCCGGTGGGTGGGGATCGGGACGACCTGAAGGTCGTAGGTGCTGGCGAACTCGGAGGCCTCGGTCTCGGCCGTGCCCGTCATGCCGGCGAGCTTGTCGTACATGCGGAAGTAGTTCTGGAGGGTGACCGTGGCGAGGGTCTGGTTCTCCTCCTTGATCTTCACGCCCTCCTTGGCCTCGACGGCCTGGTGGAGGCCCTCGGACCAGCGGCGCCCGTCGAGGATGCGACCGGTGAACTCGTCGACGATGCGGACCTCGCCCTGCTGGACGACGTAGTCCTTGTCCCGCTTGAACAGCTCCTTGGCCCGGAGGGCGGCCTGGAACTGGTGGACGAGGTTCTGCTGGACCTCGTCGTACATGTTCTCGACGCCGAGGGCCTTCTCGACGGCCTCGACCCCCTCGTCGGTGGGAGCGACGGTGCGCTTCTCCTCGTCGACGTCGTAGTGGACGTCGCGCTTGAGGCCCCGGACGATGGAGGCGAACTGGTAGTAGACCTTCGCCGCATCGGCGACCCGACCCGAGATGATGAGCGGGGTACGGGCCTCGTCGATGAGGATCGAGTCGACCTCGTCGACGATGCAGTAGCTGTGGCCCCGCTGCACCTGCTCCGCTCGGCTCATCGCCATGTTGTCGCGGAGGTAGTCGAAGCCGAACTCGTTGTTCGTGCCGTAGGTGATGTCGCACCCGTACTGCGCGCGCTTGTGGTCGGCGTCGAAGGCGCCCGGGATCACGAGGCCGACGGACAGACCGAGGCGCTTGTGGATGCGGCCCATGGTGTCGGAGTCGCGGGTGGCCAGGTAGTCGTTGACCGTGATGATGTGCACGCCGTCGCCGGCGAGGGCGTTCAGGTAGACGGGCAGGGTGGACACGAGGGTCTTGCCCTCACCGGTCTTCATCTCGGCGACCCAGCCGAAGTGGAGGGCGGCGCCGCCCATCAGCTGGACGTCGTAGTGGCGTTGGCCGATCTCGCGCCGAGCGGCCTCGCGCACGACGGCGAAGGCATCCACCAGGATGTCGTCGAGGTCGGCGCCGTTGGCCAACTGCTCGCGGAACTCGAGTGTCTTGCCGGCGAGCGCGTCGTCGGAGAGGGCTTCCATCTCCGGCTCGAGCGCGTTGATCTCGGGCACGAGGGCCTGGAGGGCCCTGACCTTCTTGCCTTCGCCGGCACGGAGAATCTTGTCGAAAACGCCCATGGGAACGTCGAGTCTACCGACGCGTCTCTCGGGCCGGTGTCCGGGCGAGGACCAGGCCGTGAACAGTCCGCGCCCCGGACCCCCTCAGCGCGCCGGCCGCGGCCGACAGGGTGGCGCCGGTGGTGCACACGTCGTCGACGACGAGCACCGGGCCCGCTCCGCCGCCGGAGGCCGAGAACCGGGGGCCATGACGGCGTTCGTGGGCGCTGTGGCCCGTCTGGTGGGGCCCGGGCAGGCGGCGCAGGAGACGCCGGGCGGGGAGGCCGAGGTGGCGGGCCACCGAGCGCGCCAGCAGCTCGGCCTGGTCGAACCCCCGGGCCCGGGCCCGGTCGGGGGTGGTCGGCGCCCAGGTGACCGCCACCGCGTCGAGGGGTGCCAACGACGCCAGCGCGGGTGCCAGACCCTCGAGGGAGGCCCGTGCGTTGCGGTACTTCACCGCCGTGACCACGCGCCCGGGCGGCGTCGTCGTAGCGGACGAGCGCCACCAGCGAGTCGAGCCCGGCGGGTGGGTCGAGCACCGGGGGCGGCCGCAGCGAGGCCGTGCACGAGGGGCACGGGGAGCCCCCGAGGGCACCGCACACGGCGCACCGGGCGGGCAGGAGCAGCGCGGCGATCGACATGGCCGCCACGCTACGAACCCCCTGTGACACTCCCCCGCCGAGGGGTCAGTGCATCAGCAGGGGCGGGACGCCGTCGTCGAGGATCGAGGCCGTGCGGGCCTGGACCGCGGCGCGGGTGTCGTCGTGGGTGAGGATCCAGAACCGACGGACCTTCACGGCGTCGGCGACGGCCGCGGCCACCTCGGTGGGCTCGATGCCGGTGGAGATGAAGCCGTTGATGACCTCGGTGATGGCGGCGGCCTCGTCGGGGTCGCCGGCGCCACCGGGCCGGTTGCGCCCGGACTCGGCGATGCGGGTCTTGACCCACGACGGGCACAGCACCGACACGCCCACGGGCGACTGGGCGATGGCGAGCTCGTTGAAGAGCGTCTCCGACAGGGCCACCACGCCGTACTTCGAGACGTTGTAGGGGCTCATGTACGGGCGCGGCGAACAGGCCGGCCACCGAGGCGGTGTTCACGATGTGCCCCTCGCCCTGCTCCTGGAGCAGCGGCAGGAAGGTGCGCACGCCGTGGATCACGCCCCAGAGGTTGACCCCGAGCACCCACTCCCAATCGGCGAGCGAGACCGACTCGAAGGCTCCCCCGGAGCCCACGCCGGCGTTGTTGCACACGACGTGGACGGCACCGAAGGCCTCGAGGGCCGAGCGGCGGATCTCCTCCACCTGCTCGGCCTTCGAGACGTCGGCCACGACCGTGACGACCTCGACCGAGGACGGGAGGCCGGCCGCGGCCGCCGCGAGAGCACCGCCCTCGACGTCGGCCAGCACCAGCTTCATGCCCTCGGTGGCGAAGCGGTTCGCCAGGGCGAGGCCGATGCCGCTGGCCCCACCCGTGACGACCGCGACCTTGCCCGACAGGTCTTCCATCGTGTCCCCCTCGTCGACGCCCCGAGGGCGTCAGTACCGGTAGTGCTCCGACTTGAACGGGCCGTCCTGGGGGATGCCCAGGTAGGCCGACTGGTCCTCGGTGAGCTTGGTGAGGCGCACGCCGAGGGCGTCGAGGTGCAGGGCCGCCACCTTCTCGTCGAGGTGCTTCGGCAGCGTGTACACCTTCTTCTCGTAGAAGTCCTTGTGCGTGAAGATCTCGATCTGGGCGATGACCTGGTTCGAGAAGCTGTTGGACATCACGAAGCTCGGGTGGCCGGTGGCGCAGCCGAGGTTCAGCAGCCGACCCTCGGCCAGGATGATCACCGAGTGGCCGTCGGGGAAGACGAACTCGTCGACCTGGGGCTTGATGTTGACCCGCTGGACGTCGCTCATCTTCTTGAGCCCGGCCATGTCGATCTCGTTGTCGAAGTGGCCGATGTTGCCGACGATGGCCTGGTGCTTCATGCGGGCCATGTGCTCGGCGGTGATCACGTTGAAGTTGCCGGTGGCGCTGACGTAGATGTCGACGATGTCGAGCACGTCCTCGATGCGGGCGACCTGGTAGCCCTCCATGGCGGCCTGCAGCGCGCAGATGGGGTCGACCTCGGTGACGATGACGCGGGCGCCCTGGCCCCGAAGCGACGCCGCACAGCCCTTGCCCACGTCGCCGTAGCCGCAGACGAGGGCGACCTTGCCGCCGATCATCACGTCGGTGGCGCGGTTGATGCCGTCGATGAGGCTGTGGCGGCAGCCGTAGAGGTTGTCGAACTTGGACTTGGTGACCGAGTCGTTGACGTTGATGGCCGGGAACAGCAGCTGGCCGGCCTCCATCATCTGGTAGAGCCGGTGGACGCCGGTGGTGGTCTCTTCGGTGACGCCCTCGATGCCCGACGCCACGCCGTGCCAGAGCTTGGTGCCCTCGGCGACGGTGCGCTTCAGCAGGCCGAGCACCACGATCCACTCCTCGGAGTCGTCCTCGGTGGGCTCGGGCACCACGCCGGTGCGCTCGTACTCGACGCCCTTGTGGACGAGAAGGGTGGCGTCGCCGCCGTCGTCGAGGATCATGTTCGGGCCCGAGCCGTCGGGCCAGCGCAGGATCTGCTCGGTGCACCACCAGTACTCGTCGAGGGTCTCACCCTTCCAGGCGAAGACCGGCACTCCCTTGGGGCGCTCGATGGTGCCCTCGGGGCCGACGACGATGGCGGCGGCAGCGTGGTCCTGGGTGGAGAAGATGTTGCAGCTGGCCCAGCGCACCTCGGCGCCGAGCGACGTCAGGGTCTCGATCAGCACCGCGGTCTGGATGGTCATGTGCAGCGAGCCGGTGATGCGGGCGCCGGCCAGGGGCTGGCTGTCGGCGAACTCGGCCCGCAGGGCCATGAGGCCGGGCATCTCGTGCTCGGCGAGCTGGATCTCCTTGCGGCCGAAGGCGGCGAGGGAGAGGTCGGCGACCTTGTAGTCGATCCCCGTGTCGGAGATGTCGGGGGTCAGGGTCAGGGTCATGCGGGAGGGCCTCCACTGATGGGCGCGCCGGGGGGCGCGGAAAGGCACGGGCCCCGGAACGGGGACACGCGTGCAGAAACGGGGCTGGGGCCCTCTGACCCTGACGGTCAGCCCGGCGGACGAGTGTAGTGGCGGGTCAGGGAACCCAGATGCGGGCTTCGATGTCGGCCAGGATCGGCACCGGACCCGGGTCGATGCCCTGCTCGGCGGCAGCGTGGAGGCTGGTGAAGTCACCGACCAGCACCAGGTCGAGCAGCTGGGCCAGCATGCCGTCGCCCTCGGCCGCCACGCTGTGCACCTCGCCGACGACCTCGTCGAGCAACTCGTCGACCAGGTCGAGGCGCCGCGACACCTGCGGGTGCTCGAAGTCGTGACGCAGCAGGAACAGCTGGAACACCTGGCGGGTGACGTCGCCGTCCTGGCCCCAGCCGCACACCTCGTTGTGGGTGAGCTCGGGCACCTGGTTGGCGAACGCGGCCACCTTGGCGTTGTCGTTGAACTGGGTCTTCCAGCGCTCCGCCGCCAGGCCCCCGAGGCCGTTGCCGCCGTAGACGATCGGGAACGCCCGACCGAGGCGTCGGGCCAACCGGCGGGCCAGGTTGTCCTCGGAGATCAGCGAGTCACGGCGGCGCGAGACCTGCTCGACGGCGGCGTCGATCCATGCCCGCCCGCCGGGGAAGAAGCCGACCTCCTCGAGCGCCAGCAGCGCGGGCACGGCCAGGGCGCCGAGCGCGGCCCGCTCGGTGGGCGCGTCGGGCTGCACGGTGACGTGCGGCGTGCCGGCGGTGGCCGCCAGCTCGGCCAGCGCACCGCCCCGGCTCATGCAGAGCACCTGGGCACCGTCGAGGAGGGCGGCCTGCGTGGCCTCGACGGTCTCCTCGGTGTCGCCGTCGAAGGAGAGGGCGATGACCAGGGTGGTGGGGTCGACGAAGTTCGGGACGCCGTAGCCGCGGTGCACGACCACCGGCACCGACATCATCGGGCCGGCGACCTCGAGGAGCAGGCCCCCCGCCTGGCCGGCCACACCCATGCCGAGCACCACCACGTTGGCGATGTCGTCGTGGGCGGGCAGCTGGAGCTGCGGCAGCGCGACGGCCGCGGCGTCGGCCGCCACGGTCAGCTGCTCGGGGAGCGCGGCGACCGCGTCGAACATGCCCACCGTGTCGAGGATCACGACGTCAGGCCTCGAAGGTGGGGCTGATGCCTTCGGCCTCGGCCTTGGCGACGAGGCGGTCGTGCTCGGCGTCGTCGACCGTGGTGGCCTCGTCGACCAGCATGATCGGGATGTCGTCGCGCACCTCGTACCGGCGCTTCAGGCGCGGGTTGTAGAGGGCGGCCTCGTCGGCGAAGTAGAGCAGGGGGCCCTTGTCCTCGGGACAGGCCAGGATCTCCAGCAGTTGCGGGTCGAGCGCCATCGGTACTCCTCGGGGGTCGGGCTCAGGCCGTGCCGGCGGCGGCGATCAGGGCCCGGACCTCGGCGACGTGACGGTCGCACGCCTCACGGTCGGAGGCCTCCAGGTTCAGCCGCAGCAGGGGCTCGGTGTTGGAAGGACGCAGGTTGAACCACCAGGCGTCGTCGGGGTCGGCACTCAGGTCGACGGTGAGCCCGTCGAGGCGGTCCTGGGCGGCACCGGCGTAGTGGGCGGCGACCGCCTCGATCACGGCGAGGGGGTCGGGGACGACGGTGTTGATCTCGCCGGAGTCGGCGTAGCGCTCGTAGGGCTTGCGCAGCTCCGAGAGGGGCACACCCGACACGCTCACCAGCTCGAGCACGGTCATGGCGGCGATGATGCCGGAGTCGGCCCGGTAGTTGTCACGGAAGTAGTAGTGACCGGAGTGCTCGCCGCCGAAGCAGGCGCCGGTCTCGGCCATGACCTGCTTGATGTACGAGTGCCCAACCCGGGTGCGCACCGACGTGCCGCCCGCTTCGGCGATGACCTCGGGGACGGCCTTCGAGCAGATCAGGTTGTGGAGCACGGTCTCGCCGGGGTTCTTGCGCAGCATCACGTCGGCCACGATGGCCGTGGTGAGCGAGCCGGAGACGAGCTGGCCCTCGTCGTCGACGAGGAACACCCGGTCGGCGTCGCCGTCGAAGGCGAGGCCGACGTCGGCGCCGGTGTCGAGCACCCGGGCCTGGAGGTCGACCAGGTTCTCGGGCTGGATCGGGTCGGCCGGGTGGTTCGGGAACGTGCCGTCGAGCTCGCCGTAGAGGACGTCGAGCTGGAACGGGAGCCCGGCGAAGACCGCCGGCGCGGTGAGGCCGCCCATGCCGTTGGCCGTGTCGGCCACGACCTTCAACGGCTTCAGCACCGAGAGGTCGACGAACGAGTGGACGTGCTCGACGAAGGCGGCGAGGGCGTCGTCGCGGCTGGTGACGGTGCCCGGCGTGGCGACAGGGGGCAGGCCCGAGAGGGTGGCCGCCTCGATCTCCTTCAGCCCGGTGTCGACACCGATGGGCTTGGCCCCGGCCAGGCAGAGCTTGATGCCGTTGTACCCGGCCGGGTTGTGCGAGGCCGTGAGCATGGCGCCGGGGGCGTCGAAGTGGCCGGCGGAGAAGAAGAGCGCATCGGTGGAGGCCAGGCCCAGGTGGACGACGTCGACGCCCTGGTCGGTGGCGCCCTTGGCGAACGCGTCGGCGAACTCGGGGCCCGACGGCCGCATGTCGTGGGCCACCAGGATGCGGGTGGCGCCGGTGGTGTCGGCCGCGAAGCGGGCGAAGGCGGCCCCCACGCGCTCGACGATGGTGGCGTCGAGCTGGTCGGGGACCGTGCCACGGATGTCGTAGGCCTTGAAGATGGCGCCGAGCGAGGCGGCGTCGAGGGTTGCCATGGGGGCCGACCCTAGTTGAGGCCGAGGGGCGTCCCCGTCGGTGCGGCGGCCGCTCCGGCCGCCTCCAGGAGGTCGTCGGCAGTGAGGTCGTAGCGGCCCTCGGCCGACCACTGGCGCACACGGAAGAGGTCTCGCACGAGGCGCAGCGCGTCGCGGACGACCCTCACGGTGGAGCGGGCCGAGTTCTCGACCCGCACCGGGACCTCGGCCAGCGAGAGGTGGTAGCGCTCGACGAGGTGGAAGACCTCGACGTCGAACGCGAAGCCGTCGACCCGGGTGTGGGCGAAGATCAACCGGGCCACGTCGGAGCGGAACGCCTTCAGCCCGCACTGCGTGTCGCGGTACTGGCCGAGCAGCACCGCGCGGGTGAGCAGGTTGATCGCCCGCCCACCGATCTCCCGCAGTCGACGGGCCCGCACGAGGGTGGTGGTGTCGGTGTGGCGACGGCTGCCGACCACGACGTCCCAGCCCTGCTCGGCGAGCTCCACGAGGTCCGGGATCTGGTCGGGGGCGTAGGCGAGGTCGGCGTCGGTGAAGGCGATGGTGCGACCGCTGGCCGCCAGCACGCCCGAGCGCACCGCGGCGCCCTTGCCCCGGTTCTCCGGGTGGATGACCACGGTGGCGCCAGCGGCCTCGGCCACCGCCGCGGTGTCGTCGGTGGAGCCGTCGTCGACCACCAGCACCTCGAGCCCGCCGTAGGCGGCGAGGGTGTCGAGGTCGGCCTTCAGCCGGGCGACGGTGTGCCCGATGCGGTCCTGTTCCATGTACGCGGGCACGACGACGGTGAGTCGGACCGTGCCGGGGGCCTCACCGCGGTACTGGCGACGCACGAGGTCGGCGCGCAGCGGCGAGAGGCCGCGCATCCAACGGGCCAGGGCCACCGCGGTGACGAGGCTGGAGGCGACGGCCACCCCGGTGTAGCGGAGGCGGTCATGGGCCATCGGGCCGGCCCCCCTGGTCGGGCACGGCGTCGACCACGGCATCGGGCGCGGCGTCGGGCGCCGGGGCGGGGGGGATGGCCGAGACGGCCGCGGGCTCGGGCTCGGGCTCGCCGAGGATCACGGCGGTCGGGTCGAAGGCGGCCGCCGTCACCGGCTGCGCCCCGGGGCGATCGCCGCCGGGACCGGAGCCGGGATCGGGCCCCCCTCCCCCGCCGCCGCCGCCGTCGCCCGGCTCCTCGCCGGTCTCGTCGTCAGGCCCGCCGACGGGCTCCCGGGCGGGGAACCACGGTCGCGGCTCGGGCATGTCGAGCGGCCCGCGGCGCACCAGGAAGAACAGGCCGACCACGCCGAGCAGGGTGATGAACCAGCCCAGGTAGTCGACGGTGGTGTACCCGTAGTGGAGCGACACGTGGGTGGAGGTCGGCACCACGACCATCAGGTTCGGGCCCACGCGCCAGGGCCCCTTCGCCCCGTCGGCCTGCCAGTTCGGGAAGTACGACGCCTTCACCAGCACCGGTTGGCCGACGTCGCTGACGTCGAACTCGATGGAGTCGTTGCCCGCACTGATGTCGGTGACCGCCACGGGGGTCGTGGCGAACTCGGTCGGGACGTCGTCGGGCGAGATCCGCTGCCAGTCCGACGGGCCGCCGGCGGCCGGGTAGACGTTCCACTGGCCGGGGTCGAGGTACCAGGGGGTGACCGCGTCGAGCCAGTCGTGGGGCTTCACGTCGGTGAGCACCGCCGGCTGGTTGTCGAGCGGCTCGACCAACGCGCTGTCGGCCACCTCGAACACGACCCACGGGCCCGACGCGGCGACCTCGGTGAGCGACGGGTTGGCCCGGCCGAGCGAGATCATGCCGTCGGAGATCGCCATGTAGTACTTCACGCCGAACATCTGGAGGTGCTGGACCCCGAGATCGAACTGCTCCGCGGTGGGCGGTCCGGGCACGTAGGGCAGGTCGCGCTGCGCGTTCGAGGGCCCGGTCGAGAGCTCGTCCTGGTTCAGGAAGTGGAACGGCGTGGTGGCCGAGGCCTCGAAGTACAGGCCCTCCATCGACCCGATGCAGCCGTCGGTCCAGAACGGCAGGAGCATCAACGCCATCGGCGTGCCGTAGCGGTCGTGCTGCTCCTCGTGCTCCCACATGGCCCGGCCGCACCCGTTGGTGTCGCCGAGATCGCCCATCGTCTGCACGATGTCGTGGTACTCGGGGTAGGCGGCCTTGCCCTCGTAGCCGGTGAAGTTCCAGCGGGCCCACGAGGGCACGAAGCTGCTGTCCTTGGTCGACAGGAACAGCCAGTGGTAGGAGCCGTCGGCGCGGGTGCCACCGAGCTCGACGCTCACCGGGCCGAGGCCGACGGAGTTGGGCATCGCCCGCAACGGCATCGCCAGGGCGATGATCACGACGAGCGAGCCGAGGATGGCGGTGGCCGCGGTGACGGCCCGCCGGGGCTTCTCCGGATCGGCGGCGACAAGCGCGGCGATGGTTCGGCCCAGCTCGGCCACGCCGACGGCCGCGAGCAGGTAGAGGCAGAGGTACCAGAACGGCAGCAGGCGTGCGTTCCAGAGGCGGGTCTGCGGCGTGAACCTGAACCCGATGGCGGCGACGAGCGCCATGGCGACGAGGAAGCCACCCGCCCTGCGCTTCCAGGCGACCGACATGACGACGCCGAGCAGGGCGAGCACCAGCACCCACTCGATCGGCGGTGAGTTCGAGAGCTGGGAGTCGAGGTTCTGCCGGCGGAACAGCAGGTCGATGTAGGTGGTCTTCTTCTCCCACCCCATGTCGTTCATGTACGCCGAGCGCAGGTAGAACGGCACGATCCACCAGGCGGTGAGGGCGCCACCGACCACGCCGGCGCTCAGGAGCCACCAGATCCGCGTGCGCAGGCCGGGACGGCGGACCAGCGACACCAGCAGCCACACGAGGGCGCCCACGACGGCGAAGATCGCCGGGATGATGTGGCAGAGGGCGGTGGCCGCCAACAGCGCGGCGGCGATCCCCCGGTGGCGCCCGTTCTCCATGCCCCGACCGACGACGCCCAGGAACAGGATGGCGAAGGTCAACGAGATGGAGAACGCGAACTCACCGGCGAGGGTGGACGCGATGTTGCCGCCGTAGATCGAGAACGAACGGTCGAACAGGAAGGCGGTGGCGGCGACGGCAAACAGAGGGGCGGCCGGGAAGGGCAGGCGGGTGAGCTTGGCGAACGCCCAGCACGCCACCGGCAGGCTCACCAGGCCGCTGATGGCCACCAGCTTGAACGCCAGGCCGTACGGGAGGATCAGGCTCAGCAGGGCGATCGCCAGCGAGGGCAGCACCATGTAGAACTGGAACGCGGGGAACCCGGCGTACCAGTCAGGGGTCCAGCCTGTGAGCCGGAACGACGTGAGCAGGTTGTCGCGGAGGTAGGCCGGGGCCCACACGTGAGCACCCATGTCGCCGCCCGCCGGGGTCGACGACGACAGCACGTTGGCCGGGCCGAGCTGGGTGAAGATGAACACCACGCAGCCGGCGACGATGATCAGCGACAGCCACGACTCGATGCCCCAGTCGCCCGCACGGCGGAGCGCGGCGCCGGGCCAGGCGGCGGCCCGGCTCAGGCGGCCGGGAGGGTCGATGGCGGCGCCCAGGCGGGCGACGACGGGATCGTCGAGGTCGACCCCCGCGCCGACGGGCGCGTCGGCGTCGGCGGGCGCGGTGGTGTCATCGGTCATGGCGGTCCCATCGTGGCACCGGGACGGGCCGGCCTGTGGTCATGGAGCGAACATCGGCCGAACGGACCGTCGCCTCAACCGATGTGGAAGACGAGGGCGGCGGCGGTGACGGAGTTGAAGCCGACGTGGGCCCAGATCGCAGGGCCGAGCCTCCCGGACCGCCACGCCATGTAGCCGAGCACCAGGCCGAAGATCAGCAGCGCCGGGAACTGCAGCAGCTGCATGTGCGTGGCGGCGAAGAACGCCGCCGAGGCGAGGATGGCGAACGCGGGTCGGATGCGGCGCCCGAAGATCCGCTGGGCGAACCCGCGGAAGTAGATCTCCTCGGCGAGGGGCGCCCCGATGGCGACCACGACGAACACCAGCACGATCGAGAGCGGGTCGGTGGCACGGTCGGTGAGCGACCGCGCCGCGGCCGAGACGTCCTTGACCCCGATGATCTTGAACAGGAGCCAGTAGAGGGCGGGCACCAACAGCAGCTGGGAGGCCACGCCGACCGCGAGGCCGATCGGGATGTCGATCGCCTTCATGCGCAGGCCCAGCTCGGCGACCACGCCCTTGCCCCGGTTCACGGCGAACCAGATGGGGATCAGGCCGATGCCCAGCCACAGCGGCAGCTGCATGAGCGCGGTGACCCACAGCGGCGGCGGCACACCGATGGCGAACGCCTGCCCGGACCCGAACTGGGACGACGCCTGCCCGACCGCGGCGCCGACACCGGTGGGGACGGCGAAGTCGTAGTCGGACGAGTTCTGGACCACGACGTAGGCGAGCGTCGACAGGAGCTGCCCGGCCAGGAAGGCGATGATCAGCGCGCCGGCGCCGTAGCGGGGCTTCTCGACCGGGTTGCCGTCGGCGTCGAGCACCACGGCCGCCTCGACCGCGGCACCCGCGGCCTTGGCCTCGCGGGCCTTCGCCCGCTCGTCGGCGGCCTGCTGGCGCTTGGCGGACTTGGAGTCGGCGGCCGCCACCGGCACCCGACCCTTGGGCGCGCCCTTGCGGGCCGGCGCGGCGTTGGTGCGCGACGAGGGCGCGACCGGGCCGGCCTTCTTGGGCGACGGGTTGCCCCCCGAGGGACGGCGCTTGGCTGGTGTCACGGCCGCCGAGGCTACCGGCAGCGGTCCGCGTGCTCGGGCGCGTGCGCAGGTACGGTCCCGGACATGACCCGATCGTGTGCCCGCCCCGGCTGCGGCGAGCCTGCCTGCGCCACCCTCGGTTACGACTACGCGAACCGCACCGTCGACCTCGAGCCCCTCGCCGACGAGGCCCATCCGGCCTACTACGACGTGTGCCGTCGCCACGCCGACAGCCTCGTGGTGCCCCGCGGATGGCGCCTGCTCGACACCCGTCGGGGTGCCGCGGCCCTGGCCGGTCATCTCACCGCCCCCTGACAGGGATTTTCGGTAGCGCCATCTAGGCTTGGGACATGAGTCCCGAGAGCCCCACCCCTCCCCCCGGTGAGAGTCGCGGCAGCGGCCGCTTCGGGTCCGACCAGGGCTGGCCCCGGTGGACGATCTTCGTGCTGGTGGCGGTGGTCCTGGGGGCCATCGGCCTCCAGTTCCTCGCGTCGTCCACCAGCAGCGACAAGATCAGCTACGGCGAGTTCATCACCAAGCTGCAGGACAACGAGGTCAAGGACGCGGCGACCAACAACGCCGACGCCACCTTCGACAACACCAACGGCAACATCTCCGGCACGTTGACCGACGGCTCGAACTTCACCACCACCGGGCCGCTCCAGCCGCCCGACGCCGACCAGCAGCTCATGACCGAGAAGGGCGTCGACTTCTCGACGCCCACGAGCAGCGTGCTCGGCACGCTCCTCCCGCTGCTGCTCCCCGTCGCCCTGCTCATCGGCTTCTTCGTCTGGATGCAGCGCCGGGCCCAGGGCCAGATGGGCGGCATCATGTCCATCGGCCGCAGCAAGGCCAAGACCTACTCCAGCGAGAAGCCCGCCACGACCTTCGCCGACGTGGCCGGCTACGCCGGCGTGAAGCAGGACGTCACCGAGGTCGTCGACTTCCTGAAGCACCCGGAGAAGTTCGGTGAGATCGGGGCCCGCATCCCGAAGGGCGTGCTGCTCGTCGGCCCGCCCGGCACCGGCAAGACCCTGATCGCACGGGCCGTCGCCGGTGAGGCCGGCGTGCCGTTCCTCTCGGTCACGGGCTCGGACTTCATGGAGATGTTCGTCGGCGTCGGCGCCAGCCGCGTGCGCGACCTCTTCCAGACCGCCCGCAAGATGGGCCGGGCGATCATCTTCGTCGACGAGATCGACTCCATCGGCCGCAAGCGCGGCGCCGGCCTCGGCGGCGGCCACGACGAGCGGGAGCAGACGCTCAACCAGATGCTCGCCGAGATGGACGGCTTCGAGGTCACCACCGGCATCGTCATGATCGCCGCCACCAACCGCCCCGACATCCTCGACCCCGCCCTGCTGCGCCCGGGCCGCTTCGACCGCCAGGTCGTGGTCCCGCTCCCCGAGCTCGACGATCGCCGCCAGATCCTCGAGGTGCACGTCAAGCACAAGCGGATGGCCCCCGACGTCGACCTCGACCTCGTCGCCCGTGGCACGCCCGGCATGAGCGGCGCCGACCTGTCGAACCTCGTCAACGAGGCCGCCCTGTTCGCCGTGCGCGAAGGCAGCTCCGAGGTCTACAAGCGCCACTTCGAGGAAGCCCGCGACCGCGTGCTCATGGGCCAGCGCCGCGAGTCCATGGCGCTCTCCGACCTCGAGAAGGAGGCCATCGCCTACCACGAGGCCGGCCACGCCGTGTGCGCCGCGGTGCTCCCCACCGCCGACCCGCTGCACAAGGTCACGATCATCCCGTCAGGCATGGCCCTCGGCGTCACCATGCAGCTCCCCATCGAGGAGCGCCACATCTACCGCCAGGACTACATCGAGGACTCCCTCGTGGTCCGCATGGGTGGGCGCATCGCCGAGGAGCTCGTC
This sequence comes from uncultured Actinomycetes bacterium, assembly GCA_963702555.1. GTDB lineage: Bacteria > Actinomycetota > Acidimicrobiia > Acidimicrobiales > Acidimicrobilacustridaceae > CAMFLJ01. The sequence continues at coordinate 307,959 of CAVPCW010000014.1, forward strand.
TTCGGCGTCGTCTCCACAGGCGCCAACAACGACCTCGTCGGCGCCACCGAGCTCGCCCGCAAGATGGTGCGGGAGTGGGGCATGAGCACCCGGGTCGGCCCCATGGCCTGGGGCTCCCAGGGCCAGGTCTTCCTCGGCGAGGACCTCATGCACACCCGCGACTACTCCGACGACACCGCCCGGGTGATCGACGAGGAGGTCGAGCGCATCCTCCGCGAGGCCCAGGAGCGCTGCCGCACCGCCCTCACCGAGAACCGCCACGGCCTCGACCTGGTGGCCCGAGGCGCTGCTCGAGCACGAGACCATCGACGGCACCGAGGTCACCCGCCTGCTGGAGCTGGCCCGTTCGGGCTCCACCTCCGCCAACCCCCACAGCGTGGCCGCCATGAGCAGCCCGTCGGGCAACGGCAACGGCAACGGCGCCGAGAGCTTCGGCGGCCCCTCCGGCTTCCCGAGCGTCGAGCCGCCCGCCGAGAGCTGAGCCCGGCCGTTCGGCCACGACACGAACACGCGACGGGGCCGGCCCACGGGGTCGGCCCCTCTCGCGTGCGGCCGGTGGGTACGGGTCAGGCCGGCGCGGTGGGCTCGGCGCCGCTCTCGTCGCCGTGCGTCTCGCAGTGCTGCGGGGTGGAGCCGGGCTCACGTGCCTCGGCGACCGCGGCCCACAGGTCGGTGGCGGTCAGAGGGCCGAGGAAGTGCTTGCGCACGATGCCGGCCTCGTCGGCGACGAGCACCAGCGGCACCGCGTCGATCCCGTAGCGGCGGTGCAGCTCGGGCTCCGCGGTGACCTCGACCTGCTGGACGACGACCGGCCCCTCGGGCCCGGCGTCGAGCGGGACGGCCTTGTTCCACACCCCCGAACAGGCGTCGCAGGTCGACGAGGTGAACACGACGACGAGCCAGGGTGCCTCGGGACGGGCGAAGTCGGCGCGGTCGAGCTGGACCGGCACGTTCCAGTTCGGCCCTGCCGGGGGCGCCGGCTTGCGGCGCTGGAAGATCACCGCCACGACCACGGCGATGAGGACCAGCACCAACGCGAGGGCGATGCGCTCCACCGTCGCTACGCCCCTGCCGCGGTGGTCGTGGTCGTCGTGGACGATGCGTCGTCGCCGGCCTCGAGGGGCTCCTCGGTGACCGCGGGGCCCGGCACCGGCGGGGCCGGAGCCAGGTCACCGCCGAGGTCGCCCTCGGTGGCGACGGTGGGGTCGACGACCCGGCCCGGGAGCGACTGGGTGCCGACGACCGGCACGCCGACCGGCGTGGCGATGTCGGCGGGCGTGGCGAAGGCCATCCACTGCCCCACCACCACGCCGACGTCGGACACGACCTCGACCGACGAGCTCGGGCCGAGGCCGGCCTGGGTGAGGTCGATGACGACCCAGTCACCGGGGGCGACGGTGAGGTCGGTGGCCGTGGGAATCTCGGTGACCGCTCCCCCGCCGATGCCCCGCACCGACACCGTGGCGGTGTCGGTGGCCGACGGGTTCACGATGGCGAGCTGGGACGTGGGCTGGCCGTTGGCCGCCATGGTGGCGATCCAGCGGGTGGCCACCACCGGCAGGCCGATCGTGTAGCTGACGCCCTCGGACCCTCCGGTGAGGGTGCGCTCGGCGACGATGTCGGAGCCGTCGACGGTGCGCACGATCACCCAGTGGGCCACGCCAGGTGGCACCCGCTGATCGGAGCGCAGGTCGACCACGGTGGCGCGGTGGGCCGGCACGGTGACCTCGAACGGCTCGACCGTGCCGTTGACGGCGGGGTCGTCGAGCTGGACCTGCACGAGCACGTCGGTGTCGGTGTCTCCGGGGTTGAACACGGACACGGACTCGGCGGCGTTCGACGTCGGCGGGGGCGCTCATGGGGAAGGTCCACACCGGCGCAGGCGTGCTCGCCCCCACCGTGGCGGTGAGCCCCTTGGGCCCGTCGTCGCGGCCGGCGAAGGTCTGGATCTGCTCGGCCACGATGCGGCCGTTGCGCACGCTCACGTTGGTGGCGACCAGATCGGACTCGGTGACGCCGTCGCTGACCTTCTTCACCACGACGCTGCCACCGGGGACCACGAGGCCCTGGTAGTCCTGGGGCGAGCGGATGCCGTTGTCGGTGTCGAAGGAGAGGTCGACGGTGGCCTCGCCCGGGAACGGGTTGAACAGCGCCAGGTAGATCTCGGACTGACCGACGCGGCTGGACCCGGCGGGGAAGTACCACTCCGCGCTCGGTGAGGAGGCGCAGTCGGAGACGGAGCGGCCGGTCGGGCCGCTGAGGTCGTGGGCGACGGTGACCTCGCCGCCGGTGGTCTCGACCAGCGCAGCCGCCCATGGCGCCTGCACCTGGTCGCTGACCTTGAGGTCCGACCGGCTGTGGGCGGGGACTGGTCACCGGGACGGCCTTGGGCGCGCCCCCTCGGGGAACAGGGTGACGGTGCCGGAGGCATCGGTGTCGGAGGCGTTCGAGATGGCGACGACCTGCTCGGCCGCGCCCGCACCGTCGCCCGACGTCGACCCCGGTGGCCGACCCGGCGGCGCAGTACCAGGTGCTGCTGGGCGTGCCCGGCGCCGCTGCGGTGGCGGTGAGGTCGGAGAGGCGGACGGCCGGGCCCGACGTGTCATCGTCGCGGGACTGGACCACCAGGCCCGCGACCAGGAGCAACGGGAGGACGATGAGCGCCGGCAGGCGGCGGGTGCGGTTCATCGTGACCTCCGGCGGCGACCGCGGCGGCCGGTCGCGGGCTGGTCGGCCCCGCCCGGCGACGGGCTGTCGTCCGATGGGCGCGACCACCACGGGACGGCCATCGTCGGAAGGTCGCCACCCGTGGGCCCGTCGGCGAGCAACTCGATCGAGGTCGGCGCCGATCACCACGTGAGCGGGGGCCTCGGGTGCGGCCGGGGCGGCCGGCTGGAGCTCCGTGCTCTCGTCCTCACGAACCCGCGACGCGGATCAGGTAGACGAAGGCGATGAGCCACAGCAGCACCTGGCCGCCGAGGGCCAGCCAGCGGGCGACCGGTGTGTCGAAGCGGAGGTTGGCGGCGCCGGCCTGCTCGACGGGGAAGCTGTTCGCCCAGCCCAACGCCTCGGCGGACGGCACGTCGGTGCCGTCGACCTCGAGCGTCCAGCCGTCGCCCGCGGCCGACACGAAGAGCTCCCCGGACGAGTCGACGGTGCCGGACCAGTCGGAGTAGCCCTCGATGTCGGGGAGCACCGCCGGCGCCTGGGCCAGGCCGGGGACGATCCGATCGGTCAGGGCCTCGCCACCCGGCGGGAGCGCCGTGCCCGCCGGCAGGAGTGCCCGCGACGGGCCGTAGGCCGCGTTCTCGTAGACGCGCACGCCGGGGTTCACCGTGACCGAGTCGAGGTCGAGCTGCCCGTCGAGCACGGCCAGCAGATCGCTCGGGACGTAGGTCGTGTCGCGGGCGTAGGGGTCAGGGGCCGGTGCGAGGGGCACGACGATGTAGCGCACCGCCATCGGGGCCAGCGAGCGCGCCGAGGCGGGTGGTGCCTCCCGAGGCAGCGACCTGCAGCGCCGACTCGGTCTCGGAGGCGGCGCCCAGGGCGCCGGCCCACTCCTCGGCCACCGTCGGCGTGCCCGCCGAGGACGTGGCGAAGGCGAGGACCCGGTTGGGGCCGAGGTCGTCGACCGCAGGGGCGTCGAGGCGCCACCCGGCGAGCGGGAGGGCGCTGGCGTCGCCGATCCAGAGCACCCGGGCGGTCTGGGCGTCGGTCGGCGTGTCGAGGAACGACGAGCGTGCGGTCGTAGTCGCCCCGGGGCAGGTCCCAGCGGCCGGAGAGGACGGTGCCGAGCGCGGGCAGCAACGCCATCACGAAGGCGGCGCCGGCGAGCAGCGACACGATCTGGCGCCAGCCGAAGTGGTAGTCGGGCAGGTCGACCTCGAAGGCGGCCATGCCGAGACCGGCGGCGAGGGCCAGGCCGACGGCAGCCGGTGCGAGCAGCACGTCGGGCCCTGGGAGGACGTCGGTCAGCCAGCCCTGGCCGGCGACCCACGCCACGCCGATGCCGAGCCGCGGCCAGGACCCAGCCCCGCACCGCCCATCCCAGCCGCCACCGGCGTCCGATCAGGAGGGGCAGCGGCCGCGGTGACGAGCAGCGCCCAGCCGAACATGCCGTTGCCGAACGGGCCGGTGGCGAAGCGCAGCAGCTCGCCGAGGCCGAGGTCGTACCCGCTGGTGCGTGCTCACCCCGACCACGGCCTCCCAGCCGTCGGCGGCCGAGAGGCTCCACGGGCAGCTGCAGCACCACGGCCGACGAGTGCACCGCCGACGCCGACCAGCCAGCACCCGACCAGCGCCAGTGGCCTGGCCGGCGAGCAGCCCACCGAGCACGAGCGCGACGGCGCATCCGACCACGACCAGCACGATGGCGGGCTCGACGGTGGCGGCCAGGGCGCGTGAGGACACCGACGGCGACCACGCGGTGCAGCGAGCGGCCGCGATCGCACGCCGGGCCCGGCGCTGCCGCCGAGGTCGCCGAACGGGGCGACCCGGCTCGGCCGCGGCCAACTGGCCGAGCACCCACGGGCACCGCCGCGTAGGCGACGAGGCCGCCCCACCGGGCCTCGGCCATGGCGTTGGCGGGCAGACGGGACGATGACGTAGGCGACGGTGGCGACGATGCGGGCCCGGCGGGAGCCGACCGGCTTCGTGAATCGCCACATGCCGATGGCGCCGACCGGCCACAGGCCGAGGATCAGCACCTTGCGGAGCACGCCGACGGCGCCGAGGAACACCACGCCGAGACCACCGAAGATGCCGAAGCCGGTGGGAGCCGGGGCGGTGGAGCCGAGGCCGACGGTCTGGAAGCCGCTGATCCAGCGGCTGAGCATCTGGCCGGGGCCGAGGAAGGGCTGGAAGTCGCCGACGGCCGGGATGTCGCCGCGACCGAAGAGCAGCTCACGGCTGCCGAGCAGCAGGAACACCACGATGAGGCGCCCACACCACGACCGAGGTGGTGGCCTTGGCGGTCCCGGATGTTCGAGACACGAAGTCGCGGCGGCCGCTGTCGTCGCGGCCGAGCTGGGCCCGGACGAAGGCCGACAGGCGGGCGCTCCCCCGGCTCTGGAACGAGCGGACGTCGCCGTCGGGGGCCTGGCGGACGGCCGCGAGGTCGTCGGCGACGATGCCGGGCCGACCGCCGTGGCGCGACGTTCCAGAGCCACGCCGAGGCCGATGTCGCGGGCGTGGCGGAGACGACCGAGGAGCGATGGACTGCACGACCTCCATGAACGCGAGCAGCAGCGCGAGCGGGGAGGTGCGGAGGCGGGTGCCGAAGCGTCGGTCGACGTGCGCATGGCCCGGAGGCGGTGACGCTGCTGGAGCCGACGGCGGTCGTCGACGGGGCGGCGCACGCCGAGCGCCTCGAGGTGGGCGACCCGGGCCGCCGGGGCGACGATGACCCGGGCGCCGGCGACATGGGCCCGCCAGCACGAGGTCGAGATCGTCGCCGTGGAAGGTGATCGACCGGTCGAAGCCACCCGAGGGCCTCGAAGAGGTCGGCCCGCACGAGGGTGGCCGCGCCGGGGACGTAGAAGACGTCGCGGACGGCATCGTGCTGGGACTGGTCGAGGTCGCCCCGCTCGACGTAGTGCGACGGGCTGCCCGTAGCGGTCGGAGCCCATGCCGACTGCGACAGCAGAGCGGCGTCGTCGGCCCAGTGCACGAGCTTGGGGCCGACCACGCCGGCGTTGGACCGGTAGGCCTCCTCGACCATCAGGCGGACGGTGTCGGGGGCCAGGCGCACGTCGTCGTGGCAGAGCAGGTGGAACGCGGCGCCCTGCACCGCGCCGAGGGCCTCGTCGGCCGCGGTGGCGAAGCCAGGGTCGGTGTCGAGTCGGCGGAGGTGGGCCGTCGGCAGCACGGCCGCCACCCGGTCCGCGCAGGACTGCGGCATCAGCGCTGGCGGCGTCGACCACGAGCACGGAGATGTTCGGGTAGTCCTGGGCGGCGATGCTGCGCGAGCGTCTCCTCGAACCACCAGCCGGGGTCGTGCGCGACGACGGCGACGACCACGGCCGGCGCGGGCCCCGGAGGGTCGTCGGGCCCGGAACCGGGGTCACCGGCGTCGCGGGTCCGTACGGGGGGTCTTCCGGGACAGTCACGACGACCGGCGAGGCTAGTCGTCCCGTCGTCGATCGCGGTTCACCCCGTGTACGCTGGGACTATGGCACCGGACCCGCTCGACGACATCCGGAACGGCGCACGCGACGCCGTCTACATGGGGGTCGGCCTGGGCATCCTGGGCTTCCAGCAGCCTGCAGGTGCGGCGCCGCGAGCTCGAGAAGGCCCTCGGGGTGGCGGCTCCCCCCGTCCCCCGACAGCCTCGGCCGCCTCGTCGGCCGGCTGACCCGCCAGGGCTGACCGAGCTTGCGCCTCGCCTTCGACGCCACCTCGCTGCTCGGCGCCCGCACCGGGGTCGGCACCGTTCACCGACGAGCTGCTGGCCCGCCTCGCGACCGCGGCCCGACCTCGACGTCACCGCCTTCGCCGTCACCCGTGCGCGGGGCCGGGCCGATGGCCGACGAGCTGCCGGCCGGGGTCACGGCGGTGCCCCGGCCGATGGTCGGCCCGACCGCTGCGGTGGTGCTGGCGCCGCTTCGACCACCCGCCGATCGAGTGGTGGACCGGCGCCGTCGACGTGGTGCACGGGCCCAACTTCGTCGTCCCGCCGGCCCGACGGGCGGCCGAGGTCGTCGACCGTCCACGACCTCACCTGCGTGCGGTTCCCGGAGATGTGCACCCCCGACGTGCTCCAGGTGCCCGGCCTGCTGCGCCGGGCGATCGCCCGACGGGGCATGGGTGCACACGGTCTCGGAGTTCGTCGCCGCCGAGGTCGTCGAGGCCTTCGGCGTCGACCCCTCCCGGGTGGTGGCGATCCCCAACGGCGCCCCGACCTCCAGCTCGGCCCCCGATGCGCCGCACCGCTCCCGCCGGGCCGGGCCGCTCGCAGGCGGCGGACCGCTACGTGCTGGCCCTCGGCACCCTCGAGCCCCGCAAGGACCTCCCCACCTGGTCCGGGCCTTCGACGAGCTCGCCGGTGACGACGCCGAACTGCGTGCTCGTGCTGGCCGGGCCCGACGGGTGGGGGCGCCGAGCAGGTCACGCGCCGCCATCGACGCCGCCCGCCACGGCCGGCGGATCCGCCGGCTCGGGTGGGTCGACGACCGCGACCCGCGATGCCCTGCTGGTCGGCGCCGAGGTCGTTCGCCTACCCCTCGGTCTACGAGGGCTTCGGGCTTCCCCCGCTCGAGGCGCTCGCCAGCGGCACCCCCGTGGTCGCCACGCGGCCGGTGCCCTGCCCGAGGTGCTCGGCGACGCCGCCGAGTGGGCGGAGCCGGCGACACCGACTCGCTCGCTGCCGCCCTGCGGGCGGTGCTCGGCGACCCCGCCCGCGGCGCCGCCATCGTCGAGGCCGGGCACGGGCGGCTCGACCACTACTCGTGGGACCGCACCGCCGCCGGCGTGGTCCAGCTCTACCGTCGCGCTGCCGATGGCCTGGTGAACGGCGCCGGGGCCGACCCGGGCCTGCCCTAAGCTGGGCGCTCCCGCTCCCGGGCTCGACCGGGGGCCCACCTCGGGGAAGCTCGCCACGATGAAGGCCCTCGTCACCGGCTCGGCCGGGTTCGTCGGACGTCACCTGTGCCGCCCACCTCGAGGCCCACGGCGACGACGTCGTCGGCGTCGACCGCGCCGACGGCCCCGATCTGCTCGATGGGGATGGCCTGGCCGCCACCCTCGCCGAGGTCGCGACCCGACGTCGTCTACCACCTCGGCGGCTGGAGCGACGTCGGGTGCATCGTGGGAGCACCCACACGACGCCTTCCAGGCCAACGCCGACGGCACGCTCAACCTGCTGCAGGCCTGTCAGGCCAACGGCGCCCCCCGGGTGCTGGCCGTCAGCAGCGCCGACGTCTACGGCCGGGTGCAGCCCGACGAGCTGCCCATCACGAGGACGCCCCCTTCCGACCGGTCACCCCCTACGCCGCCAGCAAGATCGCGGCCGACCAGCTCGGCCTGCAGGCCTGGCTCGGCTACGGGCTCGAGGTGCTCCGGGTGCGGGCGTTCAACCACCTGGGCCCCGGCCAGACCACGGCCTTCGTGGCCCCGGCCCTCGCCGAGCGGATCGCCCTCAACGAGCGCGACGGCTCCGACGTGGTGCCGGTCGGCAACCTCACGCCGCGCCGCGACATCACCGACGTCCGCGACGTCGTGCAGGCCTACCGGCTGCTCGATGGCCCACGGCGAGCCCGGCGAGGCCTACAACGTCTGCACCGGCCGCGACCTGTCGATCGGCGAGCTCGCCGAGCACCTCGTGGCCCTCGCCGCCCACCCCATGCGCCTCGAGCCCGACCCGGCGCTGCAGCGCCGGGTCGAGACGCCCGTGCTGCGGGGCGACAACGCCAAGCTCCGACGGGCCACCGGCTGGGAGCCCGAGATCCCGCTCGACCAGACCCTCGCCGACGTGCTCGCCGAGCACCGGGCGCTGGTCGGGGCCACCTCGGCCTGACGGCCCGACCCGCCCTCTCCCGGGCCGCCGCCAGGGCGGCCGTAGGATCCCCACACCGCCCGCCGGCCCCGAACCGGCGCAGAGAGACCCCGGAAAATCGGTCCTCATGACGAAGCGTGCGCTCATCACCGGCATCACCGGCCAGGACGGCTCCTACCTGGCCGAGTTCCTGCTCGACAAGGGCTACGACGTCATCGGGATGGTGCGCCGCAGCCGACGGTGAACTTCGAGCGCATCGGCCACATCCAGGACCGCTCGAGCTGGTGCCGGGCGACCTGCTCGACGAGGTCTCGCTGATCCAGATCCTGCGGGCCCACCGGCCCGACGAGGTCTACAACCTGGCGGCGCAGTCGTTCGTGCAGACCTCGTTCGGCCAGCCGGTGCTCACCGGCGAGACCACGGCGCTGGGCGTCACCCGCCTCCTCGACGCCATCCGCATCGCCGACCCCGACGTGCGCTTCTACCAGGCCTCCTCCAGCGAGATGTTCGGCAAGGTCGTCGAGGCCCCCCAGAGCGAGACGACCCCGTTCTACCCCCGCTAGCCCTACGGCGTGGCGAAGGTCTACGGCCACTGGATCACGGTGAACTACCGCGAGAGCTACGGCATGCACGCCAACTCCGGCATCCTCTTCAACCACGAGAGCCCCGCCGCGGCCTCGAGTTCGTCACCCGCAAGATCACCGACGGCGTGGCCCGCATCAAGCTCGGCCTCGACACCAGCTGCGCCTCGGCAACCTCGACGCCAAGCGCGACTGGGGCTTCGCCGGCGACTACGTCGAGGCCATGTGGCGCATGCTGCAGCAGGACGAGCCGGACGACTTCGTGGTGGCCACCGGCGAGACGCACACGGTGCGCGAGTTCTGCGAGGTGGCGTTCGGCCACGTCGGCCTGGACTGGGAGGACCACGTCGTCATCGACGCGCGCTTCTTCCGCCCCGCCGAGGTCGACCTGCTCGTCGGCGACCCCGCCAAGGCCCGCGAGGTCCTCGGCTGGACGCCCCACACCGCCTTCCCCGAGCTGGTCCGCATGATGGTCGAGGCCGACCTCGAGCTCGTCGCCCGCCAGCAGCGCAACCTGACCTAGTGATCGTCACCCTCGCCGGCGGGGTCGGCGCGGCCCGGATGCTCGCGGGCCTCGTCCAGGTCGTCGACCCCGCCGACCTGACGGCCGTCGTCAACGTCGGCGACGACCTCGTGCTGCACGGGCTGCACATCTCCCCCGACCTCGACACCGTCACCTACACCCTCGCCGGCGCCATCAACACCGAGACCGGGTGGGGCCTCACCGGCGAGACGTGGCAGGCCATGGGCATGCTCGAGCGCTACGGCGGCGTGAGCTGGTTCGGCCTCGGCGACCGCGACCTCGGCACCCACCTCTACCGCACCCAGCGCCTGGCCGAGGGCGCCGACCTGTCCGCCGTCACCGCCGAGATCGCGGCGGCGTGGGACCTCGGCCTCACGCTCGTGCCGGTCACCTACGACCCGCTGCGCACGATGGTGACCCTCGCCGCCGACGACGAGCCGGCCCCGACTCCCCCGGCCTGCCCGCCGGCGCCGAGATCGGCTTCCAGGAGTACTTCGTGCAGCGCCACCACTCGGTGCCGGTGTCGTCGGTGCGCATCGCCGGGGCCGAGGCCGCCCGGCCCAGCCCCGGGGTGCTCGACGTCCCTCGCCGACCGCCGAGGCGATCGTGGTCGCCCCCTCCAACCCGATCGTGTCGATCGGGCCGGTGCTGGCCGTGCCCGGCGTGCACGAGGCCGTCGCCGCCCGGCGCGACCACGTCGTCGCCGTCTCGCCCATCGTCGCCGGCGCCGCCCTCAAGGGCCCCGCCGACCGCATGCTCGTCGAGCTCGGCCACGAGTCCTGCGTCGTCGGCGTCGCCCGCCTCTACGCCGCCTTCGCCGGCACCCTCGTGATCGACGAGGCCGACGCTGACCGGGTGGCCGAGGTCGAGGCCGAGGGCATGCGCTGCGTGGTCACCCCGACCGTCATGCGCACCCCCGAGACGGCCGCCGCCCTCGCCCGCACCACCCTCGCCGCTGTCGGCGTCACGACGGAGGACACCCCATGAGCCGACTCACCGTCTTCGGGCTCGACGGCATCCCCGAGATCACCGTCGGCGCCGACCTGGCCGGGCTCATCGCCGAGGCCGCCATGCTCGGCAACGACACCGAGCTCGCCGACGGCGACGTCGTGGTCGTCACCCAGAAGATCGTGTCCAAGGCCGAGGACCGCCTCGTGCCCGTCGACCCCGACGACCCCCTCTCCCACAAGCCCCTCGTCGAGCAGGAGTCGGTGCGCATCCTGCGCCGCCGCGGCGACCTCATCATCAGCGAGACCAGCCCACGGCTTCGTCTGCGCCAACGCCGGCATCGACCTGTCCAACGTCGAGCGGGGGTACGCCGCCCTGCTGCCCGTGGACTCCGACCGATCGGCCCGCCGCATCCGCGACGGCCTGCGCCACCGGGCCGGCGTCGAGGTCGGCGGTGATCGTCTCCGACACCTTCGGCCGCACCTGGCGCCGGGGGGTCACCGACGTCGCCATCGGCTGCGCCGGCATCGCCGGCATCGTCGACCTGCGGGGCACCCCCGACGCCCTCGGCCGCGAGATGCAGGTCACCGAGGTGGCCGTGGTCGACGAGATCGCCGCCGCCGCCGAGCTGGTGATGGGCAAGTCGACCGGCATCCCCGTGGCGGTCGTCCGGGGCGTCGACCCCGTTGGCTGCGCGACGGCAGCGTGCACGACGAGATCGTGCGCAGCCCCGCGACGACCTCTTCCGCTAGCCCCGCCCGAAGCGGCTCACCTGGTGTCGGATTCCGGCACGTGGTGACCCACCTTGCGGGGTCAGCCTCTTCGGGGAGGCGGGCGCCGTCGAGGTGGGCCGCGGCCCGGACCTCGTAGCGGTCGCCGATGACGGTCATGCCCGAGAGCACCGCACCCTCGCCGATGCGGGCCCGGCGCCGATGACGGAGCCGTCGACCAGGACCCGGGGGTCGAGGCGGGCACCGGGGAGGATCACCGAGTCACGATGATGGCGTGCTCACCGATCTTCACGCCGGCCATGACGACCGAGTGGTCGACCACGGCGTGGGGTGGATGTCGGCACCGGGGTGCACGGCCGGCTCGGCGGCGCCCCGCACGCCGTCGATGAGGTCGAGCTGGACCTCGACGTAGGTGTTCGGGGTGCCGGCGTCGACCCAGTAGGAGTCGCTGTGAGCGCGTACAGCGTGCCGGCGGCGACCATCGCCGGGAAGGTCTCGCGCTCGATGGAGACCTTGCGGCCGCCCGGGATGCGCTCGAGCACCGAGGGCTCGAGCACGTAGGTGCCGGCGTTGATCCAGTTGGTGGGGGCGGTGCCGGGGGCGGGCTTCTCGACGAAGGCGGTGACCCGGCCCTTGTCGTCGATGGGCACGACGCCGTAGCGGGACGGGTCGTCGACCGGGGTGAGGGCGATGGTGCCCTCGGCGCCCGGCTCGCGGTGGAACGTCCCAGAGCTCGGAGACGTCGAGGTCGGTGAGCACGTCGCCGTTGACCACGACGAAGGTGTCGTCGATGCCGGCCGAGGCGGCGGCGAAGCCGCACCGCGCCGGCGGTGTCGAGCGGCTCGGGCTCGACCGCGTAGTGCAGGGCGACGCCGGCGCACTGCCCGTCGGGGTAGGCGTCCATGAAGGCGTCGGGGCGGTAGCCCGAGCGACAGCACGGCGTCGGTGACGCCGTGCGCCGCGAGCGCGCCGACGACCCGCTCGATCATGGGCCGGTCGACGATCGGGAGCATCTGCTTGGGGGTCGTCCAGGTCAGCGGGCGGAGACGGGTCCCGAACCCGCCGACCAGGACCACCGCCTTCACTGGGCGCCCGCCGCCGTGGTGGCTCGTGGCGACCGGCGGTGGTGTCGGTGGCACCGAGCGGCCGGCCGCGACCGTGGTGGTCGTGGAGGTGGCGCCGGGGACGTCGGTGAGCTGGTCGAGCTCGCGGGACGCTCGGCGGGCGGGGGACGTCGGTGCCCGGGGGAACGACGGCGAGGGTGATCGGCGAGCCGGTCCTGGCTGAACCGGAACGTCGGCGATGTCGGCGCCGGTGAAGATCTCGGGCTGCGGCCGAGAGGTCGTCGGCCGGCCACACGTACAGCGACACCGTGGCGGGCTGGCCGTTGCAGTCGAAGCCGTCGTCGTAGGTCGTGCCGTTCACGGTGAACCCGGTCGTCGGAGAAGGTGAGGCCGGTGGTCTCGCCCCACTTCGCCAGCGTGGCGTTGTTGCCGGCCGCGGCGCTGTTGAACGGGTGCACGTGGGCCACGCCGTCGCCGTGGGTGTGGAGGCCCGGTGGTGTCGCTCACGACTGTCGGTGAGGTTCGGCAGGAAGGCGTCGCAGACGTAGATGCCGTAGGCGGCGTGCCAGTGCTCGCCGACCGCGGGGCTGACCGCTGCGGCCTCCTGGTTGTCGGTGCGGGCGAAGAGCACCGCCAGGACGCCGACCACCACGATCACGGCGATGCCGATCGGGTAGCCGAGCTGCCGCTTCGGGCCCTTGGTGGTCTTGCCGCCGGCCCGTGCCGCGCGGGCGACCTTCTTGGAGGAGCTTGCCTTGCCCATAGGGCGGAGAGGCTAGCGGCCGGCGGGGGGTCTCCGGCGCGACGGCCGCCGCAGGTGACGGGCAGGGAACGGGCCTCAGCCGCGCCGACGCCGCGCGACCAGCTCGGCGAAGAGGTCCTCGTAGGCGGCGGCCACGGCGGCCGGCGAGGCCCAGCCCTCGACGAACTGGCGGCCCGAGGCGCCCATCTGGGCGGCGGCCTGGGGCTCGTCGAGGAGCCGGCCCACGGCCGCGGTGAAGGCGGCGGGGTCGTCAGGCGGCACCGAGATGCCGGCGCCGGCCCGCTCGACGGTGCGGGCGACCTCGGTGCCCTCGTCGACGCTGGCCACGATGGGCCGGGCCGCGGCGAGGATCGAGTACAGCTTCGACGGGACGCTCGACCAGGCCAGGCCGGCCCGCAGCGGCACCACGTGAACGTCGGCGGCGGCCAGCACCTCGGGCAGGCGCTCCGGCGGGCTGCATGTCGACGAAGCGCACGTTGGGGAGGTCGGCGGCGGCGGCCTCGAGCTCGGGGCGGGCGGCCCCTCCCCCGTTGATCACGAAGACGACGTCGGGGCGCGACACGGCGAACGAGCGGGCGGCGAGCAGCACGAGGTCGAGCGACTGGGAGAAGCCGACGTTGCCGGCGTACATCACGACCTTGCTGGCCCGCGAGGCCGTAGGTCGGCCCGGTAGGAGTTCTCGCGGTCGTCGGGGCGGATGCGGTCGGTGTCGACGAAGTTCGGGATGACCCGGACCTTCGCGGCCTCCCGGTCGGCCCGCTCTGCGTCGAGGCCCGAGGTGATCTTGGTGCGCACGTTGTCGGCCAGGTCGTCGGAGAGCACGGTGACGGCGTCGGAGAGCCGGTACGAGGTGCGCTCGAGCCAGCTGGCGGCCGCGATGACCCGGCGGCCCTTGAGCAGCCCGAGCTCGACGGCGACGTCGGGGAAGACGTCCTGGATGTTGAAGACCAAGGGCACCCGACGGGCCTGGCGACGACCCACCCGGCGGGGCCGAGGGTGAGCGGCGGCGACATGGCGAGCACGGCGTCGGGCGCTCAGCTGCGACACCGCCCCGACCGCGGTGGCGAGGGCGGTGAACCCGCCGAAGGCCAGGGCCCGGGCCGGGATGTTGCGCTTGTCGGTGGGGAACGGGTGCACCCGGCTGATGCGGCCCCACTCGGTGACCTCGCCCCGCACGAGCTGGCCGTCCCAGCCCGGCTCGAGGGCGTGGCGCTGGTACCAGGGCAGGGCGGTGACGACGTGGAGGCGGTGGCCCCGCTCCACGAGCTCCATGGCGATGCGGGTCATGACGTCGCCGGTGGGGGCGACGTCGGGCGCGAAGTGGGGGCACAGGACGACGAGGTTCACCCGATCTCCTCACTGGGCTCGCGGACGGGGGCGCCGGGCCGTCTCCCGGTAGACGGCGGCCAGCGCCTCGGCGGCGTCGGGCCAGCGGAAGTGGCGGGCCCGCTCGACGCCGAGGCGGGAGAGCACGGTACGCCGTTCGGGATGGTCGAGCAGATCGGCGAGGGCCTCGGCCCAGGCGTGGGCATCGAGCGGGTCGACCAGCACGGCGGCGTCGCCCGCCACGCCGGCAGGCCGCCGGCGTCGCTGGCCACCACCGGGCAGCCCCGGACCATGGCCTCGAGCACCGGGAGGCCGAAGCCCTCGTAGCGGCGAGGGGAAGGCCATCACGGTGGCTCGGCGGTAGAGGACGTCGAGGTCGGCCTCCGGGATGCGACCGGTGCGCTCGACCCGGTCGGCGAGCCCGTAGGCCTGGATCGCGGCCCGCACGACCGGCTCGAAGGAGCCCTCGCCGCCGGTGAGGACGAGCGGGCGTCGGGGTGGTCGGCGGCGAGCCGGGCGAAGGCGGCGACGAGGGTCTCGTGGTTCTTGTGGGCGTAGGTGATGGCCGGGTAGAGCACGAACGGCCGGCCCGGCAGCCGGTGGCGCTCGAGCACGGCCTCCTGCACCAGCGGGTCCGGGCCGGGACCGGGGTCGTCGACACCGCACGGCACCAGCCGCACCCTGGTCGGGTCGACGCCCGCCACCGCCACCGCGTCGCCGGCGGTGAAGTCGGTGAGGCACACGACCGCCGCGGCAGCCCGCAGCGATCGGGGCGCGACGAGGCGGATGTAGGTGCGCTTCACCAGGCCGAAGCGCTCGGGGTGGGTGATCGGCTGGAGGTCGTGGAGGGTGACGATCCCGGGGCGCGGTGCGCAGCGGTGGGCATGGTGCCGCCGGCGTGGTGGACGACGTCGATGTCGTCGCGGCGGGTGCGGGCGGCGAGCCAGCTGCGACTCCGCCGGCGACCCGGCGGGGCCGGGAGGTGCCGGCGACGGGTGCCACCACCGTGCGGAACCGCTCGGCGAGCGCGGCGTGGGCGGCGCCGAAACGGCCGTTGACGTACAGCGTGACGTCGAGGTCGGTGGGGTCGAGGTCGGCGAGCGCGCCGAGCAGGCGCACGGTGTACTCCTCGCTCCCGCCCGACCTCCCGGGCACGAGCCAGAGCAGGTTCACCCCGACCCGCACGCGCTCGTCGGTGCGCAGCGCGGGCCATGCCGCCGCCTCGGTGAGCACGGCCTCGAGGGCCGCGGCGGTGTGCTCCCAGGAGAACCGCTCGGCCGCCCGGCCAGGCCGGCGGCACCGAGGCGGCGCCGCTCGCCGTCGTCGTCGAGGAGGCGGGCCAGGGCGTCGGTGAGCCCGTCGACGTCGGGCGGGTCGACGAGCACCCCCGCGTCGCCGACGACCTCCGCGGTGGCCGTGCCGGCCGAGGTCACGACCGCGGTGCCCTGGGCCATGGCCTCGAGCACGGGCAGGCCGAAGCCCTCCTCGAGGCTCGGGAAGCAGAAGACGTCGGCGCCGGCGTAGAGCGCCCGCAGGGCCTCGGGGTCGACGAAGCCGACGGGGCGGACCCGGTCGCCGAGGCCGGCGAGCCGCTCCCCCAGGTCCTCGTTCCAGCCCTGCGGGCCGGCGAGCACCAGTTCGACGTCGGTGCGGGCGAGCCGCCCGAAGGCGTCGAGCAGCGTCGGGGAGGTTCTTGCGGGGCTCGATGGTGCCGGTCCAGAGCACGTAGCGGCCGGGGATGCCGAACCGGGCCCGGACGCCGGCCACCGCCGAGGCGTCGACCGGGCGGAGGGTCGATGCCCCACGGCACGAGCCGGAGGCGGGCCGGGTCGAAGCCGTTGCGGGCGCAGTCGTCGAGGGTGGCCTGCGACGGGCACATGACGAGGGTGGCGTCGCGCCGGGCGAGCTCGATCGCCCGGCGGAAGAAGCTGACGCCCCGGCGGGTGAACTGGCCCGGGTTGCGGAGGAAGGCCAGGTCGTGAACCGTCACCACGAGCGGCGCCGACGGCGGTGGGACGGCCATCCCGGTGGCGTGGATCACGTCGACCGGTCCGGTGGCGCTCTGGACGGCCGGGCGGCGCAGCCAGTGCCAGGACTCGTACAGGGCCAGCCGGGGCAGCGGAAGGGCCTGCACAGGGATCACCGGGGTCCACGCGGCCGGCGGCGGGGCGCCGTGGCGGGCGCTCACCCCGACCAGATCGAGGTCGGAATGGGCGACGAGGGCGCGGACCGATTCGAGGGCGGCACGTGCCGTGCCACCGGGCACGGCGTGCCAGCACTGCTCGAGGGTGACGGCCACCCGCAGAGGTCGATCCATGGGTGCAGGAGTCTCCCACGACCGCCGGGCCTAACCGGGCAGCGCCCCGCCCCTCGGTAGGATGGCGGCGATGAGTGGCGAGCCCGACCTCGAGTTCTGGCGCACCCGACGGGTGCTGGTGACCGGAGGCAACGGCTTTCTCGGCCAGGCGGTGCTCGACCGGCTCTCGGCCCGGCAGCCGGGCTCGGTGGTGGCGCCGACGAGCTGCCGACTACGACCTGCGCGACCGCTCGGCGGTCACCGCGATGTTCGCCGACATCGAGCCCGACCTGGTGATCCACCTCGCCGCCCGGGTCGGCGGCATCGGCGCCAACATGGCCCGCCCCGCCGACCTCTACCTCGACAACCTCCTGATGGGCACCTACGTGCTCGACGAGGCCCGGCTGCGCGACACCCCGAAGACGGTGATGGTCGGCACGATCTGCTCGTACCCCAAGTTCACCCCGGTGCCCTTCCACGAGGACTCCCTCTGGCAGGGCTACCCGGAGGAGACCAACGCGCCCTACGGCATCGCCAAGCTCGCCCAGCTCGTGCAGCTCCAGGCCAACCGGGCCCAGTACGGCCAGAGCGCCGTCTACCTCATGCCCACCAACCTCTACGGCCCGCGGGACAAGTTCCACCCCGCGGTCTCCCACGTCATCCCCGCCCTCATCAAGAAGGCGGTCGACGCCAAGGAGAGCGGCGCCGACCACATGGAGGTCTGGGGCACGGGCAGTGCCAGCCGCGAGTTCCTCTTCGTCGACGACGCCGCCGAGGGCATCGTCCTCGCCGCCGAGCGCTACGACGATGGCGAGCCGGTGAACCTCGGCGCCGACCGCGAGCTCCCGATCCGCGACCTCGTCGAGATCATCGTGAAGCTCGTCGGCTTCGAGGGCGAGGTCCGGTGGGACACCTCGAAGCCCGACGGCCAGCCCCGACGCGGCGTCGACGCCAGCCGGGCCCGGGAGCGCTTCGGCTTCGTGGCCGGCACCCCGTTCGACGAGGGCCTGCGCCTCACCCTCGACTGGTACCTCTCGCACCGCGACGAGGCCGAGGCCCGCCCGGTCTGAAGCCGGGGTCGGCCCGTCAGGTCTTCAGATCTCTCCGGCGTCGAGGAGCCCGCGGAAGTACTCGGTGGTGCGGGTGACGCCCTCGTGCAACGCGACCGTGGGCTCCCAGCCCAGCAGGCTGCGGGCCAAGGTGAGGTCGGGTCGACGCTGCCTGGGGTCGTCGACCGGGAGGGGCCGGTGCTCGAGAGGCGAGCTCGACCCGGTGACCTCGAGCACGACCTCGGCCAGCTCGAGCATGGTGAACTCACCGTCGTTTCCGATGTTGATCGGCCCGGTGTGCTCGCCGTCGAGCAGGGCGAGGAAGCCCCGCACCTCGTCGTCGACGAAGCAGAACGAGCGGGTCTGGCTGCCGTCGCCGTAGATCGTGAGGGGCTCGCCCTTGAGCGCCTGCATGATGAAGTTGGTGACGACGCGGCCGTCGTCGTGCTGCATCCGGGGCCCGTAGGTGTTGAAGATGCGCACGATCCGCACGTCGAGGCCGTAGGTGCGGTGATAGGCCATCGTGAGGGCCTCGGTGAAGCGCTTGGCCTCGTCGTAGACGCTGCGGGGGCCGACGGGGTTGACGTTGCCCCAGTAGGACTCGGGCTGCGGGTGCACGCTCGGGTCGCCGTAGACCTCGCTCGTGGAGGACACCATGAACCGGGCGCCCTTCGCCCGGGCCAGGCCCAGGGCGTTGTGGGTGCCACGGCTACCGGCCATCAGGGTCTCGACCGGGAGTGCCAGGTAGACCGGCGGCGAGGCCGGGCTGGCGAAGTGCAGCACGGCGTCGACGGCGCCGGGCACGGAGATGGGCTCGGTGACGTCGTGGTTCACGAAGGTGAACTGATCGTTCCCCTCCAGGTGCTCGAGGTTGCCGGTGCTACCGGTGACCAGGTTGTCGAGGACGACGACCTCGTCACCCCGAGCCAACAGGGCGTCGGTGAGGTGCGAGCCGAGGAACCCGGCGCCGCCGGTGACGACGACGCGCGCCATCAGTGGCGGCCGATGCCGTCGTACTCGAACCCTCGCCGGACCAGCAGGCTGCGGTCGAGCAGGTTGCGGCCGTCGACGATGCGCGGCGTACCCATGGCGGCCTTGACCTCGTCGAGGTCGACCCACTTGAACTCGTCCCACTCGGTGAGCACCACGAGCACGTCGGCGCCCTGGCAGGCGGTGATGGCGTCAGGAGCGGTGCGCAGCTCGGGGATCTCGGCGACAGGGCCCGAGACCGTTGGGTCGAAGACCGTGACCTCGGCGCCCATGGCGACGAGGCGCCGGAGCACGTTGACACTGGGTGAGTCGCGGCGGTCGTCGGTGTTGGCCTTGAACGTGAGGCCCCAGGCCGCGACCTTCACGCCGGCGATGTCGCCGCCGACCATGCGGACCACCTTGTCGGCCACCCGACCGAACTGCGCCTCGTTGGCCTCGAGGACGGCATCGAGGATGCCGAACTCGTACCCAGCCTCCGCCGCCATGTAGCGCAGAGCGCGGGAGTCCTTCGGGAAGCAGCTGCCACCCCAGCCCGGCCCGGGGCGCAGGAAGTCGTGGCCGATGCGCTTGTCGTAGCCCATGCCGAGCACGACGTCGCTCACGTCGGCACCGACCACCTCACAGAGGTTGGCGATGGCGTTCACGAACGACAGCTTCATGGCGAGGAACGCGTTCGAGGCGTACTTGATGGTCTCGGCCGACGCCGGGTCAGTGACCATCAGCGGAGCGGGGAGCCCGAGGTACAGGCCGGCGATGCGGATCGCTGCGCTCTGGTCGGCGGCACCGATGACCACACGGTCGGGGTTCAGGAAGTCGTGGACCGCGGTGCCCTCACGCAGGAACTCCGGGTTGGACACGACCTGGATGTCGCCCCGGCCGATGACCTGGGCGACGAAGTTCGCCGAGCCCACCGGCACGGTGGACTTGTTGACCACGATGGTCTCGGGCTGGAGGTGGGGGCCGATCTGGCGGGCCGCCGCCTCCAGGTAGCTGAGGTCGGCCGAGCCGTCCTCGCCCTGCGGGGTGGGAACGCAGAGGTAGACGAAGCCGGCCTCGCTGGCGGCCGCGATCGGGTCGTCGGTGAAGGTGAGGCGACCGGCGGCGAGGCCCTCGACGACGAGCGCCTCGAGGCCCGGCTCGTAGATCGGGATCTCGCCGCGGCGCAGCCGTTCGACCTTGCTCACGTCGATGTCGGCGCAGGTGACCTGGTGCCCGAGGTGCGCGAAGCACGCGCCCGTCGTGAGCCCCACGTAGCCCGTACCGACGACCGCGACCTTGTTGTCCATCACTGCTCCCGATCACGTGTCCACTGCTCAATCTATCGACGGGTCAGCAGCCACCTTTACCCGCAGGCTTCCCCCGGAGGCGCCTGCGGGATGAAATCGCTCAGCGTCGTGGTGGTGACCGGAGCGAGGGTCGAGGGGGTCGTGGCCCCCGGCGCGACAGTGGACTCCGACATCGGCGGGGTGGTCGTGGTGGTGACCGCGGCCGGATCGGAGGGGATGGGCGTGACCCCGCGGAAGATGTCGAAGATCGGCTGCGAGCGGGCCGAGTTCAGGATCAGCACGCTCATGGCCCCGACCATCTTCCCGTCGGCCTCGGGCGTGTAGGTGGCGAGCTGGTCCGGGTCGAAGTCCTTGAACTGCATGCCCAGGTCGACGAGCTCCTGGATCGAGAACTCGGTGTCGAGGGTGACGTTCTTCTGGGCGATGCCGACGAGGTCCTTCAGCACGAAGGGGTTACGGACGCCCTTGGCGACGGCCTTGCGCAGCGCCGCCTTGATGAACTGCTGCTGACGGGTGATGCGCCCGAAGTCACTGGAGGGGTCCTCCTGCCACTTGCCGTTCTCGGTGCGCTGGATCTCGAAGTGACGCGAGCGAGCGTAGGCCAAGGCCTGCTCACCGGTGAGGGTGACGCAGCCCGGGTCGTACTGGAACAGGCCGGTGTTCTCGTCGCGCGACGGGTAGTTGAAATACACGGGCACACCGTCGACGGCGGACACGAGCGACTCGAAGCCGTGGAAGTCGACCATGGCGTAGTGGTTGATCGGGATGCCGAAGTCCTGCTTGATGGTCTCGATCAGCCGTTCGGGTCCGCCGAGGGCGAGGGCGGTGTTGATGCGGCCCTTGCCGCCGCCGGCAAGATCGACGTAGAGGTCGCGAGGCAGCGACAGCAGCGCGGCCTGCTGGGTCTTCGGGTCGACCCGGAGGATCATCACGGTGTCGGTGTTGAGCGAGGTCGTGCGGCCGCGCAGCACGGGGTCGCCGGACTCGAGACCGGTGCCGTCGTCGATGCCGACCAGGAGGATGTTCTGGGGCTCGCCGGCCTGGGTGGACGGCGACAAAGAGGCGCCGACGTCGATGCGCGGCAGGGCACTGGCCTGGTTGTAGGTCCAGTAGACGCCGCCGGCCGCCGCCAGGCAGACGACCACGAGCGTGATGTTGAGGGTGAGCAGCAGCCGCTGGGGCCACGTGCGGTGGGGCCGACGCACGCCGGGCAACCTACTAGAGGGTCCTTCGTCCGCCGGGGCACCCCCGGGGGTTTCCGACCGACCGCCGCCCGGCCGTGTCGCCCTAGGCTCGGGGGGTCGTGAGCCCCCTTCCCACCGTCGCCAGCGCACGGGACGTCGAGTGCGTCGCCGTGGTCGGGGGCATGGTCGCGAGCGGACTCGTCGACCTCACCGACGATCTCACGGCGCTCGACTCCGAGGGCTGGTGGGCGGTGGTGCTGCCCTTCGACGGGCCGCCTGTCTGCGCCCGCTTCGACCGCCGGCGCCCCAGCGGGGCCACGCCCCGCCCCCCGGTGCCGTGGACCGGCCCGCCGCTCGACTCGTGGACCTCCTCGCTCGACGCCGACGAGTTCGGGCGCCGGGTCGAGGCCATCCGGGAGGCGATCGCGGCCGGCGACGTCTACCAGGTGAACCTCACCCGCCGGCTCACCGCTCCCCTGCCCGCCGACGCCTCGATGCTGGCCCTCGGTGCCGCGCTGGCGGCCGGCAACCCGGCTCCGTTCGCCGCGGTGGTCGAGCTGCCGGCGGCGGGCGTGCGGGTCGCCTCGGCGTCCCCTGAGCTGTTCCTCAGCCGCCAGGGACGGCGGGTGCGGTCCTCACCCATCAAGGGCACCACCGCGCCGGGCACACCCTTCACCGAAAAGGACCGGGCCGAGAACGTGATGATCGTCGACCTCGTCCGCAACGACCTCGGCCGGGTCTGCGTGCCGGGCACCGTGCGGGTGCCGGCGCTGCTCGCCGAGGAGGACCACCCCGGTCTGACCCACCTGGTCAGCACGGTCGAGGGCGAGCTGCGCCCCGGGCTCGGGTGGGCCGAGCTGCTCGACGCCACGTTCCCTGCGGGCTCGGTCACCGGCGCTCCGAAGTTGGCGGCGCTCGAGCACATCGCCCGGCTCGAGCCGGTCGGGCGGGGGCTCTACTGCGGCGCGGTCGGCTGGGTCGACGCCGACCGGGCCGAGGGCGAGCTGAACGTCGCCATCCGCACGTTCTGGGTGGAGGGCGACGAGCTGTGCCTCGGCACCGGCGGCGCCATCACCTGGGACTCCACCGCCACCGACGAGTGGGCCGAGACCGAGCTGAAGGCGAAGCGGCTGCTCGCCGTCGCGTCCCCCGGGGGAAGGCGGCCCGTGGGGGCCTCGGCCGACGGGGAGGGCCGGTGAGCCACGACCGCACCACCGCGTGGTTCGACGGCCACCTGGTGGAGCCCGACGCCGTCGCCGTGCGACTCGACGACCACGGCTTCACGATCGGCGACGGCGTCTTCGAGACGCTCCTCGTGCGCGCCGGCCATCCGACGTTCTGGGCGAGGCACGCCGGCCGTCTGGCCCGGTCGCTGGCCGCCACCGGGATGACGCCGGTCGACGAGGAGCTCGTCGCCGGCGCCGTCCGGGCCGTGCTCGACGCCTCCGGCCTCACCGACGCCCGGCTCCGGATCACGGTGAGCAGCGGGCCGGGCCCGGCCGGGCTGCGCCGGGGTCCCCGGCCGTCGGTCCTCGTCACCGCGGCCCCCCTCGGCACGCCGGGCGCCGGCGCGAGCGGCGGGGCCGCACCAGTCGACGTCGTCACCTTCCCGTGGGCCCGCAACGAGCGGTCGCCCCTCGCCGGAGTGAAGTCCACCAGCTACGCCGAGGCGGCCGCCCTGCAGTCGAGGCTCGACGCCACCGGCGCCGGCGACGCCCTGCTCGGCGACACGCAGGGCCGGCTGAGCGAGGCCCTCACCGCCAACGTCTTCGTCGAGCTCGACGGCCGGCGTCTCACCCCCGGCACCGACTGCGGGTGCCTCGGCGGCATCGTGCGGGAGGTGCTGCTCGAGGCCGGGCTCGCCGCGGAGGGCCACATCCCTCTCGACCGCCTCGGCGACATCGGCGAAGCCTTCCTCACGTCGTCGGTGGCCGGGGTGCGCCCGATCGCGTCGATCGACGGGCGTCCGGTGCCCGTGGTCGGCGGGCCGATGGCCGAGGCCGCGCTCGGCAGCGTTCCGCGCCGCCGAGGCCGCCGAGATCGCCGCCGCAACCGCCGGGCCCCCCGTGGGAGCCGGCTGACGCTCAGCCGGCGTGGCGGAGGTGGACCACGTCGCCCACGCGTCACCTCGACCGCGTCGGCGCCTCCGTCGGGCAGCACCAGCAGGTGGCCCTCGGCGGTGACGTCGACCGCGATGCCCTCGATGGTGCCGTCGGGCAGCTCCACCCGGACCGGGCGGCCGAGGGTGGCCGAGGTCTCGCGGACGCGGAGCAGCAGGAGGTCGCGACCCTCGGGCGTCTCGATCAGGTCGAGCCAGCCGTCGAGGTGGCGCAGCCACGCGACCAGGAGGGCCTCCCGGTCGACCGGGTGACCGACCACGTGGTCGAGGGCGACGGCCGTGCCGGCCAGCTCGGCAGGGAGCGCCTCGGGCCAGTTCACGTTCAGGCCCATGCCGAGCACGATCGCGGCGATGCGGCCGTCGGCCACGACCGACTCGGCGAGGATGCCTGCCAGCTTGCGGCCGACGAAGCGCTCCCCCGCCACGATCATCAGGTCGTTGGGCCACTTGATGCCGGGGAACACCGCGGCCACCTGGCTGCAGGCCTGACAGGCCGCCACCGAGGCCGCGGCGGTGACCAGGAAGGCGTCGGTCGGCTCGATCCGGGGCCGCAGCAGGACCGACACCAACAGGGACGCGCCGGGCGGCGCGGACCACGTCCGGTCGAGTCTGCCCCTCCCCGCGGTCTGGTGATCGGCGACGAGGACGATGCCCTCGGCAGCCCCCGCGGAGGCCTCCGAGAGCAGGTCACGATTGGTCGAACCCGTCTCCGCGACCCACCTCACATCGGTGAAGCGGGTGCCCTCGACGGCTGATGTGGCGAAGGGTCCCTGCACGTGTGCCACCATATGGCGTGCTCAACAAGGTCCTCATCGCCAACCGCGGCGAGATCGCCGTCCGAGTCATCCGTGCATGCCAGGAGATGGGCATCGCCACGGTGGCCGTGTACTCCGACCTCGACCGTGACGCTCTGCATGTCCGCCTCGCCGACGAGGCCTACGCCCTGGGGGGGCAGACCGCCGCCGAGAGCTACCTGAACACCGAGGCCATCCTCGATGTCATCACGCGTAGCGGCGCCGACGCGGTCCACCCCGGCTACGGCTTCTTCTCCGAGAACACCGACTTCGCCCAGGCCATCACCGAGATGGGCGTGGCCTTCATCGGCCCGCCCCCCGAGGCCATCACGGTCATGGGCGACAAGGTGTCGAGCCGCATCGCCGCGCAGGCCGCCGGCGTGAACGGCGTGCCCGGCACGACGGAGTTCCTGAACGACGCCTCCGAGGTCATCGCCTTCGGCGAGGAGTTCGGCTGGCCCGTCGCCATCAAGGCCGCCTACGGCGGCGGTGGCCGAGGCATGCGCGTCGTGAACTCCGCCGAGGAGGCCCCCGAGGCCTTCGAGTCGGCGAAGAGCGAGGCCCTCAAGGGCTTCGGCCGCGACGAGTGCTACGTCGAGCGCTACCTCACGTGGCCCCGCCACATCGAGATGCAGATCATCGGCGACACGCACGGCAACTGCGTCTGGGTCGCCGAGCGCGACTGCTCCGCCCAGCGCCGCCACCAGAAGCTCGTCGAGGAGAGCCCGGCACCGGCGTTCCCCGCCGAGGTCCGCCAGGCCATGGGCGAGGCGGCCGTCAAGGTCGCCAAGGCGTGCGGCTACTACAACGCCGGCACCGTCGAGTTCCTCTTCCAGGACGGCGAGTTCTTCTTCCTCGAGATGAACACCCGCCTCCAGGTCGAGCACCCCGTCACCGAGATGGTGTCGGGCATCGACCTCGTGGCCGAGCAGATCCGGGTCGCCTCGGGTCTGCCGCTGTCGTTCACCCAGGACTCCGTGGTCCTCTCCGGCCACGCCATCGAGATCCGCATCAACGCCGAGAACCCGGCCGAGGGCAAGTTCCTCCCCTCGCCCGGTCACATCGACACGATCGTCCCGCCGGCCGGCTTCGGCACCCGCTGGGACGGTGGCTACGAGTCCGGCGACACCGTGAGCCAGTACTACGACAACCTCGTGGGCAAGCTCATCTGCTGGGGCGAGGACCGGCCCACGGCCATCCGCCGCACCCTGCGGGCGCTGCGCGAGTTCCGCATCGAGGGGATCGCCACCACGATCCCGGCCGACATCGCCATCCTCGAGCACCAGGACTTCCAGGACGCCACCCACTCCACCAAGTGGGTCGAGGACGTGCTCGACCTGACCGGCGTCGACCGCCACCCCGAACGCCGGCGACGGCGAGGCCGAGGCGAAGGTCCAGCGCGACGTCGACGTCGAGGTCAACGGCAAGCGCTTCGCGGTGAAGGTGTTCGTGCCCGAGTCGCAGGCCGGTGCCGTCGTGGCCGCCGGCGGGCCCGGTGCCCCGGCGGGCGGCGCCCGTCCGCGGCGCTCGGCCGGTGGTGCGGGTGGCGGGGCCGGCGGCGGCTCCGGTGCCGTCACCGTGCCGATGCAGGGCACGATCGTGAAGGTGCTCGTCGAGGTCGGCCAGGAGGTCGAGGCCGGCGCCACCGTGTGCGTGCTCGAGGCGATGAAGATGGAGAACAACATCGCCGCCGACAAGGCCGGCACGGTCAAGGAGATCAAGGTCGCCCCCGGCGACTCGGTCGGCTCCGGCGACGTCGTCGTCGTCATCGAGTAGCCCACCACCCTTTCGTCCTTCCCCCTTCTGGTGGTGGTTTCGTGTCGGATTTCGACACGAAACCACCACCAGAACCGCGTCTGGGCCTCGCTGTCACACCCCCTTGGTGAACTGGCGCCATGGACACGACCACGAGGCACGAACTCTTCGCCGTCGCACGCGGCCAGCACGGGGTGTTCACGACACGACAGGCCCGAGCGGTGGGTCTGACCGGCCACGCCCTCGGAGCGCTTCGCCGCTCGGGAGCCGTCGAACCGATCCGCCGTGGCCTGTGGCGGATCTCCGGAGCACCGGCCACCCGACACGGCACGGCGATGGCAGCCGTACTCGGTCATGGTCCGACCGCACTTCTCGCCCGGTCGTCGGCCGCCTGGCTCTGGGACGTTCCCGGCCACCGACTGGAACCCGTCGTGGTGCTCGATGGACGGGAGGCCCATCGGTCCGTGATCGGCGGCACATGTACGCTCGCGCCGATTCGACGCCCTGGACGCATCCCTTCGCAGGGGCATTCCAGTGACCACGCCAGTGCGGACCATGTTCGATCTCGCCGGCGTCCAGCACCCACTCCGGACCCGCAAGGACCTGAACAACCTCGTTGCACGAGGTCTCCTCGACCTCGGAGTCTTGACCGTGGCCCTCGACCGCCTTGCCGCACGCGGTCGTCCGGGCATCGCTGTGATGCGGCGCCTCATCGACGAGCTCGAAGCCAAGGGAGCTCCAGCCGGCAGCAATCTCGAGCTCGTTGTAGAGGAGTTGCTCGAGACCGCCGGCTTCGAACGCCTTCGCCGGCAGCTCCCTCTCTACGACGATGCCGGGTTCATCGCCCGAATCGACTTCGGCGATCCCGAGCTACGACTCGCCATCGAGGTCGACAGCGACAGATTCCACGCGGGCCTCGTCGACCGGGAGGTCGATGCCGGGAAATCCGAGCGGATCACCGCCATCGGTTGGACCCTCATCCGCATCACCGAACATGAGGCCTGGTACCAGCGGGCCGAGCTGATCACTCGACTAAGGCAGGCCCGGCGAGATCTACGACGGGCTGCCTGACCCGTTCTGGTGGAGGTTTGGCGTCGAATTCCGACATCGGACCTCCACCAGAACGGGAGAACGAGGGCAGGGGCGAGGCGCGTCGGGTCTCAGGGGGTTGGGGGGAGCCAGCCGGAGGGGGTGACGAGGGGGATGTCGAGGTAGGTCACGATGCCGGGGCGGGCGGCGACCACCGACGGGATGGCGTTGACCGCCGGCAGGCCCGTCATGATCATGCCGAGGACCATGTAGTCCTCGAACGAGTGGGCGACGAAGTCCTTGGGCGGGAAGACCTCGAGCTTGGTGCGCACGCTCGGCAGGCCCTCGACCTCGACCACGTAGCCGTGCTCGATGGGCCAGTCGGGCTCGAGGGTCTGGCCCTTGCGCCAGCGCACGTCGAGCGACACGACCTTGCGGTCACCGACCCAGCCCTGCCAGCTGGCGGCGATGCCCGCCACGCACCCGGCGTCGATCGACCACGAGCCCATCTCCAGCAGCTCGGTGGTCTGGGCGAACTCGGCCACGCACTTCACCTCGTCGAAGGTGACGCCCAGGGCGTCGCCCATGAGGTACACGGCGTCGCCGAAGACCGCGGTGCCCCGGGCCACCATCCCCGGTAGCTCCGGGTCGTCGATCGGGCGGCCGTGGCCCACCGAGCGCTCGGTGTCGGGCGAGTCGTAGCCGGTGGAGTCGACCGACTCGAGCACGCGCACCGAGTCGATGCGGTCGCACAGCCCGGCCGACACGATGCCGAGCAGGTTGGCGAGCCCCGGGTTCATGCCCGAACCGAAGATCGAGCTGCCTCCGCGCTCGCACGCGTCGATGATGCGCTGGCGACCCTCCCCCAGCGCGTGCCCGGTGATGAACCCGGCGGTGGCGGTCACGTTCACACCGCTCTCGAGGATGCGGACGAGCTCGTCGACGTCGGGCCACTTGGGGTTGTAGACGACGCAATCGGGCTTCAGGGCCAGGAGGGCGTCGACGTCGTTGGTGGCGACCACCCCGGTGGGATCGGTGCCGATCAGCTCACCGACGTCGCGGCCGACCTTGTCCGGCCCCCAGGCGTAGCAGCCCACGAGCTCGTACTCCGGGTTGGCGAGCACGGCGAGCGCCGAGCGCACCCCGACGTTCCCGGTCGTCCACTGCACCACGCGGTAGGTCCGCTCACCCGACATCCGAATCCCCCTGAGCCTGATCGCCGCGACCCGACGCCGCAGCGCCGCCGACGATAGGCCAGGCCGGTGTCAGCGGGTGCTGATGACGAGCGTGCCGCCGGCCTGGTCGGGCAGGCCCCGGTGCAGGTCGCCGCCGCCGATGCCGCTGCCGTACACGCCGAGGAAGGCGGCGATCGAGAACGGACCGAGGGGCAGGGCCAGCACCGACCACGGCAGCAGCGAGCGCAGCAGGGCCTGGGTCGGCGTGGGCTTCTTGCCGTCGGTGTACCGGGCGACGCGCAGGCCGAGCATCCACTTGCCCGGGGTCCGCGAGCGCCAGGCCACCGAGACGAACTCGTAGAGGAACCCGAGGAGGGCGACCGC
Source organism: uncultured Actinomycetes bacterium (assembly GCA_963702555.1). Lineage (GTDB taxonomy): Bacteria > Actinomycetota > Acidimicrobiia > Acidimicrobiales > Acidimicrobilacustridaceae > CAMFLJ01. The sequence goes on from CAVPCW010000014.1 coordinate 336,447, forward strand.
CGGCAGCAGCCAGACAGGGACGTCGAACCGGAACTGACCGGCGACGGTCTCGGAGGTGGCGGCCACCACGATGAGCGCCGGGAGGGCGATCAGGGCCAGGTCGATCGCCCGGGCCCCGAAGCGGGGGCCGGGGGCGGCGAGGCTGTAGGGCCCGGTGCGCGGGAAGTCCTCGGCCTTGGGGAGGCGTCGCTCGCCGGACACGGGCTCGGGCTCACTCTGCGGCATCGGCCAGCGCCTCGGCGAGGGTGGGGTGGACCAGCAGGCTCTCGTAGATGTCCTGCACCCGCAGGCCGGCGGTGACGGCGAGGGCGATCACCGAGATCAGCTCGGCGGCCCGACGGCCGACGATCGAACCGCCGAGGATCACGCCCGTGGCGGGGTCGGAGATGATCTTCACGAAGCCCCGCACGTCGTTCTCGATCAGGGCCTTGGCGTTGGCCGAGAACGGCACCTTGGTCACCCGGATCTTGCGGCCCTCGGCGAAGGCGTCGGCCTCGGCCAGGCCCACGTCGGCGATCTCGGGCACCGTGAAGATGGCGGAGGCGGCCTTGTCGTAGTCGAGGTTGCGGTGCTGCGTGCCGCCGTGATGGCCCATGGCGTGCTCGGCGATCTTGCGGCCCTGCATCGAGGCGACCGACGACAGCGGCAGCTTCCCGGAGAGGTCGCCGGCGGCGTAGATGCCCGGCACCGAGGACTCGCAGTTCTGGTCGACCACCACGTAGCCGTTGCGCTGCTCGACGCCGGCAGCATCGAGCCCGAGGGTCTCGGAGTTGGGGATGGAGCCGATGGCGAGCAGGGCGTGGGTGCCGCGGGCCCGGCGGCCGTCGTCGCAGACGACGGTGACGGCACCGTCCTCCTTCTCGACGCCGACGGCGCGTGCGCCCTTCAAGAGGCGGACGTCGCGAGTGATGAAGTCGTCCTCGAGGGCGGCCGCGACCTCGGGGTCCTTCGACGGGAGCACCTGCTGGCGGCTCACGATGAGGGTGACCTCGCAGCCGAACGACCGGAACATGTGGACGAACTCCACACCGGTGACACCGGAGCCCACCACCACGAGGTGCTCGGGCATCTCCGGCGGCGGGTAGGCGTCGCGGGTGGTGAGGACGCGCTCACCGTCGGCCTCCGCCCAGTCGGGGATGCGGGGCCGGCTACCGGTGGCGAGCAGCACGACGTCGGCCTCGATCTCGAGGGGGCCTTCGACGCTGTCGACCACGACCTGGCGCGGGCCCACCAGGCGCCCGGTGCCCTTGATCAGGTGGACGCCCTGACTGGTGAGCAGCTCGGTGGTGGAGTGCTCGAGGCGATCCTCGATCGACTGGATTCGGGACGAGAGCACCTCGAGGTCGAGGTCGGCCGAAATCTTCTGGAGGCCCATGCCCGAGGCCTTGCCCATGCGGGCGAGGGTGCCGCCGGTGGCGATCATCGCCTTCGAGGGGATGCAGTCCCACAGGTGGGCCGCGCCACCGATGATGTCCTTCTCGATCATCGTGACCTCGGCGCCGTAGCGCGCGGCGTGGGTGGCCGCGGTGTTCCCCGCTGGTCCCCCGCCGATGATCACGAAGCGCTTCGCCATGGGCGCACAGGCTACCGGGCGCCGGTCACGGCCCGGACCGGCTCATCCGGCCTGCTCGACCTCGATGCGGTGGGGCATCGCGGTGGCCGCGCCCGTGCGCTGCACGGCGAGCGACGACGCCAGGACCGCCCGCTCAAGCGCCGGACCGACGGCCAGGCCCTCGGCGACACCGGCGGCGAGCCAGCCGGCGAGGCAGTCCCCGGCGCCCACGGTGTCGACCGCGACGACGGTCCGGCCGGGGACGCAGGCAGCCGATCCGTCGGCGGGGACGACCACGGCACCGGCGCGGCCCAGGGTGACGACCAGCGAGCCCGGGCCAGGTCGCGAGGTGAGCAGGCCAGCAGCGGCGGCGACCGCGGACGCGTGAGCGGCCTCGACGGGGCCGTCCTCGTCGACCACGAGCTCGCCCCCATCCGCCGCCGCGAGCAGCTCGGCCAGCTCGGTCTCGTTCACGACCAGCACGTCGACGAGGCTCCACAGCTCGTCGCCCAGGGGGCGGAACGGGGCCTGGTTCACGATGGTGGTGGCGCCCGCGGCCCGCCCGGCCCTCGACGCGGCCAGGACCGCCTCCACGGGGATCTCGGCCTGGCCGAGCACGACGTCGCCCGGCCCGAGGGCCAGGGCCTCCAGCGCACCCGGGACCTCGCCGCCTGTCTCGCCGTTGGCCCCCGGGGACACGACGATCGTGTTGGCGCCCTCCCCGCCGACCGTGATGAGGGCCGTGCCGGTCGCAGCCATCACGGTCGCGACCGGGCCCACGTCGATCCCCTCGGCCGCGGCGACCTCGCGCAGCCAGCGCCCGTGCTCGTCGTCGCCGACCGAGCCCGCCATCACCACGGCGACCCCGGCCCGGGCGGCGGCCACGGCCTGGTTGAGCCCCTTGCCCCCCGGCGTTCGCTCGAGGTCGGAGCCGGTGACGGTCTCGCCCGACCGCGGCAGCCGCTCGACCCGGGCGACCAGGTCGACGTTCAGCGACCCGACCACCACCACCCGACCCATGGCCCCTCCCCTGTTCATGAGACCCCCCTCGCCAGTCGGCGCAGCCGGTGGTCGGGGGTGAAGAGCCTCCGGGTCGAGCCCAGGCCGATCACGGTGATGCTCGTCGCCACCGAGCCGAGGATCAGGTACATGATCGCCAGCTGGATCGACACGGCATCGCCGGCGTCGACCCCGGCGAGCACGAGGCCGGTCATCGCCCCCGGCAGGAACACCAGCCCGACGGCCTTCGTCGACTCGATCTGGGGCACGAGGCCGGTCCGCAGCGCCGAGCGAACGTAGGGCCGGGCGGCGTCGGGCCACGAGTGACCCAGGGCGAGGCGGGCCTCGATCTCGTCGCGCTTGTCGCTCATCTCGGCGACGATGCGCCGACCCACCAGCACCGACGCGGTCATCGAGTTGCCGATCATCATCCCCGCCAGCGGCACGATCGTGCGGCCCTCGACAGGGAACATCCCGAAGCCGAGCACGACCGAGAGGCTGACGACCACCACCGTGAGCATGGCGAGCGTTCCGAGGGCGAGGATGCCCGGCACCTCGGGCGCCCGGTTGCGGATGGTGATGCCCGAGAACACCACCATCACCGCCACCCACAGCCACGCCCACGCCACCGAGGCGCCGGGGTCGAGCACCAGCTTCAACGCCCAGCCGACGAGGAACAACTGGACGGCGGCGCGGGCACAGGCCCACAGGATGGAGCGGGAGAGGTGCAGCCGCTGCCAGCCCGAGAGGCCGACGGCGATCGCCACCAGCACGAGCGAGGCGGCCAGCCCCGCCCATCCGATGTGGGTCGAGCTCATCGTGTGCCCTCCTCGGGCTCGTCGTCGGTACCTTCCGCCGCCATGTAGCGCGCCGCCTCGTCGGCCGTGGCGTTGCGCCCGTCGACCAGGACGGCGACATCGTCGGCGAGGCGACCGGCCTGGGCGAGGTCGTGGGTGACCCAGAGCACCGTGAGCCCGGCGCCGGCCAGCTCACGGGCGAGCACCTCGATGGCCCGCCGGTTGGCCGGGTCGAGCGACGACGTGGGCTCATCCATCAGCACCACCTCGGGCCCGGTGAGCAGGGTGCGGGCGATGCACATCCGCTGCGCCTCGCCACCGGAGAGGTCGTCGGCGATCCGATCGAGCAGGTCGCCGCTGAGCCCCGCCCGTTGCAGCACCGCGACCAGCGCGCCCTCGTCTGCGCCCGGGTCCGCCACCAGCAGGTTGTCGCGCACCGTGCCGGCGAAGAGCACGGGCCGCTGGAACACCATGCCGACGCGCCGGCGCAGCTCCCTCGGGTCGAGGTCGCCGAGGTCGCAGCCACGGAAGCGCACGACACCCGACGAGGGGACGTCCAACCGGTTGGCCAGCCTCAGCACCGTCGTCTTCCCCGCCCCGGACGGGCCGGCCAGCACGGTGAGGCGACCGACCCCGACCTCCAGGTCGACGCCGTGGAGGATCGGCGTGCCGTCGGGCGCCACCGCCGACACCCCCTCGAAGGCGACGACCGGACCGACGTCGGACCCGTCCGCACCTGAGGTGCCAGCCTCCATGGCCGAAGCATGGCACAGGGCCCCACTGCTAGGTTCCCGCGCTCGTGGCCCACATCACCCCTCCTTCAGAGGTCGAGCAGCTCCGCCGCCGCGTGGCCGAGCTCGAGCAGGCGCTCGCCTCCCGGCGGTGGGGGCGGCGCATCGCCCCCGCGGCCACTCCCGACGCCCCGACCGAGCCCGTCGAGCCGTCTGCGCCCGATGCCGACACCCCCGCCCTCTGGCCCGAGGACGAGCAGCGGGCACTGGCCGACGCGTTCCACCGCCTCTGGTACGACCGGCGCGACCGCACCTGGACCGACACCCACTTCCTCGGTGCGCAGCTGCTGAAGCTCCCGCTCGACCTCTGGGTGTACCAGGAGCTCGTCTGGCGCATCCGGCCCACCGTCTTCGTCGAGACGGGCACCTTCATGGGCGGCTCCGCGCTCTACTTCGCCTCGCTCTTCGATCTGATCGGCGAGGGTCGGGTGGTCTCGGTCGACATCGAGCACGCCGGCCCGGTGCCCGAGCACCCGCGGGTCGACTACCTGATCGGCTCGTCGGTGGCCGAGGACACCCTCGACCAGGTGCGGGCGCGCATCGGGCCCGACGACACCGTCATGGTCCTGCTCGACTCCGACCACAGCGCCGATCACGTGCTCGCCGAGCTCGAGGCCTACCACGGCTTCGTCACGCCGGGCTCGTACCTCATCGTCGAGGACTCCAACATCAACGGCCATCCGGTGCTGTCGAGCTTCGGCCCCGGCCCCATGGAGGCCCTCGAGGCGTTCTTCCCCGGGCGGGACGACTTCGAGCACGACCCGTGGTGCGAGCGCTACATGATGAGCTTCGCCACCAAGGGCTTCTGGCGCCGAACGTCGCCGGAGGACCCGTCGAGGTGACGGCCGCGACCGGCGGTGCTTAGGCTTCCGCCGTGACCAACGACGCCGCCACGAACGACACCCCGAAGACCCTCGACGACTGGACCGCCTCCGCGTCCAAGGATCTGAAGGGCGCCGATCCCGCCTCGCTGACCTGGGTGACCCCCGAGGGCATCCCCGTGAAGCCGCTCTACACCGGGGCCGACCTCGAGGAGCTCGAGAACGTCGACACGCTGCCGGGCTTCGCCCCGTTCATGCGCGGCCCCCGGGCCACCATGTACACCGGTCGCCCCTGGACCGTGCGCCAGTACGCCGGCTTCTCCACCGCCGAGGAGTCGAACGCCTTCTACCGCCGCAACCTCGCGGCCGGGCAGCAGGGCGTGTCGGTGGCCTTCGACCTCGCCACCCACCGCGGCTACGACTCCGACCACCCCAACGTCGTGGGCGATGTCGGCAAGGCCGGCGTGGCCATCGACTCCGTCGAGGACATGAAGATCCTCTTCGACGGCATCCCCCTCGACCAGATGTCGGTCTCGATGACCATGAACGGGGCGGTCATCCCCGTGCTGGCGATGTTCGTGGTGGCCGGCGAGGAGCAGGGCGTCGACCGCTCGCTGCTCGCCGGGACCATCCAGAACGACATCCTCAAGGAGTTCATGGTCCGCAACACCTACATCTACCCGCCCGAGCCGAGCATGCGGATCGTGGCCGACATCATCAGCTACACGGCCACCGACATGCCGAAGTTCAACTCGATCTCGATCTCCGGCTACCACATGCAGGAGGCCGGGGCGACGGCGGTGCAGGAGCTCGCCTTCACCATCGCCGACGGCAAGGAGTACGTGCGGGCCGCTCTCGCCAACGGCCTCGACGTCGATGCCTTCGCCGGTCGCCTGTCGTTCTTCTTCGCCATCGGCATGAACTTCTTCATGGAGGTCGCCAAGCTGCGCGCCGCCCGCGTGCTGTGGCACCGGATCATGTCGGAGTTCGAGCCGAAGAAGCCGCGGCTCGCTCATGCTGCGCACCCACTGCCAGACCTCGGGCGTGTCGCTCACCGAGCAGGACCCCTACAACAACGTGGTGCGCACCACGATCGAGGCGCTCGCCGCGGTGCTCGGCGGCACCCAGAGCCTGCACACCAACGCCTTCGACGAGGCGCTCGGCCTGCCCACCGACTTCAGCGCCCGCATCGCCCGCAACACCCAGCTGATCATCGCCGACGAGACCGGCGTGACGACGACCGTCGACCCGCTCGGCGGCAGCTACTACGTCGAGTCGCTCACCCAGTCGCTCGTCGACGAGGCCTGGGAGCTCATCTGCGAGGTCGAGGAGCTCGGCGGCATGACCAAGGCCGTCGAGTCGGGCATGCCGAAGCTGCGCATCGAGGAGTCCGCCGCCCGCAAGCAGGCCCGCGTCGACCGGGGCGAGGACGTCGTCGTCGGGGTCAACAAGTACGTGCCCGAGAACGTCGAGTTCGTCGACGTCCTCGACATCGACAACACCAAGGTGCGCGAGGAGCAGATCGCCAAGCTCCAGCAAGATCCGCGCCGACGCGCGACGACGCCGCCTGCACGGCCGCCCTCGAGGCCCTCACCGAGGGCGCCCGGGGCACGGGCAACCTGCTCGCCCTCGCCGTCGAGGCCGCCCGGGCCCGGGCCACCCTCGGCGAGATCTCCGACGCCATGGAGGACGGTGTTCGGCCGCCACAAGGCCGAGATCCGTACGATCTCCGGTGTGTACGGCGCGGCCTACGAGGGCGACGAGGACTTCGCGGAGCTGCAGGGCGAGATCGACGCCTTCGCCGCGGCCGAGGGCCGCCGCCCCCGCATGCTCGTGGTGAAGATGGGCCAGGACGGCCACGACCGCGGGGCCAAGGTCATCGCCACCGCCTTCGCCGACATCGGCTTCGACGTCGACATGGGCCCGCTGTTCCAGACCCCGGCCGAGGCCGCCCGCGACGCCGTCGAGCACGACGTCCACGTGGTCGGCGTCTCCAGCCAGGCCGCCGGGCACAAGACCCTCGTGCCGATGCTGATCGAGGAGCTGAAGAAGGCCGGCGCCGACGACATCGTCGTGGTGTGCGGCGGTGTCATCCCGCCGCAGGACTACGACATGCTCACCGACGCCGGCGTGGCCGCCGTCTTCGGCCCCGGCACCAACATCCCCAGTGCGGCCCGCAAGGTCCTCGCCCTGGTGTCCGAGCGTCGCTCGGGCTCGTGACCCGGGCCCCTGACCGAGCCGACGTCCTGATCGAGGGCGTCCGTGCGGGAGACCGCCGGGCGCTCGCCCGCGCCATCACCCTGGCCGAGTCCACCCGGCCCGACCACCGCGACCTCGCCGACGAGATCCTCGAGGCGCTGCTGCCCCTCACCGGCGGCTCCACCCGGGTCGGCATCTCGGGGCCGCCGGGCGTGGGCAAGTCCACCTTCATCGAGGCCTTCGGGGTCCACGTCATCGACGAGGGCCACCGCCTCGCCGTGCTCGCCGTCGACCCGTCGAGCCGTCGCTCCGGCGGCTCGATCCTCGGCGACAAGACCCGCATGGCGGAGCTCTCCCACCGCACCGAGGCGTTCATCCGCCCCTCCCCCGGTGGCGGCCACCTCGGAGGTGTCGCCCGACGCACCCGCGAGGCCATGCTGCTGTGCGAGGCCGCCGGCTTCGACGTCGTGCTGGTCGAGACCATCGGCGTGGGCCAGTCGGAGGTCGCGGTCGCCGACATGGTCGACCTGTTCGCCCTGCTCGTCGCGCCCGGTGGCGGCGACGAGCTCCAGGGCATCAAGCGCGGGATCATGGAGCTCGCCGACCTGGTCATCGTGAACAAGGCCGACGGCGACCTGGCCCCCGCGGCCGGGCGCACCCGGGCCGACTACGCCAGCGCCGTGCACCTCCTGCGCCCCAAGTGGGAGGCCTGGGCCACCGAGGTCCTCGCCGTGTCGGCCCTCACCGGCTCGGGCATCGACGAGGTGTGGCAGGCGATCGGGCGCTTCTGCGCCGCCGTGGCCGCCGACGGCGAGCTCGCCCGCGCCCGCGCCGAGCAGGCCACGGCCTGGCTGTGGAGCGAGGTCGGCGACACCCTCCTCGAGCGCTTCCGGGCCGACCCGGTCGTCGCTCAGGCCCTCCCGGGCGTCGAGGCGGAGGTCGCCTCCGGCCGCCTGGCCCCCACCCGCGCCGCCCGCCGCCTGCTGGACGACTTCACGCAGCGTTGACCGGATGCCACGGGTGACCGAGGGGTCCCCCACTAGAATCGGGCGCACCATGGCTGCCTCCCGTCCGGTCTCCCCCCTGCCCTCCCCCAGCTCCTCCTCCGCCGAGGTCGACGAGCTGAAGGCCGAGATCGAGCGGCTCCAGGCGCTCGTGGGCCCGTCGGAGGACTCCTACGAGAAGCTCCGCCTCGACGTGCTCGGCGCCCGCGACGCGGCGCGTGCCGCCGAGATCCAGAACGGCGTGCTGCGGGCGCGGGTCCTCCAGCTCGAGGTGGCCATCACCGGCTACGAGCGCGACTTCGAGTGGTTCCGCCACAACGCCATCCGGCGGCTCCAGGGGCTCCGGCGCCACGTGCCGACGCTCCGCGGCCTCGTGCGGCGCGCGGCCCGTCGATGAGCCCCCGCTACTCGATCGTCACGCCGGTCTACGACCCCCCGGACTACGCGCTCCGGGAGATGATCGAGAGCGTCGTCGACCAGACCTTCACCGACTGGGAGCTGATCCTCGTCGACGACCGGTCTCCGTCGCCGCACGTGCTCCAGATGCTGCGGGCGGCCGAGCTCGCCGACCCCCGCATCCGTGTCATCGAGCGGGTCGAGAACGGTGGCATCGTCGCCGCCTCCAACGACGGCATCGCCGCCGCCTCGGGTGAGTGGATCGTCCTGCTCGACCACGACGACCTCCTCGTGCGCCACGCCCTCGAACGGGTCACCCACGTGCTCGAGGGCGACGCCGAGATCGACTACCTCTACACCGACGAGGACAAGGTCGACGACGACGGCCGCTTCTCCGAGGCCTTCTACAAGCCCGACTGGTCACCCGAGCGGCTCCGCTCGCAGAACTACTGCTGCCACCTGTCGGTGCTGCGCAAGACCATCGTCGACGACATCGGCGGCTTCCGCGACGGCTTCGACGGCTCGCAGGACCACGACCTCATCCTGCGGGTCACCGAGAAGGCCCGGAGGATCCACCACATCCCCGAGGTCCTCTACCACTGGCGGATCCTGCCCACCTCGGCCGCCGCCAGCAGCGAGGCCAAGCCCTACGCCGTCGAGGCGGGGCGCCGGGCGGTGCAGGAGCACTGCGACCGCGTCGGCATCCCCGCCGATGTCGAGGCCCAGTTCCCGCCGGGCAACTACCGGGTGCGGCGCCGCCTGCGGGGCGAGCCGCTGGTGAGCATCGTCATCCCGACCCGCGGCTCCAGCGGCCGGGTGTGGGGCGTCGAACGCAACTACGTCATCGAGGCGGTGCGCTCGATCGTCGAGCAGGCCACCTACCAGAACGTCGAGTTCGTGGTCGTGGCCGACGAGTCCACCCCCGAGGTCGTGCCGCGGGCCCTCGAGCGCCTCGCCGGCGACCGCCTGAAGCTGGTCTGGTACGACCGCCCGTTCAACTTCGCCGAGAAGATGAACCTCGGGCGCCTGCACTCCTCCGGCGAGGTGCTGCTGCTGCTCAACGACGACGTCGAGGTCGTCACCCCCGACTTCATCGAGGTCATGGCCGCCATCGCCCAGGAGCCCGACGTGGGCTCGGTCGGCGCCAAGCTGCTCTACGCCGACGACACCCTCCAGCACGCCGGCCACCTCTACAACGGCGACGCCCTCCACCTGTTCTCCGGCTGGAGCTCCGACTGGCCGGGCCCGTCCTCGATGCTCGTCATCAACCGTGAGTGCATCGGCGTCACCGCCGCCTGCCTGGCGATCCGCCCGGAGGTCTGGGACGACGTCGGCGGCATGTGCAACGACTTCTTCGCCAGCTTCAACGACGTCGACCTGGCCCTCAAGCTCCACGAGAGCGGCTACCGCAACGTCTGGACCCCACAGGCGGTGCTGCACCACTTCGAGAGCGTCACCCGCAACCCCACGGTGTCCCAGAAGGAGCGCGACCTGCTCTTCTACCGCTGGGAGCCGTGGCTCGACAACGATCCCTTCGGGAACCCGAACCTCGAGCCCAAGCGCCAGGACTGGATGCCCCGCGGCGCTCGCTGAGCGGGGCGAGCGCTCGCCCGGGCAGTTACGCTCACCGCCATGGCGACCCAGCCGGACACGACCGACAACGCCTACTGGGCCCCGGTCAACCGTGACCTCCCGAACAACTCCCACGCCTTCGCCCTCGAACTGCTCGGGGCGAACAAGCGGGTCCTCGAGCTCGGCTCCGCGGCCGGGCACTTCACCCGGGCGCTGGTCGCCGACAACTGCCGCGTCGTGGCCGTCGAGCTCGACCCGGTCGCGGCCCGGAGCCTCGAGGGCGTCGCCGAGCGGGTGGTCGTGGGCGACCTGTCCGATCCGGACGTCATCACATCGGCCATCGACGACGAGGGCTTCGACGTGGTCGTGGCCGGTGACGTGCTCGAGCACCTGGCCGACCCCCTGCCGGTGCTGCAGGCCTGCCGTCCCGCCCTCAAGCCCGGTGGGTTCGTGGTGGCGTCGGTGCCGAACATCGCCCACGCCGACATCAAGCTCCAGCTGCTCGCCGGCAACTTCTCCTACCAGGACAAGGGCCTGCTCGACCGGAGCCACGTGCACTTCTTCACCCGATCCTCGATCGAGGAGATGCTGCGCGACGCGGGGTTCCTCATGATCGACCTGCGCCGCGTGGTGCTGCCCGTGTTCACCACCGAGCAGGCCGTCGACCCGGAGTCCGTGAGCCCTGAGGTCCTGGCGTCGGTCCTCGCCGACCCCGAGTCCGAGACCTACCAGTTCGTCGTCCGGGCCGTGGTCCACGACGGCGATGCCGAGCTCGCCGAGCTCGCCGGCCGGGCCCTCGCCCTGCAGGACGAGCTCGCCTCCGAACGGGCCCGGCGCCTGGCGATCGAGGCCGAGCGAGACGACGCCGTCGTGGCGGCCTCGCTGCTCGAACCACTGATCGAGGCGGCGAACGTCCGGGCCCGCGACCTCGAGGAGCTCGCCGACGCCCGCCAACGCCACATCGAGGCCCTCATGTCGACGCGCAGCTACCGGATGATGGCGCCGCTGCGCTCAGTGCGGGCGATCCTGCGCTGATCGGTAGGAGGTCGCCCCCGGGGCGACCAGGCCGCGGTCAGTCGGCCATCGATCGGCGGGCGGCGCGCAGCAGCTCGAGGCGCTCGTCCTCACCGGCGGGCTCGGCACCGACCCCGAGGGTGACCCAGAACTCGGCCCCGTGGGTGGGGTGCTCGGCCACGATCCGCAGGTCGACCAGCCCGAGGCCCACGAGGTCGTCGAGCACCACCCGGAAGGTCTCGGGGGTGAAGCGCCAGCAGTGGAGGTCGCCGGAGAGGTCGGCCCCACCGGAGGCGTCGGTCCAGCCCCGGATCGCCATCGCCCGGTCGTAGAGGAAGTCGGGCTCGTCGGGCACACCCTTGGCCCAGGCGATGTCGCCGTGGAGGGCGGCGCAGCGGGCCAGGTAGTCGTAGACCTGCCCGACCGACGGCATGGTGCGGCGCTCGTGGTGGGCGTCGAGCAGGGCACCGGCGGTGCTCGGCACCCCGTAGTGGTCGAAGCAGTAGCGGTAGTCGGGCACGACCAGCGCGAGGCGGCCCTCGGGCTTGAGGATCGCCTGGCACCCCTGGAAGAACGAGACCAGATCGGGGATGTGCTCGATCGAGTGACTGCTGATGATCCAGTCGTAGACGTCCTCGCCGCCGATCAGCTCCGGGAGGGGCTCGCCCTTCCAGACGAAGTCGACCTCCTCGATGAGCGACGCTCCGTTCGGGGCGATGGCGTGGCCCTTCCCGGCGAAGTGGGCCCGCAGCGTCTCGGTGTCGAGGTGGTCCATGACATCGACGTCGAACCCGGCGGACTTGGGCGCCATCGGGCTGTGGCTGGGGCCGACCTCGAGGCCCTTGCCCGATCGGTCGATGGTGGAGAGCACGCGCTCGACCCGGTCGACGGGGCCGCCGGACAGCGGACGGCCCTCGTGCTCGCCGAAGGCCTGGTAGTGCGCCCAGCCGCTGGCGATGGCCCCGGACGCCACGGCCGCAGCCACGTCGGGGTTGGCGGCGAGGTAGGCGCCCTCGTCGAAGCCGGCCTCAGGAGGGGCCGCCGGCGCCGACCCTCCGACCATGCCCCGCACCCGGCGCACGACGCTCATCAGAGGCCTTCCGGCCGCACGGCGCCCCACGAGCCCCGCAGGTCGAACATGCCGTCGATGACGTAGCCGCCCGAGCGGACCAGCATCGGGGTGGCAGCGAAGCGGTCGAGCTCGACGTGGCTGCCGACGTCGCGGGCCACGAGCTTGACGATGTAGTTGCCGGGGGCGAGCGGGAAGTGATCGATGGCGTAGTCGACGAAGAACCGGCCCACCTGGGGCAGGGAGTCGGTCGACGGATCGAGGGCGGTGGTGGTGAGGATGACGCCGCCCTCGCTCTCGATGGTGAGGCGCAGCTGCGGCGGGTCGACCGGGCGGGTGGCCCGCCAGTGCACCCGGATGGCGACCGACTGCCCGCTCAGGGCGAACGGGACGATCGAGCCGTTGCCGTCGATCAGCTCGAAGCCCTCGATCTTCACCGCCTCGGACCCGGCGGCGACCTCGGCGCCCCCGTCGCCACCGGTCTCGGTGTCGGCCGGGCGACGGCTGGCCTCGTCGTTGTTGACCTCGTGGAGGTAGTCGCCGACGACCTCGAGGGCGGTCCCTTGGGCCCGCACCACGCCGTGGTCCATCCAGGTGACGTGGTCGCACATGTTCTGCACGATGGCCATGGCGTGGGTGACCAACACGATGGTGACGCCCTGGCTGCGCAGGTTGGCCAGGTGATCGAGGCAGCGGCGCTGGAACTCCTCGTCGCCCACCGCGATGACCTCGTCGATGAGCAGGATCTGGGGGTCGACGTGCACGGCGACCGAGAAGCCGAGGCGCACGAACATGCCGCTCGAGTAGTGCTTCACCGGGCTGTCGATGAAGTCCTCGAGGCCGGAGAACTCGACGATGCCGTCGTAGAGGCCGTCGGTCTGCTTGCGGCTGAGCCCGAGGATGGCGGCGTTCAGGTAGATGTTCTCGCGCCCGGTGAGCTCGGGATGGAAGCCGGCACCGAGCTCGAGCAGGGCCGAGATGCGGCCAACCGTGGTGACCTTGCCCGACGTGGGCCGGTGGATGCCGGCCATGACCCGGAGGAGGGTGGACTTGCCGCACCCGTTGTGGCCGATGAGCCCGTGGACCGAGGCCTCCTCGACATCGAGAGAGACGTTCTTCAGAGCCCAGAAGTCGTCGTAGTTCGGGGCCCGCCCGAACTTGGTGAAGATCTCCTTCACGCTGCCCGGACGCTCCTTGTAGAGCCGGAAGCGCTTGGAGACGTCGTCGACCTCGATCACCGCCATGTCACAGCTCCTGGGCGATGTTGCGGGACTTGCGGTTGAAGATGGCCAGGCCCACCACGAAGGTGAGCACGGAGCCGATGGTCATCCCGAGGAACGATGCCAGGCTCGGCCACGAGTTGCTCCAGAAGATGTCACGGGACCACTCGACGAACTGCGCGATCGGGTTCAGCTCGAAGATGCGCTGGAGCGGGATGCCCTTGACCTCGACCGGCACCTTGTCGGGCGGGTAGATGATCGGGGTGGCGTAGAAGAGCAGGTTCATGCCGATCGTGACCAGGTAGGCGACGTCGCGGTAGAAGACGTTGTAGACGCTGAGGGCGAGGCCCACGCCGAGCGAGAACAGGGTGATCAGCACGATCAGGAGCGGGAAGAGCACGACCGACCAGCCGAGATTGCCGAGCAGGAGCATGATCACCGTGAGGATGGCCGACTCGATGAAGGCCTGGAGCAGCACGGTGACGGTGTTGGCGATGGCCGGGCACGCCGGCGGGAAGTACACCTTGTTGAGCAGCGGGCCGGAGGCCTGCAGGGCGACGATGGAGCCCATCACCGTGCCGTTGAAGTAGTTCCAGACCCACAGACCGGCGAACAGGTACAGGGCGTAGACGTCGGTGTGGCCGTTGGCGGCCACGTACGGCGGGCTCTGCTTGAGGAAGAACCCGAACACCATGCTGTAGATCAGCAGCGTCGAGGCCGGGTTGATGAGCGACCAGAGCCAACCGAGGACGCTCTTCTTGTACCTCGAACGCAGCTCCCGCTGGGCCAGGTTGTAGATGAGGTTCCGGTACGCCCAGAGCTGGGTGACAGCGGTCAACGAGCAGAGACTCCTGTGGCAGCAGACGAGCGCTGCCAGCGAAACGGGCGGGCGTGAAGCTCGGTCGAGGCTAGCAGCGGGCATCCGGAGCCCCCTGCCACCCGGCTCACGCTCCGGTCCGGTCGTAGAGGTACACCGTGCTGCCGCGGGCGGTGCTCGTGGTGCGGTCGAGCACCAGGCACGAGGCCTCGACCGGGATGTCGGTGGCCACGTGGCCGATGCCCAGTTGGTCGAGCTCGGGGCCGCAGGGGTCGAGGGTCACCGAGACCACGTCGGGGGCCAGCAGCGTGATCACCGGGGCGGCCTGGCCGGGCACGAGGGCCCACACGGTGTGCGAGTAGCGGTTCCAGGTCTCCTCGGAGGCCCCCGTGGGGTCGAGGATGCGCCAGGCGTCGGCGTCGGGGTAGAGGTTGACCCCGCTGAGCGGCTCGGACCCCTGGGCCGTGAGCACGGTGGTGACGTCGCCGTTGGTGGAGAGCCAGCCCGACGAGCCGCCGTCGTCGGCCGCCGCCCGCATCTCGTCGACCAGCGGCTGCTGATCGAGCGGGGCCAGGCCCCGGTACACCGGGTTCACCGGCACCGAGACGAGCAGGCCGTAGAGCGCCAGCAGCCCCACCGAGGCGATCGGCTTCCAGAAGTACAGCCCGGCGATCAGCGTGGCGATGGCGACGGTGCCCACCAGCCCGACGCGCCCGAGTGGGCCGTCGGCGTCGCGGAACTGCTGGCCCAGGGTGAACACGTAGCCCGACGTGAACGCCACCAGCACGACACCTGCGAGGATGCGGCGCCAGCGGGCGACGGTGACCTCGCCGAGCGAGACGCCGACGAGGACCAGCAGCAGCATGGACGCCAGGCCCAGCCCGATGATCGCCCGGTTGGTCTGCACCCGGTCGAGCGCGGTGATGCGGGTGAGCCACGACGGCAGCCCGATGTAGGCGTGGGCACCGAGCAAGGCCAGCGCGGCGACGGCCCCGATGGTGGCGTAGCGGTAGCGGCGGCCGACCCCGAGGATGCGGCCCCAGACGAGGGGCAGGGCGGCGAGCAGGTAGACGCCCAGGAGGAGGAAGCCCGACGCCTCGGAGCTGTTGCCCATCAGGATCGGACCCAGGCGGTCACCGTCGCGGATGTAGTCCCAGCCGTACCAGGCCGTGGCCAGGTGGCCGATCTGCCCGTCGCCGCCGACGATGCGCCGACGACCGGGGTAGGCCGTACCGGCGACCGCGGCGAGGGCATCGGCCCGGGTCACGGCGTAGGCGAGGACCACGACGCCGGCGATCCCACCCGCGACCACGACGTTGACCACCACCCGCCGCCAGGTGGTCTCGCCGTCGAGCACCCAGCGCGCCACGGCGCCCAGGGCCACCAGGCCCACGGCGATGGCGACGGGGACCTGGAACGGCGGGTAGAGCAGGAGCGCGAAGCAGGCCAACAGGTAGCCGGCCAGGCCCACCAGGGCCCAGCGTCGCCAGGGCGGCCCACCGACGCGGAGCGAGACCAGCAGCGCCGCCACCGCCGCACACACGTAGCCGGCGACAGCGAGGCACTGCGTGAGGTACCACCAGTGGAAGAACGGCGAGCCGTAGAAGCCCAGCGCGGCGACGCCCGCCCAGCGCCAGTCACGGACCAGGGCCAGCACGAGCGCGTAGACACCGAGCACGAGCACACCGGCGATGGCCCACCACTCGAAGGCGAAGGCGTTGGCCACCGGGAGCACGACATAGCCCCAGAGGTGGGGCCGGAAGAGCATCGACCAGTCGGTGGTGGGCAGGTCGTACAGCACGGTCATGTCGTGCTCGCCCACGCCCACGTCGGAGGTACGGGGCAGCCCGTCCTCGACCTGGCCCATCACCAGCGGCGTGCGGGTGTTCCACTCGTCGGAGCGCAGCGCCTGCGGCTCACCGGCGATCAGGTCGCCGTCGCGGCCGGGCTCGGCCCGCAGCGACGCCACCGACGAGCCGGAGATGCCCAGGGCGGTCATCACCACCACCACCAGCACGACGACCGCCGGGAGGATCCACACCGGCCCGGGGCGGCGACGGCGGCGCCCGGGGGCCTCGCCGGGGCCGGGACCGTCGGTGCCGGCCGATGGCTCTGCCTCGGCGGGCGGCTCCAGCGTCGTCATCCCTTTCGACGTTAGTCGGGCACTCCCCCGGGGCCGATCACCCCCGGGCGGCCGATCGTCACAGCTAGATCTCGATCGGTTCGTGCTCGATCTGGTCGACCAGGGCGTCGATGCCGACGTCGCCGACCCTGCGGAGCTGGTACCGGGCCGACACGAACATCAGCGCCGCCGCCACGAGCACGCCCACGAGGAAGCTCAGCTCGACCCGCAGCTCCAGCCCGTGGAGGGTGGCGATGAGCACCCCGCACGTGGCCAGGCCGCTGGCCCACGAGCCCACCATCATCCGGTACCCGCCGAGGGCCATGAGGGCCTGAGCGAGGGTGAGGGCGATGATGAACCCGCCGCTGCCGGCGGCGAGCAGGCCGAGGCCCACCGCGTCGAGGGTGAAGTCCTTGAACAGGATCTTGCCCACGAACGGCCCGATCAGGAACGCCAGGATCGTGCCGAGCACGGCGATGCCCACGACCATCGCGAGCAGCCGGTTCAGCCCGCGTTTGAACTCGTCGTGGCGACCCGAACCGCTGAGCCCCGCCAGCTTGGGCAGGAGGGTGCCCTGCACCGCCTGGAACGCCAGCACGGGCACCCGGGCGACGAAGAAGGCCGACGCGAACCCGGCGGCGAGCAGCTTGCCCTCCTCGCCGTAGGAGTCGGCGAGGATGTTGACCGCCAGCAGGGGCGAGTAGGCCAGGGTCTGGGTGAGCACCGAGCCGAGCAGCAGCCAGCCGAGGTTGGCCGACAGCTCGGAGTAGGGGGCGTCGGGCCCGGGCTTGAGCAGCTTGCGCTGGTTGCGCAGGGCGAAGGCGGCGGCCACGAACGGCGACAGCGCCAGGACCATGGCGAAGCCGCCGGCCCGGTCGACCCCGAAGGCGGCCAGGCCCAGGCCGGCCACGAGGCGGATCGTGCCCTCGCCGGCGAGCAGCTCGCCGTAGGCCCGGAAGCGGCCCTCGCCGGCGAGCACGCCGCGGGCGAGGTGCAGGACGTAGAAGCCCACGATGCCGATGGCGACGGCGGCCACGAACAGCATGTCGCCGTGGTAGAGCTCGTCGCTCAGGAGCCCGGCGGTGGCGATGGTGAGGATCACCAGCAAGACGGTGATGATGCCGCCGAGGCGGGCCGCCTTGGTGACGAGCGGGCCGCCGCCGAGGCCCTGGGCCCGGCGGGTGGCCAGCGCCCGGCCGACCTCCTGCTCGAGGGGCAGGAAGAAGCCCGGGCCCGCCACGAAGATCACGGCCCAGAAGGCCGAGAACGACGCCTTGGCCGGGCCGTCGAGGGCGTTCAGGGCGACGATGACGAACAGGTACGACGTCATGGCCGAGACGGCCAGCCCGGCGCCCACGGCGGCGGTGCCCTCGGGGAGCGCCGCCTGGAAGTTGCGGGCCAGGCCCAGGACCTTCTGCTTCATCGCCCACCATCCTCGCGGCCGGCGGCGACCAGCACCTGCTGGAGCACCTGGTGGGGCGGCAGGATCGAGCGGCGCTCGGCGTCGTGGTCGGCCGTGCCGGAGGCCAGGGCCACGAAGTGGTCGAGTTGGGCGGCCAGCGGCTCGCGGGCGTCGAGGATGGCCGGGATGTCGATGACGGTCTGCTGCCGGTAGCCCGTGGACCGCCCGGCGATGTAGTCGGAGGTGACGTGGTGGTACACGGTGATGTCGCGACGGAGCAGGTCGACCTCGATGAGCCGTTCGAGCTCCGAGACGTAGAGCATGCGCAGCTTCCGCTGGGAGATCCGGCTCGAGGAGATGGCGGCGATCATGCCGTCGGGGAAGCCGAGGGTGATCTCGGCGATGTCCTCGCTGCCCTCCGGCGAGGTGGGGTGGCATCGGGCCAGGTGGGCCGAGACGGTGTCGGGCATCTGGTCGCCGAGGCGCAGGGCGAGGTCGATGTCGTGCACGGCGAGGTCGAAGGCGACGCCGGTGGCGATCCGCGGTGTGTGGGGAGAGTGGCGCAGCACGTTGAGGTGCACGGGGGCCTCGACGATCTCGTGCATCGTCATGACCGCCGGGTTGAACCGCTCCAGCAGGCCGCAGACGATCGGGACGTCACGGCGGCCGGCCTCCTCGAGCACCAGCACGGTGTCGTCGAGGTTCTCGCTCACCGGCTTCTCGACGAGGGTGGGCTTCCCGGCCTCGATGGCCCGCAGCGCCCAGCCCATGTGGGTGTGGGTCGGGGTGGCGACCACCACGGCGTCGACGTCGTCGAAGTCGTCGAGGTCGGGAAGCCACTTGGCGCCCCACTGGTCGGCGATGGCGGTGCCGCGGGCCTCGTCGGGCTCGACCACGAACATGAGGTCGACGACCAGGCTCTGGGCCAGCACGCGCGCGTGCAGCGAGCCCATGGAGCCGGCACCGATCAGGGCGACGCGAAGCGGTGAAAACATGCGCTGACGACGGTATCCGTTTCTCACCGGTCTCTCAGGGACCGCCAGGGCCCGTGCGGCGGAACGGGTACCCACGCATGGCGGCGGGCCGACCGCGATGGCCGGTCGGGAGGCCGGTCAGGCGCCTGCGGCGATCGCCCGGAGGTAGAGCGCGAGGTGGGCCTCGGTGACGGCCTCCATGGCGAACCGGGTCTCGATCAGCTCGGGGCCCTGCCGGGACAGGCGGGCGCGCAGCTCGTCGTCGTCGAGGACCCGCAGGAAGGCCCGGGCGATGTCGGCGGGGTCGTCGGGGCGGGCCAGCACCACGTGCTCGCCGTCGACCAGCTTCGCCGTGGGGTAGTTGTCGGAGGTCGCCGTGGTCACCACGGGCACCCCGGCTGCCAGCATCTCGAGGCTGGCGGTGCCGAACCCGATGCCCTGGAGGTCGTGGGCCTCGACGTCGGCCGCCGCCGCGTAGGCGGGGACCTCGTGCTTCGGCACCGAGCCGGTGACGGTGAGGGCGTGGGCGACCCCGAGCTGTTCGGCCTCGCGGATGAAGCGGTCGTCGTACACGTGCCCGACCACGACCACCGCCAGATCGGGGTGGGCAGCCAGCATCATCGGCATGGCCCGCACCAGCGCCAGGCGGTCCCGCAGGGGGATCACGTGGCCGAGCGAGAGGATCATCGGCCGCTCGCCGATCCCCAGCTCCGCCCGGATGCGGGCTCGGGCCTCGGAGCGGTCGGTGGCGTCGAAGCGGTCGACCTCCACCCCGACCGGGATGTCGACGATGTGGTCCTCGGCGATGGCGTAGCGACGGGTGACGTACTCGTGCACCGGCCCGTCGACGGCGACGACCCACGGGCGGCTGAAGCGGGTGAAGGCTCGCACTGCGGTGAGGTCGCCGGCGGCCATCACCGCCCCATGGGCCCGGGCAGGGCTGATGAGACGGGTGTGCACCGAGAGCACCACCGGGACGTGCCGGCGCCGGGCCCACACCGAGCTCACCCAGGTCAGGTCGAAGAACTGCCCGTGCTGGTGCACGACGTCGGGGACGAACTCGTCGAGCAGCCGGAAGACCCGCCGCACGTTGGCCGGTGACGCCGTGAACGGGATGTCGTAGTTGTAGGCGAGCTTGGTGGCGGGCGCGAAGCCGGGCAGACGCACCACGCGGTACGCGCCCGACTGTTCCTCGTCCGGGGCGTCGCGGAACGACGAGGTGATCACCAGGACCTCGTGGCCGGCCCGGGCGCAGTGACGGGCGATGGCCTCGCTCAGGTGCGCGCTGCCGCCCGCCCGCGGCGGGAAGAAGGCGTTGACGACGGCGATGCGCACGAGCCGACTATGCCCCGAGTGCGGCCCGCACCGCGGCGATGATGCGGTCGAGCTGGCCCCCGGTGAGGTTCGGGTGGACCGGGAGGCTGAGCACCTCCGCCGCCGCCCGCTCCGCGTTCGGGAAGCGGCCGGCACCGACCCGCTGGTCGCTCCGGTAGCAGTCGTAGTCGTGCACCGGCCGGGGGTAGTACACGCCGTTGCCGACGCCGGCGGCGGTGAGACGTTCCGACAGCTCGTCGCGGCCGATCGGGGCGTCGGGCGTGACCCGCACGGTGTACTGGTGCCACACGTGGGTGCGCCCGGCCATCACGACAGGGAGCACGAGGCCCTCGATGCCGGCGAGTCCCTCGCTCAGCGCCTCGGCGTTGCGACGCCGCTCGGCCACGGTGTCGCCCAGCCGGTCCATCTGGGGCAGGGCGATGGCGGCATGGACGTCGGTCATCCGATAGTTGTGGCCGGCGATCTCGTACTGGTAGCGGGCCCGCATCCCCTGGTTGCGCAGGAGGCGGAGCCGGTCGGCCCAGGCCTCGTTGTCCGTGGTGATCATGCCGCCCTCGCCCGTGGTGACGTTCTTGGTGGCGTAGAGCGAGAAGCAGGCGAGCCCGGCCCGGCCGACGGGCCGGCCGTCGACCTCGGCCCCGTGGGCCTGGGCGGCGTCCTCGACCACCACCAGCTCGTGGGCGGCGGCCAGCTCGACGATCGGGCCCATGGCGGCGGCCTGCCCGTAGAGGTGCACCGGCATGACCACGCGGGTGCGGGGCCCCACCGTGGCGGCCAGCGCCGCAGGGTCCATGGTGAAGTCGTCGAGGGAGATGTCGGCGAAGCGCACTGTGGCGCCCGCCTCCAGGGCGGCGTTGAGGGTGGCCACGAAGGTGAACGGGCTGGTGACGACCTCGTCGCCGGGCTCGAGCTGCAGCGCCTGGAGCGACGCCACGAGCGCGGTGGTGCCGTTGTTCACGGCCACGGCGTGGGCTGCGCCGGTGAGGTCGCGGAAGCGGTCCTCGAGAGCGGCCACCATCGGGCCCTGGGCCAGCATCCCCGAGCGGAGCACCTCGAGGACCAGCTTCTCCTCGGCGTCACCCATCCGGACCGACGTGATGGGTATGAATTCGCTGCTCATCGCTCTCCCTGCATGACCGCCGAGATGGTAGCCATTGCGACGACACCGCCCCGGATGTGGAGGAAAGCCGTGACAGCACCCGCAGCGATCCACCCCACCGCCATGGTCGGCCCCGACGTGGAGATCGGGCCCGGGACGGTGATCGGCCCGTTCGTGGTGGTCCTCGGCCCCTGCCGCATCGGTGCGGGCTGCTGGATCGGCCCCCACACCGTGATCGGCACCACCGGCGAGCACACCGGGCGGATGGTCGTGCCGGAGGTGCCCGCCGACGCCGCCGCCATGACCGCAGAGGAGCTCGAGGCGGTGCTGTGGTTCGGCGGCCACGGCGAGGGCGTCGAGATCGGGGACGGCACCATCATCCGGGAGCAGTCCACCGTCCACCAGGGCACCGTCGGCCCGACCCGCATCGGCCCCTCCGTGTTCATCATGAACACGAGCTACGTGGCCCACGACTGCGAGCTGGGCGCCCGCACCAAGCTCGGGCCCGTCGGCTCGCTCGCCGGTCACGTGTTCCTGGGCGACGACGCCAACGTCGGCATGAACGCCGCCGTGCACCAGCACCGCCGCATCGGCGCCGGGGCCATGGTGGGCATGAACGCCACCGTCGTCCACGACGTGCGGCCGTGGGAGCTGGTCAAGGGCACGCCCGCCCGGCCGTCGGGCCTGAACCGGGTCGGCCTCGAACGGGCCGGGTACGGCGCCGCCGAGATCAGCGGGCTCGAGCAGGCCTACCGGGACGGCACCCCGGCTCCCGACGCGTTCGCCGCCGCGGTGACCGCGTGGCGGGGGTCAGGCGCCGGCTGACGCGGGGCCGGTGAGGCCGGCCACGTGGGCCTCGAGGCGCTCGCCGAACTGCTCGAGGCCGTAGCGCTGGGCCCGGGCGATGGCGGCGGCCGAGAGACCGGCCCGCAGCTCGGGGTCGGCGACGAGCCGGACGGTCGACGCCACCAGGCCGTCGAGGTCGGCGAAGGTGAAGCCCTCGACACCATCGCGCACGATCTCGGGCTGGCCGCCAGCGGCGATCACCACCGGCACCGCACCGGCCGACATCGCCTCGACGGTGGTGATCCCGAAGTGCTCGGCCCGCACCGGGTCGGCGTCGAGATCCTCCCCCAGCCCGGTCGCGTGCCAGTAGATCGCCGCACGGCGGTACAGCTCGTCGACCTCGGCGCCGGAGGCGTCGACGTGGAGCACGACCGGGAGGCCCTCGGCTGCCGCCCGCACCTCGTCGAGGTACGGGCGGTCGTCGGGGCTGCAACCCCCGACGAGGTGCAGCTCCCAGCCCTCGACCCCGCCCTCGCACAGCCGCCGGAAGCCCTCGACGAGCTCGAGCTGCTTCTTGGCGTGCCCCCTGCCCGGGGCGAAGAACCGACCGACCGAGAGGATGACCTGGTCCTTGGGAGCGGACGCCCGCAGGCCGACCGGCGGCTCGAGGACGTCGCTCGGACGCCCCCACCAACGCTCGACCCAGCCCTGGGTGAACGCGGAGTTCGACAGCACGAGGTCGTAGCTGTCGAGCCAGGCGGTGCCGACCGGCTCGGCGCTGATCAGCGACGCGCGGGCCCGGAGGGGGTCGAGGAGGCGGCGCCCGACCGTGGCCCCCACCAAGGGGGCTCCGAGGAGGCGGCGGTCGCCGTTGCCGAGCACGTCGTGGGCGACGGTGGCCTCGCTCACGATCTCGACGACCGCGCCACCGGGGCGACCGGGGACGACCACGTCGACCCGCAACGGCTCGATGACCTGTGCCTTCGACGATGCCGGCGCCAGCACCGCGGAGGCGGCCGGCTCACCGTCGACGGTGACCGAGATCGTGCGGGACTCGCCGCCCGGGACGAAGCGCCCGAACCAGAGGTGGAGCACGTCGCTGCGCCCGGGAGCGACCGCCAGACGGAGCCGACCGACGCCGTTGGTCCAGCGCACCTGCTGCCACCGGATGGTGTCGGGCTCGTGGAAGCCGTCGAGGACCTCGACCGGTGCACCGCCGCCGATGCGGCCCTGGAGGCGCCGCTGCCAAGGGGCCAGCTCGCCGCCGGGCCGGTCGGGGAAGTGGACGATGTAGATGCCGTGACCGGCGCCGTTGCGGCCGTGGCTGCGGTACGAGGCGTTGACCAGCAGGTCGAAGCGGGAACTGGCCCGCTCGAGCGGCAGGCAGGGGTCGACGACCTCGACGGTGGTTCGGCTCAGGTCGAGGGCGAGCCGCTCCCCCAGCCAGTCGGTGTCGACGGGCTCATGGGCGAGCAGGGTGACGTCGTGACGGCGGCTGAGCACGTCGGCCACACCACCCGCGTACTTCTCGCCCCCGCCGGCGGTCGACCAGAAGGCGTCGTAGACGGCGACGCTGCTCATCGACGGACCAGCCAGGCGGTGAGCTCGGCGTCGGGGACCTGCTGGCGACGGCGCAGGATGCGGCGGTCGCCGAGCATCGCCGGGAGCAGCCGCAGGAATCCGACGAAGGAGATCACCCGGCGGCGCACGACGAGTGGCCGGGGTCGGTGGCCCCCGAGCGCCGGGCGCACGAGGTCGCGGCGGGCGTAGGAGGCGGTGACGAGCAGGTAGCGCCAGACCTGGGTGATGGCGAGGCGGGCCGGCGCGTCCTTCACCAGCATGAGGAGGCGGTTCCGCTCGACGTGGTAGGCGAAGACCTCGGAGCCCTCGACGCTGCTGGCCGCGTGCAGGTGCCGGATCACCGACGTGGGCACGGTGCGGTAGCGCCAGCCCCGGGCCCGGCCCCGCCACGAGAGGTCGGTGTCCTCGTAGTAGAGGAAGAACCGCTCGTCGAAGAGGCCCGCGTCGCGGAGGTACTCCGGCCGGAAGAGCACGCCTCCGCCGCACCAGGCGAACACCTCGGTGGGCTCGTCGTGCTGGCCCCCGTCGCGTTCGAGCCAGCCCCGGTCGGCGCCGGCGCCGTCGTCGAAGACCTGGGAGCCGACGTTGTTGAGCACGTCGTAGAGGGGGCTCGACACCCGAACCTCGACCGGGCTCGGGGTGGTGCCGACCTCGAACTCCTGGGGCCCGTCGCCGCCGTCGACGGTGACCGTGACCGGCTCGCGGGCCTGGAGCACGAGGGTGGCGGCGAACGGGCCAGAGGCGTCCTCGGGCGCGGGCACCCGCACGGCGGAGCTCGGGCGACTCCACTCGAACGTGCCGTCGCCGTCGGCCTCTCGCCCCCAACCCCCCTCGCCGAGGTGGGCGTGGCGCCACACGTCGGCGCCCTCCACCGTGACCCCACGGACCATCACACCGAGCTCGCGATCGTCGCCGCCGCCCGGACGGAAGCCGCCGCAGGACAGGGTGACGTCGGCGAAGCGGGGGGCGAGGACGAGCTTGGGGCAGGCGGCGCCGAGGCCGGGGTCGGCGTCGAGGGTGGCGACCAGCGGGGCGAGGTAGTCGGGCTCGACGAAGGCGTCGTTGTTGACCAGGCCCAGGTAGCGCACCCCGTCGAGGTCGCCCATGGCGAGGTTGTTCGCCGGGAAACCACCGTTGCGGTCGTTGCGGATCAGGCGCACCGACGGGAAGCGTCGCTCGATCTCCTCGGGGCTGCCGTCGGACGACGCGTTGTCGACGACCACGACCTCGAGCTGGTCGTCGGGCCACTCGACCCGGGCGAGGTGCTCGAGGCAGCGCAGGGTGTGGGCGCCGCCGTTGTAGTTGAGGACGACGAGGCGCACGACCGTGCCGGCCGAGGATGCGCGGCGTCGGCTCACGACACCAGACGGTCGACGAGGCGCGTCAGCGGCACCCGGAAGTCGTCGAGCAGCGGCACGCCCGACAGTCGCAGGGCTGCGTTGTCGAGCACCGAGTTGGCCGGCCGCGGCGCAGGGCGGGGCGGCTGGAGGTCGGTGGTGGCCACGGGCTTCACGCGGTCCGGGTCCTGGCCGGAGGCGATCAGGACCTCGCGGGCGAACTCGTACCAGCTGACCGCGCCCTGGTTGGTGACGTGGAAGGTGCCGGGACGACGCTCGACGACCAGGCGCATGATCATCGAGGCCAGGTCGTCGGCGAACGTGGGGTGGCCCCGCTGGTCGTCGACGAACGACAGCGTCTCGTGCTCGCCGGCCAGGCGCAGGATGGTCTTCACCATGTTCCCGCCGTGGAAGCCGCAGACCCACGAGGTGCGGATGACGGTGGAGCCGGCGTCGAGCTCACGCTCCCCCGCCAGCTTCGAGGCGCCGTAGACCGAGCGGGGCGACACGTCGTCCCATTCGAGGTACGGGCCCTGCTTGGTGCCGTCGAAGACGTAGTCGGTCGACACGTAGAAGACCGGGGCGTCGACCCGACGGGCCCCCTCGGCCACGTGGCGGGTGCCGAGGGCGTTGACCAGGAACGCCCGGTCGGGGTCGCCCTCGCAGGCGTCGACCGCGGTCCAGGCCGCGGGGTGCACGACGGCGTCGGGGCGGGTGGAGGTGATGGCGCCGAGCACGGCGTCGCGGTCGGCGACGTCGACAGTGGCGTGGTCGACGCCGATGACCTCGTGGTGGCCGGCCGCCTCGAAGGCGGCGACGAGCTCGGTCCCGACCTGGCCTCCGGCTCCCGTGATCAGGACGCGCACGGCATCAGCCCTTCAGGGGTTCCCACCAGGCCCGGTTCTCCCGGTACCACTCGACGGTGGCGGCCAGCGCCTCGTCGAGGGTGCGGGCCGGGGCCCAGCCGAGCGCCCGAGCCTTCGAGCAGTCGATGGAGTAGCGGCGGTCGTGACCCAGGCGGTCCTGGACGTACTCGATCATCTCTTCGCCGGCACCGCAGAGGGCGAGCACCTTCTCGGTGAGCTCGCGGTTGGTGGTCTCGTTGCCGCCACCGATGTTGTAGACCTCGCCGATCTCGCCCTTGCGCAGCACGAGGTCGACGCCCGAGCAGTTGTCCTCGACGTAGATCCAGTCACGGATGTTGAGACCGTCGCCGTAGAGCGGCACCTTGCGGCCGTCGAGGAGGTTGGTGACGAACAGCGGGATGACCTTCTCGGGGAACTGGTACGGGCCGAAGTTGTTCGACGAGCGGGTGACGACGACCGGCAGGCCGTAGGTCTCCTCGTAGGAGAGGGCGATGAGGTCGGAGCCGGCCTTCGACGACGAGTACGGCGAGCGCGGCCCGAGGCGGTCGGTCTCGACGAACGAGCCCTCCTCGATCGAGCCGTAGACCTCGTCGGTGGAGATGTGGAGGAACTTCTCGACCTCGATGTGGCGGGCGACGTCGCACATCACGTTGGTGCCGAGGCAGTTGGTGCGCACGAAGGTGTCGGGGTCGACGATCGAGCGGTCGACGTGACTCTCGGCGGCGAAGTGCACCACGGCGTCGTGGCCGGCCATCGCGGCCGCCACGGCCTCGCGGTCGCAGATGTCGCCGTGCACGAACGAGTAGCGGGGGTCGTCGGCGATGTCGGCGAGGCTCGAGAGGTTCCCGGCGTAGGTGAGGGCGTCGTAGACGGTGACCTCGTCGTCGGTGGTGGCCAGCACGTGGCGGACGTAGTTGGCTCCGATGAACCCGGCCGCGCCGGTGACGAAGAGCTTCATGGCAGCAGGACCTCTGGGGAGGGGGAAGGGGTCACGGGCGAAGGCCGATGTGGGGCTGCCACTGCGGCTCGATCTCGGACCGTCGGGGGTTGGCCTGGTCGCGGGCGGACAGGATCGGGTCGGCGACCCCCCAGTCGGCGGCGATCGCGGGGTCGTCCCAGGCCACGCCCAGCTCGTCGGTGGGGTTGTAGTACCCGTCGACGAGGTAGGTGATGGTCATGTCGGTGAGGGCGGCGAAGCCGTGGGCGACGCCCGGCGGGATGTACACGCCCTGGTGGGAGTGGGTGCCGTCCTCGCGCCGACCGAGGTCGATCCACTGCGTTGCTCCGTCGGTGGGCGAACCGGTGCGCAGGTCGTGGAGCACGACGCGGGCGGTGCCGTAGGGGACGTACCAGTAGTCGGCCTGGTGCAGGTGGTAGTGCAGGCCCACGATGGCGCCGGCCTGGCGATCGCCGCGGTTGCCCTGGATCATCTCCCGGCCCTCGGGGAACCACTGACGCCGGTAGGTCTCGACGAAGTACCCCCGCTCGTCACCGTGGACCACGGGGTCGACGACGTAGACGCCATGGATGGTCTCGGAGGGGGTGATGGTGGCCATGGGTCTCACTCGTGTCGTCGGCAGGACAACGGGCGAGGTTAGCGGAGCGGTCCCTCCGGCCCGGTTACAGGGTGCGGCAGCCGAGCAGGATGTTGCTGCCGGGTGCGACGGTGTCGATGGCGTACACGCACACGGTGTTGGTGCCGGTCCCCTGCCGCGGGACGGCCACGTCGAAACCGTGGGCGTTGCCGGCGCCCGGGTAGGCCGAGCCCACGTCGGGCCGGGCGGCGGAGGCGGTGAACGCTGTGCCGACGCCGTTGACGTACACGTGGATCTGGGTCGGGGCCGCGGTGTCGACATCGAGGGCCCAGCCGACGACACGGACCAGCCCGTAGGCGGTGGCGGCGAAGTCGAGGTGGCCGACCGGGGAGCCTGTGGGCACCGTCACGGTGCGGCAGGACCCGAGCTGGCTGTTGGCCCCGGGAGCCGACGTGTTGATGCCGTAGGCGCAGACCGTGTGGGGCCCAGGGGTGGCCGGCACCACACCGATGTAGCCGTGGGCGTTGCCGTAGCCGGGGAACAACGAGCCCACGTCGGGCCGGTCGCCGGAGGCGGTGAGGGCGTAGCCCGAGCCGTCGACATAGACGTGCACGGGGATCGAGGCCGAGGTGTCGGGATCGAAGGCCCAGCCCCCCACCTGGATGCCGCCGATGATCGGCTTGGCCAGGTCGAACGTGCCGATCGGGCTGTTGGGCAGGACCAGGACGGTCTTGCAGCCGAGCAGCTTGTTGGCCCCGCCCCCGACGTTGATGCCGTAGGCGCACACCTGCTGGAAGCCGGGTGCGGCGGGGATCGAGGCACCGAAGCCGTGCTGGTCACCGAAGCCGGTGTAGACCGCGCCGACGTCGGGACGGGAGATGTCGGCGTTGATGGCGGTGCCGGCCGAGCCGACGTAGACGTGCACCGGGATGGGTGACTGCGTGTCGGGGTCGATCGCCCAGCCGCCGACGGTCACGCGACCGGGCCCACCCGCGGCGAGGTCGAACGAGCCGAACGGGCCACCACCGCCCGCGCCGCTGCCGGCGAGCGACGCCAGGGTGCCCTCGTCGCAGCAGAACCGGTTCACGTCGACGTTGCCGGAGATGCCCGGGACGGAGCCGGTGCTGGTGTACTGCCAGAAGGTCCAGGTGCTCCACCCGGCGGGCACGAGCGGCCGGAAGGTCGTGCTGTTCGGGTCGGCGGGGTAGCTGGGCAGCCAGAGCCGGTAGTTGGCGCCGATGTCGGTGGGGTTCCCGACGGAGTCGCGCCAGAAGTAGTACCCGGTGTAGATCATCGGGGCCTTGCCGGTGAGGCGCTGCACCTCGGCGAGCCAGGTTCGGGTCCAGTTGGCCAGGTCGGCCTGACCCAGGCCGCCGGTGCTCTCGAGGTCGAGCACGCCGGGGAGGTCGAGGGAGCCGGTCATGGAGCCCGCACGGGACACGAAGTAGCGGGCCTGGGCCACGGCGGTGTCGAGCGGCAGCGCGGGGCGGGCGAAGTGGTAGGCGCCCCGGTAGAGCCCGGCGGCGCCGGCCTGCTGCCAGTCGGAGGCGAAGTACGGGTTGGTGTAGTTCGTCGACTCGGTGGCCTTGACGAAGGCGTAGGAGTGCCCGGCGGCGCGCACGGCCGTCCAGTTGATCGGGGCGCCGCCCGGGTGCTGGAAGCTGGCGACGTCGACGCCGGTCATCAGGGCCGACGCGGGGGCCGCGGCACCGACCACGAGGGCGAGCGCCAGCAGCACGACAGCGGCGACCCGACGGGCACGGGCGGCCTCTCTCCGGGGTGGGACGGCCGTGGCCACGGTCGATCCGACGGAGGTGGGGTGGAGCATGGGGAGGAACTCCCGAGTTCGGGGGACGACGACCTGCCCCTGAATGATCGGCAGGCTCGTGACGCCACCTGAGTGGAGCACACCGGCGCCACCGCGAGGTGGCGGTGCCCCTAGGCCAGGTCGACGACGGAGTGGTCGCCCACCATGAGCCGGGTGGCGTGGGGGCGGGTCTCCGAGCGGCGGACCTCGACCTGCTTGCCGATGAGCGAGTCGGCGATGCGGGCGATGTCGATGACCTTCGACTCCTCGAGCACGACCGAGTGCTCGAGCTCGGAGTTCACGATCTCGCAGTCGTGGTACACGGACGTGAACGGGCCGATGTAGCTGTTCACCACCCGGGTGCGCTCGCCGATGATGGCCGGGCCCCGCACCGTGGAGTTGATGATCTCGGCGCCCGCCTCGATGACCACGCGCCCGTCGAGGAAGGAGTCGGCGTCGACCGTGCCCTGCACGCTCTGCTCGAGCGTCTCGAGGACCAGCCGGTTGCCCTCGAGCAGGGGCTGGAGCTTGCCGGTGTCCTTCCACCAGCCCTCGAGGACCTCGTGGCGCACCCGGTGGCCGTGGTCGATGAGCCACTGGATGGCGTCGGTGATCTCGAGCTCGCCGCGAGGCGAGGGCTCGATGGAGGCCACGGCCTCGTGGATGCTCGGGTCGAACAGGTAGACGCCGACGAGGGCCAGGTCGGAGGGCGGGTTCTCCGGCTTCTCGACCAGGCGGACGACCTCGCCGTCGGGGCCGATCTCGGCCACACCGAAGCGCTGCGGGTCGGCGACGCGGGCGAGCAGGATCTGGGCGCTCGGGGCGACCCCGCCGCCGTCGAGGGTGGGCTCGGCGCTGCGGTGGCGGTCGGCCTCGAAGGTGTCGACGAACTCGGCGATGCCCTGGCGCAGGAGGTTGTCGCCCAGATACATCACGAAGTCGTCGTCGCCGAGGAAGTCGCGGGCGATGAGCACGCAGTGGGCCAGCCCGAGCGGCGCGTCCTGCGGGATGTAGGTGACCGCGGCCCCCCAGCGGGAGCCATCGCCCACCGCGGCCTGGATCTCGGGCCCGGTGTCACCGGTGATGATGCCGATCTCGGTGATGCCGGCCTCGACCATGTCCTCGATGCCGTAGAACAGGATCGGCTTGTTGGCCACCGGCACGAGCTGCTTGGCGCTCGTGTGGGTGATCGGACGCAGCCGGGTTCCGGCGCCGCCGGAGAGGATCAGACCCTTCACGGACCCTGTCTAGCAGCCCGCCCGCGTTCGCTCAGAGCGACCGGCAGCCGAGGAGCTGGTTGGAGCCGGTGCCCGCCGAGTTGATGGCGTAGGCGCAGACGGTGACCGCTCCCCCGGGGTCGGGCACGTTGGTGACGTAGCCGTGGGCGGCGCCGTAGCCCGGGTAGATGGCGGCCAGGTCGGTGCGGGACTGGTCGGCGGTGGTCGCCGATCCGGAGGAGCCGACGTACACGTGCACCGGGATCGGGGCCGCGGTGTCGGGGTCGATCGCCCAGCCGGCCACGCGGATCGTGCCGCCGGAACGGCTGACGGCGTCGAGCGAGCCGAACGGGCTGGCCGGCGAGGACGGTGACCGACCGGCAGCCGAGGCTCGTGTTGGCCCCGATGCCCGTGTTGATGCCGTAGGCGCAGACGTTGTAGGTGCCAGCGGCGGCCGGGAGGGTGGCCGAGAAGCCGTGGGCACCCCCGTAGGCGGGGAAGATCGTGGCGAGGTCGGAGCGGGTCGTGCCGGCGGTGAGGGCTGTGCCGGCCGTTCCGACGTAGACGTGGACCGCGATCGGGGCGGCCGTGTCGGGGTCGATCGCCCAGCCGCCGACGCGGACGCCACCGGGGACAGCGGTGGCGGAGTCGAGGTGGCCGAAGGGGGGACCGGACGGGAGGGTGACCGTGCGGCAGCCGACCGCGTCGAGAGCCGCGCCCCCGGCGGTCAGGCAGACCCGGTGGGTGCCGCCCGTGGAAGGCACCGTGCCCTGGAAGCCGGTGGTGGACCCGGCGGCCGGCAGCAGGGCCTCCACGTCGGGCCGGCCGATGGTGGTGTCGAGGCGGGCGACCTCGACCCCGTCGACCGAGATCACGGCCTGGGCCTCGGGGTCGTAGGGCACCGTCACCCAGCCACCGACGGTCACCGTGCCGGGTGCCGGCGAGGCCAGGTCGAGCGAGCCGCTCGGCTTGCCGGTGACGGTGACCTGGTAGCAGGAGAGCAGCTGGTTGGTGCCGGCCTGCACGTTGATGCCGTAGGCGCACACCTGGTGGGGGCCGGGCGTGGCCGGGATCAGGGCGCTGAAGCCGTGCAGGTCGCCGTAACCGGGGTAGGCGGCGGCGACGTCGGGTCGGGAGAGGTTGGCGGTGAGGGCGGTGCCGACCGAGTCGACGTAGACGTGCACGGCGATCGGGGCGGCCGTGTCCTGGTCGAGGGCCCATCCACCGACGCGGATCCTCTCGGGGCCGGCCGGGCTGGCCACGTCGAACGAGCCGATCGGGCTCGCCCCACCGGTGCACTGGCCCCGCTGCGAGGTGACGTCGCACAGCCCGGCGCTGCGGGTCCATGTGAGCGAGGTGCGGGCGTTGGCCGTGATCGGCTTCGACGCGGTGATGCCGATGTCGTAGCCGGTGTCGTCCTGGATCCAGACCCGGTACTCGCGACCGTTGGCCTCGATCACGTAGAACGGCTTGGGCAGCGGCGTGACCCCCGAGCTGGTGCCGTTGTAGGTGCCGCCGGTCCAGCCCTTGGAGCCCTGGGCGAGGGCCGGGTTGACGTACCAGCAGGTGAGCCCGTCACCCACCCCGTCGAGGTTGCAGGTGCGCTGCTGCATGCCGCCGTAGCGGGTGACCGAGGCGTCGAACGCGGTGTTGAGCTTGTCGCCCGCGGCGAGCGACGCGTAGACCGCCTCGCACGGCGACGGGGTGCCGCTGCTGCAGCCGAACCAGGGGCCCCAGGCGTACTTGCGGCGGGCGGCCTCGGTCGTCTGCTGGTTGGCGGGGGCGTTGCACCAGCGGTACGAGATCGTGGTGGCGGCCTGGTTGGCCGAGGTCACCGAGTCGATGGCCCCGGCGGCGCTGAAGGGCCAGCCCCCGGCGGAGTCGAACTGCCACATCCCGATGCCGGGGCTGAAGAAGGCGTTGACGTACGCGCCGCTGGTCTGGCCGAAGGCGAAGAGGTTGGCGTTGCTGGAGCTGACGCCGACGTTGTCCCAGCGGGACAGCGCCATCGGCGAGGGCACCGGGCCGCCGGCCTCGCTGTAGGTGATCGCCATCATCATGGCGGACAGCTGGATCGGGGTGAGCCCGCAGGCCGCCTTGGCCGACGCTGCGTCGTAGACGGCATCGAGAGGGCCCTCGCCGAAGTTCTTGCCGGAGGTCGGCGGCTCGACGAGCGGGGGCATGCAGGCCGTGGCCACGAGCGCCAGGACCACCGAGACCAGGACGCCGGCCGTCGAGCGGCGGCGCCGGGTCGGCGTGGGGGTGGTCGGGGGAAGGGGCATCAGGGAAGACCTCGTGCGAAGGCGCGCGAATTCGTGCGTCGAGCACTCCGCCCAGACCGGCGACGGTACCAGCGCCACACGCGTGAGAGGCGGCACCGGGCCCTCCCCCGTGCCGCCTCTCGTGGTCCTGCAGTGCCGCCGGCAGGCCGGCGACCGGATCAGGCGTGGGCCGGCACCGGGTGGGGCTGGCAGAACTGGTCGTACTCGGCGATCACCAGGTCGACCGGGTCGATCGAGCACGCCGGGCAGTTCGGGTCCCGGCGGATCTTGTAGGTCATGAACGACTGCTCGAGGCTGTCGTAGGCCATGAGCCGGCCCGAGAGGGAGTCACCCAGGTCGAGGATCATCTTGATGGCCTCGATGGCCTGGATCGAGCCGATGATGCCGGGCAGCACGCCGAGCACGCCGGCCTCGGCGCACGAGGGGGCCAGCTCCGGCGGGGGCGGCTCGGGGAGGAAGCAGCGGTAGCAGGGCCCGTCGTGGGGCTTGAACACCGTGACCTGGCCCTCGAACCGGAAGATCGAGCCGTGCACGACCGGTGTGCCGGTCTTCAGCGAGGCGTCGTTGAGGAGGTACCGGCTCGGGAAGTTGTCGGCGCCGTCGACGACGAGGTCGTACTGCGAGAGCAGCTCCATCACGTTGCCGGCGTCGAGGCGGGTGTCGTGGGTGATGACGTTCACCTCGGGGTTCAGCTTGTTCAGCGTCTCCCTGGCGGAGTCGACCTTGCGCATCCCGACCCGGTCGATGTTGTGGATGATCTGGCGCTGGAGGTTCGACTCGTCGACCACGTCCATGTCGATGATGCCGATGGTGCCGACGCCGGCGGCGGCGAGGTAGAGCGCGGACGGCGACCCGAGGCCGCCGGCGCCGAGCAGCAGGACCTTGGCGTCGAGCAGCTTGAGCTGGCCCTCGTCACCCACCTCGGGCAGGAGGAGGTGGCGCTGGTAGCGGTTGCGCTGGGCGGCGTCGAGGGTGCGCGGGGCCTTCCACTCGCGGCCCTGGTCCTTCCACTGGTTGAAGCCACCGCTCATGGAGACGACGTCGGTGTAGCCGAGCTCGGCGAGGGTCTTGGCCGCGAAGGCGGACCGGACGCCGCCGGCGCAGAACACGACCACGGGCGTGTCGCGGTGCGGGATGCGGCTCTCGACCTGGGCCTCGAGGTGGCCACGGGGGATGTACACCGAGCCGGGGATGGCCCCCTGCTCGAACTCGTCGGGCTCACGCACGTCGAGGAACACGGTGTCGGGCTCGGTGTCGCGGCGGACATCGGCGTCGGCCGGGGTGATCTCGCGGATCTGGGACTTCGTCTGGGAGAGGAGGTCGCGGAACGTCGCCATCGCGGTGCCTTCGGGGTCGAGCCGGGTTCGGGGGCCACGGCGTGGGGTCGAGCAGGAGGAAAAGCCTACCCAATCGGTCGGATATTGCGCTACCTCACACCCCCGGGGGTGTGAGGCGGGCCCTCACGGCCGGGCGGCCACCAGGAGCGGGAGCACCTCGCTCGCCGAGCCGCGGACCACGGCGTGGGCGAGGTGGTCGAAGGGTGTCTCCTCGGCGTTCACGATGATCACCGGCCGGCCCGCGCCCACGGCCTGGGGCACCATCCCCGCCACGGGGTACACCGTGAGGCTCGTGCCCACCGCCACCAGCACCTCGGCACCGACGGCGGCCTCCTCGGCCCGCAGCAGCGCCATCGGGTCGAGCGACTGCCCGAACATCACCGTGGCCGACTTGAGGATGCCGCCGCAGACCTCGCACGGCGGGTCGTCCTCCCCCGCCCGGACCCGGGCGAGGGCGTCGTCCATCGGGCCACGGGCGCCGCAGTCGACGCACTCGTAGCGGTGCACCGTGCCGTGGACCTCGACGACCTTGGCCTCGGGCACCCCGGCCTCGACGTGGAGCCCGTCGATGTTCTGGGTGACCAGGGTGTGCAGGCGGCCCTGGGAGTGGAGCTCGGTGAGGGCGAGGTGCCCGGGGTTGGGGCGGGCCTGCCACATCTCGGACTCGAGCCGGATCCGCCACGCCTGGCGCCGGACCTCGGGGTCGGCGACGTAGTGCTGGATCGTCGAGCGCTTCTCGGCACCGGGGTTGCGGGTCCACACCCCGTTCGGGCCCCGGAAGTCAGGGATGCCGGAGTCGGTGCTGATGCCCGCCCCCGTCAGCACCGCCACCGATCGGGCGTCGGCCATCAGCGCCAACGCCTCGGTGAGGCCGTCGGGCCCGGACGGGGGCTCGACCGCGCTCACGGCCGGGGGCCGGGGTCCTCGCCCGTGGCCGCCGGGTCGGGGGCGGCAGCGGCCTCGCCCGGGTCGACAACGCCCTCGGCCGTGACCGACTCGCCGCCCTGGACGTCGCGCAGTGCCAGCTCCTGGGCGAGGGCCTCCACCCGTTGCTCGAGGCGGCTCACGTGCATCGAGAGGTTGATGCACACGATGAGCAGGAAGAGGATCGCCAGCGCGAACACCAGGCTCGTGCCGTAGACGATGCCGACCTCCTTCGAGAGGCGGTCGACGAGGGGCCGGGCGAGGGCGAGCAGCGCGCCGATCACGGCCACGCCGATCCAGAGCAGCGCGTAGCTCTCGGACAGCCGGCGCCGGCGCACGACCTCGATGACGACGGCGAGGATCACCGCCACGGCGATGAGGAGCACGATCTCGAGCTTCATCAGGCCGAGCCCCCCGCCAGCGGCCGCCGGAGCGGGTGCAGGGCGATGACCAGCGTCAGCCGGCACAGGTGGTAGATGCTCTTGAACGCGTTGTTGGAGGCCTTGCCACCCATGCGCTCGCGCATGGCGACGGGCACCTCGACCACGGTGAGGCCCCAGTCCTTGGTGAGCAGCAGGGCCTCGACCGTGTCCGAGAGGTAGGCGGTCGGGTAGGCCTGGGCGTAGCGCTCGATGGCGACCCGGCCGAAGGCCCGGAAGCCGCTCGTGGTGTCGGTGATGCGGGTGCCGAGGCGTCGGGAGATGATGCGCGACAGGACGCGCATGCTGAACCGGCGCATGGCCCCGACCCCGTACTCCCCCGCTCCGTCGGCGAAGCGGGATCCGACGGCGACGTCGGCGGCGCCGGAGCCCACGAGCTCGACCAGGGTGTGGGCCTCGGTGGCGACGTGCTGGCCGTCGGCGTCGACCTGGATGGCGATGAGGTAGGCGTGCTCGTCGGCGTAGCGGAAGCCGGTGCGCAGGGCGGCGCCGACCCCGAGGTTGAACGGGTGACGGGCGACGAATGCGCCGGCGGCGATGGCCTTGGCCGAGGTGGCGTCGCTCGAGCCGTCGTCGACCACGAGCACGTCGGCGCCGAGGTCGGTGCGGATCGCGTGCACCACGGCGGCAACCGTCGCCTCCTCGTTGAGCGCGGGGACGATGGCGAGGACGGAGGCCGACATCAGGCTCCCGATCGTACTCCGGCACCCCCCTTCGCCTCGCCATCGGGGTCGGGCGTGAACACGGCGTAGCCGCTCTTGCCGCCCACCTTCGCCCGGTACATCGCGACGTCCGCGTCGCGGAGCAGGTCGTCGGCGCTGGCCCTCGGTCCGGCGGCCACGCCGACCGAGCAGGACACGGGGACGGAGATGCCGTCGAGCTCCACCGGGTCGGCGAGCACATCGAGGATGCGTTGCGCGGCGAGATCGGCGCCCTCCGACGCCATCGGATGGAGGTCCACGCGGTCGGGGCCTCCGGACCGGGCCCTTGACCGCGACGGTTCGCGCGCGGCAGAGTGCATGAAACATCACGAGATGTCATGAACGTGCAGTCGGGCCCTCCGGCTGCCGCTCCGCACTCGTCACCGCTGTCGGCGGGCAACCGCAGCCACCTCGAGGAGCCTCCGTGCCGCTCACCACCGATCCCGTGTTCCCGATCCCCACCGTCACCGTCGAGGCGTGGCCCGATCCCGTCATCGACGAGCTCGGCCACGACCCCCGGTCGGCCTACGTCGAACGGTTCTGGCTGCCGGTCCTCGGCCCCAGCACCGTGTGGTTCCTGCGGCGGCTGGCCGACCAGCTCGACCGCCAGCCGGAGGGCTTCGAGCTCGACCTCGTCGACACCGCCCGCTGCCTCGGCGTCGGCATGAGGGGCGGCCGCAACTCCCCCATGCTCAAGACCATCGAGCGCAGCTGCCGCTTCGGGGCCGCCCGCATGCACGGCACCACTTCGATCGCCGTGCGCCGTCGGCTGGCCCCGCTCACCCGGGCCCAGGTCGAGCGCCTTCCCGAACCGTTGCAGCGCGAGCACACCATCTGGCTCACCCGGCCCCGCAGCACCCCAACCGTCGAGCAGATGAAGGAGCGGGCCCGGTCGCTGGCGCTCTCGATGCTCGAGCTCGGTGAGGACACCGACGCCGTCGAGCGTCAGCTCCACCACTGGCGCTTCCACCCCGCCGTCGCCCACGAGGCGATGCGCTGGGCCCTCGACGCGAAGGCCCGCGCCGACGTCGTGCCCGTGGGTGCCGGACCGGGCAACTCGATGGCCGTCACCCGCCCGGCTCGGCCCACCATCGGCATGTCAGCCCCGGCGCCGGTGGTCTCCTTCGACGAGGCGGGCTGA
Source organism: uncultured Actinomycetes bacterium (assembly GCA_963702555.1). Classification (GTDB taxonomy): domain Bacteria; phylum Actinomycetota; class Acidimicrobiia; order Acidimicrobiales; family Acidimicrobilacustridaceae; genus CAMFLJ01. The sequence goes on from CAVPCW010000014.1 coordinate 373,584, forward strand.
GCCTCACCGACCGCGTTCTGGTGGAGTTCCCGCGTCACGGGTGACGCGGGACCTCCACAGGAACGGCGGGCGATGTCACCGCCCGCTGACCGGCGGGGTCAGCGGGCGGTGGCGCGCTTGGGCTTGGTGAAGCCCCGGGCGAGCTCGAGCAGCAGGCGCACGCCGTAGCCGGTGCCGCCGTTGGCGAACTCGGCCTGGTCGCCCTCGGACCACCAGGCGGTGGCGGCGATGTCGAGGTGCGCCCACGGGATGCCCTCACCGACGAACTCCTGCAGGAACAGCCCGGCCGTGATGGTGCCGCCACCTCGGGACTTGGAGATGTTGCGCAGGTCGGCGACGTCGGAGTCGAGGAACGGCCGGTAGTCGGCGGGCAGCGGCAGGGGCCACGTGCGCTCGCCGGCCTTGGCCGCGGCGCCTTCGACCTGGTCGCGCCAGGCGTCGTTGTTCGAGAGCACCGCCGCCACCCGGCTGCCGAGGGCGATCTCGACGGCACCGGTGAGGGTGGCGAGGTCGACGATGGCGTCGGGCCCGGCCTCGCTGGCCAGGGCCAGGGCGTCGCCGAGGATGAGCCGGCCCTCGGCGTCGGTGTTGAGGACCTCGACGGTCTTGCCGTTGCGGAGGGTCAGCACGTCGCCGGGGCGGGTGGCGTCGCCGCCGCTCATGTTGTCGGTCATCGGCAGATAGCCGACGACGCGGCAGCGGGGGGCTACGGCGCGCACGGCGGCGAAGAAGCCGAGCACGGCGGCTGCGCCACCCATGTCCATCTTCATCGTCATCATGCCGTCGCCGGTCTTGATGGACAGGCCGCCGGAGTCGAAGGTGATGCCCTTGCCCGACGAGGGCGAGCGTGCCCCTCGGGTTGTCCGGCTCGTAGGCGAGCTCGACGAAGCGGGGCTCCTGGAGCGAGCCGCGGTTCACGCCGAGGATGCCGCCCAGGCCCTGCTCGGCGATCTCGGCCGGGCCGAGCACGGTGACGGCGAGGTCCTCGCGGTTGGCGATGTCGACGGCGACCTCGGCCAGGGCGGCCGGGGTGAGGGTGCCGCCGGGCGTGTTCACGAGGTCGCGGGCGAGGTTCTGGCCCTCGGCGATGCGGGCGCCCTCGGCCACGGCGGCGACGACCTTCTGGCCGCCCTTGCCCACCACGACGACCCGCTCGGGGCCGGACGGGCCGGGCTCGGAGCGCAGCTCGGTGTAGCGGTAGGCACCCAGGCCGGCACCCTCGGCCACGGCCCGGGCGGCGACGGCCTTCTCGGCGGCGGTGGCGTCGGCGATGACGTCGAGGAACGGCAGGGCCACCGACGCGACCCGGCGGCTCGCCCGCACGACCTGGGCGGCGGCACGACGCAGGCGGGCCGCGTCGACCGAGGCGGCCGGGCCGAGGCCCACCGCGACGAGCGAACCACCGTCGGCGCCGGCGACGACGGCGACCTGGTCGGCCTTGCCGGAGAAGCCCTGGGCGGCGAGCACCCCGGCGGGGAGACCGAGGGCCTCGAGCCCGTCGGCGTCGCCCTGCTCGGCGGTGACGGGGACGGCGACGAGCTCGATGTCGTCGGGCAGGTCCTTGGCGTACTCGATCACGGGCGGCACGTGGGTCTCCTCGGGTCGTTCTGTCAGGTAGGTACTGGTTCTTGTCGCGCTTTCACGTCGCCGGCGACGTGAAAGCGCGACAAGAACGAGAAGGGGTCAGGTGGGGTCGACGGAGCGGGTGGGCAGCGAGGTGCCCTCCTGCCAGCGGGCCAGTGTCCAGAGCAGGTCGGACAGGCGGTTGAGGTAGGGCACCACGGCGCTGCCGGGGACGGCGGCGGCGATGGCGTCGCGCTCGGCGCGGCGGGCGACGGTGCGGGCGACGTCGAGCTGGGCGCCCACCCGGTTCTGGCCGGGCACGACGAACTCGGTCGGCGGGTCGAAGAGCTCGCTCACCTGGTCGATGAGGCCCTCGAGGTGGTCGACCATCTCGTCGGTGACGAGGGTGGCGCCGGCGGTGAGCTTGTCGCGGTTCGAGGCGTCGGTGGCCAGCTCGCCCATCAGCACCCAGAGGTCGCGCTCGACGTGCAGGAGGATGTCGCCGAGCTGATCGTCGCCCTCCGCCCGGGCCACGCCGATGAAGGCCTGGAGCTCGTCGACCGTGCCGTAGGCGGTGGGCTGGGCGGAGTCCTTCGGCACCCGCCCGCCGTACAGCAGGCCGGTGGTGCCGTCGTCGCCCTTGCGGGTGTAGATCTTCACCGGGCCGAGCCTACGCGGCCACCGGGCCGCTCCCCCGACCGGGGCCGACACCGGTCGACGCGCCGCTCGACCGGACCCGTCAGAGCCGCTGGTAGCGTGGTCGCGCCCGAGCTGTCCTGATGGAGTGGGCGAGATGGCCCCAGCTTGCGGCGAAGATCCCTTCGTCTTCGACGCGCCAGGAGAACCATCCGTGAGCGACTTCCTCACCGCTGCCCGGGAACGGGTCGTCATCTACGACGGCGCCATGGGCACCGGCATCCAGGCCGCCGGCCTCACCGCCGACGACTTCGGTGGCCCCGACCTCGAGGGCTGCAACGAGCTGCTCGTCGTCACCCGCCCCGAGTTCATCAAGGGCCTGCACGCCGCCTACCTCGAGGTGGGTTGCGAGGTCATCGAGACCGACAGCTTCGGCAGCCTCGGGCTGACCCTCGCCGAGTACGGCATCGCCGAGCGCGCCCACGAGCTCAACGTGGCCGCCGCCCGGGTCGCCAAGGAGGTGGCCTCGTCCTACGCCACCCCCGACCGCCCCCGCTGGGTCGCCGGCTCCATCGGGCCGGGCACCAAGTTCCCGTCGCTCGGTCAGGTCCGGTACTCCGAGATGCGCGACGAGTACGAGGTCCAGGCCCACGGCCTCATCGAGGGCGGCGCCGACCTGCTCATCATCGAGACCTTCTTCGACCTGCTCTCGGTGAAGGCCGCCATGAACGGCGCCCGTCGGGCCATGCGCTCGATCGGCCGCGAGGTCCCGCTCCAGGTGCAGGTCACCATGGAGCTCACCGGGCGCATGCTGCCCGGCACCGAGATCGCCGCCGCGCTGGCCGCCATCGACCCCATGCGCCCCGACGTCATCGGCATCAACTGCGCCACGGGCCCGGTCGAGATGGGCGAGCACCTGCGCCACCTCGCCGCCCACGCCCGCATGCCGATCTCGTGCATCCCCAACGCCGGGCTCCCGAGCGTCGTCGACGGCGAGATGCACTACGACCTCACGCCCGAGCAGCTCGCCGAGCACCAGGCCCGGTTCGTGGGCGAGCTCGGCGTCAACGTCATCGGCGGCTGCTGCGGCACCACGCCGGCCCACCTCGCCGCCGTGGTCGAGCGCTGCCGCGACCTCGAGGTCGCGCCCCGCCACCCGGTGCACGAGTCCGGCGCCACCTCGATCTACTCGCTGGTGCCGTTCGAGCAGGACACGTCGTTCATGATCATCGGCGAGCGCACCAACGCCAACGGCTCGAAGAAGTTCCGCGAGGCCATGCTCGAGGGCGACCTCGACACCTGCGTGCAGATGGCCAAGGACCAGGTCAAGGAGGGCGCCCACGTCCTCGACCTCTGCGTCGACTACGTCGGCCGCGACGGCAGCGCCGACATGGACGAGCTGGCCAAGCTGCTCGCCACCCAGTCGAGCGTCCCGATCGTGCTCGACTCCACCGAGGGCCCGGTGATGGAAGCCGGCCTGCAGTGGCTCGGCGGCCGCGCCATCCTCAACTCCGCCAACCTCGAGGACGGCGAGGGCGAGGGCAGCCGCTTCGACAGCGTCATGAAGCTGGCCCGGGAGTACGGCGCCGCGGTGATCTGCCTGCTCATCGACGAGGAGGGCCAGGCCCGCGACATCGAGTGGAAGCTGCGGGTCGCCCACCGCATCCACGACCTCGCGGTCCACCAGTACGGCCTCGAGCCCGGCGACCTCATCTTCGACGCCCTCACCTTCCCGCTCTCGACCGGCGACAACGACCTCCGCAAGGACGGCATCGACACCATCGAGGCCATCCGCCGCATCAAGGCCGAGATGCCCGGCGTCTACACGACGCTCGGCGTCTCCAACATCTCCTTCGGCCTCAAGCCGGCGGCCCGTCACGTGCTCAACTCGGTGTTCCTGCACGAGTGCGTCGAGGCCGGCCTCGACTCCGCCATCGTGCACGCGGCGCGCATCATGCCGCTGAACCGCATCCCCGACGAGCAGCGCGAGGTCGCCCTCGACCTGGTCTGGGACCGTCGCCGCGACGGCTACGACCCCCTCACCGAGCTGCTCGACGTGTTCGCCGACGTCCACGCCTCCGAGGTCGTGCGCGAGGACCGCAGCGGCTGGACCGTCGAGCAACTGCTCAGCCAGCGCATCATCGACGGCGAGCGCGAAGGCCTCGAGGCCGACCTCGACCGGGCGATGGCCGACGGCATGGCCCCGCTCGCCATCATCAACGACGTGCTGCTCGCCGGCATGAAGGTCGTGGGCGAGCTGTTCGCCACCGGCGAGATGCAGCTGCCGTTCGTGCTCCAGTCGGCCGAGACCATGAAGGCCGCGGTGGCCTACCTCGAGCCCCACATGGAGAAGGACGACTCCGGCGGCAAGGGCCGCATCGTGCTGGCCACGGTGAAGGGCGACGTCCACGACATCGGCAAGAACCTCGTCGACATCATCCTCACCAACAACGGCTACGAGGTCGTGAACCTCGGCATCAAGATCTCCATCGCCGAGATGATCGAGAAGGCCGCCGAGGTGAAGGCCGACGCCATCGGGATGAGCGGCCTGCTCGTGAAGTCCACCCTGATCATGCGCGAGAACCTCGAGGAGCTGAACGCCCGCGGCCTCGCCGACATCCCGGTGCTGCTCGGCGGCGCCGCCCTCACCCGCAGCTACGTCGAGCGCGACCTGCGCGAGGTCTACGACGGCCGCCTCTTCTACGGCAAGGACGCCTTCGAGGGCCTGCGGGTCATGGACCGCCTCGGCGAGATCAAGCGCGGCACCGACGACGACCCCACCTGGGGCCGGGTGCCGAGCGAGAGCCGGGTGCCGGCCCGCACCGGCTCGAAGGGTGGCGACGGCGACAAGCCCTCCGAGCCCGTGCCCGCCCGCTCCCCCGAGGTCGCCACCGACAACGAGGTCTTCACCCCGCCGTTCCTCGGCACCAAGGTCGTGAAGGGCATCCCCCTCGACGACATCGCCGCCTACCTCAACGAGACCGCCCTGTTCCGCAACCAGTGGCAGTTCCGCCCGGAGACGAAGGCCGACGGCTCGACCGAGTCCGACGAGGAGTTCAAGTCCCGCATCCGCCCGATCCTGCGCTCGCAGCTGGCGGAGGCCAAGGCCACCGACATGCTCGTGCCGCAGGTCGTGTACGGCTACTTCGCCGCCAACTCCGACGGCGACGACCTCGTCATCTGGACCGACGAGTCGCGCACCACCGAGCAGGCCCGCTTCCACTACCCCCGCCAGCAGAAGGCGCCGTTCCTCTGCATCGCCGACTTCTTCCGCCCGATCGACTCGGGCGAGGTCGACTACGCCGCCTTCCACATCGTCACCATGGGCCAGCGGGTCAGCGACGTCACCGCCAAGCTCTTCGCCGAGGACAAGTACCAGGAGTACCTGCTGGTGCACGGCCTGGGCGTCGAGATGGCCGAGGCACTGGCCGAGTACTGGCACCGCCGCATCCGCGAGGAGTGGGGTTTCGCCGGCGACGACGGCCCCTCGCTCGCCGGGCTGTTCCGCCAGCAGTACCGCGGCGGCCGCTACTCGTGGGGCTACCCGGCGTGCCCGGACCTCGAGGACAACGAGACCGTCGGCGAAGCTGCTCGACGCAGGCCGCATCGGCATCGAGGTGAACGAGGAGACCGGCTTCCAGTACCAGCCGGAGCAGACCACCTCCGCCCTCATCTGCCACCACCCGCAGTCGAAGTACTTCGTCGCCCGCTGACCCCGCCGGGAGCCAGGGGAAGCCCAGGGCTCCGCGCCGAAAGGGGATGCCTCCGTGAAGGTGCTGCTGACCAACAACCACATGGACGTCCGGGCCGGCTCGGAGCTCCTCGTCACCGAGCTGGCCGAGGGCCTGCGCGCCCGAGGTCACGAGGTCGCCGTCTTCACGTTGTTCCCGGGCCGGTTCGCGACCGAGTGGGCGTCGCGGAGCGACGTCCTCGTCCTCTCCCCCTGTCCGGGGACGACCTGGTCGAGTTCGAGCCCGACGTCGTGCACGTCACCCACTGGCCGACGCTGCTCTACCTGCGGGCCGTCGGGCTCACCGCCCCCTGCGCGTATGCGTTCCTCGGCGTGATCCCGCCCCTCGAGAACCCGCCGCCCCTGACCGGCGGTGACCCCGCACTCGCATGGTGCGTGAGCGAGGAGGTGGCCGCCAACATCGCGGCGATCGACGGCTGGCCCGGAACCGACGACCTCGCGATCGTGCGGACCACGATCGCCCCTGGGTTCGAGTCGGTGCGATGTGAGGGCGCCGTCGACCTGCGGAGGGTGGCGGTCGTCTCCAACCACTTCCCGGAGCGGTACCGGACCTGGGTGGTGGAGTCATGCGCGGAGATGGGCATCGCCGTCGACGTGATCGGACTGCCCGACAACCCGATGGAGATCACCCCCGACCACCTGGCGTCCTACGACGCCGTGATCAGCCTGGGGCGCACCGCCATCGCGGCTGCGGCCATGGGCATCCCCACCCTCATCCTCGACTCGAGCGGATCCGACGGTTGGCTGACCATTGACAACCTGCGCCGGGCGCAGCGCCACAACTACTCGGGGCGAGGGCACGGCATCGACCCCGACCGCGACCAGGTGCGGGACTGGCTCTCCTCCCCTCCGACCCGGGGCGAAGTCGACGACGTCGCGCAGATCGTCCGCCACGATCACGATTTCGGCGTCGGCCTCGAGCGGATCGAGTCGCTCCTCACCCGGGCAGCCGAACAGACCGCACCCCAGGTCTTCGGGCGGCACACCGGTGTGGTGCCGGAGTACCTGAGGCGCATCGTCCACCAACAGACGGTGATCGATCACCGAACCTTCGAGCGGGACCGGGCGGAGAGCAGCCTCGAGGAGGCCCGGAGCGCAGCCCACCAGGCGCAGGCGGCCCTGTCGGCCGCCGTTGCCGAGCGCGACGACGCCCGCCACGCGCGAGACGTGGCCCGTCACGAGCGCGACGATGCGGTCGCCGAGCGGGACGCCATGACCTCCTCGACGTCGTGGCGGGTCACGGCACCGCTGCGATCGATCACCGGACGTCGGCGAACGACCTGACCGCCCCGGCGGCGCGGGGCGAGTCGGCGACGAGACCGCTCAGGCCGACTACGCCGACTTGCGGCGGGCGGTGGCCTTCTTGGCGGGTGCCTTCTTCGCCGCGGCCTTCTTGGCCGGGGCCTTGCGGGCCTTCTTCGCCGCCGGCGCCCTCGGCCTCGGTGTCGTGGGCCGTGGGATGGCGGGTGCGGGCCTCCTTGGCCGCGGCCACCGACGCCTCGAGCGCGGCCATGAGGTCGACGACCTTGTCGGGCTGGATCTGGCTCACCGTGGCCACGACCTCCTGGCCCGACGCCTTCTTGTCGATGAGCTCGAGCACGGCCTCGCGGTAGGTGTCCTTGAAGCGGTCGGGCTCGAACTCGGCGGCGAGCGACTCGACCAGCTGGGCCGCCATGGCCAGCTCCTTGTCGGAGATCTCGACGTCGACGACCTCGTCGAGCTCGGGGATCGAGGCCGGGTCGTTGACCTCGTCGGCGTAGACCATCGTCGAGAGCAGGAGGCGACCGTCGCTCGGCCGGATGGCGGCCAGGTACTGCTTGGTGCGCAGCACGAAGTGGGCGATCCCGACCTTGCCCTGGTCCTCCATCGCCCGGGCGAGCAGGGCGTAGGGCTTCGACGCCTTGTCGGGGGCGAGGAAGTAGGCGCTGTCGTAGAAGATCGGGTCGATCGACGAGAGGTCGACGAACTCTTCGATCTCGATGGTGCGCACGGCCTTGGGGTCGAGCGCGGCCAGCTCGTCGTCGCTCACCGTGACATACACCCCGGACGAGAGCTCGTAGCCCTTGACGATCTGGTCCCACGGGACCTCTTCGCCGGTCTCGGAGTCGACCCGCTTCTGCTTCACCCGGGCGCCCGTGCGCATGTCGAGCTGGTTGAACTGGACGTTCTTGCGGGTGACGGCGCTGTAGAGCTTCACGGGGATGTTGACCAGCCCGAAGCTGATCGACCCGCTCCAGATCGCACGGGGCACGGCTGGTTCCTTCCCCTCGGTTCGCTACGAAAGTAGTGCTCGGGCCACCAGATCCGTGCCGAACGCCATGATGATCGCCAGGTACAGCAGGCCGGTGGCGGCCATCACCGCAGAGTACGCGCGCTCCTTGAGCGCGAGGCGCGTGGTTATCAGCAGGCCGATGGTGGTGACGGCCGAGGCGACCCAGAACCAGCTGAGCAGGCCCCCGTAGCCGTCGTCGATCGTGCCGTTCAGCGCCGACACCATGCCGGTGGGGACGAGCAGCAACGCCACCTGCGGGAACCACAGCCACATGGTCCAGTCGACGAGCTCCAGCAGGGCGCCGCGGGCCAGGCCGGGCTGCACGAGGTACCAGTGGCCCAGGAGCATCGCGTCGGTGATCACGCCGAGGAAGAGCGCGCCGACGACGAACCGGGCGACGGCGAGCCACTGGGGGCCGCCGGCGTCGAGAGCGGCGGCGATGACACCGACGATGCCGATGATCGGGGCGACGAGGTCGAGCCTCGGGTCGAACTCCTTGACCTCGGCGTCCTTCTCGGCCGCCTCGCGCTCGATGCCGGTCATGGCCGCCACGCGGGCCGTGCGGGCCTCGGCCAGCGCGACCTGACCGGACACCCCGGCCTTGCGGCGGATGATCGAGGACGCCAGTGCCACCCCCGTGGCGACGGTGACGCCCACCGATGCGAGGTCACGGACCGGCAACGGCTCCAGCACGAAGATCCCGATGTAGGACGCGCCGGCGGCGATGACGAGATAGGTGCCGCGCATGGTCCAGCCGTAGCCGAGGGAGACCTCGCGGCGGCGGGTGGTGATCCAGAGGAAGAACAGGCCACCGGTGGCCCACTGGAGCAGGACGGAGGCGGCGTCGAGGGAGATCATCGGGTGGGCGTGTCCGGCCTCAGGCGTCGACGGAGACGAGGCGGTGGTCGGCGCGGTTGAGGGCGTCGGGGCCGTGCTCGGCGGTGACGACGATGTCCTCGAGGCGGAAGCCGAACCGACCGGGCAGGTAGATGCCGGGCTCGACCGAGTAGGCGTTGCCGACGACGAGCGGGCTGCGGTTGCCGGTGACGATGTAGGGGTCCTCGTGCTCCTCGACCCCGATGCCGTGGCCGGTGCGGTGGACGAACCACTCGCCGTACCCGGCATCGGTGATGATGTCGCGAGCGGCGGCATCGACCGTCTCGGCCGGCGTGCCCACGTGGCCGGCGGCCACCGCGGCGGCCTGGGCCTCGTGCAGCACGGCGTAGACCTCGGCCATCTCTGCGGTGGGCTCGCCGGTGACGACGCAGCGGGTGATGTCGGAGCAGTACCCGGCCCCGCCCTCGGCGAGCATGGTGCCGCCGAAGTCGCAGAGCACGACCTCGCCGGGGGCGATCACCCGGGGGCCCGGCTCGTGGTGGGGGCTGGCGGCGTTCTCGCCGGCGGCGACGATGGCGAAGTTCACGCGCTGGTGGCCCTCGGCCAGGATGCGTCGGCCCAGGTCGGCGGAGACCTCGGCTTCGGTGCGCCCGACCAGCGGGATGCGCCCGGCCTGCAGCTCGGCGGCGATGCGGTCGACGGCCGCGGCGGCCCGCCGGAGGGCCTCGATCTCGTGGGGGTCCTTCACCTCGCGCAGCGGGCCGATGATCTCCGAGGTCGTGCCGAAGCGTGTGGAGGGCCTGGCCCGCTGGAGGGCGACCAGGAACTGGGCCCAGGTGCGGTTGCCGATGGCCGCGGTCTGCGCCGCGCCCAGGAGCTCGGCGACGATGGCGACGGGGTCGTCGGTCTCGCCCCAGGGACGGATGCGGAAGACGTCGTCTCGCACCTCGACCCGGGGCACCTCGAGGGCGGGGACGACCAGCGTGGCCACGCCGTCGCGGGGCACCACCAGCATCGTGAGCCGCTCGAGGGGCATGGCCTCGTAGCCGATCAGCCAGGGCAGGTCGGGCCCGACGGAGAGCAGGCAGGCGTCGACCCGCTGCTCGGCCATGGCGGCCCGGACCCGGGCGAGGCGATCGGCGTGCATCGGGGCGAGGCTACCGGCCCCCTCCTCCCCCACCCGAACCCGGCTCCCCCGAAAGCTGGCTCACACGATCCAGCCGGCCGAAGCAGGTGAGCCAGCTTCGGGTCGAGCGCCGAAAGCTGGCTCACACGATCCAGCCGGCCGAAGCAGGTGAGCCAGCTTCAGGGGGTGGAGAGGCCGGGGAGGCCGTCGATGCTGACGGCGTTCTTCTGGCCCTGGTAGGCGACCAGCTCCTCGGGGCTCTTGCGGTCGCTCCACTGGGCGAGGGTCTCCCGCTCGCCCACCACGCTCATGAACGGCACGGCGAAGCCGCACGACGACGACAACCGCTCGACCCGGGTGCGGATGATCGCCCGGGCGCCCGAGCGGGCGGGGAACCGGCCCCACAGGTCGTCCCAGTCGGGGTCGCCGGGCAGCACGACGTCGCCGGTGCCGTACAGCCGCACGATCTTCGGCGGCCCCTCGAAGGCGCACAGCATCAGGGTGATGCGGCCGTTCTCGCGCAGGTGGGCGATGGTCTCGACCCCGCTGCCGGTGAGGTCGACGTAGGCCACGCTGTCGGGGCCGAGCACCCGCAGCGTGTCGTACCCCTTGGGCGACAGGTTCACGTGGCCGTCGGGCCCGCTCGGCGCGGTGGCCACGAAGAACACGGGCTGGGCCTCGATCCAGGCCGCCAGGTCGTCGTCGATGGAGTCGAGCACGGTTCCCATCGGGTCAGTCTGCCCTCGCTCCAACTGGCTCGGGCCACCGATTCCGTGAGGCGACCAGGGCCGGAGTCCGACTCAGAGGGCGACGGCGACCTCGCCGGAGCCGGCACCCTCGGCCGCGTCGGCGGCCTGCCGGGCGTGGTAGCTCGACCGCGTGAGCGGGCTCGACTCGACGTGGGCGATGCCCATGGCCTCGCCGGCCACCCGGTAGGCGTCGAACTGCTCGGGAGTGACCCACCGGGCCACCGGCAGGTGGTGGGAGGTCGGCCGGAGGTACTGGCCGATGGTGACGATCTCGACGCCGATGCCGGCCAGGTCGGCGAGGGTGGCGAGGATCTCGTCGTCGGTCTCGCCCATGCCGACGACCAGGCCGGACTTGGTGGTGAGCCCGGCGGCGCGGGCCCGCGCCAGCACCGCCAGCGAGCGGGCGTAGCCGGCCGAGGGCCGGGCGGCGCGCTGGAGGCGGGGCACGGTCTCGACGTTGTGGTTCAGCACGTCGGGGCGGGCGGCGAAGATCGTGTCGAGGGCGTCGGCTCGGCCGCGGCAGTCGGAGATGAGGGTCTCGACCTGCACCCCGGGGGTGCGCCGACGGATGGCCTCGATGGTGGCGGCCATGGCCCCTGCCCCCTCGTCGGCGGAGGTCGTCGCGGGCGACGGTGGTGACCACCGCGAACCCCAGGCCCATGCGCTCGACGGCCTCGGCGACCCGGTCGGGCTCGGTGGGGTCGAGGGCCTCGGGCTTGCGGGTGTCGACCAGGCAGAAGCCGCACGCCCGGGTGCAGCGCTCGCCGTTGATCATGAACGTGGCGGTGCCGTCGGACCAGCACTCCGAGAGGTTCGGGCAGCCGGCTTCCTCGCACACGGTGACGAGGCCGAGGTCGCGCACGGTGCGCTTGAGCTCCATGGGACGGGCCCCGAGCGAGACCCGCGCCCGAAGCCACTCGGGCTTGCGGGTGGAGATGGAGAGGCCCTCGACCACGCCGGCCTCGGCGAGGCGGCCGGTGAGCCGGGGCGAGGGGCCGTCGACCGCGACCCCGTGGTCGGCGGCCGAGCGCACGGCCTCGCCCGCCCCGAGGCCACGGCTGAACGGCGAGAGGTCGTCGTCGCCCCGGGTGGTGTCGCGCCAGACGATGTCGGCCCGCTCCCACGAACGGCCGTCGGGGGCCCACTGGGCGACGGCCCGGGCGGTGAGGGCGTCGACCACCTGCTTCATGGTGACGTCGATGCCCTCCGAGGCCAGCGAGGTGACCGGCTTGTCGGCGATGCCGCACGGCACGATGTGGCCGAACATCGCCATGTCGGGGGCCACGTTGAGGGCGAAGCCGTGCATCGACCGGCCCCGGGTGAGGCGCACGCCGATGGCGGCGATCTTGCGGGGGTGGTCGGACTCCGGTGCGACCCACACCCCGGGGTAGTCGTGGAGGCGGCCGGTGTCGGGCAGCCCCAGGTCGGCGAGGGTGTCGATGACCAGCTGCTCGACCATCCGGACGTAGGCCACGGTGTCGGCCATGCCCCCGCCGCGCTTGCCGGGAACGGTGAGGATCGGATAGCCGACCAACTGTCCGGGTCCGTGGTAGGTGACGTCGCCGCCCCGGTCGGCCCGCACCAGCTCGGCCCCGACCGACGCCGGATCGACGAGGACGTTGGCCATGTCGGCCCGGGCGCCGAGCGTGTACACGTGGGTGTGCTCGAGCAGCAGGAGCCAGTCGTCGGCACCGCGCTCGAACAGGGCGTGCTGCAGGTCGAACGCCTCCCCGTAGGGCACCGTGCCGAGCCAGCGCACCCGCAGGGGGCGCGCCGGGGCGGCGACCGTCGGCGCCCCGGTGGGCTCCATGGCTAGAGCTCGGCCTCCCAGTCGCGGGTCTCGAGGATCTCCTTGACCTCACGGAGGAAGGCGGCGGCGTAGCCACCGTCGAAGGCCCGGTGGTCCCAGCTCATGGCGAGCAGGCCCACGGAGTGGATGGCGATCGACTCGTAGCCCTCGGGATCGGTGACCACGACCGGGCGACGGTGCACGCCGTCGGTGGAGAGGATGGCGACCTGGGGCTGGTTGATGATCGGCAGCACGAGATAGCTGCCGAACGAGCCCGAGTTCGAGAGGGTGAAGGTGCCGCCGGTGATGTCGTCGGCCGACAGCTTCTTGGTGCGGGCCCGGGTGGCGAGGTCGTTGATGTCGCGGGCGATGGCCCGGAGCCGCTTGTCGTCGGCTTCCTGCACGACCGGGGCCAGCAGGCCCTCGAAGTCGAGGTCGACGGCGATGGAGAGGTTCACGTAGTTGTGCACCACGAGCTCGCCGTCGCCCACCGAGGCGTTCATGTGCGGGAAGTCGCGCAGGGCGTCGATGACGGCCCGGGAGATGAAGGGCAGGTAGGTGAGGCTGAAGCCCTCCTGCTCGCGGAAGGCCTCACGGTGGCGCCGGCGGACCCGCTCGACGTTCTCGTAGTCGACCTCGACGATCGTGTAGGCGTGCGGCGAGGTCTGCTTCGACATGACCATGTGCTCGCCCGTGCGGCGCCGGATGTTGTTGAGCGGCTCGACGGTGTCGCCGGTGCCGCTGCGCGGGGCGGGGGCGGGGCGACGCGATGCCGCCGGAGCAGCGGGGGCGGCCGGAGCGGCAGCCGGGGCCGAGGGGGCCGCCGCGGGAGCGGCGGCCGGGGCCTGCGACGACGCCACGCCGGAGCGGATGGCGGCCTCGGCGTCGGCGCGGGTGATGCGACCCCCGGGACCGGTGCCGACGATGCTGGAGGCGTCGAGGCCGTAGTCGTTGACCAGCTGGCGCACGATCGGCGACAGCAGCTTGCCGGCGGTGCCGTCAGCGGGTGCCGCCTCGGCCGCCGGAGCGGGCGCCGGAGCGGGCGCCGGAGCCGGAGCCGGTGCAGGAGCCGGAGCGGGCGCCGGCGCAGGAGTGGCGGGTGCCGCGACCACAGGGGCGGGCGCCGGCTCGGGAGCAGGGGCCGGCTCGAGCGGGCAGCGGCCGCCGCAGGGGCCGGCGCGGCCCCGGCGTCGCCGACGACGGCGATCACGGTGCCGACGTCGACGGTGTCGCCCTCGGGCACGCGGATCTCGGTGAGCACGCCCGACACGGGCGAGGGCACCTCGGAGTCGACCTTGTCGGTCGAGACCTCGAAGAGGACCTCGTCCTCGGCGATGGTCTCCCCCACCTGCTTGAACCACTTGGTGATGGTGCCTTCGGTGACCGACTCACCGAGTTGGGGCAGCTGGATCTCGGCCATGGGGCGGGGTTCCTCCGGATGCGGGGATCGAGGTTCGAACGGGGGGCGCCGTGGGGTGGCGCCGGGAAGCGGATGCGGGTGGCCGAGGCCGGGCGGGGCCCGGGTCAGCCGTGCAGCGAGCGACCGGTGAGGGCGAGCACGCTCTCACCGAAGAGCTCGGAGAGGGTGGGGTGGGGCTGGATGAACTTGGCCACCTCGTCGGCGTTGGCCTCCCAGTTGACGGCCAGGTACGCCTGGCCGAGCTGCTCGGTGACCCACGGGCCGACCATGTGCACGCCGAGGAGCCGACCACCGGTTCCGTCGGAGCGCTTCTCGGCGATGACCTTCACCATGCCCTCGGGCTCACCGAGGATGAGCGCCCGGCCGTTGCCGGCGTAGCGGTGCTTGCTGACGATGACGTCGAAGCCGGCCTCCTTGGCCGAGGCCTCGGTGTGGCCGACGAAGCTGACCTCGGGGTGGCAGTAGATGCACCACGGGACCTTGCCGTAGTCGACCGGCACCGGGTCCTCGCCGAGGATGTCCTGGATGACGAGGATGCCCTCGGCGAAGCCGACGTGGGCGAGGGCGGGGGTGGCGATGAGGTCGCCGAGGGCGTAGACGCCCGGCTCGGCGGTGCGGCACCAGTCGTCGACGACGACGTGGCCCCGCTCGCTGACCTCGACCTTGGTGCCGTCGAGGCCGAGGTTGTCCGACAGCGGCCGGCGACCGACCGACACGACCACGGTCTCGACGTCGATGGACTCGCCGTCGCCGAACAGCACCTTGGTGCCGCCGTCGTGGTCGTGGGGCTCGTGGCCGTTGACGCTGACGCCGGTGCGGACCTGGATGCCGCGGTCCTTGAAGGACTTGAGCACGACGCGGGTGATGTCGTCGTCGCAGCCGGGAAGGATCTTGGGGAGGGCCTCGAGGATCGTGACCTCGGTGCCGAGGTCGGACATCATCGACGCGAACTCGCAGCCGATGGCGCCGCCGCCGATGACCACCGCCGACGCGGGGAGCTTCTGCAGCGACAGCAGCTCGTCGGAGGTGATGACCCGGGTGCCGTCGATGTCGAAGCCGGGGATGGTGCGGGGCACCGACCCGGAGGCGAGCAGCACGTGGGTGCCGGTGACCTCGACGTCGCCGGACTCGCCACCCGTGATCTTCACGAGGTGGTCGGCGTGGAGGCTGCCGATGCCGTCGTAGACGGTGACCTTGCGCCGCTTGAGCAGGCCCGAGAGGCCGGTGAACAGGCCGTCGATGACCTGCTGCTTGCGCTGCTGGGTGACGGAGAAGTCGAGCGTGGGCTCGGCGGTGGTGAGACCGAAGAGCGCCGAACCGGCGATGGCGCGCCGCACGGCGGCCGTCTCGAGCAGCTCCTTGGCAGGGACGCACCCCACGTGGAGGCACGTGCCTCCGACCTTGGCCTTCTCGACCAGGGCGATGTTGAGACCGGCGGACGCGCCATAGAGAGCGGCGGCGTAGCCCGCGGGCCCGCCTCCGATGATGACGACGTCGTAGTTCTCGGCCGTGGGGACCACCTCCTCGATGTGAACCGTTCGAGCCTACCCACGGCGACGGCGGCCGCGAACCGTCGTACGAGGCGCTGCGACCGGTCGCGACAGGAGTCACACGATGGATCGGGTGAGCCTCCGGGCGGCCGGGCCCACCGTCACTGCTGGGAGTGCTGCGACTGCTCGAGGGCCGACTCGTCGGCGTCCGCGTCGGGGTCGGCCTCCACCTCGGGGACCGGCAGGGGGCCGAACGACCGCGCCGCCGCGCCCGAGCCGGCGCCTCGATGGCGTCGTCGGATGCCTCGACGGGGTCGGTGGGACCGTCGGTGGTCGGCATCGCCTACTTCGTGATCATGAACAGCTGGACGGTGGCCGCGGCCAGGATCGCCACGCCACACGCCAACGACAGAAGGATCAGCTTCCGGGTGCTCATCGGGCGCCGAGGCTAGCGGCCCGGGCGGGCCGCCCCTCCGCACCGGGCATACCTCGGGCCTCCGCGGTGTTCCGGAGTGGGAGCGGGCCCCCCGACCCCAGCCAGGAGAATCCCTTGAAGATCGCCATCAGTGGCGCCAGCGGCCTGATCGGCACCGCCTTGGCGCGGTCGCTGCGCCTCGACGGCCACGACGTGCTGCCCCTCGTCCGCCGAGCGGTCGCACCCGGGGAGCAGGCCGTGCAGTGGGACCCCGCCGCCGGCACCATCGACGCCGCCGCCCTCGAGGGCATCGACGGCCTGGTCAACCTCTCGGGCGCGGGCATCGGCGACAAGCGCTGGAACGATGCCTACAAGCGCGAGGTCCTCGAGAGCCGCACGACGAGCACCGACCTCCTCGCCCGCACCATCGCCGGGCTCGACCAGCCGCCCGCCGTCTTCGTCAGCGGCTCGGCCATGGGGATCTACGGCGACACCGGCGACACCGCCGTCACCGAGCAGAGCCCGGTCGGCAACGACTTCCTCGCCGACGTCTGTGTGCACTGGGAGGCCGCCGCGGCCCCGGCCGTCGAAGCCGGCATCCGCGTCACCCACCCCCGCACCGGCATCGTGCTCTCCCCGAACGGCGGGGCCCTCGCCAAGCTCCTCCCGCTCTTCAAGCTCGGCGTCGGCGGGCGGATGGGCTCCGGGCGCCAGTGGTGGAGCTGGATCAGCCTCGACGACGAGGTCGGCGCCCTTCGCTGGCTCCTCGACCACGACGTCACCGGGCCGGTGAACCTCACCGCCCCCGAGCCGGTCACCAACGGCGAGATGACCAAGGTGCTCGGCACCGTCCTGCACCGGCCCACGATCCTCCCCGTGCCCTCGTTCGGGCCCAAGCTGCTGCTCGGTGGGGAGCTCGCCGACTCGCTCCTCTTCACCAGCCAGCGGGTCCTCCCTGCGGTCCTCGAGGAGCAGGGCTTCCCCTTCCAGCACCGCACCCTCGAGGTCGCGCTCCGGGCGCTGCTCGACCGGCCCGCCGCAGCCTGAGAGGATCGGGGCATGACCACGACCTCAGGGACCACCCGGCAGGTGTCGGTGAGCCGGGTGATCGCGGCCGAGCCCGACGCGATCTTCGCCGTGCTCGCCGACCCGGCCAAGCACGGGATCATCGACGGGTCGGGCACGGTGAAGCAGGCGAAGGGCAACCCCCAGCGCCTCTCGCTCGGCTCGAAGTTCTCCATGGGCATGAAGATGGGCGTCCCGTACTCGACGAAGAACACGGTCGTGGAGTTCGAGGAGGGCCGCCTCATCGCCTGGCAGCACCTCGGCAAGCACCGGTGGCGCTACGCCCTCGAGCCCGTCGAGGGCGGCACGAACGTCACCGAGACCTTCGACTGGTCCACCGCACGCAGCCCGTGGTTCATCGAGAAGATGGGCTACCCCGAGAAGCACCCGGCGAACATGACGAAGACCCTCGAGCGTCTCGACACGTACGTCACCACCGGAGAGGTGCCCGGGCACTGACGGCGATGGGCGATCCCTTCGCCTCCCTCCTGCCGCTCGGGTGGGACGACGGATGGGCCGCGGCGCTGGCCGAGGTGGGCCCCGACGCCCGCCCGGCGCGGGTGCTCCAGCACCACGGCGCCGGCCTCGTGCTGGCCTTCGACGACGGGCCCCGCACCGTCATGTTCACCATCCGCCTCGACCCGGAGCCGACGGTCGGCGACTGGGTCGCGGTGGTCGCCGACGAGGTCGTCACCGTGCTCCCCCGTCGCTCGTTGCTGCGGCGCCGGTCCTCCAACGGCGGCGAGCAGCAGCTGGCGGCCAACATCGATCGGCTCCTGCTCGTCTGTGGCCTCGACCGACCGGTGAAGGACGGGCGCATCCAGCGCGGCACGGCGATCGCCCACGACGCCGGCGCCGAGCCGGTGGTCGTGCTCACCAAGTCCGAGGGCCCCGACGCCGTCGATCCCGAGGATGCCGCCGCCGAGGTGCGAGCCGGCAACCCCGGCGTTCCGGTGGTCATCACCTCTGTGCAGGAGGGCGTGGGCCTCGAGGAGCTGAGTGCCCTCATCGCCCACCGGTCGGTGGCCCTGCTCGGCGAGTCCGGGGCCGGGAAGTCCAGCATCGTCAACGCGCTGCTCGGCAGCGAACGCGTCGCGGTGGGTGAGGTACGAGCCGGTGACTCCAAGGGTCGCCACACCACCACCACCCGTGAGCTGCACCTGCTCGCCGACGACGGCGTGCTCATCGACTCCCCCGGCATCCGCGAGGTCGGCCTGGTCGCCGAGGCCGAAGCCGTGGAGGACACCTTCCCCGAGATCGCCGAGGTCGCCGAGACCTGCCGCTTCAGCGACTGCAGCCACGACACCGAGCCGGGATGCGCCATCCGCGCCGCGCTCGAGACCGGCGAGATCGACCCCGTGCGGTTCGAGCGCTGGAAGGTCTACATCGCCGAGGCCGAGGCGTCGCAGGTGCGGGCCAACCCCGTCGAGGCCCGCAAGGCCGGCAAGCGGTTCGCCAAGATGGCCAAAGAGGTGCAGCGCCGCAAGAACCGACCCTGAGGTCGGTCAGGCGTCGAGCGAGCGCACCACGCCGACGATCTCGTCGACAGGGCGGAAGGTGAGCCCGGCGGTGGCCCGGTGGGCCCACCGGACGATGCCCTCACGGTCGATCACGAACACCGAGCGCCGGTAGAAGCCGATCGGGCCGAGGATCCCGTACTCGCGGCCCACCGCCTTGTCGACATCGGCCAACAGGGGGAACGCGAAGCCACCGTTGTCGGCGGCGAAGGTGTCGTGGGCCTCGACGGACTGCGGGCTGATGGCGAGGACCTGGGCGCCCGTCTCGGCGAACGCTCCGATGTCCACCGTGTAGCTCCGCAGCTGCACGGTGCAGACCGGCGAGTTGTCGGCCGGGTAGAAGACCAGCACCACGGGATCGCCGCGGAACTCCTCGAGGGAGTAGGTGCGACGCCCGGTGTCGGTGCCGTCGGTGCCCTCGAGGCTGAACCCCGGCGCCGGATCTCCCGCCCTCGGCACGGCTCAGGCCTCGCGGATCGGCGCGGGCCCACACACGGGCGCCGGGACGAGGAGGGGTTCGGGGAGCGGCACGGCCACAACTTACGCGAGGGGCCACGGGGACCGGCAACGCCCTCCCGGTCCGACGGGCGGGCCGAAGGCCCGATCGGCCGTCCGGCACGGGACCTGCGCCCCTGTGCCGGGGCCGCGTCCGGGCGCACACTCCGAAGTGCAAGACGAGGTGCCCACCAGGCTGACCTCGGGAGGTTCGGTCATGACCGGCGTCGACTATTCGACCGGCACCCCTGCGTTCGAACAGCGCATCGGTGAGCGGGTGGCCATCTACGGGCTCGAGGTGAGCTGGATCGAGCCGCACGAGCCCGGCAACGGGCGCAAGCCGCCCCGCACCTGGCCCGGTCTGATCGAGGACCTCTCGGTCACCGGTGCCTCGATCCGTGGGCCGACGGCGATGTCGATCGGGCCCGACCTGCTGGCCGTCATCCGGTACCACGACCAGGACACGGTGGTCTCCGTCCATCGCCGAGAGCGCACCGAGACACCCGGGATGTTGCGGTACGGCGTCGAATGGGTGGACCTGAAGTCCGAGCTCAAGGCCCACGTGTTCGCAGCCCTGGCCCCCGAGCACGAGAGCCCGGACCGCTGGGACATGAACGCCTGACTCCCGCGGTCCACCGGGCCGCACGACCGATCGGAGGGTCGTCATGACCCTGCCGAACCGACCCCGCCGCCACCTCCGGGCCCTCGTGGTGATGGCCTTCGCGACGGCGATGGCCGTCATGGGGTGTGGCACCGACGAGCAGCGGGTCGGCCCGGACACGACGGCCGTCACGACCACCGTGATGCCGTCCACCACGGTGAAGCGATCGACCGCGACCGACCAGTTGCAGCCCTTCATCGATCTCGCTGCCATCGCCGACCGTGACCTGGCCGAGGCGGCACAGCGGATCAACGCCGCCGCCACCGAGGAGACCATCACCTACGACCAGCGCACGGTGGAGTTGCTGAACGGCATCAGCATCGGCGCCCTCGCGGACGCACTGCCGGCCGGCATGCCCGACGAGCTCGAGCGTGCCGGCCTGCTCGTCTACAGCGACCTGGTCTCACGGCTGGCGTCGATGAGCATCTGGTGCGTGAGCACCGAGGGCACGCGACCTCGGATCGAGTACACCGACAACGGCTGTTTCGTCCTGGGCGCGCCGGCGGCGGCTCGCTTCGAAGGCGATCTCGCCGCCCTGGTCTCCACGGCCGACCGCACCCCGGCCTTCGAGGTGGCGGCTCCCGAGTCCCGGCCGGCGGAAGCCCTCGCAGCCCGCATCGAGGACATCGTTCTGCGGAACGCCGGTTGCGCGAGCGTGGGCGGGTTCGTCGCCACCGAGCCGATCTCCGTCACGTGGGACCCGAGCCCTGGCATGGGTGACCTCCCGGACTGGGAGGGCCGGGTCGACGGCATCCAGTTCTACGGCACGTACGACGCCGCCACCGGATGGAGGATCTGGATCAACGCCTGCTGAGGCAGGTGCGACCGCCGAGGATCAGACCTCGACGGTCGCCATGATCTCGTCGGGGATGTCGAAGTTGGCGTAGACGTCCTGGACGTCGTCGTTGTCCTCGAGGGCGTCGATGACCCGCAGGACCGACTTGGCCGCCTCCGCCGAGTCGAGCATCACCTCCGTGCTCGACACCATGGTGGTGTCGGCCGACTCGATGGCGATGCCCGCCTCCTCCAGCGCCGTGCGCACGGCGGGCAGATCGGTCGGGGCGGTCGTGAGGCGCCAGGTGTCGCCCTCGGCGACGAGGTCCTCGAGGCCGGCGTCGAGGGCCGCCATCATGATGTCGTCCTCCTCGGCGGTGACCGGGATGATGACGACGCCCTTGCGCTCGAACTGCCACGAGACCGCGCCCGGCTCGGCGATGGAGCCGCCGTTCTTCTTCAGAGCCGTGCGGATGTCGCTGCCCGTGCGGTTGCGGTTGTCGGTGAGCACGTCGATGAGGATGGCGACGCCGTGGGGCGCGTAGCCCTCGTAGGTGATCTGCTCGTAGATGACGCCCTCGAGGTCGCCGGTGCCCCGCTTGATGGCCTTCTCGATGGTGTCGAGCGGCACCGACGCGCTGCGGGCCTTCTGGTACATCGTGCGCAGCGTCGGGTTCATGTCCGGATCGCCACCGCCCTCGCGGGCGGCCACCTCGACCTGACGGATGAGCTTGGCGAAGAGCTTGCCGCGGGCCTTGTCGGCGGCGCCCTTCTTGTGCTTGATCGTGGCCCACTTGGAATGGCCGGACATCAGGTACCCCTTTGGCGACGAACGGACGCGGACAGCGTGGCCGACGGTGCGGTCATGCTGCCAGCTCCCGCAGGAACAGCTCGTGCACCCGAAGGTCGGGTGAGAGCTCCGGATGGAACGACGTGACGATGACCTTCCCCTGGCGACACGCCACGGGACGGCCCTGCTCGACCTGGGCGAGCACCTCGACGTCGGGGCCGACGGCCTCGACGACGGGAGCGCGGATGAACACCGCGTGCACCGGCGCCTCGGGCAGGCCGGTGACGTTCAGGTCGGCCTCGAAGGAGTCGACCTGGCGGCCGAAGGCGTTGCGCCGCACCGAGATGTCGATGGCGCCGAACGAGCGCTGGTCGGCCCGGCCGTCGAGGACCTCACGGGCGAGCAGGATCATCCCGGCGCAGGTGCCGAGCGTGGGCATGCCGGCGGCGAGCCGGTCGGCCAGCGGGTCGAAGAGCTCCATGGCGACCAGGAGCTTCGACATGGTGGTCGACTCGCCCCCCGGGATCACGAGGGCTTCGACCGAGGCCAGCTCAGCGCCGGTGCGCACCTCGACCGCGTCGACCCCGAGGCGCTCCAGGGCGTGCACGTGCAGCGCGAACGCGCCCTGCAGGGCGAGGACGCCGACCCGATGGGCCGGCACCTGGGGGCTCCGATGGCTGGGTGGGCACGGTCAGACGAGATGGGGTGGGCGGCGGGCGCCGCTCACCAACCCCGGTCGGCGAGCTTGGTCTCCAGCGTGCCGATCTCGAGGCCCGGCATCGCCGCACCGAGGCCACGGCTGACCTTGGCGAGGATGTCGGCGTCACGGAAGTTGGTGGTGGCCTCGACGATGGCCTTCGCCCGGGTGGCGGGGTCGTCGCTCTTGAAGATGCCCGAGCCCACGAACACGGCCTCGGCACCCAGCTGCATGACGAGGGCGGCGTCGGCCGGGGTGGCGATGCCGCCGGCGCAGAACATCGGCACCGGGAGGGTGCCGGTCTCGGCGATCTCCTGCACGAGCGGGAGCGGGGCCTGGAGCTTCTTGGCCCAGTCGAACAGCTCGGCCTGGTCGGCGGTGGTGATCTTGCGGATGTCGCCGAGGATCGAGCGCAGGTGGCGCACGGCCTCGACGATGTTGCCGGTGCCGGCCTCGCCCTTGGAGCGGATCATGCACGCACCCTCGGAGATGCGGCGGAGGGCCTCACCGAGGTTGGTGGCGCCGCACACGAACGGGACGGTGAAGGCCCACTTGTCGATGTGGTGGGCCTCGTCGGCCGGCGTGAGGACCTCGGACTCGTCGACGTAGTCGACGCCGAGGGCCTGGAGGATCTGGGCCTCGACGAAGTGGCCGATGCGGGCCTTGGCCATCACCGGGATGGTGGTGACGGCCTTGATGCCCTCGATCATCTCGGGATCGCTCATCCGGGCGACACCGCCGTCGCGGCGGATGTCGGAGGGCACGCGCTCGAGCGCCATGACGGCCACGGCGCCGGCGTCCTCGGCGATCCTGGCCTGCTCGGCGTCGACGACGTCCATGATGACGCCGCCCTTGAGCATCTCGGCCAGGCCTCGCTTGACGAGCTGGGTGCCCGTCTCGCGCGCCACGAGCCCTTCGGTGAACTGATCTGCCATGCGGGCGAGTCTACGGGCGGGGGTGCCCGGCTGACGAAGCGAGATGGGGTGTCGTCGGTGACACCTGGCGCTCAGAGCAGGCGAAGGGCCTCGACGCGCAGCTCGAGCAGAGGCCGCGGCGGCATGCCGGGCACGGCCACCCCGGGGTCGGCCATCCAGAGGTGGGCCGACTCGGGGCGGGCCCGGGCGACGGTGGTGCCGACCTGGGCCATGCGGGCGAGGGCACTGAGCAGGCCCGGCGGGTAGCGGGTGAGCGATGCCGCGGCCTGGTCGAGGAGGAGGTCGCGGTCGGGGTCGGCGACGTAGGCGTACCCGGCCGAGAACAGCCCGCGGAACGGGCGCACCGCGAGGGCCCCCGGGCCACCGCCGGCGAGGGTGATGGCCGAGCGGGCGACAGTGGTGACCGCCACCGACGCCGCCGGCAGCTCCCCCTGGCGCAGCTCGGCGAACGCCCAGGCCACGACGGCCTCGAGCTGGATGCGGTCGAGCGCGCCGAGCAGGCCGGAGGTCACGACCACGGCCGGGGTGGCCGACGCCTCTCCGACCACGAGCATGTTGGCGCCGGGGTCGTCGAGGACGAACAGGTCGGGCAGCGGCACACCGCTGGTGGCCGAGAGGCCGTCGGCCAGGTTGACCAGGCGCGACTCGGTGGTGGCGTCGGCCGGGCGGGGGTCGAGCGAGGCCAGCACCCGCTGGCGGATGCCGCTGGTGAGGGCCCGGGCCCGCAGGGCGACGACGCCGGCGGTGATGACGATGCCGGCCAGCAGGCCCCAGATGCCGGCGACGAGGAAGAGGGCGGCGGTGAGGATGACCCCGAGGGCCACCAGCGGCACCACGGCGGCGGCCACGAGGAGCCGGGGACGGGGCGGCGAGAGCTCGACGGTTGCGGTCACGCAGGGCCTTCGGTCGGGAACGGGACTGGACGAGCCTACCGGCGGCTCGCGACCCGCTCGTAGAGATCGACGTAGGTCTCGGCCAGGCGGGTCATCGAGAACTCGGCGGCCCGCTCCCGACCCGAGGCCACCAGGCCCGCCGCCAGGGCCGGTTCGGTGAGCACCCGTCGGAGCGCGGCGGCCAGGGCGCTGGGGTCGCCCGGGGGCACCAGGAGCGCATCGCGCCCGGCCCGGGCCACGTTGGCGTAGCCCGGGAGGTCGCTGGCGACGACGGCGGTGGACGCGGCCATCGCCTCGATCAGCACCACCCCGAACGACTCGCCCGACAGCGACGGGGCGCAGAACACGTCGGCGGCCTTCAGGCGCGCCATCTTCTCGGCGTCGGAGAGGCGGCCGAGCCACTCGATGCGCACGTCGCCGGCGACCTCGCGTCGCAGCGCCTCGGTCTCGGGGCCGTCGCTGCCCACCCAGAGGCGCACGCCGGCCGGCATCTCCCCCATCGCCTCGAGCAGGACGGCCAGGCCCTTGCGGGGCTCGTGGCGTCCGAGGAAGAAGATGGTGGGCTCGTCCTTGGGCGACGGCACGGCCGCGGCGAAGGGCTCGAGCTCGACGCCGTTGAACACGAGCTCGTACTCGCCGCCGACGAAGTGGTGGGCCATCGCCCGGGCGTCCTCGGACACCGCGCAGCGCAGGTCGATCTTGCCGGCCATCCACCGCACGATGGGGTTGAGCCAGCGGTAGGCCGCGATCTCGCCGGCGGCGTGGAAGGTGCCGACGATGGGCTGCTGCTTGAAGAGCAGGGCGGTCTGGGTGACCCCGGGGGCGAAGGGCTCGTGCAGGTTGCACGACGTCGAAGCGCTCGTCGCGCAGGGCCCGGATGGTGCGCAGCTGAGCCGACGGGTCGGGGGCGATCGGGGCCATCGAGCCGTTCACCGCGGTGGGGATGCTGTCGCCGAGCGGCGTGACGCCGGAATCGGGCGGCGGGCCGTCGCAGGGGCCGAGCACCCGGACCTCGTGGCCGAGGGCCCGCAGCGACCGGGCGAGCGCGAGCACCTGGCCCTGCACGCCGCCGGGCAGGGTGAGGCTGTAGGGGCAGACGAGACCGATGCGCACGGGTCAGTGCACCGGATCGGCCGACGGGGCGGCCGACGGCCCCACCGCAGGCCGGGGATGGGGCTTGCCGATGGCGTCGAGGGCGTCGTAGTCGCTCGGCCAGTTGGGCTGCTGGAGGTGCCACTGCAGCGGATCGGCCCGGATGAGCTCCTCGAGGCGCACCGCCAGGTCTCCGGTGACGCGAGCGACGTCGGCCCGCAGGCGGCCCTCGCGCTCGGCGGGGAGCGGGGGCTGCACGATGGCGTGGTGGCCGTGGCTGCCCTCGAAGTAGCAGCCGACCGGCAGGATGCGGGCACCGGTGCGCAGGGCGAGCGTGGCGGGCCCGGCGGGCAGCGTGGTGGTCTCGCCGAAGAACTCGAGCTCGACGCCGTCGCCGATGATGTCGCGGTCGGAGAGCAGGCAGACCACGTGGTTGGCCTTGAGCGCCCGCAGCACCTCACCGGCGGCCGACGGCCCCAGGGGCACGATGTTCATGCCCAGCTGGCGGCGGAAGTCGCTGAAGAACTCGAAGAGAGCCGGCGGCTCCACCGGCTCGACGACGACCGTGACCGGCATGCCCATGACCCGGGTGAGCCAGAAGCCGGCCCACTCCCACCCGCCCAGGTGGGGCAGGGCGACGATCGTGCCCCGGCCGGCGGCCGCGGACTCGGTGACGTGGTGGAAGCCCTCGACGCCGAAGTGGCGGTCGACCTCGGCGACGGGCAGGCCGGGCAGGCGGAACGAGTCGATCCAGTAGCGGGCGTAGCTGTCGAAGGTGGCGTCGACGGCACGGTCGAGGGCCCGGCCCTCGAGCTCGGGACGGGCCCGGCGCAGGTGCCGGGCCACGAGCATGCGGCGCTCGGCCGACACCGTGGCCGCCGCCCGGCTCAGCGCCTTGGCGGTGAGGTCGGCCACCGGCCGCGGCACGGCGCGGGAGTAGGCCGCCGCGCTGCGATAGGCGGTGGTGACGAGATCGAAGCCCACCCGGCTCCTAGCGCCGACGACGGGCCTGGAGGTTCTGGCGCCAGGCCGTCGAGGCGGTCGAGGCCGAGCGAGCCGCCCGACGACGCGCCGCCCGCCGGGTGGTGATGACCGCCGGGCGCTCCTGCGAGGCCTGGCGCCACACCTTCACGAACCGCTGGACGGCGGTGAGCACGGTGAGGGCGAGCATCAGCCACAGGATCGGGACCAGCAGGGCCTCGAACAGGAGGCCGAGCCCGAGGGCGATGGTGCGCTCGGCGCGCTCCATGACGCCGCCCTTGGCGTTGAAGCCGAGGGACTCGGCCTTGGCCCGCTCGTAGGAGATGATCAGCGAGGCGCCGAGCACGGCCATCGGGAGCAGCGGCATCAGGCCGGGCTGGGTGGTGGCGAGGTACCAGGCGACGCCACCGAGCAGCAGCGTGTCGGAGACGCGGTCGGCGACGGAGTCGAAGAACGAGCCACGGGGCCCGGCGGTGCCGGCGGCCTTGGCCACCGCGCCGTCGAGGGCGTCGGGGAGGCCGGTGAGCACGAGGAACAGCAGGCCCAGCGAGAGGTGGCCGGTGGCGATCGAGACGGCCGCGCAGGCGGCCATGACCACGCCCGCGCCGGTGAGCACGTCGGCCGAGATCCCGGCCCGGCGCAGCTTGACGCCGACCGGTCTGAGTCCCTTCTCGATGCTCGTCCGCCAGCGTCCGTCGAGCATGGCCTTCTCCTTGGTGGGGGCACCCCCGATGAGCGTCGGAACCGGCATCGGGATCGTGCAGATGCCCGGCCACTACGCGTGTCGGGTGACCGCTTCACGGTAGCAGCACGCCTCGTGTGGCGGACGTACAGTCAGCCCCGGAGGCCCGCCTCGGGCCGTTCCACAACGGGAGGTCGCCATGCGATCATTCGCACCGGAAGCCATCCGCAACGTCGCCCTGGTGGGCCACGGGGCAACGGGCAAGACCACGCTCGCCGAGGCCTTGCTGGTCGAGGCGGGGGCCATCCCCCGAGCCGGTCGGGTCGAGGACGGCACCACCACGTGCGACTTCGAGCCCGAGGAGCAGCGCAGCGGGCGTCTCGCTCGGGCTGGCCCTGGCCCCGTTCGAGTGGAAGGGCCACAAGATCAACCTGCTCGACACCCCCGGCTCCCCCGATTTCCTGGGTGAGGCGTCGGTGGCGCTCCAGGTGGCCGACCTCGCCGTGTTCGTCGTGAGCGCGACCGACGGCGTGCAGCCAGGCACCCGCCGCCTGTGGCGCGAGGCCTCGGCGCTCGGGCTCCCCCGGATGATCTTCGTCAACAAGCTCGACCGCGACCGCTCGTCGTTCGACGGCACCCTCGCCGAGCTCCGCGAGGTCCTGGGCGCCGGCATCGCCCCGCTGGAGCTCCCGATCGGCAGCGAGGGCGCCTTCCACGGCGTGGCCGACCTGCTCTCGGAGACCGCCCACCTCTACGACGGTGGCGAGCGCACCAGCGGGCCCATCCCCGACGAGATGCTCGACACCGAGCACGAGATCCACGACAACCTCATCGAGGGCATCGTGGTCGGCGACGACGAGCAGCTCGAGCGCTACCTGGCCGGCGACATGCCGTCGGTCGAGGAGCTCGAGCACACCCTGGCCCGCGGCGTCGACGACGCCATCGTGTTCCCGGTCGTGTGCGGCTCGGCCACCGAGCGCATCGGCATCGACCGCCTCGCCGACTTCATCTGCGAGATCGGCCCCTCCCCCCTCGATCGCCCCGGCGTGGAGGTCCAGGCCGGCGACACCACCACCATCGTGGTCCCCGACCCCTCCGGCCAGGCCCTGGTGCAGGTCTTCCGCACCGCCGCCGACCCCTTCGTCGGCCAGGTCGCCCTGTTCCGGGTGCTCTCGGGCACCGTGCGCCCCGACGACCACCTGGTGAACCCCCGCAGCGGTGCCGACGAGCGCCTGCACGGCCTCTTCACCCTCTGCGGCAAGGAGCACGTCGAGGTGGCCGACGTCCCCGCGGGCGACATCGCCGCCGTCGCCAAGCTGAGCGACACGGTCACCGGCGACACCCTCGCCCCCAAGGGCACCCCGGTCACCGTGCCGGCCCCGCCGGTGCCCGACCCCGTCCACTGGGTGGCGGTCTCGGCCGTCGAGGCCGCCGACGAGGACAAGCTGGCCACGGCCCTGCACCGCCTGGTCGAGGACGACCCTGCGCTGGCGATCCGCCGCGACGACGAGGTCCACCAGACCCAGCTCGGCGGCCAGGGCGACCTGCACCTCGCCGTCGCCCTCGAGCGCCTGGCCCGGAAGTTCGGGGTGACCGTCACCACCGACGACGTGCGCATCCCCTACCGGGAGACGATCACCGGCACCGGCAGCGCCGAGGGCAAGCTGAAGAAGCAGAGCGGCGGGCACGGGCAGTTCGCCGTGGTGTCGATCGTGGTCGAGCCCCGCGAGCGGGGTGAGGGCCTCGAGTTCGTCGACGAGGTCGTCGGCGGCGCCATCCCCCGCCAGTACATCCCTGCGGTCGAGAAGGGCATCGTCGAGACCATGGGCGAGAGCGGTGCGCTCGGCCTGCCGGTGGTCGACATCCGGGTGCGCCTCGTCGACGGCAAGCACCATCCGGTCGACTCCTCCGAGATGGCCTTCAAGGGCGCGGCCCGCATCGCCCTGCGCGACGCGCTGGCCGCGGCCGAGCCGGTGGCCCTGGAGCCCATCGCCCGCCTCTTCGTCACCGTGCCCAACGAGCTGCAGGGCGAGGTGCTCGGCGACCTGTCGACCCGACGGGGCCGGGTGCAGGGCACCATCCCCGGCAGCGACGGAGAGACGGTGATCGACGCGGTGGTCCCCGTGGGTGAGCTCAACCGCTACGCCATCGACCTCCGGGCTCTCACCGGCGGCGCCGGCCGCTTCGCCACCGAGCCCGCCGGCTACGACGTGCTGCCCGCCCACCTCGCGCCCACACCGCGGGGATCAGGGTCCGACGACTGAGCGGCCGGGTAGGTTCGCCCTCGTGACCTTCGATACGAGCTCGATCTCACCCAACGACGCCGTCACCGCGCTGCGGTCCTACCCCCGGCGCTTCCGGTCGGCGCTGTCGCCGATCGACGGCGACGAGAGCATCGAGGAGCTCGGCCAGCAGGTCGGTCCCGACGGTGAGTCGGCCGTCGACCAGACCGCCCAGGTCGTGCGCACCTGGACCGTGCTGCGGGAGGCCCTGCGCCAGATCCAGATCAACGACACCCCGGTGGTGCACGGCGCGGTGATCGACCGTTCGCTGCGTGACTGGGAGGCCCCGGTGCGCGAGACCGTGCCGAGCGTGCTCGAGCAGCTCGACGACGAGGCCGCGGCATTGGCCGACGCCGTGGCCGCAGTGCCCGGCGACCAGTGGAACCGCACCGCCAGCGTCGCCGGCGGCGGCACCGTCACCGCCCTCGAGGTGGTGCGGGAGGCCGTGAAGACCGGGCACGACCAGCTCGCGCTGGTCGAGAAGACCCTGGCTGCCCTCCGGCGTTAGCCGTACCCGGAGGCACGGCCAACGCCGTTGGGCGCTCGACCGCAGCGGCAGGCCCCGCGGGACCCGCCGCTGCAGGAGGGCAGGGTCGACCCATGGGCCGACCGAGATCGTGATCTGGCTACCGGTTCAGCCGACCATGCGGCGCCGGGCGACCGAGGAGGCCACCGCACCGATGTCGACGAGGAGGATGGCCATGCCGACGATGAACCAGGTGTTCCCGCCGAGGCCGGTGTAGGGCAGGGTCCCGCAGGGTCACCGGGGCGACGGTCGTGGTGCCGAGCACCTCGACGTCACCGCCGCCGCTGCCGGCAGGGGTGGTGGTCGGCGTGGTCGGGTTGCCGGACGGATCGACCGGAAGCTCGACGGTCTGGCCGGCCACGGTGAAGGCCGCGGCAGGGCCTTGGTGGAGTCCCCACCGGGGGCCGCGGCGATCAGGCAGTTGACGACCCCGGCATCGGCCTGGACCTGGGTCGGCGGGCAGACCGAGCGCGGGTCGCTCCCGACTGCCCCGGTCTTGATCACCACGTCGGTGGACGCCATCGAGCCGTCACCGCCGATGGGGCCGACTGCCAGGCCACCGACGTTGCAGCCGCTGCCGTCGGTCGGGATGGCCGGGTCGGGGTTGCACTGGAGGACGAACGCGGAGCCGGGGCCGGCGAAGGCACCGGCAGGAGCGCTGACCTTACGGTCTCCCCCGGGGCGAGGCAGCGGCTCTTCGACAGCACCAGTGACGAGGCCGGCAGCGGGATGTCGTCGCAGGTGAAGGTCTTCGTCGCCGGCGGCGCAGTCGTCGTCGTCGTGGTCGGAGCCACAGTGGTCGTGGTGGTGGCGGCGCGTCGTCGTGGTCGTCACCGGAGGGTCGTAGTTGATGTTGGCGTTGACGACGAAGTTGTAGCCGGGGCCCGTGTAGCTGCCGGCGAAGGTGGCGGTCGCGACGCTGACCCGCCACGGAATGGTGGCCTGGCCAGCGGGACGCACTGCGCGTTGTTGCTGCCGATGCCCGTCTTCTTCATCTTCAAGGTGACCGTGTGGCTGCCAGCAGAAACGGGACCGGGCGAGGCCCCCGGCGCCGGTGGCCCCGTAGGTGATGAGCGTGGTGCCGAGCCCGGCCGCACCCATGCAGTCGTTGGTGCCGGCGACCGCCAGTGATCGTTGACCGTCAGAAGCAACGGATTACCAGAATCCCGGCGTTTTCAGGAATCCTGGTGCTCGCGACCACGGAATGTGACGAACCGCGGTCGAAACCACACGCTCGCGGCGGTCGGAGAATATCCGAAAACAGAACGCGGAGCGCGGCGTCAACTCTCATGTTTCGCGTGGCAGATGCCACTGGGCTGAGGTCAAATACCACGGGTCGTGAGTCAGCCCGCACACTTATGTGGCGGAGCTGCGATTCTCGTATTTGCGCGGTCAACCACGCAGAGCGTGAGCGACGACGCCGACCTGGCCCGACTCCCCGCCGTCCGTGTCGAGGTGCGCCGGGCTCGTCCGCGACGAGAGGGTCAGGCCTGCCCGTCGAGGGCGGACCAGTCCTCGGGGTTGTCCTCGACGAACCACTCGACGATCGAGCCGTCGACACCGTCGACGAGCACCAGGCCCCGCTTCTCGGGCGGGTCGTCGGCGGAGTACAGCAGGATGCGCCACGTCGGGCGGCTGAGCAGGCCCCGCCAGCCCATCTGGGCCGAGGCGTGGCCGACCGGGAACCCGACCTGGCGGGTGGCGGCGACCAGGGCGTCGGACTCGTCGACGTCGAGGTTCCAGCCGGCGACGAAGCTGTAGACGCCGATCAGGGCCAGCACGACGGCCGCCACCAGCACGCCGGTGTTGACCAGCACGGCCTGCTCGTCGTGGCGGACGACCCACACCACGATCGTGATGGCGGAGATGCCCCAGTAGAGGTAGGCGGGGATGCGGCGCCGGTTGTTGTTCGGGAACATGTACGGGCCGACGTAGCCGGCCGCGTCGAGGTCCTCGGGAAGGGCGTCGCGGATGTCGGCGTCGGAGAGCGGCACGGTGCCGCCGTGCTCGCTGTCGCCGTCCACCTCAGGGGTGGGATCGGGGGCGTCCTGGTCGTCGGAGGGCTCGGTCATTCGGCGGCCGACCGTAGCGTCCAGGCGCCCCCGGACGCACCTTCTAGGAGGCCCGCACCGTGGCGGTGACCTCGATCGTGCCCGCCTCGGCGAAGGTCAGCGTGACCGGGATGGTCTGGCCCACCTCGAGCGGAGCCACCAGCTCGATCAGCATCACGTGGTAGCCGCCGGGCTTGAGGGCCACGGTCTCACCGGCGGGGACCGGGAACGGACTCGACCTCCTGCATGGTCATCATCCCCTCGCCGGCCATCGTGCTGCCCGACATGGCACCCTCGGTGGAGCCGGTCATCCCGCCCGACCCATGGTCGTGTCCGGGCTCGCGGCGACGGTCTCGTGGATCTGGGCCATCGCCGCCACATCGGTGGGCACCGACGCCCCCACCAGCTCGTCGTCGGTGCTTCCGCCGTTGGTGATGACGAGGAAGACGGCGCCGTTGCCGGTCGACATGGCCGACTCGCGGGCCCAGACGTCGGTGACGGTGATGCCTCCGGACGCAGTCGTCGTGCTCGAGGACGAGCTGTCCGAGTCGGAGCCGCACGCGGCCAGGCCGCCGAGGGCGAGGACGGCGGCGAGGGAGGCGGCGAGGGTGCGGGCTCGGGTGATGGAACTCATGGGTGGCTTCTCCGTGGATTGGGTGGGATGGGGGTCTGGGGGGGACTGGAGCGTCAGGCCGCGGCCGGGTAGGTCTGGGCGAGCAGGGTGCGGATGCCGGCGGCGAGCTCGTCGCCGGTGGTGCCGAACGGCCACGCCCACACGACGTTGCCCTGGTCGTCGACGGCGTAGGTCGTGCCGCTGTGGGCGACGCCGTAGAACGAGCCGGGCTCGTGGGGCTCGATCGACCACTGGGCGCCGAACTCGTAGGTCACGCCGTGGAGCTGGAAGTCGTCCTCGGCCCGCAGGGCATGGATCTGCTCGGGCGTGAAGAAGTGGGTCATGTACTCGACGATGTCGGGGCCGGTGTCGCGCTCCAGATCGACCGTGGCGAAGGCCACCTGCACCTTCGAGGCCTCGTCACCGAGCGCCTCGAAGGCCGCCGCGGTGTCACCCATCGTGAGCGGGCAGATGTCGGGGCAGGACAGGTAGCCGAAGTACACCAGCAGGAGACCGCCGGGCTGGGCCTTGAACGCGAAGGGCGTGCCGTCCGGCTCGGCGGCGTAGTCGGCCAGGGAGAACGTGCCGACCTCGCGCTTGGGCTCGGGTCGATAGCCCTTCTGGGCGGCGGCGGTGGTGGCGGTGGAGCCGCCCGCCGACCCCGACGAGCTGCCGCACGCGGCAACCGGGAGCAACGCTGAGACGACGAGGACGAGGACGGCGATCCGCTTCATGCGTCGACTGTGTCGCCCCGGGAGGCCGATCGGTTCCGATCCGCACCCGATCGGGACCGAGTGCCCCCGCCTTCGGGACCTACGGCCCCGGGTCAGGAGGGCCAGGCGTCGGCGAGCTTGCGCCAGGTGACGTCGAGCGGCTCCGGGAGGACACGGGTGAGCGCCACCGAGGTCATGAAGTTGGAGTCGCCCTCCCAGCGGGGAAGGACGTGGGTGTGGAGGTGGGTCGGCACCCCGGCCCCGGCGGCCCGCCCGAGGTTCGTGCCCACGTTGACGCCCTCGCACCGGTAGGCGACCTTCAGGGCGGCGACGGCGTCACGGGTGAGCACCGCCATCTCGGTGAGCTCGTCGGGGGTGAGGTCCTCGAGCTCGGCCACCGCCCGGTTGGGCAGCACCAGCATGTGGCCGCTCGTGTAGGGGTAGGCGTTGAGCAGCACCGAGCAGGTCGGCCCCCGGTGCACGACGAACGCCTCGTCGTCGGGCCGGCGCAGGATCCGCTCGAAGAGCGACCCGGTCTCGTCGGGCTCGAGCGACGTGTCGTCGGGCTCGCTGACCGCGCTGATGTAGGCGTGGCGCCAGCCGGCCCACAGGTGGTCGAGAGCCGGGGTGGTGGGGACGAGGCGACCGTCGTCGGCGGGTCGGCAGCCATCGGTCAGATGTGGCTGGTGACGTCGGCGGCCAGGCGGTCGACGAACTCGTCGACGCGGACGCCGCGCTCGACCTCGCCCCCGCGGGGGTTCACGCCCACGGTGCCGTGCTCGACGTCGTCGTCGCCCACGACCAGCACGTAGGGCAGCTTCTCCATCTTCGCCTTGCGGATGCGTGCCCCGAGGGGCTCGTCGGCACCGACCCAGTCGGCCCGGAAGCCCTCGGCCCGGAGGCGGTCGGCCAGCCGCGAGGCGTAGATGTCGTGGTCGTCGCGCACCGGCAGCAGCCGCACCTGCACCGGGCGCCAGCCACGCCGGGAACGCCCCGGCGTAGTGCTCGAGCAGGATGGCGAAGAAGCGCTCGACGGAGCCGAACAGCGCCCGGTGGATCATCACCGGGCGGTGGCGCTCGCCGTCGGCGCCGACGTAGGTGAGGTCGAAGCGCTGCGGGAGCTGGAAGTCGAGCTGGATGGTGGACATCTGCCAGGTGCGGCCGATGGCGTCGCGGGCCTGCACGTAGATCTTGGGCCCGTAGAAGGCGCCGCCGCCCTCGTCCATGACGAGCTCCATGCCCTTGTCGAGCGCCACGGAGCGCAGCACCTCGATGGCCTCGTCCCACTCCTCGTCGCTGCCGACCGCCTTGGTCTCGGGCTTGGTGGACAGCTCGACGTAGAAGTCGTCGAGGCCGTAGTCGCGCAGGAGGTCGAGCACGAAGTCGAGCGCCCGGGCCAGCTCGCCGGGAGCCTGCTCGCGGGTGCAGAAGATGTGGGCGTCGTCCTGGGTGAAGCCGCGGGCCCGGGTGAGGCCCTGCACCACGCCGGACTTCTCGTAGCGGTACACGGTGCCGAACTCGAACAGCCGCTGGGGCAGGTCGCGGTAGGACTTCTGCCCGGAGTCGTGGATCAGGATGTGGAACGGGCAGTTCATCGGCTTGAGGTAGTAGTCGACGCCCCCGTCGAGCTCCATCGGCGGGTACATGCCGTCGGCGTACCAGTCGAGGTGACCGCTCTTCTCGAACAGGTTCGCCTTGGTGATGTGCGGCGAGTAGACGAACTCGTAGCCGGCCTGCTCGTGGCGCTGGCGGGAGTAGTCCTCCATGATCCGGCGCACCGTGCCGCCCTTGGGGTGGAACACCGCCAGGCCGGAGCCGATCTCCTCCGGGAAGGAGAACAGGTCGAGCTCGTGGCCGAGCTTGCGGTGGTCGCGCTTCTCGGCCTCCTCGAGGAAGGTCAGGTGCTCCTGGAGCTCCTTCTTCGTCGCCCACGCCGTGCCGTAGATGCGCTGGAGCATCGGGTTCTTCTCGTCGCCCCGCCAGTAGGCGCCGGCGACGCGCATCAGCTTGAAGTGGCCGAGGCGCCCGGTGTGGGGCACGTGCGGGCCACGGCAGAGGTCGATGAACCGGGGCGGGTTCTCGTAGGTGCGCACGAGGCCGGTGTCGGTGGCCGACATGGGGTCCTCGGCCGCGCCCTTGATGATCTCGCACTTGTACTTGTGGTCCTTGAACAGGACCAGGGCGTCGCCCTCGGGGATCTCGTCGCGGATGAACGGCTGCTTCTCGGCGATGATCTCGCGCATCCGGGCGTCGATGCGGTCGAGGTCGTCGGAGCTGAACGTGCCACCGTCGGGCAGCTCGAAGTCGTAGTAGAAGCCGTTCTCGACCGGCGGGCCGATGGCGAAGGTGGCGCCGGGGAACAGGTCGAGCACCGCCTGGGCCAGCACGTGGGCCGTCGAGTGGCGGATCGTGTAGAGGCCCCGGTCGTCGGTCTCGGTGACGATGGCGGCCTCGTCGCCGTCGGCGAGGGGCCACACGAGGTCCCGCTCGGTGCCGTTGACGTTGGCGATCACCGCCGCCTTGGCCAGCCGCGAGCCGATCGAGGCCGCCAGATCACCCGCAGTGGACCCGACGGGGAGCTCGCGCTGGGAACCGTCAGGCAGGGTGATCGAGATCTGGTCGGACATGGCGGTGAGCGTACCCGGGCACCCGCGTGCGCCCGGAACCCGTTGCAGCGCCAGAACGGCGCCTCAGACGAGCGGTTCGCCCACCAGGAAGACGCCGAGCAGGGCGGCGGCCGAGCCCACGCCCTCGCCCCGGGCCACGGCGGCGTCGACGGCGGCGACCGCGCCGGGGGTGTCGAGGTCGTCGTCGAGGCGGGCCCGCACCTCGGCCAGAGCGACGGCGCTGTCGACGGCGCCGGGGGCCTCGGTGGCGGCGAGCCACGCGTCGAGGCGGGCGGCCGCGGTCGGCATGATCGAGTCGTTCCACTCCCACGAGTCGCGGTAGTGGTGCACCACGATGCCGAGGCGGATCGCCCGGGGGTCGTAGGTCTTCAGCAGGTCGCTGATGAACACGAGGTTCCCGAGCGACTTCGACATCTTCTCGCCGTCCATGCGGACCATGGCCTGGTGCATCCAGTGGCGCACGAACACCTGGCCGGTGGCGGCCTCGCTCTGGGCGGCCTCGCACTCGTGGTGCGGGAAGATCAGGTCGGAGCCGCCGCCGTGCAGGTCGATGGTGGTGTCGAGCTCGCGCAGGGCCAGCGCCGAGCACTCGATGTGCCAGCCGGGGCGGCCCGGGCCCCACAGCGACTCCCACGCCGGCTCGCCCTCGGCGGAGGGCTGCCACAGCACGAAGTCGAGCGGGTCGCGCTTGTTGGGGTCGTCGGGGTTGCCGCCGTGCATGCGGGCGAGCTCGAGCATCTCGTCGCGGGAGTAGTGCGACACCTGGCCGAAGCTCTCGAAGCTGCTGACGTCGAAGTAGACGGCGCCGCCGCTGATGTAGGCGTGGCCCTGGTCGAGGACCATGCCGATGAAGCCGCGGATGTCGGCGATGGCGCTGGTGGCCCGCGGCTCGCTCCAACTGGTGATCACGTTCAGCGAGAGCATGTCGTTGTCGAAGCGGGCGGTCTCGGCCGCGGCCAGGTCGAGGTAGTGGACCCCGAGCTCCTTGGCCTTGCGCGAGCATGTCGTCGTCGACGTCGGTGATGTTGCGGACGCAGCGGGTCTCGTGGCCGCGGTCGCGCAGGCGCCGCTGCAGCACGTCGTAGGTGACGTAGGTGGCGGCGTGCCCCAGGTGGGTGGCGTCGTAGGGCGTGATGCCGCACGTGTACATGGTGACGACCTGCTCCGGCTCGAACGGCACCACCGCTCGACGGGCGGTGTCGTAGAGGCGCATCGGCGCGCCGTCGGCCAGGTTCTGATCGGTCATCGGGTCACCTCGGGGCGGGAACGCCCGAAGGGTACCTTTGCGCCCACACGAATCAGGCGAACGGGTCGCCGGCGATGCCGGTGAACTTGACCGCGACCCGGGTCTTGTAGCGGATGTTCAGCTGGAGCAGCACGGCGGTGAAGGCCTCGATCGGGGCGGCCTGGGTGAGGTCGCCGGCGTCGAGCGGGCGCATGTCGGGGATCTGGGTGACCAGCTCCATGCACTGGCGCTTGGCCTCGGCGTGGTCGGAGCAGACCAGCACGTCGCTCTCGACCGAGTGGTTGAGGTCGCCGAGCTCCTTGGCCGGCACGTGGTGCAGCGCGGCGACCACGTACGACGTGGGCACGGCGGCCTGCACGCTCGCCGCGACCGAGCCGCGGGGCGGCACGAGGGGCTGGAACTCGTGGCCCACCCGGATGAGGGCGTTGGCCATGCAGAGCACGACCTTGCCGGCGAGGCGGTGGCCCACCGACTTGGCGGTGGTCCACGCCGCGTCCCACGGGGTGGCGATCACGACGAGCTCGCCACTGGCGGCGGCCGAGTTGTCGCCGGCGACGATCGAGTCGGCCAGGTGGGGCCACTTCTCGTGGAGCACGGCGACGATCTCCGCCGAGCGCTCCTGCGACCGGGACCCGATCACGACGTGATGCCCGGCGGCGGCCAGCCGCAGTGCCAGGCCGCTGCCGGCCGGACCGGTTCCCCCAACGATGCCGATTTCCATGGGGGCGGACCCTACCAGCGCCGATCCGCGGCCCAGATCGGTCGCGAGCGGTCCCCGGAGCAACGGCTCCGGGCACGGGAGCACCACGGGACGTCGTGGGCAACGTAACGTCGGGCGGCCATCCCCGATCGGAGGAACCATGGGACTGCTCGACGGCAAGCGACTACTGATCACCGGGGTGCTGACGGAGGCGTCGCTCGGCTACGGGGTGGCGAAGCTCGCCCAGGCCGAGGGGGCGGAGATCATCCTCACCGGCGTCGGCAACGGGATGAAGCACACCTCCAAGACCGCCCGGAAGCTCCTGCCCGAGCCCGAGGTGCTCGAGCTCGACGTCACCGACCCGACCCACATCGATCGCGTCCGCGGCGAGCTGCAGGAGCGGTGGGGCACGCGTCGACGGCGCCCTCCACTCGATCGGCTTCGCTCCCCCGGTGTGCCTGGGCGGCACCTTCATGGAGGCCGGCTGGGACGACGTCGCCGTCGCCATGAACGCCTCGGCGTACTCGCTGAAGGCCCTCGCCGACATCGTGGCGCCCGCTCATGCCCCAGGGCGGCTCGATCGTCGGGCTCGACTTCGACAACACCGTCACCTACCCGGCCTACGACTGGATGGGCGTGGCCAAGTCGGCCCTCGAGTCCACCTCCCGGTACCTCGCCCGCTACCTCGGGCCCCAGCAGATCCGGGTCAACCTCGTCGCCGCCGGACCGGTGAAGACCGTCGCCGCCCGCTCCATCCCCGGCTTCTCGAAGTTCGAGGACGTGTGGGACGAGCGGGCCCCGCTCGGCTGGGACGTCCGCGACAACACCGGCGTCGCCAAGGCCTGCGTGGCGATGCTCTCGGACTGGTTCCCGCAGACCACCGGCGAGATCATCCACGTCGACGGCGGCTACCACTCCACCGGCGCCTGAGGGTCAGGGCTGGTCGGGCTCGTCGGTGATGTCGCCGACGAGCTCCTCGAGGAGGTCGTCGAGGGTGACGATGCCGGCGGTGGTGCCGTCGGCCTCGGTGACCGAGGGCGAAGTGCACCCGCGACCGACGCATGGCCAGCAGGAGGTCCTCGAGCGACCGCTCGCGGGGCACCACGAGCATGCGGCGCCGGAGCCGCGGCGGCAGGGGCTGCTCGAACACCGCCTGGTCGAGTTGGAGCAGGTCCTTGGCGTGCAGGAAGCCGAGCACGTCGTCGATGCCGCCGGCGCCCATGACGGGCAGGCGGGAGTGACCCCGCTCGAGCACGACCGCCTCGGCGTCGGCTCGCCGTGGCGGTGGCGCCGATCCAGCAGATCTCGTCTCGAGGCACCATCACCGAGGTGACCTCCCGCCCGCCGAAGTCGAGCACGCCCGACAGCAGCTCGGCGGCGAAGCCCTGGATGGTGCCCTCCTCGCGGGAGGCCGCGACCAGCACGGCGAGCTCCTCGGCGGTGTGGCCGCTGGCGAGCTCGTCGCGGGGCTCGACCCCGAACGCCCGGATGCCCAGGTTGGCCATGGCGTTGAGGGCCCACACGAGGGGTCGCACGACCACCAGGTAGGCCCGGTTCGGGAGGGTGATCACCCTCAGGGTGGCCTCGGGATGGGTGAGGCTGAGGTTCTTCGGGACCATCTCGCCGATGACCATGTGGGCGAACACCACGATGAGCAGGCCGATCACGCTGGCGAGGGCGTGGGTCCAGCCGCTGGGGATGAACGGCACGAGGTCGACGACCGGCTCCAGCAGGTGGGCCATCGCCGGCTCGCCGACGAGGCCCAGGATCAGCGATGCCACGGTGATGCCGAGCTGGGCCCCAGCCAGTTGCGGCGCTGAGGTCGCGCATGGCGTCGAGGCTGCGCTGGGCCGCCTTGTCGCCCGCCTCGGCGAGGGGCTCGAGCCGGCTACGACGGGAGCCCAGGAGGGCGAACTCGAACGCCACGAAGAAGGCGTTGACGGCCAGCAGCACCACGATGGCGACGAACGGCCACACGGTCACCGCTCCGACCTCCGCGGGCCTTGGGTCGACCGGCTCGGTCTCGGTGCGGAGCTTGCCGCGCGGTCGGGGCCGGAGGCGCACCTCGGACACGCGACGGCGGTCCATGGCCGCGACCTCGACGGTCCAGCCCTCGTGCTCGATGGAGTCGCCGACCTCGGGGATGCGGCCGAGGGCGTCGAGGACGAACCCGGCGATGGTCTCGTACTCGCCCTCGGGCACCTCGAAGCCGGTCTGGTCGAGCGACCTCGTCGGGGTGGAGGGTGCCGGGCACGACCCACTCGCCCGTGCGGCGGGGCCGGGTGAGGCGGGCCGGAAGGGGGTCGTGCTCGTCGTCGATCTCGCCGACGATCTCCTCGAGCACGTCCTCCAGCGTGACGATGCCGGCGGTGCCGCCGTACTCGTCGATCACCACGGCGAGGTGCGACCGGGCCCGTCTGAGGTCGACGAGGATGTCGTCGAGGGCCCGGCTCTCGGGCACCGCGACGACGGGCTGCATGAGGGTCGGTGACCGGCGTGGTCGCCCGCTCGGCGGCGGGCACGGCGTGGGCGAAGCGGACGTGCACGACGCCCACCACGTCGTCGAGGTCGGCGCCGTGCACGACGAAGCGGCTGTGGCCCGTCTCGACGGCCAGGGCGACGAGGTCGGCGACGCTGCCCTCGGACTGCAGCGACTTCACCGCGGTGCGGGGCACGAGGACGTCGCCGGCGGTCTTGCCCTCGAAGCGGATCGAGCGGGTGAGCAGGGCGGAGGCCGAGTCGGCCAGGGTGCCCTCCTCGTTGGAGGTGCGGACCAGGATCCGCAGCTCGGCGAGGGTGCCGACGTTGGACAGCTCCTCCGTGGGCTCGACCCCGAGGAGGCGGACCGTGCGGTTGGCGGCGCTGTTGAGGAAGCGGATGACGGGACCGAAGATCAGCCCGTAGATCCGCACCGCCGGAGCGAGCAGGAACGTGGTGCGCTCGGGACGGGCGATGGCGAGGCCCTTGGGGACCAGCTCACCGACCACCATCTGCACGACGGTGGCAAGGAAGATGGCGATCGCGAGCGAGACGCCTCGCACCGCCCCCTCGCCGACGATGGGCTCGAGCACCGGCTCGAGCAGGCTGGCCACGGCCGGCTCGGCCAGGATGCCGATGAGCAGCGACGTGACGGTGATGCCGAGCTGGGCGCCCGAGAGGTGGAACGACAGGTGCCGCAGCAGCCCTCGCGACATGCGGGCCCGGCGGCTGCCCTGCTCGGCGGCGTGATCGACCTTGGTGCGGTCGACGGCGACCAGGGCGAACTCGGCCGCGACGAAGAACCCATTGACCAGGATGAGCAGGACGACGGCGAGCAGTCCGAGCGCAGTGCTGATGAGGAGAGGTCTCCGGTGGGCCGGGTGGGACGGCGGCCGACGCAGCGGCAGCCGTTCCGATCGTACCGGCGGCCCTCTGTCAGCGGGTCGACCAGGCCCACCAACGACCGTGGCGGTGCTCGAGCCCGAGCGGCAGCCCGAAGCACGCCGACAGGCGCTCGGCGTCGAGCACCTCGTCGAGCGGGCCCGGCGGCCATCACCCGCCCCTCGGCCAGGAGCAGCAGGTGGGTGAACCCGTCGCGGGATCTCCTCCACGTGGTGGGTGACGAGCACGGTGGCGGGGGTCGCAGGGTCGGCGGCGAGGTCGGCCAGACCGGCGACGAGATCCTCCCGTCCGGCCAGGTCGAGACCGGCGGTGGGCTCGTCGAGCAGGAGCAGACCCGGCTCGGGCATCAGGGTGCGGGCGAGCAGCACCCGCTGGCGCTCACCCGACGACAGCGTGGCGAAGCTCCGGTCGGCGAGGTGGACGATCCCCAGCTGGTCGAGGCAGGCCCGGGCCCGAGCCCGGTCGGCGTCGTCGTAGCGGTGCCACCATGGCTCCAGGGCGGCGTTCTTGGCGGTCATCACCACGTCGACCGGGGTGAGGTCCGAGCGGAGCATGTCGGCCATGCCGGAGCACGCGACGCCGATCCGCGTGCGCAGCCCTCGCACGTCGGTGCGGCCGAGGCGCTGGCCCAGCACGTCGACCGTGCCCTCGCTCGGGTGCAGGTAGAGCGATGCGATGCGCAGCAGCGAGGACTTCCCCGAGCCGTTGCGGCCGAGGACCACCCACCGCTCCCCCGGCAGGACCGTCCAGCTCACGCCGTCGAGGAGACGACGGCCCTCGCGCACGAGGGCGACGTCGGTGAGGCGGAGGGCCGGCAGGGCCACGGGGTCGGGGTGGACGGCTCACGAGGCGGCCAGCCAGATGCGATCGATGGCGAAGCTGCCGTCGAGGCGCTGCACGAAGCCCTGGACCGCTGCCGAGAGCGCCGTGGCGTTCTGGGCCTGGGCGAGCGGCACGACGGGCATGAGGTCGAGCACGAGCTTCTCGGCCGTCGGCCCAGCGGGACGGCCCGCTCGGACGGGTCGGCGGTGGACTGGGCGGCCCGGATGGCGGCGTCGACCTCCGGTGATGCCAGGCCGGTGACGTTGTCCGGCGAGCCGGTGAGGAACAACGCCGGGAGGTAGGCCTCCGGGGTCGCCGCCGCCCCGACCCAGCCGAACCAGAAGAGCTGGCGGTCGGCGGTGAGGACCTGGTCGCGGTACTCGGCGCACGGTGCGGGTGCGCACGGAGGTGGGGATGCCGGCCGAGCCGAGCGACGAGGCGAACGCGGCCATCGAGGCCGAGGGCCCGGCGCTGTCGGGCGTGTCGAGCAGGAGGGTGGGAGGCCCCGAGGGCGACGCGGCGGTGACCGCCGCCGTGGTGGCGGCCGGATCGACCGTGCAGTTGGCGCCACAGGCCTTGTCGACACCGCCGGGCAGCTGCGGCGGGAAGAGCCCGTCGAGCAGGCGGCGGCCGGGCAGGTCGGCGATGACGATGGCCGACCGGTCGGCGACGTGGCCCAGGCCGCGCCGCAGCTCGACCGACGACAGCACGGGATCGGTGGTGTCGGCGGCGATCCACCACAGGGCGGCGGCGGGGCTGACCCGCACCACGCCGACCCCGGGGCGCACGAGGCCGGTGACCGTGTCGGCAGGGAGCGGAGCGAGGTCGAGGGCACCGCCGTTGTAGGCGTCGGCGGCGGCGGTGTCGGTGTCGTAGCGGCTGACCTCGACAGCGTCGGGGCGGGCCGCGGCGGTGGGGGTGGCGGGCGCCCGTCGCAGCACGAGCACCGGTGTCGGCCTGCGACTCCACGGCGTAGGGGCCGCTGGTGGGGCCGGGCAACAGCGGTCGCTCGCCGCGTGCGGCGGCCGCCGGAACCACCCCGAACCCAGGGGCCGCCAGGATCGCCGGCAGGTCGGCCATCGGCGACACCAGGGTGATCACCAGGGTCGAGGGGTCGGGGGTGGTCACCCCGGACATCGAGCCCGACGCCGCGTCGGCGGCGCCCTTCACCGTCGAGAGCCGCTCCCCGGTCAGGCTGGCGCCCCCGAGGGCCACGACCCGGGTGATCGACGCCGCCACGTCCGTGGAGGTCAGCGGCGTGCCGTCGGAGAAGGTGGCGTCCGGTCGCAGGCGGAACGTGAACTGCGTCTGGTCGGGCGTGGCCTCCCACGACTCGGCCAGCGCAGGCACGGGCGCCGCGGTGTCCGGGTCGGTGGAGGTCAGCCGGGACCAGAGCAGGTCGCCGAGCATCGCCGCCGCCGGGTCGGTGACGACCGCCGTGGCGGGGTCCAGCGGGAAGGACGCCCCCACCATGCCGAGGCGGAGGGTGCCGCCCACCAGGAGGGTGGTCGTCGGCGGGGCGGCGGGGCCGTCGTCGCGGACCGTGGCCACGATCATGACCACGATCATGGCGAGCACCAGCAGCAGCGCTCCGATCAGGAGCACGCCTCGGGCGCGCCCGTCGGGCCGCGGGCCCACGACCGCCCTACTTGTCGATGAGCAGTGCGAGGGTGATCGAGGTGAAGGTGAACATCACCCCGGCCACGACGGTGAGCCGGTCGAGGTTCTTCTCGACCACGGTCGAGCCCGCTGCCGCCGCGCCCATGCCGCCACCGAACATGTCGGAGAGGCCACCACCGCGCCCGCTGTGGAGCAGGACGAGGAAGATGAGCGTGAGGCACACGGCCACATGCAGGACGAGAACGGCGATCAGCACGGTCGTGGAGGGTATCAGGCGAGCCGGTACTGGACGATGCGGGCGAACTCGTCGGGGTCGAGGGCGGCGCCGCCGACCAGGGCCCCGTCGATGTCGGGCATGGCCATGAGCTCGGCCGCGTTGGCGCCCTTGACCGAGCCGCCGTACTGGATGCGCACGGCGGCCGCGGCGTCGGCGCCCTTCATCTGGGCGACCTTCTCGCGGATCCAGCCACAGACCTCCTGGGCGTCGTCGGCGCTCGCCGTCATGCCGGTGCCGATGGCCCAGATGGGCTCGTAGGCGATGACGATCTCGGCGACCTGCTCGGCGGTGAGGCCCTCGATGCCGGCGTGGATCTGGCCGGTGATCTTGCCGTGGTGCGCCTGCGCCCTCACGCTCCGCGAGGGTCTCACCGCAGCAGAGGATGGGCGTCATGCCGTGCTTGACCACGGCGTTCACCTTGCGGGCTGACCCAGATGTCGGTCTCGCCGAAGATCTCGCGGCGCTCGCTGTGGCCCACGATGACGTAGGCGACGTTGAGCTTGGCGAGCATCCCGGGGGCGACCTCGCCGGTGAAGGCGCCCTTCTCCTCCCAGTGGCAGTTCTGGGCGCCGATGCCGATCTTGACCTTCTCGCTCTCGATGAAGGTCTGCACGGTGCGGATGTCGGTGAACGGCGGGTGCACCGACACGTCGACGGCCTCGTAGTCGTCCTTGGTGAGCAGGTACCGCAGCTTGTCGAGGGTGGCCGTCGCCTCGAAGTGGTTCAGGTTCATCTTCCAGTTGCCGGAGATGAGCGGCTTGCGTTCAGGCATTCGAGGCTCCTCGGAGGGCCTCCAGGCCGGGGAGGTCGCCGTTCTCGAGCAGCTCGAGGGAGGCGCCACCACCGGTGGAGACGTGGTCGATGCGGTCGGCGACGCCGAACTGGTCGGCGGCTGCGGCGGAGTCGCCG
The DNA here is from genome assembly GCA_963702555.1 of uncultured Actinomycetes bacterium. Classification (GTDB taxonomy): domain Bacteria; phylum Actinomycetota; class Acidimicrobiia; order Acidimicrobiales; family Acidimicrobilacustridaceae; genus CAMFLJ01. The sequence continues at coordinate 417,981 of CAVPCW010000014.1, forward strand.
CCGCCGATGACGGTGAAGCCGCGGGCGTCGGCCAGCGCCTCGGCCACGACCCGGGTGCCGGCGGCGAAGCGGGGGTCCTCGAACACGCCCATGGGGCCGTTCCAGAGCACGGTGCGGGCCTCGGCGATGATGTCGCTGAACTCGGCGGCGGTGCCGGGGCCGATGTCGAGGCCCATCCAGCCGTCGGGCACGTCGGCGCCCACCTGGCGGACCTCGCCGCCGGCCGACGGGTCGCCGATCTTGCCGCCCGGGCCGAGCACGGTGAGGTCGTGCGGGATGTGGATCGTGACGTCGGAGTCGAGCAGGCGCCGGCAGGTCTCGATCTGGTCCTGCTCGAGGAGGGAGGCCCCGACCGAGTGGCCCTGGGCGGCGAGGAACGTGAAGCACATGCCGCCACCGATGATGAGGGCGTCGGCGACCTTCGAGAGGGCGTCGATGACCCCGAGCTTGTCGGAGACCTTCGAGCCGCCGAGGATCACCACGAACGGGCGGCTCGGGTCGGTGCGCAGCGGCAGCAGGACCTCGACCTCTCGCTGGAGCAGGCGACCGGCGGCCGACGGGAGGAACTGCGGCGGGCCGACGATGGAGGCGTGGGCCCGGTGCGACGCGCCGAAGGCGTCGTTCACGTAGAGGTCCTGCCCCGCGATGAGCGTCTGCACGAAGGCCGGGTCGTTGGCCGTCTCACCCGGGTCGAAGCGCAGGTTGTCGAGCAGCTCGACGCCCGGCGCCAGCTCGGCCAGGCGGGCCCGCACCGGCTCCACCGAGTACTTGGGGTCCGGTGCGCCCTTGGGGCGGCCGAGGTGGGTGCACGCCGTGACGGTGGCCCCCCGCTCGGTGAGCCACTCGATGGTGGGCAGCGCGGCGCGGATCCGGAAGTCGTCGACGATGCGGCCGTCGGCGATCGGGACGTTGAAGTCGGCGCGGAGGAGGACCCGGCGACCGTTGACGTCGCCGAGGTCCTCCAGCGTGGGAACGCTCATCGGTTGTCGGCCCGCTCTACTTGCCGGCGACGGTCTGGACGAGGTCGACGAGGCGGTTCGAGTAGCCCCACTCGTTGTCGTACCAGCCGAGGACCTTGACCAGGTTGCCCATGGCCATGGTGAGGCCGGAGTCGAAGGTGCAGGAGGCGGGCGAGCCGACGATGTCGGACGACACGATGGGCTCGTCGGTGTAGACGAGCACCTTCGAGAGGGGGCCCGAGGCGGCGGCGGCCTTGAAGGCCTCGTTGATCTGCTCCACGGTGACGTCCTGCTTGAGGACGCCCACGAAGTCGGTGATCGAGCCGGTCGGGACCGGCACCCGCAGCGAGGTGCCGTCGAGCTTGCCCTTCATGGCCTCGAGCACGAGGCCGGTGGCGCGGGCGGCGCCGGTGGAGGTCGGGATGATGTTGATGGCGGCGGCGCGGGAACGACGGGCGTCGCTGTGGGGGCCGTCGACCAGGTTCTGGTCACCGGTGTAGGCGTGGATCGTGGTCATGAGGCCCTTCTCGACGCCGAAGGCGTCGTCGAGGACCTTGATCATCGGGACGAAGCAGTTGGTGGTGCAGGAGGCGTTCGAGACGACCTTGTGCGCCGCGGCGTCGAAGGTGTCGTCGTTGACGCCGACCACGAAGGTGGCGTCGGCGTTGGTGGCCGGGGCCGAGATGATCACGACGGGGGCGCCGGCCTCGAGGTGGGCGGCGGCCTTGTCGCGGTCGGTGAAGAAGCCGGTGGACTCGACCACGACGTCGACGCCGAGGGAGCCCCAGGGGAGGTTCTTCGGGTCGCGCTCGGCGGTGATGAGGATCTTCTTGCCGTCGACGATGATGCCGTCGTCGGCCACCTCGACGGTGTAGGGCAGGCGGCCCATCACCGAGTCGTACTTGAGCAGGTGAGCCATCTCGGCGACCTTGCCGAGGTCGTTGGCGGCGACGATCTCGACGTCGGCACCCGACTGCTTCACCGCACGGAAGAAGTTGCGGCCGATCGACCGAAGCCGTTGATACCGACGCGGATGGTCATGGGGGTAGTGCCTCCTGGGGTCGCCGTTGACGTAGAGCTGAACCTATCCGACCAGATCGGGGCGGCCGCCGCCAACTACCGCCGGGGGCGACGGCCGCTGCGGCCGGGCTCAGCGGTCGACGTCGCGGTGGGGACCCGGAGGTCGAAGCCCTTCTCGCGCAGCGACCGGGCCACCGACTCGGCGATGGCGACGGATCGGTGCCGGCCGCCGGTGCAGCCGAAGGCGACGGTGAGGTACGACTTGCCCTATGAGCGTGAGGCACACGGCCACATGCAGGACGAGAACGGCGATCAGCACGGTCGTGGAGGGTATCAGGCGAGCCGGTACTGGACGATGCGGGCGAACTCGTCGGGGTCGAGGGCGGCGCCGCCGACCAGGGCCCCGTCGATGTCGGGCATGGCCATCAGCTCGGCCGCATTGGCGCCCTTGACCGACCCGCCGTACTGGATGCGCACGGCGGCCGCGGCGTCGGCGCCCTTCATCTGGGCGACCTTCTCGCGGATCCAGCCACAGACCTCCTGGGCGTCGTCGGCGCTCGCCGTCATGCCCGTGCCGATGGCCCAGATGGGCTCGTAGGCGATCACGATCTCGGCGACCTGCTCGGCGGTGAGGCCCTCGATGCCGGCGTGGATCTGACCGGTGATCTTGCCGTGGTGCGCCTGCCCCTCACGCTCCGCCAGGGTCTCACCGCAGCAGAGGATGGGCGTCATGCCGTGCTTGACCACGGCGTTCACCTTGCGGCTGACCCAGATGTCGGTCTCGCCGAAGATCTCGCGGCGCTCGCTGTGGCCCACGATGACGTAGGCGACGTTGAGCTTGGCGAGCATCCCGGGGGCGACCTCGCCGGTGTAGGCGCCCTTCTCCTCCCAGTGGCAGTTCTGGGCGCCGATGCCGATCTTGACCTTCTCGCTCTCGATGAAGGTCTGCACGGTGCGGATGTCGGTGAACGGCGGGTGCACCGACACGTCGACGGCCTCGTAGTCGTCCTTGGTGAGCAGGTACCGCAGCTTGTCGAGGGTGGCCGTCGCCTCGAAGTGGTTCAGGTTCATCTTCCAGTTGCCGGAGATGAGCGGCTTGCGTTCAGGCATTCGAGGCTCCTCGGAGGGCCTCCAGGCCGGGGAGGTCGCCGTTCTCGAGCAGCTCGAGGGAGGCGCCACCACCGGTGGAGACGTGGTCGATGCGGTCGGCGACGCCGAACTGGTCGGCGGCTGCGGCGGAGTCGCCGCCGCCGATGACGGTGAAGCCGCGGGCGTCGGCCAGCGCCTCGGCCACGACCCGGGTGCCGGCGGCGAAGCGGGGGTCCTCGAACACGCCCATGGGGCCGTTCCAGAGCACGGTGCGGGCCTCGGCGATGATGTCGCTGAACTCGGCTGCGGTGCCGGGGCCGATGTCGAGGCCCATCCAGCCGTCGGGCACGTCGGCGCCCACCTGGCGGACCTCGCCGCCGGCCGACGGGTCGCCGATCTTGCCGCCCGGGCCGAGCACGGTGAGGTCGTGCGGGATGTGGATCGTGACGTCGGAGTCGAGCAGGCGCCGGCAGGTCTCGATCTGGTCCTGCTCGAGGAGGGAGGCCCCGACCGAGTGGCCCTGGGCGGCGAGGAACGTGAAGCACATGCCGCCACCGATGATGAGGGCGTCGGCGACCTTCGAGAGGGCGTCGATGACCCCGAGCTTGTCGGAGACCTTCGAGCCGCCGAGGATCACCACGAACGGGCGGCTCGGGTCGGTGCGCAGCGGCAGCAGGACCTCGACCTCTCGCTGGAGCAGGCGACCGGCGGCCGACGGGAGGAACTGCGGAGGGCCGACGATGGAGGCGTGGGCCCGGTGCGACGCACCGAAGGCGTCGTTCACGTAGAGGTCCTGCCCCGCGATGAGCGTCTGCACGAAGGCCGGGTCGTTGGCCGTCTCACCCGGGTCGAAGCGCAGGTTGTCGAGCAGCTCGACGCCCGGCGCCAACTCGGCCAGGCGGGCCCGCACCGGCTCCACCGAGTACTTGGGGTCCGGTGCGCCCTTCGGGCGGCCGAGGTGGGTGCACGCCGTGACGGTGGCCCCCCGCTCGGTGAGCCACTCGATGGTGGGCAGCGCAGCGCGGATCCGGAAGTCGTCGACGATGCGGCCGTCGGCGATCGGGACGTTGAAGTCGGCGCGGAGGAGGACCCGGCGACCGTTGACGTCGCCGAGGTCCTCCAGCGTGGGAACGCTCATCGGTTGTCGGCCCGCTCTACTTGCCGGCGACCGTCTGGACGATGTCGACGAGGCGGTTCGAGTAGCCCCACTCGTTGTCGTACCAGCCGAGGACCTTGACCAGGTTGCCCATGGCCATGGTCAGGCCGGAGTCGAAGGTGCAGGAGGCGGGCGAGCCGACGATGTCGGACGACACGATGGGCTCGTCGGTGTAGACGAGCACCTTCGAGAGGGGGCCCGAGGCGGCGGCGGCCTTGAAGGCCTCGTTGATCTGCTCCACGGTGACGTCCTGCTTGAGGACGCCCACGAAGTCGGTGATCGAGCCGGTCGGGACCGGCACCCGCAGCGAGGTGCCGTCGAGCTTGCCCTTCATGGCCTCGAGCACCAGGCCGGTGGCGCGGGCGGCGCCGGTGGAGGTCGGGATGATGTTGATGGCAGCGGCGCGGGAACGACGGGCGTCGCTGTGCGGGCCGTCGACCAGGTTCTGGTCACCGGTGTAGGCGTGGGTCGTGGTCATGAGGCCCTTCTCGACGCCGAAGGCGTCGTCGAGGACCTTGATCATCGGGACGAAGCAGTTGGTGGTGCACGACGCGTTCGAGACGACCTTGTGCGCCGCGGCGTCGAAGGTGTCGTCGTTCACGCCCACCACGAAGGTGGCGTCGGCGTTGGTGGCCGGAGCCGAGATGATCACGACGGGGGCTCCGGCCTCGAGGTGGGCAGCAGCCTTGTCGCGGTCCGTGAAGAAGCCGGTGGACTCGACCACGACGTCGACGCCGAGGGAGCCCCAGGGAAGGTTCTTCGGGTCGCGCTCGGCGGTGATGAGGATCTTCTTGCCGTCGACGATGATGCCGTCGTCGGCCACCTCGACCGTGTAGGGCAGGCGGCCCATCACCGAGTCGTACTTGAGCAGGTGAGCCATCTCGGCGACCTTGCCGAGGTCGTTGGCGGCGACGATCTCGACGTCGGCACCCGACTGCTTCACCGCACGGAAGAAGTTGCGGCCGATTCGACCGAAGCCGTTGATACCGACGCGGATGGTCATAGGGGTAGTGCCTCCTGTTGTCGCCGTTGACGTAGAGCTGAACCTATCCGACCAGATCGCGGCAGCCGTCGCCAACTACCGCCGGGGGCGAGGCCCCGGGCCGGGCTCAGCGGTCGACGTCGCGGTGGGCGACCCGGAGGTCGAATCCCTTGTCGCGCAGCGATCGGGCCACGGCCTCGGCGATGGCGACCGACCGGTGGCGGCCACCGGTGCAGCCGAACGCGACCGTCAGGTACGACTTGCCCTCGGCGACGTAGGCCGGCAGCAACATGGTGAGCAGGTCGTCGATCTGAGCCAGGAACTGCCCGGTGAGCGGCTGGCCCAGCACGTAGTCGCGGACGGGCTCGTCGAGGCCGGTGAGGGGGCGGAGGTCCTCGACCCAGTGCGGGTTGGGCAGGAACCGGCAGTCGATCACCAGGTCGGTGTCGAGGGGCAGGCCGTGCTTGTACCCGAACGAGCTGATCGTGGTCTGCATGCCACCGGCCGGCGCCTCGGCGGCGAACAGGTCGAGCACTCGGGCCCGCAGCTGGTGGACGTTGAGGTCGCTGGTGTCGATGACCACGTCGGCCTCGGCCTTCACCGGCTGGAGGGTCTGGCGCTCCTCCTCGATGGCCTGCCCGAGGGTGCGGTCGGGCAGGGCCAGCGGATGGCGGCGGCGGGTACTCTCGTAGCGGCGCACCAGCACGTCGGTGCTGGCCTCGAGGTAGGCGATGCGAAGGCGCAGGCCCTGGCGGCGGAGCGCGGTGAGGGCGGGCAGGACCTCGGAGTGGTACGGCCCCGTGCCGACCACGAGCACGACCTTGGCGATGCTGGTGCCCGGTGCCTGCGCCAGCTCGGCGACCTTGGGGATCAGCGTGGGCGGCAGGTTGTCGATCACGAAGAACCCGAGGTCCTCCAGGATGTCGGCCGCCTGCGAGCGGCCCGCGCCGGACAACCCGGTGATCACCACGAAGTCGCTCACGCCCAGAGGCTACCCGGCCGCCCCTACGGCCAAAACGGACGTGGGCTCAGGCGCGGCGGGCGACGAGGGTGAGCAGGCGCGGGATCGTGGCGGCCTCGACGTACTCGGGTGCGCGGTCGAGGAACCCCTGTGGGGGCGCCGGCTCGAGCATGCGCTCCAAGGTGAGCCCGACGTCGGCCATGGCGTTGAGGTACCGGCTGAGGGGCCGGTGCACGAAGCGGATGAACACGCCCTTCTCGACCTGCTCCACCACCGCCTGCTCGACGAGGTAGGGGCCGACCCGCCAGTACTGCTCGGGCGGGTCGAGGATCTGGTCGTCGATCCAGCCCGACCCCGGGGTCTGGAGCAGCGGGTGGTTGAGGCAGAACACGAAGCGGCCACCGGGGCGCAGCACCCGGGCGACCTCGGCCAGGGCCTCGTCGACCGCGTCGATGTGCTCGAACACCAGGCAGCACACCACCGCATCGAACGAGGCGTCGGCGAACGGCAGGGCCTCGGCCCCCGAGCGGGCGTAGACCGGCCCGCCGGCGCGCCGAGCGGCCTCGACGATCTGGTTCACCGTCGGGTCGACGCCGACGACGGTGGCGCCGTTGGCGGCGGCCATCGCCCGGGCGACCTGGCCCTCCCCCGTGCCGACCTCGAGCACCAGTGAGTGCCCGGCGGTCCACTCCACCACGATCGGGAGGATCTGCTCGGTGTACTCGGGGTCGACGCCGTCGGTGAACTCGCGCTGCCACCAGTCGGCGTGGGCCTCCCAGAGCTCGGAGTTCGATGAGGGGGTCACGGCGCCAACGTAGTTGGCCTTCGACGGCGGCGACCAGGGCGGCGCGGCGAAGACGCCTTAGCGACCGTGGCCGCCATCGGTGGAGCATCTGGAGTCAGAGCGCTCTCAGGGCGTCCCGTGCGGGCGGGACGCACCCGGTGCGGGTCAAGCGTGGGCCCGATCCTGCCGAGACCTTCTGCACCGGTCGAAAGGGAGACGATGAATGTGCCAGGCAGAGCGGAAGCGGGTTGGAAGACGGCTCTGACGACGGGCGGAACCTGTCGGTTCTGCGGGTCGATCCTCACCGTGCTGGTGACCGACCTGGGCATGAGCCCGCCTTGCGAGAGCTTCCTGACCGCTGAGCAGTTGACCGGGATGGAGGCCTTCTACCCGCTCGACCTCTGGGTGTGCGACCGGTGCTGGCTGGTGCAGCTGCCGGATCACATCAGCCCGGAGGACACCTTCGTCGAGTACGCCTACTTCTCGAGCTACTCCGACGCCTGGCTCGCTCACTGCCGCGACGACGCTCACGAGCAGATCGCCCGTTGGGGCCTCGATGCCTCCTCCTTCGTCGTGGAGGTCGGCTCGAACGACGGCTACTTCCTCCGGTGGTTCTCCGAGAAGGGCGTGCCCGTGCTCGGGGTCGAACCGGCCCGCAACGTCGCGGCGGCTGCGGTCGAGGCCGGCGTCCCGACGATCGCCGAGTTCTTCGGCCGCTCCCTCGCCGAGAGCCTCGTCACCGGCGGCCGCGAGGCAGATCTGATCGCCGGCAAGAACGTGCTGGCCCAGGTGCCTGACATCAACGACTTCGTGGCCGGACTCGCCGGGCTTCTCGCACCCACCGGCGTCGTCACCATCGAGTTCCCGCACCTCCAACGGCTCATCGAGGGCAACCAGTTCGACACCATTTACCACGAGCACTTCAGCTACTTCTCGCTGCTCAGTGCCTCGGCGATCTTCGCCGCCCACGGCCTGCGGGTCTTCGACGTGGACGAGCTCTGGACCCACGGAGGGTCGCTTCGCATCTACGCGTGCCACGACGGCGACACCTCCAAGCCGACCAGCACACGGGTGGACGACCTGCTCGCCCGGGAGCTCGCCCTCGGCTACGCGTCGACCGACGCCTACCGCTCGTTCGACGAGCAGGTCCGACGCACGAAGCGACGCCTCCTAGAGACGCTGATCGACCTCAAGGACGAGGGGCTCAGCATCGCCATCTACGGCGCGGCCGGCAAGGGCATGACCCTGCTCAACTACTGCGGGATCCGCACCGACCTGGTCGACTTCGCCGCCGACCGCAACCCGTACAAGCACGGTCGCTTCTGTCCAGGGGTACACATCCCGATCCTCCCGCCCGAGGCGATCACAGAACGGAAGCCGGACATCGTGCTCATCCTTCCCTGGAACCTCGAGGAGGAGATCCGCGAGCAGTTGGCATACATCCGTGAATGGGGCGGCCGGTTCCTCGTCCCGGTTCCCGAAGCGAGGATCTTCTGATGAAGGTCGTGCTCTTCTGCGGCGGGCAGGGCCTGCGCATGCGGGACTTCACCAACCGCCTCCCCAAGCCCCTGGCCCCGATCGGCGAGCGGCCCGTGCTCTGGCACGTCATGAAGTACTACGCCCAGTACGGGCACAAGGACTTCGTGCTGTGCCTCGGCTACGGCGGCCAGCAGATCAAGGACTACTTCATCAACTACAAGGAGTGGGACAGCAACGACTTCACGCTGGAGCCCGCGTCCAACTCCGTCAAGCTGCACAGCTCCGACATCGACGACTGGAGCATCACCTTCGTCGACACCGGCACCAACTCGCTGCTCGGCGACCGACTGCTGAAGGTGCGCCCGTACCTCAGCGAGGAGGAGACGTTCCTCTGCAACTACGCCGACTCGCTGACGGACTGCCCGCTCGACGCGATCATCGACCACCACCGGGCCGCCGGCGTCACCGCGACGGTCCTCGCCACCCGCCCCACCCGTTCCCTCCACGTCCTCGAGATCGACGACGACTCGACGGTCGACCACATCGGCCCGATGAAGGAGAGCGGCATGTGGATCAACGGCGGGTTCATGGTGCTGCAGCAGGGGATCTTCGACGTGATCGAGCCCGGGGACGAGCTCGTGGACCAGCCGTTCAAGCGGCTGATCGCCGAGCGGCAGCTCTCGGCCTACCGCTTCTGCGGCAACTGGATGGGCGTCGACACCTTCAAGGACCGCCAGGAGATGGAGGATCTCTGGATCCAGGGGACCCCCTGGTGGGCGACGTGGCGGACCCCGGACGACGGGAGCTGACGTGCTGGGCCTCCGCCTCCCCTCCGGCCCGCTCCGCCTGGCGTGCCTCGCCGCGCACTGCGACGACGTCGAGATAGGGGCCGGCGGCACGCTCCTGCGGCTGCTCGACCAGCACCCCGGGTCGACGGTCGACTGGCTGGTCCTGACCTCGAGCCCGGAACGCGAGCTGGGAAGAGCGCCAGGCGATCGAGGCGTTCTGCCGAGACGCTGGCGAGGTGACCGTCCGCATCGAGGCCCTGCCGGAGAACGTCCTCCCGTCCGTGAGTGCCGAGATCCAGGGCCTCGTCGCAAAGATGGCCGGTCACCGCGACCACGACCTCGTGCTCGCGCCGAGCCTCCACGACCGCCACCAGGACCATCGGCTGCTGGCCGAGGTCGCCCACCAGAAGTGGAGGAACCACCCGATCTGGGGCTACGAGATCGCCAAGTGGGACGGCGACCTCACGACACCGAACCTCTACGTCCGGCTCGACGACGCGACCGTGGCCCGCAAGGTGGCGCTGCTCGAGGCGCACTTCCCGAGCCAACACGACAAGGGGTGGTACGACGCCGAGACCTTCACCTCACTGCTCCGGCTCCGGGGCATCGAGTGCGCCGTCCGGTTCGCGGAGGGCTTCCACGTCAGGAAGACCGCTATCTGACGATCCGAAGAGGGGTGGCAACGGCGACGGCCCGCCCCGGGCCCACGGCACCGGCAGCCACCCGACCGCCATCGCCGCATAGGCCGCCAGCACCGGCGCGAACGTGAGGGCCCAGTAGGTGCGCCCGACGGTCACGGTCGCGAGAGCGAGGGGCACGACCGCCGTGAGCGCCACCCGGGCATCGGGCGGTTCCCCGGAGCGGGAGGTCGCGATCAGCACCCACAACCCCACCGCCACCACCAGGAGACCGACAGCGTTCGCCACGAGCCCCGCACCCGGTCCGAGACGGTCGAGCATCTCCCCCGCCGTGGTCTCCAGCACGAAGCCGGCTTCTCGCCCCGAGCCGTCGAGGATCCGCGACGCCAGCACCACGTGCACCACCGCAGCCACCACGACCACCGCGCCGCCGACCAGGAACGGCCGCCGGCGGGGCAGCCAGACCAACCCGGCCAGGAGGAACACGACGTAGAGCTCGCGGAGCAGCACGGCGGCGACGATCAGCCCCGCCGCCACCACCCACCGGCGGCGCCGCATCGCCAGCAGCGAGCCGAGCGCGAGCGGGAGGCCCCACAACTCGGCGTGCAGGTAGAGGAACGGCATGGCGGAGCGAACGTAGGCGCCGACGAGCACGACGGCGATCGGGCCGGCGAGCGGCGAAGCGTCGCGGGCGAGCCGCCAGGCGACGAGCATGGCGGCGAGGCCGGCACCGGCGGCGAGCCACCGCCAGGCATCCGGCGGGAACGGGCGCAGGATGAGGAACAGGGTGGGTGGTCGCACCGACCGCAGCTGACTCGGCGGGCTCCCCTCCTTGGCTGCGAGGGCGGCGCTCGTCGCGTCGTAGTAGCCCTCACCCTCCCGCATCGATGTGAGGGTCTGGAGGTAGACCGCCTGGTCGACGTCGACCTCGGTGCGCTCGAGGTGGAGCGTCGCTGACAGCGACACGGCCGCCACCACCACGGCGAGCACCACGGCGACGACGTCGAACGCCCTCGACCTCGACCCCGTCGGTCGGTCGCTCCCGACTGGCTCCGCCACGCCCGGACGGTACCCCGGAGGTCGCGCCGCGACGGCGACCCCGGGCTCAGCCCCGTCGGCTGGGCGCGGCGTGGATCTTGTCGTGCACGGCCTCGGCGACCTTGTCGGGCAGCCAGGTCAGCGCCTTGAGCTCCTCGAGCGAGGCCTGCTTCACCTTGCCCACCCCACCCAGCTCCTTCACCAGCCGCTTCTTGCGGGTCTCGCCGAGGCCGGGGATGCCGTCGAGCACGGAGGTGGTCATGCGCTTGCCCCGCAGCTCGCGGTGGTACGAGATGGCGAAGCGATGGGCCTCGTCGCGGATGCGCTGGAGCAGGTAGAGCGCCTCGCTGTTGCGGGGCACCGTGCGGGGCTCGCTCTCCCCCGGCACGTAGACCTCCTCGAAGCGCTTGGCCAGCGAGGCGACCGGGATCTCCTCCTCGAGCCCCAGCTCCTCCAGCACCCGCACGGCCACGCTCAGCTGGCCCTTGCCGCCGTCGACCAGCAGCAGCTGCGGCGGGTAGGCGAAGCGTCCGCCCCGATCGGCGACGGGCTTCTCGCGATCGGCGAGATAGGCGGTGAGGCGGCGGGTGAGGACCTCCTCCATGGCGGCGAAGTCGTCGTTGCCCTGTTCGCCCTTGATCTTGAAGCGGCGGTACTCGCTCTTCTTCGGGAGGCCGTCCTCGAGCACGACCATCGAGCCGACGTAGTCGCTGCCCTGGATGTGGCTCATGTCGTAGCACTCGATGCGCAGCGGTGCCTCGGGCAGTCCGAGGTGGTCCTGGAGGTCGTTGAGGGCCTTGGCCCGGGTGTTGTGGTCGGCCGCCCGGCGCAAGCGGTGGCGGGTGAACTCCTCGGTGGCGTTGCGGGTGACCATCGCCATGAGGTCGCGCTTGTCGCCCCGCTGGGGGATGCGGATGGCCACCCTGGAGCCGCGCTGGTGGGTGAGGAACTCCTCGTAGAGGTCGGGGTCGGCGGACTCGACCGGCACCAGCACCTGCTTGGGCACGCCCAGCGGCGGCGGGTCGGCGTAGAGCCCCTCGAGGATGCGGTCGACGAGCTCGCCCTCGGTGAGGTCCTCCGCCTTGTCGAGCACGAAGCCCTTGCGCCCCACCACGCGGCCGCGCCGCACGAAGAAGACCTGCACGGCGGCTTCGAGGTCGTCGCCGTGAAGGCCGATCACGTCGATGTCCTCGGGCTTCTCGACCACGATCTGCTGCTTCTCGATGGCCTTGCGCACCGCGCCCAGGCGGTCACGGACGCGCGCGGCCCGCTCGAACTCGAGCTCGTCGCTGGCCGCCTGCATCTCGGCCTCGAGCCGGTGCACCACGGTGTCGGTGTCGCCGTCGAGGAAGTCGACGAGCTCCTGCACCAGCGCGTCGTAGTCGGGCTTGGTGATCTCGCCGACGCACGGGCCGCTGCACTTCTCGATGTGGAAGAGCAGGCACGGCCGGCCGAGGCGCTCGTGGCGGCCGAGCTTGTTGTCGGAGCAGGTTCGGATCGGGAAGGTGCGAAGGAGAAGGTCGAGGGTGTCGCGGATGGCCCAGGCGTGACCGAAGGGCCCGAAGTAGCGGGTGCCCTTGCGCTTGGTGCCGCGCATCACCGTGGCCCGGGGCCACTCGTCGTCGAGGGTGACGGCCAGGAACGGGTAGCTCTTGTCGTCCTTGAGGCGGACGTTGAACCGGGGCTGGTGCTGCTTGATGAGGCTGTACTCGAGCATGAGCGCCTCGACGTCGTTGCGGACCTGGATCCACTCGACGGACTCCGCGGTCGCCACCATCTGCGCCGTGCGCGGATGCATGTTGCGGGGGTTCTGGAAGTAGTTCGACAGCCGCTGGCGGAGGCTCTTCGCCTTGCCGACGTAGATCACCCGGCCATGGGCGTCCTTGAACTGGTAGGAGCCGGGGGCCTCGGGGATCGTCCCTGCGGGGGGTCGCTGCACCATCGCCGGTCATCGTACGGGTGCGCGACGACAGCAGGGCGTGGCACTACCTTCGGCCGACGTGCGACGGCGCCCGAACGAGTTCGCGTGGTGGTGCGCTCTCAGCGCCCTCGCGCTGTTGTCGTGGGCGCCCGTGCAGCTCGAGGACACCTGGTTCTACGCAGCCACCGGCCGGTGGGTCGTCGACCACCACGCCATCCCCCGCACCGACCCGTTCTCGTGGACCGTGGCCGGTCAGCCGTGGCAGAGCAACGGCTGGCTCTGGGGCGTGGTGCTCTGGGGCGTCTGGACCCTAGGTCATTTCGCCGCGGTGGCCCTCCTGAAACCGCTCTTCGTGATCGCCTCCGGCGTGCTGCTGCGATGGTCGGCCGGGGTCCTCGGCGCCTCCCGCTCCGCCGCCATGGCCGGGGCCCTCGTCGGCACGGTCGCCACCTTCCCGTTCATGGTCGAGCGGCCCCAACTGGCCTCCTACCTCGCTGCACCGGTGGCGCTCGCGTTCACCCACCTCATGCTCACCCGGGGCCGGTGGTGGGCATGGGCGCTGGCCCTGTTCGCCCTCTTCGCACTCTGGACCAACCTCCACTCGGTGGCTCTGTCGGGAGTTCCGTTGGTCGCCGCCCTCGGTGTCGGCCTCGCCCTCGACCACCGGCGCGATCGATCACTCGGCCGTGGCTCCTCGCCGGGGCCGCCACCGTGGCCGCCGCGCTCGGCACGCTCGTGAACCCGTGGGGCGCCCAGCTGTGGACCCACGCCGCCGAGGTCCGCCGCATCTCCCGGGGCTCGATCTCGGAGTGGGAGCCGCTCTGGAACCGCGGCGCCGGCGGCTTCGTCGCCCTGGTCATCGTCGTCGTCGTGGTGATCGCCGCCGTTCGGCTCGGCGGTCTCCGCCGCCTCGAACTGCTCGGCCCGCTCGTGCTGGCCGCCCTCCTCGCGGTCGACGCCATCCGGTCCTTCCCGGTGTTCGCGGTGGTGGCCGCGACGGTGCTTCCACCCCTCCTGCCGGGCGGTTCCCCCCTGAGCGCCGATCGTCGGCGCCTCCTGTCCGTCGGCGGCGGCGCCGCCCTGGTGTTCGCCCTCGTCGTGGCCGTCCCCCGGGTTCCGACAACCACCGACCCCTCCGGCACCACACCGGTGGACCCGGTCGCCGCCCTGCCCTCGGGCTGTCGGCTCCTCAACGATTACGCCTTCGGGAACTGGGTCATGTTCGACCGCCCCGACGTGCCGGTGTCGGACGACGGCCGCAACGACCTCTACGGCACCTACGCCTTCCGTGACCAGTTGATCAGCGATCCCGTTCGGCCGCCACGCTGCCCCGATGGACGGCCGACAACGGCGTGAGATGCGTGCTCGTGCGGCCCACCAGCCCCGCTGTCGACGTGCTCGTCGGCGCTGGATGGGTCGTGGCCGGCCGGGACGCCAACGCCGTTTCCCTCGTCGCCGGGTGAGGTCACCCGGGGAGGCGCCGACCGGGCCTCAGAGGAATGGTGCCGCTGCGGGACTCGACGCCTGCGCCCGACGACAGGTCGGGGCCATCACGGCGTAGCAGGCCAGGACGGGCCCGAACGTGAGGCCCCAGTAGGCGCGGCCCCACACGACGGTGGCGACGAGGAGCAGCGCCGACGCGATGCCGATGATCAGTTCCGGGCGGCCCCCCGGAGAGCGGGCCAGCCGCCACAGGACCCAACCACCGACGAGGGTGCCGGCCACCCCGAGGACCCACGCCACCGGTCGGTCGGCCGGGCTCACCGACGAGAGCGCGCTGCTCAGGGTGCGGCCTTCACCAAACGCAGGCTCCCGGCCACCCGACTCGAGGATCTCGGACGCCAGGTGCCAGTGCACGGCTCCGAGTACGGCAACCGCTGCCGTCGTCGCGACCCACACCCACCTCCGGGCGGGCACGAGGGCGAGCCCCACCAGCAGGAAGGCGGCGTAGAGCTCTCGGGCGCAGGTCGCCGTGCCGAAGGCCAGGGCGGCCCAGGCCCACCAGCCCCTGCGCATGGCCAACACCCCGGCGAGGGCGAACGGCAGGCCCCACAGCTCGGCGTGGAGGTAGAGCAACGGGGCCGCCCCGACGAGCCACAGCCCCACCGCCCCGACCGCCAGCGGCCCGCCGAGGGGCCAACGCGAACGACCGATGCGCCAGGCCAGGACGAGGGCGGCCGACGACACCAACGCAGAGAGCCATCGCCACGCGCCCCTCGGGGAAGGGGCGCAGCACGAGGAAGAGCGTCGGCGGCCGCACGGATCGGACCTGGGAAGGAGGGGCGCCCTCCTTGGCGACCAAGGCGTCGCGGATGGCGTCGTAGTAGCTCTCGCCGCCACGCATGCCGACCAGGGTCTGCTGGTACACGACCTCGTCGACGTCGAGGGCGCTCTGGCCGTTGCGCAGACCGACCACGAGGCAAAGGGCGGCGAAGACCACGATCAGGGCGACCGCCCACCGGTCCTCCACGCCCGTCCAGGCCCCGCGACCAGCCACCAGACCTCCCGCGGCGCAATCCGACCACCCTGGCCGGCGCCCACGCCGCACAAGTGTGGTGCACCCCGTCCCGACACGTCGGGAATGGAGAATCGCGCCCCATCGACCGGTTCGGCGGGAAATGCCGTAGAGTCCTCCGTGCCGGCCTGGTATCCGGCGACATATCGAGACCCGAGACCGACATCCCCGTGGCGTGGCGACCAGGCTGCCCCCACCGGTCAACATCGGGGCTCCCCGGCCCACCTGGGGGTTCACCAAAGCATGTTGCGGCTCCAACTCCCGCTCCCCGAGCGGTACATCGACGCCAGTCCTGAAGAGCTGGCCGAACGGATCGCCGTGGCCAAGACCGCCCTCGGTGATCGCCTCTTCATCCTCGGCCACCACTACCAGCGCGACGAGGTCATGCGCTGGGCCGACGCCCGGGGCGACTCGTTCCGCCTCTCGGTCCTGGCCCAGGAGCACCCCGAGGCCGAGTACATCGTCTTCTGCGGCGTCCACTTCATGGCCGAGTCGGCCGACATCCTCACCGCCGACCACCAGCAGGTGATCCTCCCCGACCTCAACGCCGGGTGCTCCATGGCCGACATGGCCGACCTGGAGGAGGTCGAGGAGGCCTGGGAGGCACTCGCCCGCACCACCGACATCTCCAAGGTGGTCCCGATCACCTACATGAACTCCTCGGCCGCCCTGAAGGCGTTCGTCGGCGAGCACGGCGGCGCCGTGTGCACCTCCACCAACGCCCGGGCCGTGCTCGAGTGGGCCCTCTCGCTCGGCGAGTTCGCCGACACCGGCGCCGGCGGCTCACAGGTCCTGTTCTTCCCCGACCAGCACCTCGGCCGCAACACCGGCCACGCCCTCGGCTACACCGAGGACGACATGCGGGTCTGGAACCCCCGCCGGGAGCTCGGAGGCCTCGCCGAGGCCGACATCAAGGAGTCGACCTTCCTGCTCTGGAAGGGCCACTGCTCGGTGCACCAGCGCTTCCGCCCCGAGCACATCGACGCCTTCCGGGCCGAGCACCCCGACGGCATCGTCGTGGTGCACCCCGAGTGCGCCCACGACGTGTGCGAGATGGCCGACCAGGTCGGCTCGACCGACTACATCATCAAGGCCGTCGAGGCCGCTCCGGTCGGCTCGGTCATCGCCGTCGGCACCGAGATCCACCTCGTGAACCGACTGAACGACGAGACGCCCGACAAGACGATCGTCTCGCTCGACCCGCTGGTGTGCCCCTGCTCGACGATGTTCCGCATCGACGGCCCCCATCTGGCCTGGGTGCTCGAGGGCCTCGTCGAGGGCCGGGTCGTCAACCGCATCACCGTCGACCCCGACACCACCGAGTGGGCGAAGGTCGCGCTCGAGCGGATGC
>CAVPCW010000015.1:0-23031 GCA_963702555.1 uncultured Actinomycetes bacterium
CGTCGAGACCGGTGAGGTCGTGGTTGCCGGAGCACACCGCCGTGGCCGTGCGCTCGGCCAGGCGCTCGAGGTAGCGCAGCACCACCGGGATCTGGGCGTCGAGCGGCACGGTCGAGGAGATGTCGAGCAGGTCACCGACGACGACGACCAGCTCGTAGTCGGCCGCCTGGGACAGGAGCCAGTCGAGCTGGCGGAGGTCGTAGTGGACGTCGCCCACCATGAGGATCCGCATCGGTGTCGTCCTCGGGCTCAGTCGCCCACCGCGTCGGCGACGCGCCAGTCGATGGTCGGGACGTCGCGCCACAGCCGCTCGAGGTCGTAGAACTCACGGGCCTCGTCGAGGAACACGTGCACGATGAAGTCGCCGTAGTCGAGCAGCACCCACTGTGACGAGTCCATGCCCTCGACCCGCAACGGCTTCGGGCCGCCGGCCGCGGCGACCTGCTCCTCGATGTCCTCGGCCACAGCCCGCACCTGCCGGGTGTTGTTGCCGCCGGTGATGACGAACCAGCCGGTGATGGCGAGGACGTCACCGACCTCGAGCACCACCGTGGGCTCGTCGGTCTTGGCGCCGGCGCTGCGCGCTGCGAGCAGCACCCAGTCGAGGGTGTCGACATCGGTCGACTCGGTCATCATTGACCTCCGAGGGTGCTGGGTGATGCGGCCGACGACGGGTCGGCACCGGCCACCGCGACGTAGTCCTCACCGAGGACCACCGTCATGTCGGTGGCGGAGTTGGTCTGTTCGCTGCGGATGACCTCACCGACGCCAAGGGCGTCGCGGAGCTTCTGGGCCTCCAGCGCGTAGGCGTCGTCGTAGTAGACGAACTGCGTCGTGGCCTGACCGAACGAGCGGGCGTTGCCGACGACGTCGATCTGGGCCCCGGCGGCGGCGAGCACGATGGCGGCGGAGACGCCGTTGTCGAGCTCACCGGTGCCGTCGAGCACCCGCAGGCGGGGCCGGGCTCCCGGGGCGCCCTCGGGGAACGGGATGATCGAGGCGACGGCCTCGGCCATGGCCTCGGGGGTGCCGCGGAACTGCTCGTTGCCGAGCGCGTCGGGCGTGGTCACCGACACCGGCAGCGTCTCGTACTGGACCTGATCGGCGCTCAGCACCGAGAGGAACTGACCGAGGCCGACATCGGTGGGGATCGTCAGCGCGCTCGGGCCCCGGCTGGCGATCTCGGCCAGCCAGCCCTTCCAGAACGCCTGGATGCGCACCATGCGGGCCAGGTCGCTCTCACGGGCGCCCCGGCCGGACAGGTACGGCCACACCTGTGCCGGCTGCAGCTCGATCGAGCCCTTCGGGAACACCACGGCGCCGGTGGGGCCGATGACCGGGTCGGGGCTGTTCACGGTGATCGGGGCCGCCGGAGCGGTGAGCGAGGCCCAGTCGGCGGCGGGGATCACCTGGGTGCCGCCGAAGGTCAGGTCGAGCAGGCTGCCGAGGCTGCTGGTGAAGGCCTCGACACCGAAGGTGTCGTAGATGTAGCGCAGCGAGAGCTCGCCGGTGGCCAGCGGGACGATGGTGCCCGCCGGAACGTTCATCATCCCGCCGATGCCGTCGGAGGTCTGCGACATGATCGTGATCGAGTCGAGCTTCCCGGCGGGGTCGACGGCCACCACCAGCTGGGTGGGCGTGGGCTCGAGCACGGCCTCGTAGCCGGGCGCGGTGGGGTCGGTGACCCGGCGCACGAGCTGACCGTCGGTGCTGTCGAGGATGATGCGCAGCCCGGCGAAGACCAGCGCGGGGATGGCCAGCACCAGCAGCACGAGGGCGAGTGGGTAGCCCACCCGCCACCACAGCGACCGACGGGGCTTGTTGCGGACCTGCTGCTCGGCGACCAGTGCGGAGAGCTCGTCGAGGCCGACGCCGGCGTCGCCAGGGGTGGGAGGGGGCGGTGTCTCGGTCGTCATGAGCTGCCGAAACCGTACAGGCGACGCTGACGGATGCAGGACCACACCGCCGGGGTGACGAGCAGGTCGAGCGGGCGGCCGTCGGCGACGCGTTGGCGCAGATCGGTGCTCGACAGCTCGATCCGAGGGATCTCCACCCGCTCGAACGACCAGCCCTCCGGCGGTGGAGGGCAGGGGATCCCCGGCCGGTCGACCAGCACGAGGGTTGCGAGGGCAGGCAGGTCGTCGGCCCGGTGCCAGGTGGGGAGCCCCGCCGCCGCGTCGGCCCCGAGGATCAAGAACCGCTCCCCTGCCGGATCGCGTTCTCCCAGCTCGGCAAGGGTGTCGACCATGTAGCTGGGTCCGCCCCGGCGCAGCTCGAGGTCCGAGGCGACCAGCCCGTCGAGCCCGTCGGCCGCCGCCTCGACCATCGCCAGACGGTCGGCGGCCGGGGTGATGGGACGCTCTGCGGTCTTCTGCCAGGGGTCGTTGGCCACCACCAGGAGGACCTCGTCGAGGCCGAGGGCGTGGCGCACGTTGAGGGCGGCGAGGAGGTGCCCGATGTGAGGCGGGTCGAAGGTGCCGCCCAGCACGCCGGTTCGCAGTCCGGTTCCCGGCATCCGGCCGAGTGTAGGGGCCGCCCGAAAATGGGTAGGTGATCGGGGTGGTTGCCCTTCATGATGGGCCCCCACGTGCCGATGTAGAGGGGCTGACCCCGCGGCGACGTACCCCTGCCCCTTCGGGGTGACCGATGTCACCCCCCTGCCGCGGAACAACCCGACCCTCGGCTGCGGTTACATCACTGTCATTTCCCCCGCCCCTCCGGGCGGGTTCGGGACCAGAAGAAGAGCGTACCGGTGCCCCCAGGGGATCCACACCGGATGGAGAGCGAAGCACGAATGAGCGACTCAGTCGGCCAGTACCTCAACGAGATCGGGCTCGTCCCCCTCCTCACCGCGCAGGAGGAGCGGGAGCTCTCGCAGATCATCGAGAAGGGCCGCGATGCCGCGGTCGCCATCGAGAACGGCGAGCGCCCCACCCCCGAGCTGCGCCGGGCGGTCAAGACCGCTGCGGCGGCCAAGGACCGCTTCATCCGCGCCAACCTGCGCCTCGTGGTGAGCGTCGCCCGCCGCTACCCGCTGCCTCCGGGCATGGAGCTGCTCGACCTGATCCAGGAGGGCAACCTCGGCCTCGAGCACGCCGTCGACAAGTTCGACTGGCGCAAGGGCTTCAAGTTCTCCACCTACGCCACCTTCTGGATCCGCCAGGCCATCGGCCGGGCGCTCGACCAGAAGGCCAGCCTGGTCCGCCTCCCTGGTGACCGCTCCGCCTCGCTGCGGGCGGCCCTGCGCCAGGTCAGCGGCGACGGCGACGAGCTCGACGCCGAGCACGCCCGGCTCCACCGGCTCACCACGCCCACCTCGCTCGACCGCACCATCGGCGACGACGACTCCAACGAGCTGATCGACCTTCTCCCCGACTCCCTGCCGGGGCCGGAGCAGATCGTGATGGACCGGGTCGACGAGCAGATGGTGACCGACCTCCTGTCGGTGCTCGACTCCCGGGCCCGGTACGCCGTCGAGCAGCGCTTCGGCCTCCACGACGGGCGCAAGCGCTCCTATCGCGAGGTCGGCGAGGAGCTCGGCGTCACCGCCGAGGCCGCCCGTCGGCTCGTGAAGCGGGCCGTCACCGCCGTGCGCGACAGCGCCGGCGATCGCATCGACGCCGCCTGAGGCGCCGGTCCAGCGGCGGGGCCCCGCCCCGCTCACACCCCCTGATCCGTCGTCCCCCCGGCAAACGGCTTTGCGCCGTGTGCCGGGGGTCCGGCAACGTGGAGATCCGTGGAAACCACCTGGTCACCTTCGTCGTGGCGCGACCACACGGCCGCCCAACAGCCCGAATGGGCTGATCCCGGCGCGCTCGACGCGACCGTCAAGACCCTCGGCTCGCTGCCCCCGCTGGTGTTCGCCGGCGAGGCCCGCAGCCTCACCGCCCAGCTCGCGAAGGTCGCCAACGGCAAGGCGTTCCTCCTCCAGGCCGGCGACTGCGCCGAGTCCTTCGACGCCTTCTCGGCCGATTCCATCCGCGACAAGCTGAAGGTCATCCTCCAGATGGCCGTCGTGCTCACCTACTCCTCCGGCGTTCCGGTGGTGAAGGTCGGCCGCATCGCCGGGCAGTTCGCCAAGCCCCGCTCCGCCGACAACGAGACCGTCGACGGCGTCACCCTCCCGTCGTTCCGTGGCCACATGGTCAACGACATCGACTTCACGTCGGCCGCCCGGGTGCCCGATCCGGAACGGCTCCTCACCGCGTACCACCAGTCCGCGTCGACCCTGAACCTGTTGCGGGCCTTCACCAAGGGCGGCTTCGCCGACCTCTCCCGGGTCCACCAGTGGAACCAGGAGTTCGTCGCGTCGAGCGCCGAGGGCCGCCGCTACGAAGAGGTCGCCGAGGGCATCGAGCGGGCGCTGCAGTTCATGGCCGCCTGCGGCATCGACACCGAGTCCACCCCGCAGCTGCACACCGTCGACGTGTCGACGAGCCACGAGGCCCTGATCCTCGGCTACGAGGAGGCGCTGACCCGCCGCGACTCCCTCACCGGTGACTGGTACGACTGCTCGGCCCACATGCTCTGGATCGGCGAGCGCACCCGTCAGCTCGACGGCGCCCACGTGCACTTCCTGTCCGGCGTCGGCAACCCGGTCGGCTGCAAGGTCGGCCCGAGCGTCACCCCCGACGAGGTCATCGGCCTGTGCGAGGCGCTCAACCCCGAGCGCGTCCCCGGTCGGCTCACCCTCATCAGCCGGATGGGCGCCGACAAGATCGAGGCGGGCCTGCCGCCGCTGCTGCGGGCGGTCCGCGATTCCGGCCATCCGGTGGCCTGGGCCTGCGACCCGATGCACGGCAACACCTTCACCGCGCCGAGCGGCCGCAAGACCCGGCACTTCGACGCCGTCCTGAGCGAGATCGCGGGCTTCTTCGCCGCCCACCGCGAGGTCGGGACCTGGCCCGGCGGCGTGCACATCGAGCTCACCGGCGAGGACGTCACCGAGTGCCTCGGTGGCGCCGAGGAGATCCTCGACGCCGACCTCGGCACCCGCTACGAGACCATGTGCGACCCGCGTCCTCAACGGTCGCCAGTCGCTCGACCTGGCCTTCCGCGTCGCCGAGCTGCTGCAGCAGCGCTGACCACCGACGGCGACGGGGCCTGCACCGGGGCGCCACGACCTCCGCACGCGAGGACGTCGTGGAATGCCTTTCCGCGCAAATACCCGTGATTCCCGATGGGGAATGTCGACTTTCCGATCCGACGAGGGTAGATTCACGACCTCAGTCGTCAGGATTCGACCCCCCACCGGGAACCGGAGTGCGCCCCCATGGCCGACCTCGCCATCGACGCCGGCACCGCCGCCGACATCGCCAAGTTCGAACAGCAGCTCGAGCGCTACCTCGCCGGTGAGCTCGACGACGACGTCTTCCGCGTCTTCCGCCTGAACAACGGCATCTACGGGCAGCGCCAGGGCGGGCACAACCAGATGGTCCGCATCAAGGCCCCCGGCGGTGTGATCACCGCCGCCCAGCTCGACCGCATGGCCGACGTCGCCGACACCTACTCGCGGGGCTGGGGCCACCTCACCACACGCCAGAACATGCAGTTCCACTACGTGCAGCTCGAGCGGGTGCCCGACGTGATGCGCGACCTCGCCTCGGTCGGCCTCACGACCCGCGAGGCCTGCGGCGACACCGTGCGCAACGTGCAGGGCTGCCACCTCGCCGGCGCCTGCCCCTTCGAGATCCTCGACATCACCCCGTGGGCCGAGGCCGCCTTCCAGCACTTCCTGCGCAACCCGATCGCCCAGCGCATGCCCCGGAAGTTCAAGATCAACTTCTCCGGCTGCAGCACCGACTGCGGCCAGGCGATGTTCAACGACGTGGGCGTCATCGCCGCCACCCGCACCCGTGAGGACGGCACCCTCGAGGCCGGCTTCCGCGTGTACATCGCCGGCGGCCTCGGCGCGAACCCCCACCCGGCGCTCGCCCTCGAGGAGTTCACCGCCCGCGAGGACCTGCTCCCCACCATCGAGTCCGTGCTGCGGGTCTTCGACCAGGCCGGCAACCGCGACAACAAGCTCCGGGCCCGACTCAAGTGGCTGGTCGACACCCTCGGCTTCGAGGAGCTCCAGCGCCGCATCTTCAAGGTGCGTCACCTCCTGCTGGCGTCGTCCACCTGGCCCGGCGGCATCCCCGCCGAGGTCGAGAAGATGGGTGACGCCCCCGCCGGCGTCGCCGCCGACGTGGCCGCCACCCCGATGGGCCACGGCACCCCGGTCGCCCTGCGCCGCACCGGTGCCTTCGAGCGCTGGGAGGACGCCAACGTCGTGCGCGGCGTCGCCAAGGGCACCGTCTCGGCCTACGCCCACGCCCACCTCGGCGACGTCACGAGCGTCCAGCTGCGGGGCCTCGCATCGGTCCAGCGTGAGCTCGGCGCCGAGGTGCGCATCACCAACCGCCAGAACTTCGTGTTCCGGGGGCTCTCCGAGCGCCAGCTCCAGACCCTCTTCGCCCGCCTCGACGCCATCGGAATGACCAACCCGGGCGCCGAGCTCGTCCGCGACGTCGTGGCCTGCCCCGGTGCCGACACCTGCAACCTCGCCGTCACCCAGAGCCGGGGCCTGGCCGACGCCATCGCCACCAAGCTCGAGGAGGAGGGCCTCGCCGAGGTCGGCGGCCTGCGCATCAACATCTCGGGCTGCACGAACTCCTGTGGCCAGCACCACATCGCCGACATCGGCTTCAACGGCGCCGAGCGCCGGGCCCACGGCAAGTCCGCCCCGGGCTACCAGATGCTGCTCGGCGGCTACGTCGGCGAGGAGAAGATCGAGTTCGGCGAGAAGGCCATGCGCCTGCCCGCCAAGAACGCCCCCGAGGCCGTCGCCCGGATCGTGCGCCGCTTCAACGACGAGCGCACCGCCGGTGAGTCGTTCCGGGGCTGGATCGACCGCAACGGGGGCTCCAGGGCGATCGGCACGACGCTGAAGGAGCTCGACGTCTTCCCCAAGCCCGACGAGAACCCCGACTTCTACGTCGACTACGGCGAGACCGGCCCCTACGTGGCCGAGATCGGCGAGTCGGAGTGCGCGACATGAGCCTCACCAACCTGTCCGCCCCCGAGTTCACCGACGCCCAGTTGGCCGAGCTCAGCACCCAGTTCGAGTCGTGGTCCGCGTCCTCGATCATCGAGTGGGCCGTCGAGAACTTCGCGCCGCACCTTGCGCTCACCGCGTCGATGACCGACTCGGTGCTGATCGACCTCGCCGTCAAGATCGACCCCGCGGTCGAGGTCGTGTTCATCGACACCGGCTACCACTTCCCCGAGACCCTCGAGACGGTCGAGGCCGTGCGCCGCCGCTACGGCCTGAACCTCAAGATCATGACCGTCGCCCGCCAGGACGAGCCGCTGTGGCAGGCCGACGCGGAGAACTGCTGCTCGGCGGTCAAGGTCGGCCAGCTCGACCGGGCCCTCAGCGGCAAGGCGGCATGGATGAGCGGCCTGCGCCGCGCCGAGGCCGACAGCCGCGTGAAGGCCCCGATCGTGGCCCGCGACCTGCGGGGCCTGATCAAGGTCAACCCCATCGCCACGTGGTCCGACCTCGACGTGCAGGGCTACATCGAGCAGCACGACATCCTGGTGAACCCGCTCATCGAGCAGGGCTATCCGTCGATCGGCTGCCAGCCGTGCACCCAGAAGCCCACCGACCCCGACGATCCCCGCTCGGGACGCTGGGCCGGACGTTCCAAGACGGAGTGCGGGCTGCACATGATGTGAGCGGACGGGTGGGGTGTCGTGAACGCCGCTCCTCGCCCATCGGTCGCTGCCCCTCCGTGCGACCACAGCGTCGTTTGACCACCGGTGGCGGTCGCGTTTGACTACGGCCGTGAGCGAAACGACCGCCGAGGACACCGGACCCGCGGGGCGGCCGTCGAGCCCGTTCGGCACCCCCACCGAGGTGCCGACGCGGATGCTCGTGCTCGGGATGCTCCACTCCGATGGCGTCGTCGAGGCCCGCGACCTCTACCCCGTGGCCGAGGCCTGCGGCCAGACCGTCGAGCAGGTGCGCTCGTGCCTGCGACGCCTGGTGGCCGAGGGCCTGTTCACCCGCGACGGCGAGGGCCGCGACGCCCGCTTCCAGGCCACCCCCGACTGCCTTCGGCAGCTCGGTGAGGACCTGGAGCGCTCCCGTCTCGCCTTCGGCCAGGACGCGGCCGGCCGGGGATGGGACCGCCGGTGGCACCTGGTCGCCTTCGCCATCCCCGAGGCCAAGCGGGCGAGCCGCGATGCCTTCCGCGACCAGCTCATCCAGCTCGGTGGCGCCCCGGTGCAGAACGGCCTCTACGTCTCCCCGCACCCATGGGAGAAGGGCGCCCGGGACCACGCCGAGCGCCTCGGCGTGCTCGGCCACACGACCTTCGCCACCACCGACGACCTCGAGGTCGGCGGCGTCACCGACCCCCGTCGCATCGCCGCCTCGCTGTGGCCGCTCGACGAGCTGGGCCGGCGCTACCAGGACTTCATCGACCAGTACCGGCACGTGCCCGACCTGCTCGAGCAGCGCCGCCGGGACAAGAGCCGCATCACCGAGGCCGAGTTCCTGCCCGGCAGCCTCTCGTTCGGCCTTCGCTACCAGGAGTGCTTCGTCGACGACCCGCTCCTGCCGCCGGAGCTGCTCCCCCGCCCGTGGCCCGGCCGTGAGGCGCGCGAGCTGGTGCTGACGTGCCGTCGCCTCGGCGTGCTGCTGCGCGAGGAGCACGACAAGCCGAAGCTGTTCGCCCCCTGGGACGACCTGCTGCTCAGCTTCCGCAGCTGAGCTGAGCGCCCCGCCCTACTCGAGGACGTCGACGAACTTCTCGAGCTGGCGCAGGTTGCGGCACTCGTAGGCGCCGTCGGTGTGGGCGGCGTACTCGCCCACGATGGAGTCGCCGGTGTCCCAGTAGGCCTTCGGCTCGGGGTTCAGCCAGTAGACGTGGCGGGCCTTCTTGTGCATCTCGCCGATCACCCACGACTGCGACGCGTGGTAGTTGTTCCGGGCGTCGCCGAGGATGATGACGGTGGTCTTGGGCCCGACCTCGCGGCCGTAGCGCTCCCAGAACACCTCGAAGGCGTGGCCGTAGTCGGAGTGCCCGTCGACCCACACCACGTCGGCCTCGGTGTTCACCCGGTGGATGGCGACGCCGATGTCCTCGACGCCCTCGAAGAAGCGGGTGACCTCGTCGATGCCGTCGATGAAGACGAACGACCGCACCCGGGAGAACTGACCCGAGATGGCGTAGACGAGCTGCAGGGTGAAGCGGGCGAAGGCGGCCACCGAACCGGAGATGTCGGCGACCACGAAGATCTCCGGCTTGGCCGGGCGCGGGTACCGGAACTTCGGGTCGGCGGGCACGCCGCCGTAGCTCAGCGAGTGGCGCACGGTGTTGCGGAAGTCGAGCGGGCCCTTGCGGCCGTGGCGGCGCTTGCGGGCCAGGCGCACGGCGAGCTTGCGGGTGAGCGGGTAGATCGCCTTGCGGAGGCTGACCAGCTCCTCGCGCGAGGCGTGCATGAAGTCGACGTCCTCGGGCAGGGGCTTCCGCAGCGTCTTCGCCATGGCCTCGACCCCGCGGTCGGCGACGAGGCGGCGACGGATCTCGGCCTCGATCTCCTTCTTGAGCTGGTCGATGCGGTGCTCGAACTCGTCGCGCTCGAGGCGCTCCTCGAGCGGGGTGAGCTGCTCGGGGGAATCGTCGCGGGCCTGCTGCACCAGGCGCTCGAGCACGTCGTCGAGGTCGAGGTTCCGGAGGGTGCGGTACAGGTAGTACGTGCCGCCGACGGGCCGGCCCGGCTCCATGCCGGCGTAGCGGGTGACGGCCTGACGGGCCAGCGCCCGCATGAGGGCGTCGTCGCCGCGCTGGAGCGCCTTGAAGAGCATCTCGGCCATCTGCTCGGGCGACATGGCCTCGCCCGAACCGCCGCCCGCACCGGCACCGGCGCCCTCGGGGTTGGCGTTGGCTTCGTCCTCGTCCTCGAGCTCGGGCCACTCGTCGGCGTCGCCGCCGAGGGTGTACTGGCTGCCGCGCAGCGAGAAGTAGACCTCGAAGACGGTCTCGAAGGCCCGCCAGTGGGCGTTGTTCTTCACCAGCGTGGCGGCCAGGGCGTACTTGAAGGCGTCCCGGTCCTCGATCGGGATGTGGGTGATCGCCTCCATGGCGTCGAGGTTCTCGGTGAGGCTCACCGGCAGCCCGGCCGAGCGCAGCTCACCGATGAAGCCGGTGAGCAGCTCCAGCATGGGCGAGTCGGACTCGGGGGCCTCTGCGGCCTCGACGGCCTCGGGCGGGGTCACGAGCGGCTCACGAGGTGCGCGGCACGCCGGGGCGCCGCTGGCCGGTGTCGCCGGACAGCTCCTTGGTGGCCCGGGCGATGTCGCTCTGGTACTTGAGCAGGATGTTGAGCGTCTCGATGGCGTCCTTCTCGTCGACGGAGTCGACGCCGAGCAGCAGCAGGGTGCGGGCCCAGTCGAGGGTCTCCGACACCGACGGCGCCTTCTTGAGCTCGAGCTGGCGGATCGAGCGCACGATCCGCGACACCTGGTCGGCGAGGCTGTCGGTGATGTCCGGCAGCTTGGTGAGGATGATCTCCTTCTCGCGCTCCATGTCGGGGTAGTCGATGTGGAGGAAGAGGCAGCGGCGCTTCAGCGCCTCGGAGAGCTCACGGGTGTTGTTCGAGGTCAGGAACACCATCGGGATCTGCTTGGCGCCGATGGTGCCGAGCTCGGGGATGGAGACCTGGTAGTCGGAGAGGACCTCGAGGAGCAGGGCCTCGGTCTCGACCTCGACGCGGTCGACCTCGTCGATCAGCAGCACCACCGGCTCGTCGGCCCGGATGGCCTCGAGCAGCGGGCGGGTGAGGAGGAACTCGTCGGAGAAGATGTCGGTCTCGATGTCCTCCCAGGTCGACTCGTTGTTGCGCTCGGCCTGGATGCGCAGGAGCTGCTTCTTGTAGTTCCACTCGTACAGCGCCTTGGACTCGTCGAGGCCCTCGTAGCACTGCAGGCGGATGAGCCGGGCGCCGAGGATCTCGGCCACCGACTTGGCCAGCTGGGTCTTGCCGGTGCCCGCCGGGCCCTCGACCAGGATCGGCTTGCCCAGCCGGTCGGCGAGGAACACGACACCCGCGATCGCGTCGTCGGAGAGGTAGTCGACGTCCTTCAGCCGGGAGCGGACGGACGCGGGCGAGTCGAAGCGGGGGTCCATCCGGTCGACGTTACCGGGAGCCAGGTCCCGGTACCGAGTCCGTTGTCCCACCGAACCCGCCCACTCCCCCGCTCCTGTCACGAACTGGTTGTGGATCTGCACGCTCCAGCGTGCAGATCCACAACCAGTTCGAAGAAGGAACACCAGGACCAGAAGGATCGGAGGGTAGGTCAGCCGCGGGTCTGGCCGGTGCCGCGCACGATGTACTTGGCGCAGGTCAGCTCGCGCAGGCCCATGGGGCCGCGGGCGTGCAGCTTCTGGGTGGAGATGCCGATCTCGGCCCCGAACCCGAACTCCTCGCCGTCGACGAAGCGGGTCGAGGCGTTGACCACCACGGCGGCGGCGTCGACCTCGTTGGTGAAGCGGTCGGCCGCGGCGAGCGAGCGGGTGACGATGGCCTCGGAGTGGCCCGAGCCGTAGGTGGCGATGTGGTCGATGGCCTCGTCGAGGCCGGGCACGACCCTGACCGCCAGGCGCAGGTCGAGGAACTCGGTGGACCAGGCCTCCTCGTCGGCCGGGGTGGCCGGCACCAGTGCACAGGTGCGCTCGTCGCCGAGCAGCTCGACGCCGGCCAGGGCCTCGGCCGCCCGGGGCAGGAACTCCGCGGCCACCGCCTCGTGCACCAGGAGCGACTCCGCCGCGTTGCACACCGAGGGGCGCTGGGTCTTGGCGTTCACGATGATGTCGAGCGCCATGTCGAGGTCGGCGTCGGCGTGGACGTAGACGTGGCAGTTTCCGTCGCCGTCGATGACGTACGGGACGGTGGCGTTGTCGAGGATCGAGCGGATCAGCGACGGGCCACCCCGAGGGATCAGGCAGTCGATCGACTCGCGCAGCTGCATGAACTCGACGGCGGTCTCACGGCTGGTGTCGGCGACGAGGGTGACGGCGTCGGCGGGGAGACCGGCCTTGGCCACGGCCTCGCGCAGCACGGCGGCGATGGCGACGTTGGAGCTGATGGCGCCGGAGGAGCCGCGGAGGAACGCGGCGTTGCCCGACTTGAGGCACAGGCCGGCGGCGTCGGAGGTGACGTTGGGGCGGTTCTCGTAGATGATCGCCACGACCCCGAGCGGCACCCGCACGCGGGAGATGCGCAGACCGTTGGGCCGCACCCAGCCGTCGAGGACCTCGCCCACGGGGTCGGGGAGGCCGGCCACCTGGCGCAGACCCCCGGCCATGCTCTCGATGCGGGCGTCGTTGAGGCGCAGGCGGTCGACCACGGTGGCCGACACGCCGTCGGCCTCGGCCCGGGCGACGTCGGTGGCGTTGGCCTCGAGGATCTCGGCCGAGCGGGCGACCAGCAGGTCGGCGGCGCCCCGGAGGGCGTCGTCCTTCGCCGCGGTGGAGGCGGTGGCCAGCACACGGGAGGCGGCCTTCGCCCGGCGGCCGAGCTCGGCGATGCTGGGGCTGTCGGCGGTGGGGAGATCGGCGCTCACGGGCGCCAAGGCTACCGCCGGGGCTTCCCTGGACGGGCAGGCAGGGCGAGTAGGTTGGCGCCATGGCCGCTCGACGCCCAGGGCCCGGGGGCCTCCTGCGATCCAGCGCGATCGTCTCGGTCGGCGTCGGCCTCAGCCGGGCCACGGGCCTCGTCCGCACCGCGGTGCTCGCGGCCGTCATCGGCACCACCGCTCTGGCCGACGGCTACAACCTGGCCAACTCGACGCCCAACGTCATCTACGACCTCATGCTCGGCGGGGTGCTGGCGGCCACGCTGATCCCGGTGATCGTCGAGCGCATGGAGGCCGACGACCAGCGCTCGATCGACGCCATCGCCACGTACGTGATCGTGGCCCTCGTCGGGGTCACGGTGCTGGGCGTCGCCCTCGCCCCGTTGATCATCCGGGCCTACGCCATCTTCAAGGGCGACCGGGTCGCCGCCGACCAGCAGATCGCCATCGCCGTGCCGCTGCTGATCATGTTCATGCCCCAGGTGCTGCTCTACGGGCTGGACACGTTGTTCACCGCGCTGCTCAACGCCAAGCGTCGGTTCGCGGCGCCGGCGTTCGCCCCGGTGCTGAACAACGTGATGGTCATCTGCATGCTCCTGGCCTTCCACCAGGTGGCCGGCGACGACCTCTCCATCGACGCCATCCTCGACGACCGGACCGCTCTCTACCTGCTCGGCATCGGCACCACCGCCGGCATCGTCGCCCTCGTCGTGGTGCTGCTTCCCGCCATGAAGGCCGCCCACATCCGCATCCGCCCCAACTGGGACCACCGGAACCCGGCCCTGCGCTCGGTCGTGAAGCTCTCGGGATGGATGGTCGGCTACGTCGTGGCCAACCAGGTCTCGCTGTGGCTGATGAAGGCGCTGGTGAACGGCACCGGCGAGGGTCGGGCCTCCGGCTTCGAGTACGCCTGGCAGTTCTTCCAGCTGCCGTACGGCCTCATCGCCGTGGCGGTGATGACCGCCTTCATGCCGGAGCTGTCGTCGCTCGCGTCGAGGGGCGACCGGCCCGGCTACCGCGAGCGCCTGGGCCAGGGCTACCGCCTGGCGATGGTGGTGATCATCCCCGTCACCGTCGCGTACGTCACCCTCGCATCCCCCGCCATCCGCCTGTTCCTGAGCCAGATCCTGGGCACGGTGATCGACTCGGCGTTCGGCCCCGGCTCGATCGCCATCACCTCGTCGATGCTCACGTGGCTGGCCCTCGGCCTGCCGTTCTTCGTCACCTTCCTGTTCATGATGCGCGGCTTCTACGCCCGCCGCGACACCCGCACCCCGTTCATCATCAGCGTGTGGCAGAACGGCGTGCAGATCGTGCTCTCGCTCGCCCTCGCCGCCGTCATGGGCTTCCAGGGCGCGCTGCTCGGCTTCACCATCGCCTACGCCTTCGGGGCGCTGATGGCCATGGGTCGCCTCGCCCGCCAGGCCGGTGGCATGGGCCCCGTGGTGGGCCGGGCGCTCGGCCGCTACCTGATCGCGGCGGCCTTCATGGCCCCGATGACCTGGGGCATGGCGCAGGTCGTCGGCTCCGGCGCCCTGTGGCACACCGCGCTGCAGTTGATCGTGGCCGCCACCGCCGGCGGAGCCGTCTACGTGGTCGTGCTGTGGATACTCGGCTCCGACGACCTGGTGCTGTTGGGCCAGTTGCGGGGCCGCCGGAGCCCGACCCCGGCCCAGGCCACCGAGGACGAGCGCCCGACCGCCGACATCTGACACAGGGTCGGCCGATGGCCACTCGCGCGACGTGCGGCCATCGGACCCTTGCGCGGTGGTCCGCCCGGCAGGAGAGTGGGGTCGAACACCTCGGGGATGCAGGAGGCAGCCATGCGCGCTCTTCGTCTGTTGTCGTGGAAGTCCGAGCCGGTGCTCGAAGACGTGCCGGAACCGATCGCAGGGCCGGGTCAGGTCGTCGTGCGGATCGGTGGGGCCGGCGTGTGCCACTCCGATCTGCACCTGATGCACGACTTCGATGCGGGTGCCCTGCCGTGGGGGCCGCCTTTCACGCTCGGCCACGAGAACGCGGGGTGGGTCCATCAACTCGGCGAGGGGGTCTCCGGGCTCCGGGTCGGCCAACCGGTGGCGGTGTACGGCCCGTGGGGTTGCGGACGCTGCGAGCGCTGTCGGCTCGGCGTCGAGATCTACTGCGAGGACCTCCCGCACGCACCCGTCCCCGGCGGGGGCGGCGGACTCGGGGCCGACGGGGGGATGGCCGAGCTGATGCTCGTACCCGACGCGCGCCTGCTCGTCCCCCTGCCGGATGAGCTCGATCCGGTGGATGCCGCGCCCCTCACCGACGCGGGGCTGACGCCCTACCACGCAGTACGACGTTCGTCGCCGAAGCTGCACCCGTTGGCAACGGCGGTGGTGATCGGGGTCGGTGGGCTCGGTCACCTCGCCGTGCAGATCCTCAGGGCCACCACCGGCGCCCGGATCATCGCCGTCGACCAGCGCCCCGAGGCCCTCGCCCTGGCGACTGCCGTGGGCGCGGACCAGGTGCTCACGTCGGGGCCGGACACCGCGGCCGAGATCAGGGAGGCGACCCGGGGCCACGGCGCGGACGTGGTGCTGGACTTCGTCGGGGTCGACGCCACCATCGCCACTGCCGCCGCGGCGGCGCGTCACCTGGGCGACGTGACCGTGGTCGGGATCGGCGGGGGGACCTTCCCGTTCAGCTTCTTCTCGCTCCCCTACGAGGTGAGCGTGCAGACGACGTACTGGGGCACTCGACCGGAGCTGGCCGAGGTGCTGGCCCTCGGGGCGCGCGGGTTGCTGCACCCGAAGGTCACCACCTACCCACTCGACGACGGCCTGCGGGCCTACCGCGATCTCCAGGCCGGCGATGTCGAGGGCCGGGCGGTCATCGTCCCCTAGGCGCGGGACCCGGCCTCTACGGGAGGATGACGAGGTCGTCGGCGTGGACGAGGTAGCGGGGCACGCCGTCGGCCAGGTCGCCGCTGCGCCGACCGGCCATGTCGGCGGCCACCGCCGAGGAGACCCGCACCAGGCCCTTGGCGAACACGACACCGTCGGTGTCGCTGATCTCGACGGCGTCGTCGGCGTCGAAGTCACCCTCGACCCGCTCGACACCTGCCGGCAGCAGTGAGACACCGCCCCGCTCGAGCGCACGTCGGGCGCCGGGGTCGACGACCACCGTGCCCGTCGAGCCGACAGCGAACGCGATCCAGAGCTTGCGGGCCGGGAGGTCGCGGTCGTGGGGCTGCACCACCGTGCCCACGCCCGGAGTGCCGCCCACGGCGTCGGCGAGGACACCGGGGCGCTCGGCCGCGGCGATGACCGTGCGCACACCCGACCACGCAGCGATCTTGGCGGCAGCCACCTTGGAGGCCATGCCCCCGCTGCCACCGGCGCTGCCGGGGCCACCGGCGACGTCCTCCAGGCTCTTGTCGATCTCGAGGATCTCCTCGATCAGCGACGCCGACGGGTCGAGCCGGGGGTCGGCCGAGAGCAGGCCGGGGGTGTCGGTGAGCAGCACCAGCAGGTCGGCGTCGATCAGATGGGCCACGAGGGCGGCGATGCGGTCGTTGTCGCCGAAGCGGATCTCGTCGTCGGCGATGGCGTCGTTCTCGTTGACGACGGGCACCACCCCGAGCTCGAGCAGCCGCAGCAGCGTGCCCCGGGCCTGGAGGTACTGCCGCCGCTCGACGAAGTCGAGGGGGGCGAGCAGGACCTGGCCGACCACCAGATCGTGACGGCCGAGCTCGTCGTCGTAGACCCCCATGAGGCGGCTCTGACCGACCGCGGACAGAGCCTGCAGGGTCACGGCGTCCTTCGGGCGCTTGTCGCCGCCCAGGCCGAGCGCCGGGAGCCCGGCACCGATCGCGCCCGACGTGACCACCACGACCCGGTGGCCGGCGGCACGCAGGCCCGCCACCTCGTCGCAGAGCTTGGCGATGGCGTCACGCCGGATCTCGCCGCGGGCGTCAGTGAGCGAGGACGTGCCGATCTTGGCCACGAGGTCCACGGTCGGTCAGTCCTCCTCGAACGAGAAGCTCATCCCACCGATGTGCACGATGTCGCCCTCACGGGCGCCGGCCTTGGCGAGGGCCTTGTCGACGCCGAGCTTCTTGAGCCGGCTGTGGGCGTAGTCGAGGGCCTCGAGCTGGGTGAGGTCCGAGAGCGCGACGGCACGCTCGGCCTGGCGGCCGATGACGATGAAGCTGCCGTCGTCGCCGCGCTCGATCCGCACCCCCTCGGGGATGGGCCGGTGCACGATGAAGCCCTCGGGCTCGGGCTCGGCGGCGCGCGCCTCACGGACCGACTCGGCCATGCGGCCCACGAGGCGGGGCAGGCCGGCGCCGGTGACCGCGGAGATGCAGAGGTCGAGCTCGAGGCCGTCGTCGGTGACCGCGGGCTCGCCGGTGGACGAGCGCTCGAGGTACTCGGGGGCCATGTCGGCCCGGGAGCCGATGATCAGCCGGGGCCGGGTGACGAGGTCGGGCTGATAGGCCTCGAGCTCCTCGAGCAGCACCCGGGCCTGCTCGGCGGGCGGGGCGGCGGTGGTGCCGTCGGCGCCACCGGCGAGGTCGATGAGCAGCACGAGGGCCCGGGCCCGTTCGATGTGGCGCAGGAAGCGGTGACCGAGGCCCTTGCCCTCACTGGCGCCCTCGATGAGGCCGGGGATGTCGGCCACGACGTACTCGTAGCCGTCGTCGAGGCGGACCACACCGAGGTTGGGCTCGAGGGTGGTGAACGGGTAGTCGGCGATCTTCGGCTTGGCGGCCGACACCCGCGAGATCAGGGTGGACTTGCCCACGTTCGGGAAGCCCACGAGGGCCACGTCGGCCATGAGCTTGAGCTCGAGGTTCAGCCAGCGCTCCTCACCGGTCTCACCCTGCTCGGCGAACATCGGGGCCCGGCGCTTGTTGGAGAGGAACTTGGCGTTGCCCTTCCCTCCTCGGCCGCCGGCCGCGGCGAGGAAGCGATCACCCGGGTTGACGAGGTCGGCGAGCACCATGCCGTCACGGTCGAGCACGACGGTGCCCTCGGGGACGTACACCATCAGGTCGTCGCCGCCGTGGCCGTGCTTCTTCTTGCCGGAGCCGTGCGTGCCGCTCGGGGCCCGGCGGTGGGGATGGTCCTTGAAGGCCAACAGCGAGGCCACGTTGCGGTCGGCGATCAGCCAGACGTCGCCGCCCTTGCCGCCGTCGCCGCCGTCGGGCCCGCCCTTGGCCACGTGGGCCTCGCGTCGGACCGCGACACAGCCGGCGCCACCGTCGCCGCCGCGCACATTGATCTGACACTCGTCGACGAAGCCGGACACGACGCAGCAGCCTACGGCGTGACGGCGCAGGTCCCTGCGCCGGTTCAGGTGGATCGGCTCCCGTGCCGGGTTGCCGCTACCGGATGAGGTGCACGGGATCGCCGATCACGTTCGCCGACCAGGTCGTGGTGTCCGTCGGCGAACCCGTGCTCGTGATGCGGACCTTGAACCAGCACCCGTTGGGCGAGGCGCTGTTGCAGCTGTACCCGGGTGGAAGCGGCATGGTGACCTGGGTGAGCCGGTTGTTGTAGTTCGCACTGGTCATCCCGGACACACTGCAGCCCGAGACCGTGGCCCCCACCATGCTCCCACCGTCTCGCGTGAACGTGCACGAGGTGGGAGGGGAGGTGGCGTCGCCCGGCGTCACCACCGTCACCGTGGCGGCGCCGCCGCTGATGTCACCGATGTCCCAGAAGTTCAGCTGAAGGGTCTTGCCCCCGTAGTCCGGCGTGATCCGGGCCAGGTAGAACTCCGAGCTGGTGCTGACGTTCACGTAGATCGGAAGCCGGCCGTCGGCGGACATGCTGACTCCACCCGCGGTCACCGGTGCCGTGGGAGACGACACCCAGCCGGCGCGGAACGCATAGCGGTTGTGTCCACCGGTGTTCGGGGTGGCCGCTTGGCCGAGCGTGCCGATGGACAGCCCGTTCTGCGCCACGGTGCGAGGCGTGGATCCCGGGTTCGACAGGTCCGCGTTCGTGCGCACCTGGACGTAGTACTGCCCTGGGACGACCTGGCCTGCGGGGATACGACAGACGCGGAACCAGTTGTGGAAGTGGGAGCTGAACGGGACGTTCTCGAGCCCCTGGGCCGAAGGGTCGTCCAGCAGGGGCTGAACCGCCTCGTTGTACGGGTCGAACGAGATCGCGCAGACCGCTGGATTGTCGGTCAGGTCCAAGGGAGTGTCGTCGGGCGCTCGCACGATGTAGGTGGTGACGATGTTCGCGCCGTTCAGATTCTGATCACCCGGGCAGGACCCCAACTGGTTCCGTTGGTACTGGATGGGGCCGCTCGTCGGAAGGTTGCCGCTCTCACAGAGGTCACCCGTGTAGACGAACGCAGGGTCGAACACGTCGATCGCGAGGTCCTGCCCCATGGTGGCATCGACGGTCATCTTGTAGAAGTAGCCATCCGGGAGGAAGTCCGAGTTCGAGGTTCCGGTGCAGCCGTAGGTGTTCGAGTTGCAGACGGTCGTCGTGTTCCGGTCGCCACTCACCTTGTTCGTGGCACGACCGGCGATGTTGAGCCAGAAGCCGGGTGAGGGAGTGACGGTCGGATCGTTTCCGAGCCGGTTCGTCGGGCTGCCCATCGGCACAGGAACGACGTACTCGGCGACCGCCTGTCGTCCGAGGCGCTGGCCACCCGGCTGGAAGATGCTGGAGAAGAACTGTTCTCCGTCGACGGACACCGAGGCCTGGATCCGCGAATCACTGAGCCGGGTGACCTCGACGTCGACGCCGTTCACCCCGTCCACATAGCCGTTCTTCGCGATCACGTCCCGAGCGACGGTGTCCCATCTCGTGGAGTCGGTTGCCCAGACCACGCCGGCAAGAGCTCCGGCGTCGGCAGCACGTTGGGCTTTCGAGGCCTGTGCGTACCAGGCGCCGAGGTCGACGGCGAACGCGGTGACGGCGAGCAGTGGCACCATCAGGAGAGCGGTGAGGATCAGGACGTAGCCGCCGTCCTTGTTCGCCGAGCGCGACATGGAGTGATCCCGGATGCCGGCATCCGACCGCCACCACCGGTGGCTCTCGGATGCGTCGTTGTTGGTGAGTCGATGGTTCACGAGACCCTCGGTTCGATCTGCATGACGGCCTTGTCGGTGAGACTGTCGATGACCGGGAGAAGCGAGGTGACCGACGTGTAACGGACCACCGTGTAGACCCCGATCTTGTCGGGAGGATCCCCTTGACGGTCCTTCCTCGACAGGGGACACCAACTGGCGTCCCAGGCCGACGCCCCGCAGGCGTCAGCGGTCGGTCCGAAATGGGTGAGGGGATCGCTGCCCAGGGAGCTGATCTGTGCGCCGGTGTAGACGTTGCAGCGATAGCTCGCGGACGGGTTCGGCTGGGTGAAACAGGACGGATTGAGGGGATCGCCCGCGCTGTTCGTGGTCTGGTAGATCACCACCTTCTCGATGGTGACGTTGTTCGCCTGCCCCATGGTTGCGACGAACGCCTGGAGGGCGAGGTAGTCCGCGTTTCGAACAGCGCCAGCCGAGGTCGCCTGACGAGCAGCAGCCCGCGTCGCCCCCGAGAGGTTCAGTGTCTCGCGATACGCGGTTCCGTACTCCATGATCCCGAGCATGATCAGGATGAAGACCGGGACGACGAGAGCCAGTTCCACCAGCACGGCGCCCTCGTCTCCCGTGGCTCGCCGCCTCATGCGACGGCCCTCGGTTCGAGCTTGGCGACAGCGGTGCTGGTCATCGAGATGCCATTGCCGAAGAATCCGGTGACCCATGGATGGTCGACCTCGACCCACACACCGATGTGGTCGGGAGGACCGTTCCCGAACGAGTCGGTCGCCGCCGTCTTACGCGTGGTCGGACACCAGAACCTCGGCGGGATTGGAAGCGTCAGCACAGTCGTTCCACGCATACGGGTCAGCCTCGGTGAGGGCAGCCGGCAGGTAGACGTTGCAGACGCCGGTGACACCGGTCGTCGCCGCCACGCATTCGGGTGGCACACCGCCCGACGGTCCGTCAGCCTTGAAGATGATGACCTTGACCACCTGGCCAGGGGACGTCGCGCTCGCCTCCACGCGAACGTTGTCGATGATCCGATAGTCAGCGTCGGGATCATTGCCCGCGATGGCACCGGCTCTCGCTCCGCCCTGCGCCGCGTTGTTGACCGTGAGGTAGTCGCGGAACACGATGCCGAACTCGAGCACCCCGAAGACGACGAGCAGGAAGACCGGGGTGGCCATGGCGGCCTCCACCATTGCGGCCCCTGAATCACCCACGGCCCGCCTTCGCGAGGCGGGAGGCGCCGTCATGGCTGGAGGACCCTCTGCGCCGCCGGGGGAGAACTCAGAGGCAGTCCGTTGACCGACTCGATGGTGAAGTCGATGTACTGGTTCGAATCGGACGTCGTCGGGCCACACTGCAGCGGCCGTTGTCGTCGGTCTAACAGGTGAGGGTGCCCCTCGCCACTGGCCGTTCGCCAGCGGATCACGACGTCCGCATTCTCCAGACTCCGTTGCCGCGGGAGTCACGAATCCTGACGGTGACCGTGCCCTCCCAACGTGACTTGCTCTTGTTCACCCGAGAGAACGAGTACCAGGAACCGGTCCCGCTGAAGGTGGGGGCCGCGGTCGTGGTCGTCGACGCGACCGGGCTCGTCGTGGTCGAACTCGGTGCGGGGTGGTCGTCGTGGTGGTCGTGGTGGTGTCGTCGTGGTCACGAGCGCCGTCGTCGTGGTCGAGACCTCTCCGCCGTTGCCCCCCGAACCCTCCGGTGGTCGTCGACGTCCCCACCTTGAAATCCTCGGTGCAGCTGGCCGGAGCCGGGCGGACTCCGATGCACTCCGCCTGGCTGGCCTGCTCCGACGAGGCCGCAGAAGCCATGTACCGAATGGCGAAGATGGCGCCGACGACGAGAACAGCGGCGATCAAGACGTACTCGACCAGGGTGGCGCCGGTGTCCCGTTGCCCCCTCAGAACTGTCCGCTTCAAAAAGGCCCGCACGTCGACTACCTCTCCCGGGGTGGGGTCGCTACGAGCTCTCCATGCCCGCAACGGCCACCGTCGGTCGCTCTACTGGAGGATTCTACCACTTTCGGTGGTATTCGGCGAGAGAAACCTCGCCCTACCCGTGTCCTTTCGGCGGGTTCGGGGCGATGCCTTGAGGGTAGTTGACCGCTCCGTCTGGTTCGCGGCAGGCCTGAACGCCTCCCACAGCGCCCGGTCCGGGCGTTCTCCGACCTCGGAGCGCCGAAGGAACCGCACTGTCGCACCCCCGGGCGATGATGGAGCCATGACCACCGATCGCCAGCGGGAGTGGGTCGCCACCATGCACGGCCATGTGCCGGACGAGAGCGGCGACGCCCTCGTGCTGGCCCACCGCAGCGCTCCCCCGCCCTCGATCACCCCCCGCCTTCTCGACCGGGTCGTGCGCGAGGAGCTCGAGGACGCCGCCCTCGCCGACGGCGCCACCCGCAGCGCGGGCGCCGGCCAGCGGGCACTCCCCGAGGAGCCCGACCCGCTCCGCACCTGCTTCGAGCGCGACCGCGACCGCATCCTGCACTCCACCGCCTTCCGGCGCCTGGCCGGCAAGACCCAGGTCTTCGTGCACCCGGCCGACCACCAGCGCACCCGGCTCACCCACGCCCTCGAGGTCGCCCAGGTGGCCACGGCGGTCAGCCGCGCCGTCGGCCTCAACGTGGCCCTCACGGAAGCCATCGCCCTCGGCCACGACTGCGGTCACGGCCCCGGGGGCCACGCCAGCGAGGACGCCTTCGACCGCTACGTCCAAGGCGGCTACCACCACGCCGTCTGGGGTGCAGAGGTCGTGCTCACCCCGCTCAACCTCTGCCGAGAGACCCTCGACGGCATCCGCAACCACTCGTGGTCGCTCCCCACCCCTGCCACCCCCGAGGGCGCGGTGGTGAGCTGGGCCGACCGTTGCGCCTACAGCGCCCACGACCTCGAGGACGCGGTCAGCGCCGGCGTCGTGCGCCTCGACCAGCTCCCCGACGAGATCACCGCCGTGCTGGGGGCCACACGCCGCCAGCAGCTCTCCACCCTCATCGCCGCGCTCGTTCGGGGCATCCAGCAGACGGGCGTGGTGGGGATGGACACAACCCACGCCGAGGCGCTCTCCGCCCTACGCGCCTTCAACTACGCCCACATCTACAACCGGCCGGCGTCAGTCGACCAGGGCGAGTCCGTGGTGGCGGTGCTCAGCGCGCTGGTCGAGCACTTCGCCGAGCACCCCGAGCTGCTTCCGGACAGCCGGGCCGACGGGTCCCCCGGTGCGATGCACGCGTCGGTGGCCTACGTGGCGGGGATGACCGACCGCTTCGCCTTCGACACCGCTGTCGACCTGCTCGCCTGGCCGGTCGAGCGCCTCCCGAGAGGTTTCGACAGCCCGCGTCGCTGAGCTCTGGTCCCGGGGCGTTCGT
>CAVPCW010000016.1:0-17487 GCA_963702555.1 uncultured Actinomycetes bacterium
AACCAGCGAGGGCGAACGCCTCGTCATCTGCCGCCGAGCTCCTTCACCCGGAACCCGCTGCGCTGCTGGAGGCGCAGCTCCGCCGCCAGGTCGAGCACCCGGCGGGCGGCGTCGGCCGGAGCGACCCCGTCGGCGTGGACGTTCGACACGAGATTTCGGTCGGCGTCGGTGTGGCCGGCCCGCGGGCGGTAGCCGAGGTAGGCCGACAGGCTCTCGGCCGTGGCCAGGCCGGGGCGCTCCCCCACCAGCAGCACCACGACCTCGGGCCCCAGGGCGTCGCCGATGTCGTTGAGCACGCCCACCCGACAGTGGCGGACGAAGAAGGGACGCCCCACGGTCCAGCCGCGATCGGTGGCGCCGGCGAGCAGGAGTGGCAGCAACTCGGGGACCTGGGCGTGCACGGCCCGAGCCGACAGCCCGTCGCCCACGACCACCTGGAGGTCGACGCCAGGGGTGCACTCGACCCGCAACCGCTCGTGCTCCCCCGGGGCCAGGCGGCGGCCGAGGTCGGGGCGGGCCAGGTGCTCCGACGGCGAGCGGGCCGCGGTGCGCACCTCGAACAGGTCGTACCTCTCGACGAGTGGGGCCATCACGTCGTCGTCGAGGGCGATGGCCTCGTGCAGGGCGTCGCGGGCCGCGGCGTGGTCGGCCCGGAGCTGGAGGCGGGTGCTGGTGCGGTAGGCGGTGCCGGCGCGACCGAGCAGCACCCGGGCGGGGGTCACGCCGGGCAGCTCGGTGGGGCTCGACCCCGGTTGCTCGACCGGCTCTACCGCTCCCCCGCTCACCCGCCGAGCTCCTTCACGACCGCGGCCAGCAACGGCAACGACTCCGGGCCGTTGGCCGTGGCCTCGGTGAGGCGGCCGGCCCGCATGACGCCCACGGCCTCGAGCCACGCCTCGAACTCCGGCGCCGGGCGCAGGCCGAGCAGCTCCCGCACGCCGGCGGCGTCGTGGTAGCTGGTCGACTGGTAGTTGAGCATCACGTCGTCGGAGCCGGGCACGCCCATCACGAAGTTGCAGCCGGCGGTGCCGAGCAGCACGAGCAGCTGGTCGGTGGTGTCCTGATCGGCCTCGACGTGGTTCGTGTAGCACACGTCGCAGCCCATCGGCAGGCCCAGAAGTTTGCCGACGAAGTGATCTTCGAGGCCGGCCCGGATGATCTGGCGGCCGTCGGCGAGGTACTCCGGCCCGATGAACCCGACCACCGAGTTCACGAGGAACGGGTCGAACGCCCGGGCCACCCCGTAAGCCCTGGCCTCGCAGGTCAGCTGGTCGAGGCCCTGGTGGGCACCCGCCGACAGGGCACTGCCCTGGCCGGTCTCGAAGTACATGACCTGCTCACCGAGGAAGCCGCCCCGCTCCCGGTGGTGGGCCAGCACGGCCTCACGACCCTCGGCGAGCGTCGCCAGCGAGACCCCGAAGCTGTCGTTGGTGGCGGTGGTGCCCCCGATGCTCTGGAAGAGCAGGTCGATCGGGGCGCCCCGGTCGAGCGCGGCCAGCTGGGTGGTGACATGGGCGAGCACACAGGTCTGGGTCGGGGCGCCGGCCCGCTCGACCAGGTCGGAGAGGCCGCGCTCGAGGCGCTCGACGACCTCGACCGAATCGCCTGCGGGGTTCACCCCGATGACGGCGTCGCCCGCGCCGAAGAGCAGGCCGTCGATCGCCGACAGCAGCACGCCGCCGAGGTCGTCGGTGGGGTGGTTGGGCTGCACCCGCACACCGAGCACTCCCGCCCCGCCCATCGTGTTGCGGCACCGGGTGACCACCCGCAACGGAGCGGCGGCCTGGATGAGGTCGCGTGCCCCCATGAGCTTGGCCACCGCGGCGGCCACCTCCGGGGTGATCGAGCGGTGGAGCCCCGCCGACCATTCGGCAGCGAAGCCCGGCGAGAGCACGCGCTCGCGCAGCTCGCCGATGGTGAGCCCGGCGATGACCGCCAGGCCCTCGCGGTCGAGGCCCTCGAGCACGAGAGCGGTGACGTCGTCGTCGGCCAACGGGGTGTCGACGACCTCCCCCACGGTGACATCGGCCAGGGCCCACTGAGCGGCGACCCGTTCGCGCTCGGATCGGGCTCCCACACCAGCCAGCTCGTCGCCCGCCTTCGGGTCGCCCGCCCGGCCCAGCAGCTCCCGCAGGTCGGCGAAGGTGAACATCTCGCCGCGCAGCGTCGAGCGGTAGGTCATGCGGCGGCGGCCGCCAGGTCGGCGGGCACCAGTTGCTCGGTGAGCAGGGTGGCGAACCGGGTGGGGTCGCCGGCCACGTAGGCC
The DNA here is from genome assembly GCA_963702555.1 of uncultured Actinomycetes bacterium. Lineage (GTDB taxonomy): Bacteria > Actinomycetota > Acidimicrobiia > Acidimicrobiales > Acidimicrobilacustridaceae > CAMFLJ01. Next base: position 2,267 of record CAVPCW010000016.1, read on the forward strand.
CGGCACAGCGGCAGGCCCTCGACGTAGCAGGAGATGTACGCCCGCCAGGTCTCGGAGGTGAGGAACTGCACCGACTTCTCGGCCCGGGCCCGGGGCTGGAGCCCCCACCGCTCGAGGTAGGCGACGACGTCGTCGACTGGAGCGCCGTCGGCGTGCAGGAGCCATGCGGCGTTGGCCCGCACCGCGTCGAGCGACTCGCTGGCGGTGCGCACGGCCGCCACGACCTCGGGGTCGTAGGCGATGCCGAGGGGTCGGAGGTGCTCGGCCACGACGGTCTCGGGGTGCTCGCCGGCGATGACCTCCAGGGCGAGGTCGGCCAGACCTTCGGCCAAGAGGCACTGCGGGGTTCCGACCAGGAAGATGGTCTCCTCCTGCCAGCCCCGGCGCCGCACCAGCCCGGCCTCCTTGCGGGAGTGCTCGGTGTGGTGGCCGGGGTAGGCCTCGTGGGCGACGAGGTGGGCGATGCTCGTGGAGAGCACCGGCAGGTCGGTGTTGATCGCCACCCGGCTGCGCAGGTCGCCCTCGTAGTAGTTGAAGCCCGACCACGGCTGGTCGTGGGCCAGCTCCCACTGCACCTGCTCTCCCTCGGGCAGGCCGAAGAGGCGCCGGGTGCGCTCGCGGAAGTCGTCGGCCAGCGAGCGCAGCACCGGCTCGAGCTTCTCGACCGGGATGGCCTGGGCCTCTCGCCAGGCGATGACGCGCTCGCGGATCGCGCCGCTGCCGGGCAGGGCCTCGTCGAGGCGGCGGTGGGCGGCGGCGAAGGCCTCCTCGTCGCGGAAGGTGGGGCGCACGCCGTAGCACCACTCGACCTCGTCGGCGTAGCCGATCGGTTCGCCGGCCAACTTCCGGGCGCTGGTGTGGAGGCCGACGACCTGGGCCCGCAGCCAGCGCCGACGGGAGGCGTCGAGGGTGTCGGCGTCGACCCCGGCGTCGAGGTCGGCGATCAGGCCGGCGGCGTCGGCCGACAGCTGCGCCGGGGCCAGAACCGGCTCGGCGTCGACGAGCGCGGCCAGGCCCGCCGGCCCGTAGTAGGCGTCGACGAAGCCGTCGACGTGACGGCCGAGCCGGAGCCCGAGCTCGAGGTAGCGGTCGACGATCGTGGAGCCCGCAGCGGCGTCGGCCATCCCGGGGCTCAGGTGATGTTGGCCTTGAGGAACGGCACGACCGAGGCCCAGGCGGCGGCCGCGGCGGCCGGGTCGTGGACCTCGGGCCGGGTGTCGTTGAAGAAGGCGTGGTCGGTGGAGGGGTGGATGATGAACTCCGCCTCCTTGCCCTCCGCCCGCAGCCGGGACTCGAGCTCGCCGACCATGGCCGGGGTGAACATCGAGTCGTTCTCGGCGAAGTGGCCGAGCACTGCGGCGTCGAGCTTCGACCAGTCGGGCTCGAGGTTGGGCCAGGGCATCACGCCGTAGAAGGGGGCGCAGGCGCTGACCGCGTCGGGGCGGGCGCAGGCGAGCGCCAGCGCGAGGCCGCCGCCCATGCAGAAGCCGGTCACGCCGACGTGCGAGGTGGTGACGGCGTCGCTGGCGAGGAGGTAGTCGACGGCGCCGCCCATGTCCTTCACGGCCTGGTCGACGTTGAGCGCCATCATGAGCTTGCCGGCCTCGTCGGGCTCGGAGTTCGAGACCGAGGTGCCGTGGTAGAGGTCGGGCGCGAGGGCCACGAAGCCCTCGGCGGCGAAGCGGTCGCAGACCTGCTCGATGTGGGGCACGAGGCCCCACCACTCCTGGATCACGACCAGGCCGGGACCGCTGCCCGACACCGGGGTGGCCAGGTAGCCACCGGCTTCGTGGCCGTTGCTCGCGAACGTGACGAATTCACCCATCCCCAGACCCTACCGGCGCGCCCTCCACCCGTTCCGGCCCGAGCCCCCACCCACCTCCTCCGTGGCTCACGTCGTCAGGTCATGCCTGACGACGTGAGCCACGGTGGAGGTGGGCGAGTACCGTAAGCGCGCATGGCTTCTGACTCGCTCCTCCCCCGTCGTCGTCTCGGCCCCAGCGGGCCCGAGGTGTCGGCCTTCGGGCTCGGCACCATGGCCTTCGCTGCACCGAGCGCCGACCCCGACGAGTGCGTGGCCATCGTCCACGCCGCCCTCGACCGGGGCATCGACCTGATCGACACCGCCGACGCCTACGGCGACGGGGTGGCCGAGGAGCTGGTCGGCCGGGCCATCAACGGGCGTCGCGACGAGGTCGTGCTGGCCACCAAGGTCGGCCTCCCGATGCAGACGCCGGTCGAGGGCAGGGGCCTCTCCGCCGCGTGGATCGCCACGGCGTGCGAGCAGAGCCTCCGCCGCCTCGGCACCGACCACATCGACCTCTACCAACTCCACCGCCCCGACCCGTCCACACCGATCGAGGAGACCGTCGAGGCCCTGGGCGCCCTCATCGAGCGGGGCCTCGTCGGCCACTGGGGAACCTCGGTGCTCACCGCCCCGATGCTGCACGACATCTGTGCCGTGGCCGACGCCCTCGGCGTGCCCCGACCGGTCGCCGACCAGCTCCCCTACTCGCTGCTGGTGCGCTCCCGCGAGGCCGAGGTCGTGGGCGCGCTCGCCGAGCTCGACATGGCTGCTCTCGTCTGGAGCCCCCTCACCGGCGGATGGCTCACCGGCAAGTACCGGGCGGGCCAGGCCCCTCCGGAAGGGTCCCGCGGCTCCCGCGAAGGCACGTTCATCGACCCCACCGACGAGGCCAAGCTGGCTGCGGTCGGCGCGCTCACCGCCATCGCCGACGACCACGGCGTGTCGATCACCGCCCTCGCCCTGGCGAAGGCCGGAGCCACCTCGACCGTGGCCTCGGTGCTCCTCGGGCCCCGCACCCTCGACCAGCTCACCGAGCTGCTCGGCGCCGTGGCCGAGGACGTGCCGGCGTCAGCCCTCGCCGCCGTCGACGCCGTGGTGGCAGCCGGCGCCAGCGTCGACCCCCGCAACGACGCCTGGCCCGACCCGGCGGCGTTCACCCACCGAACAGGCGCCTGACCTCGGCGCGGAAGCGCTCGATGTCGACGTCGAGGCCCAGCTCCCACGGCGAGAAGCCGTCGGTGACGGGCTGGGCCGAGCCCGAGCCGGCCCGCTCGAAGAAGGGCACACGCCGGTCGACGACGACCACGCCCCACGCCGGACCGGGCGTGTCCTGCACCGCCACGGGCAGCACCGGTCCGCTGACCAGGCCGGGGATGACGGCGGCCATGACCGCCAGCAGGTCGTGCTGGGGGCACTCCCCCGGCTCGCAGAACGTGCCGCCGAAGCGCCGGTAGAACGCCAGCGGCTCGGCCAGGTACCGGGCGGAACGGGTGCGGCCCTCCTCGACCAGGGCGAACTCGGCGTCGGTGAACGTGCCCACGTGGGTGACGTCGAGCCCGACCATCAGTGGCGGACGGGCCCACTCGGCGTGCACGACCACGGCGGCGGCCCCTGGGTCGTGGGCGATGTTGGCCTCGGCGCCGGGCTTGGCGTTGCCGGGCATGAGCACCGAACCACCCATGATCACGAGACGGTCGATGCCCCCGGCCCAGGTCGGGTCGGCGGTGACGCGGTGGGCGATGTTGGTGAGCGGCCCGATGGTGACGAGGGTGAGCGGCTCGGCGGACTCGGCGACCAGGCGCGCCAGCAGCTCGTCAGCGGTCTCGTCGACGGGGCCGTGCCCGGCGGGCCCACGGCCGGTCTCGCCGATGCCGTCGGTGCCGTGGATGAAGTCGGCCGGGCGCATCTCGGGTGCCTCGGCGAAGGCCTCGTCGGCCCCGACCGCCACGGGGATGTCGGCGCGGCCTGCGGCCTCGAGGATGCGGCACACGTTGGCCGCCGCAGTGGCCGAGTCGATGTTGCCGTGCACGGTGGTGACGCCGACCAGCTCGACGTCGGGTGACTCGAGCGCCCACCACAGTGCCGACGCGTCGTCGATGCCGCCGTCGGTGTCGATGATCATCCGCACGGGTGCCATCAGCGCACCCTCACAGGACGTTGCCCTTGAACAGCTCGGGCGCCACGGGGCAGTCGGTGCGGCGGATGGCGTCGGCCGGGGCGAGCGGACCGCTCGGGCCGACGACCTTGTCGACGAGGTCGAGCGGGACGGCTTCGTCGTCGCCGTCCCAGGCCTCGTCGAGGAGGACGTGCTCGCGCACGGGCTGCCACATGCGCTCCGGGAGCAGCCGACCCACACCGGCGACCAGCCAGACCGGGGTGCCGTTGTGGCGGGCGACGGCCGCCGCGGCGCGCGAGCCGCTGACGGCCAGGAACTCGACGGGGGCGACAGCGCCCGCCTCGAGGATCACGAGGTCGGCCTCGGCGGCGGCCGCGCCCAGCCCGGCGAGGGGCACGTCGACGGCGTCGACGTCGGCCTGCACGAGCCGCTGCACCAGGCCCGAGCCCTCGTGGTGCACGTCGACCACCAGCACCTCGACGTCGCCCCGGCGGGGCAGGGCCTCGGTGGCGAACTCGGGCCAGCCGAGCACGAGCACGGTGGCGTCGTCGGGCAGGGCGTGGGAGAGCTCGCCGTGGGTGCGGTCGCCCTCGAGCTCGTCGAGGGCGCTGCGGATCTCGGCTCGAGGGTCGCCGGCGGTGAGCACCCGGGCGCACAGCCACACCAGCGGCGCCGACCCGGGCTGGCGCGACACGAGCCGACGGCAGGCGGTGACCAGGCCCTGGGGGTCGTCGGTGAACGACGCCAGCGCCCGGGCGGCCTCGCCCACCACCATGGACTGGGGGTAGCCGGTGGCCCGGGCCACGTAGCGGAGTCGCTCGATGGGGTGCATCACCGACTGACCCTACCGAGGTGCGGTCGGTCAGCCGGCCGTCAGGGAACGGCTCAGAACCCGAAGGTAGCGAGGTTCGGCCCGCCCGGCTTCCAGATCATGAGTACAAGCATCACCAGGAGGATCAGGTGGGTGACGCCGGTGGAGGCCATGACCTTGGCCCGGGCCGAGGCGTCACCGGCGGACAGAGCCTTGAACGCCGGCCGGGACACAAAGAACAGCACCGCCAGCTGCACGAGCCACAGGATGATGGCGATCGACAGCCAGGCCTGCGACATCTTGTATGCAGGCTCATCGGCTCCCGGCAGCTTGCTCATCCCGGCCAGGCCGAAGCCGACGATGCCGGCGATGGCCACGAACGGAAGCGAGAGCCGGAGCACCGCGAGGCCGAGGGCGTCGGCGGCGTTCTTGTCGGTGGGGCCGGCGACGCGGAACAGGATCGGCGTGAGCCACGCCGGTGCGAACGCGATGACCACGGCGAGGATGTGCACCAGCAGCATGACCTTGTAGCCGGTCGATCCGATTGCGGCGAGGACAGGGGTGGTCACGCGTGCTCCTGAGGGTCGCGGGCGTCGAGCCCGTGGTGTGCTTCGGTGAAGCTAGCCGCGCTACGTTTCCGAACCGTGATCACCGACGTGCCGGCCGACGTGCAGCTCACCCCCCTGAAGGGCTCGCCCCGCACGATCGCAGAGTGGACCACCACGTTCCACCTCGCCATCGTGGCGCTCGACCCCTACACCCTCGAGAGCTCGTGGGTTCTCGAGTCGGCGGCGAAGGTCCTGCGCCACTACGCCGAGGCCGACGTGCGCATCGCCTTCCTCACCACGTGCAGCGTCGAGGAGGCCATCCGCTTCATGGGCCCGCTCGGCGAGGAGTTCCTCGTCTTCGCCGACGAGGACCGCTCGGCGGTCAAGGCCTTCGGGCTCGAGACCCTGCCGGCGTTCGTGCACGTCAACCAGCACCACCAGGTCGAGGTCTCGGCCGAGGGCTGGGACCCGTCCGGCTGGACCACCGTCGCCGAGAACCTCTCGGATCGCATGGGCGGCTGGCCCGTCCCGATCCTCCCGGCCAACGGCGATCCCACGCCGTTCGCCGGCACCCCGGTCGCCGGCTGAGTCAGCGGCGCACGCCGCCCTTCGTCATCCCGAGCACGTCGAGCGCCCGGTCGAGGTCGTCGGGCGCCATCAGCCCCTCGTCGAGCACCAGGTCACGGATGCTGCGGCCCGTGCGCACCGAGGCCTTCACCAGCTCGGCCGCCTTCTCGTAGCCGAGGTAGGGGTTGAGCGAGGTCCCGAGCGACGGCGACGACTCGGCGTAGGCCAGGCAGCGCTCCTCGTCGGCCTCGATGCCGTCGACGCAGCGATCGGCGAACAGCCGGCACACGTTGGCGAGCAGGCCGATCGACTCCAGGACGTTGCGGGCCATCATCGGCACCTGGACGTTCAGCTCGAAGTTGCCCTGGCTGCCACCGAAGGCCACAGCCGCGTCGTTGCCGATCACCTGGGCCGCGACCTGGGTGACCGCCTCGCACAGCACCGGGTTCACCTTGCCCGGCATGATCGACGAGCCGGGCTGGAGGTCCGGAAGGCGGATCTCGGCCAGCCCGGTCCGGGGCCCCGACGCCATCCACCGGATGTCGTTGGCGATCTTGGTGAGGGCCACGGCCAGGCCCCGTAGCTCCCCCGACGCCTCGACCAGGCCGTCGCGGGCTCCCTGGGCGGCGAAGTGGTCGGGTGCCTCGCTGAGGGGCAGGCCGGTGCGCTCGACGAGCGCGGCGATCACCCGGGGGGCGAAGGTGCGGGGCGCGTTGATGCCGGTGCCGACCGCCGTGCCTCCGAGCGGGAGCTGACCGACCCTGGGGAGCATCTGGTCGAGGCGCTCGACCGACGCGGCGAGCTGGGCGGCGTAGCCCCCCATCTCCTGGCCGAGGGTGACCGGGGTGGCGTCCATCAGGTGGGTGCGGCCGGACTTCACCACCGCCCGGAACTCCTTCGCCTTGCGGGTGAACGAGGCCCGCAGGTGCTCGACCGCCGGCACCAGCTCGAGCGCCACCGACTCGACCACCGCGAGGTGCACCGCCGACGGGAACACGTCGTTCGAGCTCTGCGAGGCGTTGACGTGGTCGTTGGGGTGCACGGCCCCGGGCTCGCCGAGCCGCTCGGATGCGAGGGCGGCGATCACCTCGTTGGCGTTCATGTTCGACGAGGTGCCCGACCCGGTCTGGAACACGTCGACCGGGAACTCGGAGTCCCACACGCCTTCGGCGACCTCCTCGGCCGCGGCCACGATCGCGTCGGCGCGGCGTCGATCGACCCCGACGTCGCGCAACGAGGCGTTGACCGGCGCGGCCGCCCCCTTGATGATCGCCAGCGCCCGGATGAGGCGCCGGTCGATCGGGATGCCCGAGATCGGGAAGTTCTCCACCGCCCGCTGGGTCTGGGCGCCGTACTTCGCCGCGGCGGGCACGAGCACCTCCCCCATCGAGTCGCGCTCGGTGCGCATCGGCGGTCGGGACGGCAGCAGCTCGGCCTCGCTCATGCGCGCAACCTACCCACGGGCCCCGGCGAACGCGCCGGGACGCCTCCGTGATGGAGCGCTACGCGGCGAGCCAGACCTGGGCGAGCGAGAGCGTGGTGGCCTCCTGCGCCAGCGACGACGGGCCCGAGCCGGCCGCCCACGAGGCCATGTCCTTCACCTTGGGCGACACCACCGCGACGCTGCGCACCTGCACCAGGAAGAGGTACGGGTCGTCGACCGAGAGCTGCTCCTGCACGATCCGGTAGTCGTCGACCTGACGGGTGACGTCGGCGGTCTCACGTGCGTCGGCGAAGGCCTTGGTGACCACCGGGTTCACGTACCGGGTGATGTTGGTGTTGATGGCCGGCTGCTCGGCGGGGATGCCCCGGAACAGCGGCTCGTAGAGATCGGGGTGGGGGTCGGAGAAGCCCACCGACAGCGCCGCCTGGAACTGGCCGAGGAGGGTGGAGGCCACGAGGGTGGGCTCGTCGACCGGCTCGAGCTGGAGGTCGATGCCGGCCTGGGAGAGCTGAACCCGCCAGAGCGAGGCGACGTGGGCCAGGGTGGGATCGGCCGGCACCAGCAGCTTGAACGACAGCCGCTCGCCGGTCTCCTCCTGGTACTCCTCGGCCTGCTTGCGGGCCCGTTCGACATCGCGGGCCGGAGGGGTGTGATCGCTGAACCAGGGCGAGGCGTCGCTGAGCATCCCCCGGGCGATGGTGCCCTGGCCGTCGAACACCGACTCGAGGATGGCCTCGCGGTCGGTGGCCAGCGCCACCGCGCGCCGGGCGGTGATGTGGTCGAACGGCGGGCGCCCGGTCTCGAACGCCAGGTTGACCTTGGGCCGCTCACCGTTGCGGTCGTCGACCACGACCACCCCTGAGCCGTCCCCCAGGTCGTCGAGGCGGCTGAGCTGCCGGGGCTCGTCGACGGCGACGAGATCGACGCTCCCGTCGATGACGGCGTCGACGCGGGCCGACGCCTCCGGGATGGTGACGAAGCGGACGGCGTCGAGGTGAGGGAGGCCGTCCTTCCAGTAGGTCGGGTTCTTGGTGAAGGTCAGCGAGCCGTCGAGTGCCGCTCCCCCGTAGGCGAAGGGCCCCGTGCCGATCGGTGTGGCGGAGGCGCCGGTGAGCACTGACGGGGCGGCGATGTAGCCGACCTGGGTGGTGAGCACCTGCGGGAAGGTCGACCACGGCGTGGTCGTCGTGACCACGACGGTGGCTGCGGTGGTGGCCTGCACCGAGGCGATCGGCACCAGCAGGGCGGCGGACGACGGCGAGGTGCGCTGGGCCTCGAGGTTGGCGGCGACCGCAGTGGCGTCGAGCGGCGTGCCGTCGTGGAAGGTCACACCCGGGCGCACCGTGATGGTCCAGGCGGTGAAGTCGGCGTTGGGGGTGAGGTCGGAGGCGAGCTCGGGGACGGGGACGTCGTCGGCGTCGCGGCTGACGAGGCGGTCGTAGACGGCTCGGCCGGCCTGGAGCTCCGCCGCGTTCCACGCCGTGCCCGCCGGCGACCACTGGGCCAGGACGGACGGCACGCCGATGTCGAGCGTGCCGCCGTCGCGCGGGCCCGTGGCGGCCGGCGCGGGGTCGGGCTGCGGGTCGGTGGAGCCGGCGCCGGCCGGGCCCGACGAGCCGGAACAGGCCGCCAGGAGGACCATCAGCAGGGCCACCGCCCCGGCGAGCGCCGCTCGCGGTCGACGGGACGAGACGGAGGGGGACGGCACGTCGGACGACTGTACGCGCCCCCGCCCCCGGGGCAGGCGCGCCCGGCCGGTGGGAGGATCACGGGGTGGACGCTCCTCTGAAGGTCAGGATCGGCATCGGCCTCGGCACGATGACCGCGGCGGGAACCGCCGATCGCTTCGCCGTCGTCGTCGACCGCTGCGAGGAGCTCGGGTTCGACTCGCTCTGGGTGTCCGAGCGCATCGGCTCACCCGCCCCCGATCCCCTCGTCGCCCTCGCCGTCGCCGCCGGCCGCACCGAGCGGATGAAGCTCGGCACCTCCGTGCTCGTCCTCCCCGGGCGCAACCCCGTGATCCTGGCCAAGGAGATGGCCTCGCTCGACGTGCTGAGCGGCGGGCGGTTCCTCCCCGGCGTCGGCCTCGGCATCGCCGACCCTCCCGAGCAGCGTGCGTTCGGCGTCGAGCGCAAGGAGCGGGGGCGCCGCCACGACGAAGCCCTCGACCTGATGCGGAAGTGCTGGACGGGCGAGGTGGTCTCGCACCGAGGCGACTTCTACTCCGTCGACGACGTCCAGGTGCTCCCCGTGCCGGTGCAGGACCCGCTCTCGGTCTGGCTGGGCGGGGCGGCCCCGGCCGAGCTGCGACGCGTCGGCCGGGTGGGCGACGGCTGGCTGCCGTCGTTCTGCTCACCGGCCGACGTCGCCGCCGGCATCACCCTCATCGAGGCCTCGGCCGCCGAGCACGGCCGCACGATGGACCCGCAGCACTACGGCGCCCTGGTGCCCTACTGCGACGGCGAGATCCCCGAGCGGCTCGTCGAGCTCGTCCACCGCCGCAGCCCGGGCAGCGACCCTCGCTCGGTGATCCCGACGCGGGCCGGGCTGCCCAGCGCTGCTGCGCGAGTTCGTCGACGCCGGTGCGTCGAAGTTCGTGATCACACCGTTCGCCGGCGATGCCGACCCGGGCGCCGAGCTCGGCGACCTGGCCCAGGAGCTGCTGCCGCTCGAGACCTGAGCGCCTACTCGGTGGGGTCGATCACGGCTTCCATCAGCTCGACCCGCGTGCCGTCGGGGTCGGCGAGGAACAGCAGGTGCATGGCGCCGCCGGGGAACGGGATGGCGGTGCGCGTCTCCTCGATCACGGTGCCGCCGAGCGCCACCAGATGGGCCTCCACCGCCGGCAGGTCGACGACGTTGAACGACAGGTGGGTGAGGCCGAGCTGGCCCCGTGACGACGACGGCGTGCCGAACGGCTCGGGCGAGGCCCAGCCGAGCAGCTCGATCTTCATGCCGTCCTTCTCGATCATCTGCGACGTGAGCACGACGCCCTTCTCGACCTCGAGCGTGTGGGCGACCTCGTCGCCCACGGCGAAGACGTCGGACGTCGCGAAGCCGAGGCCGTCGACGTAGAAGCGCAGTGACGCCTCGAGGTCGGAGACGCAGAGACCGATGTGGGACACGGAGACGTTGGCCATGCCGCCATGTTGTCCGATGGCGACCGCCCGTGCCTCACGACCGGAACGGGCGCCGGTGGGGGCAGGTCAGATCGAGCGCATCCGGTTGTTGCGGTCGTTGTGCTCGACCTCGGCCAGCCCCAGGACCTCGAGCACTGGGGGCACGTAGTTGCCGAAGCGGCCCCGGAGGCCCTTCTTCAGCCCGTACCAGCCGCCGACCGGGTTGCCCTCCGAACGGCCCCAGGCCTCGACCGTGCCGTCCTTGGCCGGCTTCTGCTCGTCGGCGTTGCCGAGCGGCACCCAGCCACCCTGCTCCGCGAGCCAGGCGTGCAGGTCCTCGATGCAGCGCAGGTGGTAGCGCAGCTGGGTCTTCCCCACCTGCACCACGAGCGCCGGCGGATCGGCCTCCGGATCGCGGTAGGCCTCGTACTCCGACGAGCCCGGGGGCGTCGTGAGGATCCAGGGGTCCTCGGGGGTTCCCGTTCCGCTGACTCCACCCATGCCGACTCCCGTTCGCCGTGGCCGTCCTCAGTCTGTCCGAGCTCCTCACCGCCTGCTCAGGATCTGCTCGAGTTCACGCCCCGAGGACCTGATGCTCCCTCAGGATGCGCCGCGTGGCGTTCCCCCGGTACCTTTCCCGGCGTGACGATCGCCGACGAGACCACCTCCACCGACACCCCCGAGCAGGCCGAGTTCCGGGCCGAGGTGAGGGCCTTCCTCGCCGCCAACGCCGAGCTCCGCGGTGATGCCAGCCCATGGGCGCTCAACGTCCACACCAGCGAGGACGAGGCCCGCGAGTCGTTCGAGAAGGGTTGCCGCTGGCAGCGCACCCTCTTCGACAACAACCTGGCGGGGCTCACCTACCCGGTCGAGTACGGCGGCCGCGGCGGCGATCCGTGGATGGAATCGATCTACCGCGAGGAAGCCGCCCCCTACGACGTCAACGTCGGCTTCATCTCGGCCACGATGGCGATGCTGCTGCCCACGCTGATGAAGCACGCCACCGACGAGCAGAAGGCCTTGTACATCCCGAAGATGCTCTCGGCCGAGATCTCGGTGGCGCAGCTGTTCAGCGAGCCCGGCGCCGGCTCCGACCTCGCCAGCCTCGCCTGCAAGGCCGTCCGCGACGGCGACGAGTTCGTCGTCACCGGCCAGAAGGTCTGGAACTCGGCGGCGCAGTTCTGCAACTGGGGCATGCTCCTCATGCGCAGCAACCCCGACGTGCCCAAGCACCAGGGCATCACGTTCATCATGGTGCCGATGGACAGCCCGGGCGTCGAGGTCCGGCCGCTCGTGCAGCCCACCGGCGCCTCCCACTTCAACGAGGTCTTCCTCTCCGAGGTCCGCATCCCCGTCGCCAACGTCATCGGCGACATCGACGCCGGCTGGGGCCCCGCCCGCACCGTCATGTCGAACGAGTCCGCCTTCATCGGCGGCGGCGGAAGCACGATGTCGTTCTTCGACAAGCTCCTGCTCCTCGCCCGCGAGTTCGACCTCACCGACGACCCGCTCATCCGCCAGGAGCTGGCCATCACCTACACCCGCGAGAAGGTGCTGGGCTACGTCAGCGACCGCATCATGACCGCCATCCGGGCCCGCCAGATGCCGCCGGTCGACCCCTCGATCCTGAAGCTCTACATCGCCGAGAGCCGCGTGCAGACCGGCAACCTCGGCGTACGCATCGGGGGCGCCGCCGCCACCGCCGGCGAGGCGCCGGAGACCTTCTGGATGCAGCACGAGCTGCTCAACCGCTACGGCATCTCCATCGGTGGCGGCACCAACGAGGTGCAGCGCAACAACCTGGCCGAGCGGGCCCTGGGACTGCCCAAGGAGCCGGGCTACGACAAGACCATGGCGTGGAAGGACATCCCCCGCAGCTAGGTCTCAGGCGTGGGTCCTTGATCCCGCACGCATGTCGACGCACTGCCTAGGATTTCCGCTCGTCACCCCACGAGCGATCGGAATCCCAATGCGTGTCAAGCCCTCACTCCTCACCGGGATCCTGGTCCTGCTCGGGTATCTCGCCGTGGTGTTCACCGTCTGGATCATCGCCGGCGTCGACTACGACGAGGTCGGTGACACCGTCGACAACGTGCGCAACGTGATCGCCATGTCGATGATCGTCGGCGCCGTGTACGTCGCCGTGGTCACCAGCGTGCTCGGCTGGTGGAAGCCGTCGATGCGTGAGCCCCGACGGGCCGACCACCACAAGTGGATGTGGATCATCCCGATCCTCCTCACGGTCGGCGTGGTGGTCAACCTGGCCAGCACCAAGTGGGGCGAGATCGATCAGCTCGGCACCTACGTCATGTGGCTCGTCATCGGCTGCATCGGCGTGGGGTTCAACGAGGAGATGATCACCCGGGCCACGCTGATCGTGGCCGCCCGCGGCACCCTCCACGAGGGCTGGGTGTGGTTCGTGAGCTCGCTCGGCCTTCGGGCTGCTCCACGTCCCCAACGCCTTCTTCGGCCAGAGCGTGAAGGACACGGTGCAGCAGGTCTTCTTCGCCTTCGGCATCGGCACCGCCTACTACGTCACCCGCCGCATCACCGGCGCGCTGGTCGTCACGATGGTCCTGCACGGCGCCTGGGACTTCTCGATCGTTCATCCAGGGCCACTCGGTCGACCTCCTCGCCGACAAGCCGGTGGCGCTCGGCGGGCTCGTGATGATGCCGATCGTCGCCCTCTCGCTCCTCGCCGTCTGGCGCCTCCACCACGACGTGGGCGACGTCGTCGAGCCCGGCGGCGACCAGCTGGCGGCGTTCGACACCGCCGCCTGACGGCCCCGGCGTCGCCAGGTCACGGCGGACGGTCGGGCATCATGTCGCCCACTGTGCGACCGCTCACCCGAAGGCGCTCGATCAGGAGGCCGCTCGCCGCCCTCCTCCTGCTCCTGGTCCTCGTCGTGCCGACCGTCGCCGGCGTGGTGCTGGCGCGCCCGGCCGCGGCCCAACCTGTCGCCGGGAGCGATCCGGCGCTCGAGCTCGCCGAGCGGTACGCCCCGGTCGTCGCCATCCGGAAGCCGGCCACCCTCTGCGGGGAGGGTGAGCCGTACGCCCCGGCGGCGGTCGAGTCGGTGCTCGGGCGCGACGACGTGGCGCTCGTCGGCCCCAACGGTCAGGTCGTCACGACGGCACCGACCGCGGCCGACCTCTTCGGGCTCGGCGAGGGCTACCACCTCGACCTGCCCGGCAACCCACTCGACCCCGGTTGCACATACGCCAGGTGGTGGGCCGACATGGCCCCCGACCATCCGCCGACCGTCTACGCCCGGGTGGTCGAGGACCCCGACCAGCCCGACACGGTCGTCGTGCAGTACTGGCTCTGGTGGATCTTCAACGACTGGAACGACAAGCACGAGGGCGACTGGGAGATGGTCCAGGTCGTCTTCGACGCCAACTCCCCCGAGCAGGCCCTCACGGTCGCCCCCCGCCAGGTCGTGTTCGCCCAGCACGAGGGCGCCCACTACGTCGAGTGGGACGACGAGGAGGACCTCGTGCGCGACGGCGACAGGGTGGTCACCCACCCCGGCGCCGGCTCCCACGCCGACTACCCGTCGTCGAACCTCTGGTTCGGCAAGAGTGCGAGCACCGGCTTCGGGTGCGACGACTCGAGGGCGGCCTCGACCCGGCTCGACCCGCAGGTCGTGCTCCTCCCCTCCTCCACCGACGAGGTCACCGGCCCCGACGACCCGTTCGCCTGGCTGACCTTCACCGGTCGCTGGGGTCAGAAGGAGCCATCGTTCAACAACGGGCCACAGGGGCCCGCCACCAAGCGGGCCTGGGAGGCACCCACCGAATGGGTCGAGGAGGTCGGCCGCCCCTCGGCCGTGGCCATCCCACCCCTCGGCACCCGGGTCACCGACTTCTTCTGCTCCGCCACCCGTGAGGGATCGTTGCTGTTCGTGAAGGCCCTCGACGCCCCCGTCGCCGTCGCCCTCGCCGCCCTCGTGCTCGCCGCGGCCGTCGTGGCGATGTTCGCCCTCACCCACTGGCGGCCGAGCACCACCACGCCCGTCCGCGTCGAGCGCCGGGCCGGCCAACTCCTCACCTCGGCGGTCCGGCTGCTCGGCGAGCACCCACGGGTGTTCGGCGCCCTCGGCCTCGTGGTGCTCGTCGGTGGTGCCGCGGCCGTGGTCGTGCAGCAACTCGTGCTCGACTTCACGCTCCTCGGTCACATCTCCGACACCGCCGATGAGACCACCGCGTGGGCCGTGCCGGTCGCCCTGCTGGCCGGCGCACTGGTCACCCTGCCTGTCGCCGGCTTCACCCGCGCCGCGTCGGCCGTGGTGGTCCACGATCTCGCCGTCGGCCGTCGACCGACGTTCCGGGCGGCGGCCAGGGGGGCCCTGCGGCCGCCCAACGGCACCGTCACCGCCGTGGTGATGCAGCTGATCGCAGGGGCCGCCAGCAGCCCGACGATCCTGTTCCCGATCGCCCTCTGGTTGATCGCCCGATGGGGCATCGCCACCCCCGAGGCGGTCGCCGAGCACCTGAGCGTCCGACGGGCGCTGGGCCGGTCGACGGGACCTCACCAAGGGTCACCGGTGGCGCACGGCCGGGGTCGCCTTCCTGGCCAACGTGGTGGTCGCGGTGCTCGGGCCCCTGGTCGGCACCGTGCTGTTGCTCGCCACCGGCGCCGGCTTCGGCCTGGTGAACCTGGTGAGCGCGCTGGTGGGCATGGTCGTCATCCCCTGGGCCGGCGTCGTCGTCGCCCTGCTCCGAGAGGACCTGCTCTGCCGCTCCCGCAACACCCACCTCGACCCGGTCGAGGTCGGCGCCGTGCGCGAGCCCGGCTGAGCCGGCGCG
>CAVPCW010000017.1:0-19007 GCA_963702555.1 uncultured Actinomycetes bacterium
CGATAGATTGAGCAGTGGACACGTGATCGGGAGCAGTGATGGACAACAAGGTCGCGGTCGTCGGTACGGGCTACGTGGGGCTCACGACGGGCGCGTGCTTCGCGCACCTCGGGCACCAGGTCACCTGCGCCGACATCGACGTGAGCAAGGTCGAACGGCTGCGCCGCGGCGAGATCCCGATCTACGAACCGGGCCTCGAGGCGCTCGTCGTCGAGGGCCTCGCCGCCGGTCGCCTCGCCTTCACCGACGACCCGATCGCGGCCGCCAGCGAGGCCGGCTTCGTCTACCTGTGCGTTCCCACCCCGCAGGGCGAGGACGGCTCGGCCGACCTCAGCTACCTGGAGGCGGCGGCCCGCCAGATCGGCCCTTACCTCCAGCCCGAGACCATCGTGGTCAACAAGTCCACCGTGCCGGTGGGCTCGGCGAACTTCGTCGCCCAGGTCATCGGCCGGGGCGACATCCAGGTCGTGTCCAACCCGGAGTTCCTGCGTGAGGGCACCGCGGTCCACGACTTCCTGAACCCCGACCGCGTGGTCATCGGCGCCGCCGACCAGAGCGCAGCGATCCGCATCGCCGGCCTGTACCTCGGGCTCCCCGCTCCGCTGATGGTCACTGACCCGGCGTCGGCCGAGACCATCAAGTACGCCTCGAACGCGTTCCTCGCCATGAAGCTGTCGTTCGTGAACGCCATCGCCAACCTCTGTGAGGTGGTCGGTGCCGACGTGAGCGACGTCGTGCTCGGCATGGGCTACGACAAGCGCATCGGCCACGACTTCCTGCGCCCCGGGCCGGGCTGGGGTGGCAGCTGCTTCCCGAAGGACTCCCGCGCTCTGCGCTACATGGCGGCGGAGGCTGGGTACGAGTTCGGCATCCTCGATGCCGTCCTCGAGGCCAACGAGGCGCAGTTCGGTCGGGTGGCCGACAAGGTGGTCCGCATGGTCGGCGGCGACATCGCCGGCGTGAAGGTGGCGGCCTGGGGCCTCACGTTCAAGGCCAACACCGACGACCGACGCGACTCACCCAGTGTCAACGTGCTCCGGCGCCTCGTCGCCATGGGCGCCGAGGTCACGGTCTTCGACCCAACGGTCTCGGGCCCTGTCGCCGAGATCCCCGAGCTGCGCACCGCTCCTGACGCCATCACTGCCTGCCAGGGCGCCGACGTGCTCGTGGTGCTCACCGAGTGGGACGAGTTCAAGTGGGTCGACCTCGACGAGGTCAAGGCCGCCATGGGTACGCCGCGCATCGTCGACGGCCGCAACCTGCTCGACCGCAGCCTGCTGGTCCGGCGAGGGTTCGAGTACGACGGCATCGGCCGCCACTGATGGCGCGCGTCGTCGTCACCGGCGGCGCCGGGTTCCTCGGCTCGCACCTCACCGACGCCCTGTTGGCTCGGGGTGACGAGGTCGTCGTCCTCGACAACCTGGTCACCGGTAGCACCGGCAACCTCGAGCACCTGGAGGGGAACGATCAGTTCACCTTCGTGAACCACGACGTCACCGAGCCCATCTCCGTGCCCGGCGCCGTCGACGCCGTGCTGCACTTCGCCAGCCCGGCCTCGCCGCCGGTCTACCTGGCACTCCCGGTCGAGACCCTGATGGCCGGTAGCCGTGGCACCCACAACGCCCTGGGCCTGGCCCGGGCGAAGGGCGCCCGGTTCATGGTGTCGTCCACGAGCGAGGTCTACGGCGACCCGAGCGTGCACCCGCAGCCCGAGTCCTACTGGGGCAACGTCAACCCCGTCGGCCCCCGCAGCGTCTACGACGAGGCCAAGCGCTTCACCGAGGCCCTCACGATGGCCTATCACCGCACCTACGGCCTCGACGTGCGGATCGTGCGCATCTTCAACACCTACGGGCCCCGGATGCAGCACGACGACGGCCGCGTCGTCACCAACTTCATCATGCAGGCGCTCAAGGGCGAGCCCCTCACGATCTACGGCGACGGCAGCCAGACCCGCTCGTTCTGCTTCGTCGACGACGAGGTGCGGGGCTTCCTCGCCCTGCTCGACGGCGAGCACCCCGGGCCGATCAACATCGGAAACGACGGTGAGTTCACCATGCTCGAGCTGGCCGAGGTCGTGCTCGAGGTCACCGGGTCGAGCTCGCCTCTCGAGCACCGGCCCCTCCCGGTCGACGACCCCAGGCAGCGTCGACCCGACCTCACCTTGGCCCGCAGCCTCCTGGGCTGGGAGCCCACGGTCGCGTTGCACGAGGGCGTCACCCGCACCACCGAGTACTTCCGCGGGCTCCTCGACGCCGGAGAGATCTGAAGATCTGACGGGCCGACCCCGGCTTCAGACCGGGCGGGCCTCGGCCTCGTCGCGGTGCGAGAGGTACCAGTCGAGGGTGAGGCGAAGGCCTTCGTCGAACGGGGTGCCGGCCACGAAGCCGAAGCGCTCCCGGGCCCGGCTGGCGTCGACGCCGCGTCGGGGCTGGCCGTCGGGCTTCGAGGTGTCCCACCGGACCTCGCCCTCGAAGCCGACGAGCTTCACGATGATCTCGACGAGGTCGCGGATGGGGAGCTCGCGGTCGGCGCCGAGGTTCACCGGCTCGCCATCGTCGTAGCGCTCGGCGGCGAGGACGATGCCCTCGGCGGCGTCGTCGACGAAGAGGAACTCGCGGCTGGCACTGCCCGTGCCCCAGACCTCCATGTGGTCGGCGCCGCTCTCCTTGGCGTCGACCGCCTTCTTGATGAGGGCGGGGATGACGTGGGAGACCGCGGGGTGGAACTTGTCCCGCGGGCCGTAGAGGTTGGTGGGCATGAGGTAGACGGCGCTCTGGCCGTACTGGGCCCGGTTGGCCTGGAGCTGCACGAGCTGGGCGAGCTTGGCGATGCCGTAGGGCGCGTTGGTCTCCTCGGGGTAGCCCTGCCAGAGGGAGTCCTCGTGGAAGGGCACCGGGGTGAACTTGGGGTACGAGCAGATCGTGCCGACCATCACCGTCTTCGGGGTGTCGCGCAGCCGGGCCTCGTCGAGCACGTAGGTGCCCATGAGGAGGTTGTCGAGGTAGAGGTCGGCGGGGCGGGCCATGTTGGCGCCGATGCCGCCCACCCGAGCGGCGAGGTGGATCACGAGGTCGGGCTCGATGTCGGCGAACATCGAGGTGACCGCCGAGCGGTCGCGGAGGTCGTAGTCGGCGCTCGTCGGCGCCACCACCGAGCCCGGTTGCCGGGCCGAGAGCCGGTCGAGCACCGCCTGGCCGAGAAAGCCGTTACCTCCTGTCACGAGCACCCGTCGGGTGCGCCAGAACTCGAGGTCGGGCTCGCCACTCATGGCCCCATCCTACCGAGGGGTGGGGCGCTGCCCGGTTAGCCCCGGCGGTCGTGGGAGACTCCTGCACCCATGGATCGACCTCTGCGGGTGGCCGTCACCCTCGAGCAGTGCTGGCACGCCGTGCCCGGTGGCACGGCACGCGTGGCGCTCGAATCGGTCCGCGCCCTGGTCGCCCACACCGATCTCGATCTGGTCGGGGTGAGCGCCCGCCACGGATCCCCGCCGCCGGCCGCCTGGACCCCGGTGATCCCTGTGCAGGCCCTGCCCCTGCCCCGGCTGGCGCTCTACGAGGCCTGGCACTGGCTACGGCGCCCGGCCGTCCAGAGCGCCACCGGACCGGTCGACGTGATCCACGCCACCGGGATGGCCGTCCCACCGCCGTCGGCGCCGCTCGTGGTGACGGTTCACGACCTGGCCTTCCTCCGCAACCCCGGCCAGTTCACCCGCCGGGGCGTCAGCTTCTTCCGCCGGGCGATCGAGCTGGCCCGGCGCGACGCCACCCTCGTGATGTGCCCGTCGCAGGCCACGCTCGACGACTGCGCCCGCAACGGCTTCGACCCGGCCCGCCTCCGGCTCGTGCCGTGGGGCATCGAGGTCCGACCGGTCGACGCCTCGGCGGTTGCCGGGGCCCGGGCCCGGTTCGGCATCCACGGCCGCTACGTGCTCTGGACCGGCACCATCGAGCCCCGCAAGAACCTGCCCACGCTGCTCGAGGCCTTCGGGCGGCTCGGCCGCACCGACGCGCAACTGGTGCTCGCCGGCCCGCAGGGCTGGAACGAGGACCTGGGGGAGCGGCTCGCCGGTCTCGGCGACCTCGTCCGCCCCGTCGGCTTCGTCGACCCCGAGGCCCTGCGGGCGCTCTACGCCGGCGCCGACGTCTTCTGCTTCCCGAGCCTCGAGGAGGGCTTCGGCCTGCCCGTGCTCGAGGCCATGGCTCAGGGCACCGCGGTCGTGACCTCGGCCGGCACGGCCACCGCGGAGGTCATCGGCGACGCGGGGGCCCTCGTCGACCCGCTCGACGTCGCCGGGCTCACCGACGCGCTGGCCCGCCTCCTCGACGACGACGTCGAGCGGCGCCGCCTCGGTGCCGCCGGCCTGGCTCGGGCCGCTGAGCGGTTCTCGTGGGCCCACACCGCTGCGGCGCTCGAGGCCGTGCTCACCGAGGCGGCGGCATGACCGCGCCGCGCACCGAGGAGCGCGTGCGGGTCGGGGTGAACCTGCTCTGGCTCGTGCCCGGCGAGGTGGGCGGGAGCGAGGAGTACACCGTGCGCCTGCTCGCCGCGCTGGCCGACCTCGACCCCACCGACCTCGACGTCACGCTGTACGTCAACGGCCGTTTCGGCGCCGCCCATGCCGCGCTCGCCGAGCGGTTCCGCACGGTGGTGGCACCCGTCGCCGGCACCTCCCGGCCCCGCCGCGTCGTGGCGGAGTCGAGTTGGCTCGCCGCCCGCACCCGCCGCGACGACATCGACGTCGTCCACCACGCCGGCGGCACCATGCCCACCCTGCGCACCGCCCCCGGGATCGTCACCCTCCACGACCTCCAGCCGATCACCCACCCGGAGCGCTTCGGCCTGGTGAAGCGCACCTACATCCGCCTCGTGGCGCCCCGATCGCTGCGGGCTGCCGCTGCGGTCGTGTGCCTCACCGACTTCACCGCCGGTGACGCGGTGGCGGTGGCGGGTGTCGATCCGACCAGGGTGCGGCTGGTGCCGTGCGGGGTCGACGACCCCGGTCCCGGCCCGGACCCGCTGGTGCAGGAGGCCGTGCTCGAGCGCCACCGGCTGCTGGGCCGGCCGTACGTGCTCTACCCGGCCATCACCTACGCCCACAAGAACCACGAGACCCTCGTCGCCGCGTTCGCCCGGATCGCCGCCGACCATCCCGACGCCAAGCTGGTGCTCACCGGCGGCGAAGGGTCCTGCGAGCCCGTCGTGCGGGCCGCGGTCCACGCCTACGGCCTCGCCGACCGGGTCGAGCGCACGGGCCGCATCCCGGAGGCCGACCTCGACGTCCTCTACCGCCGAGCCACCGTGATGGCCTTCCCCTCGCGCTACGAGGGGTTCGGCCTGCCGGTGCTGGAGGCCATGGTCCGGGGCTGCCCGGTGGTGGCCAGCGATGCCGGCGGCGTGCCGGGTGTGGCGGGCGACGCGGCGGTGCTGGTCGACCCGCTCGATGCCCACGCCTGGGCCGAGGCCCTCGCCGATCTGCTCGACCATCCCGAACGGCGTACCGTGCTCTCCCGCCTCGGTGTCGAGCGGGCCCGCCTCTTCCGCTGGCCTGACGCCGCCGAGGCGCTGGCCGCCGTCTACCGGGAGACGGCCCGGCCTCCTGTCCGCCAGCCCAGTGAGGAGATCGGGTGAACCTCGTCGTCCTGTGCCCTCACTTCGCGCCCGACGTCGCCCCCACCGGCGACGTCATGACCCGCATCGCCATGGAGCTCGTGGAGCGGGGCCATCGCCTTCACGTGGTCACCGCCCTGCCCTGGTACCAGCGCCACGCCCTCGAGCCGGGCTGGGACGGCCAGCTCGTGCGGGGCGAGGTCACCGAGTGGGGGCGCATCAGCCGGGTGCACCCGTTCCCCACCGACAAGCGCAACATCCCGGCCCGGGCCCTGGCCTTCGGTGGCTTCACCGCCCTCTCCACCGCGGTGGGGACGGTGTCGAAGCTGAAGCCCGACGCCGTGCTCGCCATGTCGCCGCCGCTCACCCTCGGCCCCGCGGGTCGGGTCGTCGCGACTGCCCGTCGGGTGCCCCTGGTCTTCAACATCCAGGATGTCTTCCCCGATGTCGCCGTCGAGCTCGGGCTGCTCAAGGGCCGCCGGGTGATCTCGGCCGCCAGCTGGCTCGAGCGCACCTCCTACCGGCTCTCCGACGCCGTCACCGTGCTGTCCGACGACCTCGCCGACAACGTGCGCACCAAGATCACCTCCGGCCTCGACGCCGAGCGGGCCGACCGGGAGGCCGCGAAGGTCCGCGTGATCCCGAACTTCGTCGACACTGACCGCATCCGCCCCGACGACCGCGAGAACTCCTACCGGGCCGACCACGGCCTCAGTGGTCGCAAGGTCGTGATGTACGCCGGGAACGTCGGCTTCTCCCAGTCGCTCGACCTCGTGCTGCTCGCCGCCCGCTCCTTCGCCGTGTCGCGCCCCGACGTCGTCTTCGTGATCAACGGGGGAGGGGCTGCCCGCCCCGAGCTCGAGGCTGCTGCCGCCGACCTCCCCAATGTGCGCTTCGTCGACATGCAGCCGGCTGAGCGCCTGCCCGAGGTGCTCGCCGCCGCCGACGTTCACGTGGTGCCCCTGCGGGCCGGCCTGGCCTGGTCGAGCGTCCCCTCGAAGCTGTACTCGATCCTCGCCGCCGCCCGGCCCATCGTGGCCAGCGTCGACGAGGGCACCGAGGTCGCCCGCACCGTCGAGCGGGCCGGTGCCGGCCTCTCGGTCCCGCCGGACGACCCTGCCGCCTTCACCGCGGCCGTGGGCCGGCTCCTCGACGAGCCCCAGGCCGCCGCCCAGATGGGTGCGTCGGGGCGTCAGTTCGTGGAGAGCTGGGCGTCGCCGTCCGCCGTGGCCGCCGCCTACGAGGAACTCTTCTCGGAGTTGGTCGCGCGGCGTGGGCGCGGCTGAGGGCCCCGTTCACCTTCTCGTCACCCCCGGCGGGCGTCGCGCCGGGAGGACCCTCCCCGGCCGCTAGCCTCTCCGCCCTATGGGCAAGGCAAGCTCCTCCAAGAAGGTCGCCCGCGCGGCACGGGCCGGCGGCAAGACGACCAAGGGCCCCAAGCGGCAGCTGGGCTACCCGATCGGCATCGCGGTCATCGTGGTGGTCGGTGTCCTGGCGGTGCTCTTCGCCCGCACCGACAACCAGGAGGCCGCAGCGGTCAGCCCGGCGGTGGGCGAGCACTGGCACGCCGCCTACGGCATCTACGTCTGCGACGCCTTCCTGCCCAACCTCACCGACACCGTGAGCGACACGACCGGCCTCCACACCCACGGCGACGGCGTGGCCCACGTGCACCCGTTCAACAGCGCCGCGGCCGGAAACAACGCCACGCTGGCCAAGTGGGGCGAGACCACCGGGCTGTCGTTCTCCGACACCGGGTTCACCGTGAACGGCACCACCTACGACGACGGCTTCGACTGCAGCGGCCAACCCGCCACCGTGTCGCTGTACGCGTGGCCGGCCGACGACCTCTCCGCCGAGCCCCAGATCTACACCGGCGCCGACATCGGCACGTTCAGGTTCAGCCAGGACCGGCTCGCCATCACCCTCGCCGCCGTGCCTCCGGGCGCCGAGGTCCCGCGCCCGCCGAGCGTCCCCGAACTCGACCAGCTCACCGACGTCCCCGGCGCCACCTCCACGACCACCACGGCCGCGGCCGGCGCGACGGGTGCCACCGACACCACCGCCGCGTCCACGAGCACCACGGCAGCGGGCGCCCAGTGAAGGCGGTGGTCCTGGTCGGCGGGTTCGGGACCCGGCTCCGCCCTCTGACCTGGACGACCCCCAAGCAGATGCTCCCGATCGTCGACCGGCCCATGATCGAGCGGGTCGTCGGCGCGCTCGGGCGCTACGGCGTCACCGACGCGGTGCTGTCCCTCGGGTACCGCCCCGACGCCTTCATGGACGCCTACCCCGACGGCCAGTGCGCCGGGGTCGCCCTCCACTACGCCGTCGAGCCCGAGCCGCTCGACACCGCCGGTGCGGTGCGCTTCGCCGCCGCCTCGGCGGGCATCGACGACACCTTCATCGTCGTCAACGGCGACGTCCTCACCGACCTCGACGTCTCCGAGCTGTGGGACTTCCACCGCGACCGCGGCGCTGAGGGCACCATCGCCCTCACCTCGGTCGACGACCCTTCTCGCTACGGTGTCGTGCCCATCGACGACAAGGGTCGGGTCACCGCCTTCGTCGAGAAGCCCGCTCCCGGCACCGCCCCCACGAACTGGATCAACGCCGGCACCTACGTGCTCGAGCCGTCGGTGCTCGAGCGCATCCCGGGCGGTCGCAAGGTCTCCATCGAGCGGGAGACCTTTCCCGCGATGGTCACCGCCGGCACGCTGTACGCGCTGCACAGCGACTCCTACTGGGTCGACGCCGGTACCCCGAACACCTACGTCGAGGTCCAGCTCGACCTCATCGACGGGGTGCGGGGCACCTCCGAGCCGGCCGTGCACCCGGGTGCCGACATCCACCCAACCGCCGTCGTCGACCACTCGGTCGTGATGGCCGGCGTGAAGATCGGTGAGCACGCCATCATCCGTGACTCCGTGATCCTCCCCGGCGCCCGCCTCGACCCGCGGGTGCTGGTCGACGGCTCGGTCATCGGCGCCGGCGCCCGCATCGGCGAGGGTGCGGTGCTCTCGGGCATGACCGTCATCGGCGACCGCTACGAGGTCCGGGCCGCGGCCCACCTCGACGGCGCCCGCCTCCCCGAAGCGGGCTGACAGCCGGCAAAGTGGCTCACCACGTGTCGGAATCCGACACCAGGTGAGCTGGCTTCGGGTGGGGCTAGCGGAACAGGTCGTCGCGGGGGCTGCGCACGATCTCGTCGTGCACGCTGCCGTCGCGCAGCCAGCTGGGGTCGACGCCCCGCACGACCGCCACAGGGATGCCGGTCGACTTTCCCATCACCAGCTCGGCGGCGGCGGCGATCTCGTCGACCACGGCCACCTCGGTGACCTGCATCTCGCGACCGAGGGCGTCGGGGGTGCCCCTCAGGTCGACGACCCCGGCGATGCCCGCGCACCCGATGGCGACGTCGGTGACGCCCCGTCGCCACGTGCGGCCGAACGTGTCGGAGACGATGACCCCGACCTCGACCCCGGCCCGGTGGCGCAGGCCGTCGCGGATGCGGCGGGCGGAGCGGTCGGAGTCGACCGGTAGGAGGGCGGCGTACCCACGCTCGACGTTGGAGAGGTCGATGCCGGCGTTGGCGCAGACGAACCCGTGGCTGGTCTCGCTGATGATGAGGTCGCCCCGGCGGCGGAGGATGCGGACGGACTCCTGCTCGACGAGGGGCTTGTGGGAGAGCGGGTCGTCGGGGTCGACGGGAACGAGGCGGTCCTCGGCCTTCGACACGATCTTCTGGGTCACGACCACGACGTCGCCGTCGGCGAGCTCGGTGTCGTTGCCGAACATGGCGGCCTCCGCGATGAGACCGGCCAGGTCGGCGCCAACGGTGATCTCGGGGATGCCGTCGAGGCCGAAGACGGTGAGCCGGCTCATGGGGTGTCCTCCGTGGTGACGCCGACCGCGGCGAGCGTGGTGCGGGCGAGCGATGCGGCCGTCTCGGGGGTGCGCATGACGGTGGGGGTGACGACGCAGCGGATGCCCTCCGCCTCGACCTCGGCCACCCGGTCGGCGTCGGCCTCGTCGATGACAAGGGTGCCGGCGAAGGGGGCGTAGAGGCGGGCGACACCGACGACGCTGGCCTCGTGGCCGAGCTCGACGAGCATGCGGTCGGCCGGCCCCTTGAGGGCGGCGCCCGCGACGATCGGCGACACGGCGACCACGTGGTCGCGCCGGGCGGTGACGGCCTCCTGCACGCCGGGTACGGCCATCACCGGGCCGATCGACACGATCGGGTTGGACGGGGCGACCACGATCGCGTCGGCGGCGGCGAGGGACTCGAGCACGCCGGGCGTGGGCCGGGCGTCCTCGGCCCCGGCGATGCGCACCGACGACACCGGCACCGAGTGGTGGCGCTGCACGAAGTACTCCTGGAAGCCGATCTCCGAGCCCGCGGGCAACCCGGGGGAGTCGGGGCCGGCCTCGTCGTCGGCGGCGAGGGTGACCATGGTGCGCAGCGGGTCGCAGGTGACCGGCACGAGCGAGAGGCCGAGGTCCCAGGCCGCCGCGATCTCGGCGGTGACGGTGGCCAGGTCGGCCCCCTCGGCCAGGCGCTGAGTGCGGTAGAGGTGGGTGCCGAGGTCGCGGTCGCCGAGGCCGAACCAGCTCACGCCGCCGTAGCGCTCGAGCATCGCCCGCGCCTGCCAGGTCTCACCGGTGAGGCCCCACCCGGTCTCGGTGTTGATGGCGCCGGCGAGGGTGTAGGTGACGGTGTCGAGGTCGGGGGAGATGTGCAGCCCGTGCAGCACGAGGTCGTCGCCGACGTTGACGACCGCCGTCAGGTCGGCGGGGTCGACGACCTGCACGAGGCCCGCCAGCATCCGGGCCGCTCCGACCCCGCCGGCGAGGGTGACGATCACTAGGTCAGGTTGCGCTGCTGGCGGGCGACGAGCTCGACGTCGGCCTCGACCATCATGCGGACCAGCTCGGGGAACGCAGTGTGGGGTGACCAGCCGAGGACCTCACGGGCCTGGGCGGGGTCGCCGACCAGCAGGTCGACCTCGGCGGGGCGGAAGAAGCGCTCGTCGATGACGACGTGGTCCTCCCAGTTCAGGTCGACGTGGCCGAACGCCACCTCGCAGAACTCGCGCACCGAGTGGGTCTCGCCCGTGGACACCACGAAGTCGCCCGGCTCGTCGCGCTGCAGCATGCGCCACATGGCGTCGACGTAGTCACCGGCGAAGCCCCAGTCGCGCTGGGCGTCGAGGTTGCCGAGGCGCAGCTCGGTGTCGAGGCCGTGCTTGATGCGGGCAACGCCGTTGGCGATCTTGCGGGTGACGAACTCGAGGCCGCGGCGGGGGCTCTCGTGGTTGAACAGAATGCCGGAGTTGGCGTGCATGCCGTAGCTCTCGCGGTAGTTCACCGTGATCCAGTGGCCGTAGAGCTTGGCGACCCCGTAGGGCGAACGGGGGTAGAAGGGAGTGGACTCCTTCTGGGGCACCTCGACGACCTTGCCGAACATCTCGCTGGAGCTGGCCTGGTAGAAGCGCACGTCGTGGTCGGCCAGGCGGATGGCGTCGAGGATGCGGGTGACGCCGAGGGCCGTGGTCTCGCCGGTGAGCACGGGCTGGCCGAACGAGGTCTGCACGAACGACTGGGCGGCCAGGTTGTAGACCTCGTCGGGCCGGTGGGCCCGCAGGATCTGGATCATCGAGACCTCGTCGAGGAGGTCGCCCGGCACCAGCTCGAGCTGGTCCTGGAGGTGTCCGATGCGCTCGAAGTTCAGCGTCGAGCTGCGGCGGACCATCCCGATGACGTGGTACCCCTTCTCGAGCAGGAGCTCGGCCAGGTAGGAGCCGTCCTGGCCGGTGATGCCGGTGATGAGTGCACGCTTCGTCATGAGGACCGATTTTCCGGGGTTGTGGTGCCGGTTCGGGGCCGGCGGGCGGTCTGGGAATCCTACGGCCGTCGTTGGGGGGGCGGCCGGGGAGGGCGGGAAGGGGCCGTCAGGCGGAGGTGGCCCCGACCAGCGCCCGGTGCTCGGCGAGCACGTCGGCGAGGGTCTGGTCGAGCGGGATCTCGGGCTCCCAGCCGGTGGCCCGGCGGAGCTTCGTGTTGTCGCCCCGCAGCACCGGGGTCTCGACCCGACGCTGGAGGGCGGGATCGGCCTCGAGGCGCATGGGGTGGGCGGCGAGGGCCACGAGGTGCTCGGCGAGCTCGCCGATCGAGAGGTCGCGCCCGGTGCAGACGTTGTAGGCCTCTCCGGGCTCGCCGTGCAGCATCAGGAGCCGGTAGGCCTGCACGACGTCTCGGACGTCGGTGATGTCGCGGCGCGGGGTGAGGTTGCCCACCGGCACCACGTCGGAGCCGTCGCGCTCGTTGAGGGCGATGCGCTGGGCGAGGGCCGGGGCCACGAACGCGGTGGTCTGACCGGGGCCGAGGTGGTTGAACGCCCGCACCCGCAGCACCTCGAGGCCGTAGCCCAGCCAGGCCTGGAGGCCGAGCTGGTCGGCCGCGATCTTGCTGGCGGCGTACGGGGTCACCGGCCGGAACGGGGCGTCTTCGTCGATGGGGAGCTCGTCGGGCTGGACCCGCCCGTAGACGTCGGCGCTGCTGACCGCCAGCACCCGGGGGGAGCCGTGGGCCTCGCAGGCCTGCAGCAGGTTGAGGGTGCCGACGGCGTTGACCTGGAAGGCGCCGTGCGGGTGCTCCCACGATGCACCCACGTCGCTCCAGCCGCCGAGGTGGTAGACGACGTCGGGTCCGACGTCGGCGATCGTGGCGGCCACGGCCTCCGCGTCGAGCAGGTCGGGGCCGTCGGCCCGGTCGACGCCGACGACGGTGTCACCGTGGGACTCGAGGTGCGCGCACAGGTGACGTCCGACGAACCCGGCCGAGCCGGTGACGAGGGCCTTCATGCGTGGCGAGCGTTCCCCGAGGTGGGCCCCCGGTCGAGCCCGGGAGCGGGAGCGCCCAGCTTAGGGCAGTGCCAGGGTCGGGCCCGGCGCCGGCTCAGCGGGCGTCGGCCGCCCGGCGGTAGAGCTCGACCAGGCCGTCGGCGGTGCGGTCCCAGGAGTAGAGGGCGAGCCGCCCCTGCCCGGCCTCGACGATCTCGGCGCCGCGGGCGGGGTCGCCGAGCACGGCTCTCAGGGCGGCGGCGATCGAGGTCGGGTCGCCGGCCTGCGCCCACTCGGCGGCATCACCGAGCACCTCGGGCAGGGCGCCGGCGCGCGTGGCGACCACCGGCGTGCCGCTGGCGAGCGCCTCGAGAGGGGGGAGCCCGAAGCCCTCGTAGACCGAGGGGTAGGCCACGACCTCGGCGCCGACCAGGAGGGCCCGGCGGGTCGGGTCGTCGACCCACCCGAGTCGGCGGATCCGACGGCCGTGGCGGGCGGCGGCGATGGCGGTGGTGACCTGCTCGGCCCCCCAGCCGTCGGGCCCGGCCAGCACGAGCACCAGATGGGGGTCGTCGTCGGCCACCTCGTCGAAGGCCCGGACCAGTGTGGGGATGTCCTTGCGGGGCTCGAGGGTGCCGAGGGCGAGCACGTAGCGGTCGGCCCCCGCGGCGGCTCGGCCCGCCGGAGCGGTGAGGGCCTCGGCGGAGGACCGGAAGGTCGGGGCGCCGTTGGGGATGGCGATCACCCGGGAGGGGTCGACGTCGAAGGCCTCGACGACCTCGGCGGCGACGAACTCCGACACCGTGTGCACCCAGGCCCCACGGGCGAGCGCTCGGCGCAGCAGGCCGGGCACCTGGAGCACGTCGGGCGTGCACATCTCCGGGTACCGGACGCAGGTGAGGTCGTGGACGGTGACCACCTCGGCCGCCCGACGGGCCGGAGGGACCACGAAGTTGGGCCCGTGCACCACGTCGACGGCGCCGGTCCACCACTCGATCGGCGGGTGGTCGGAGCGGGTCCAGCACCACCGCAGGGGTCGGGCGACCATCGGCCGTCGCACCGCCGTGACCCCGGCGGGGAGCTCGCCGGCCATGGCCTTGGCGCCCCGCCGGGTGACGGCGAAGGCGGTGACGTCGAGGTCGGGCGCGGTCGCCAGCCGGGCCAGGACCTCGGCGGTGAACGTGCCGACCCCGGTGCGGGCGCCGATCAGGGAGGTGGTGTCGAGGGCGAGGCGCAAGCTGGGCTCAGCCCTGGCGGGTCAGCCGGCCGACGAGGCGGCCGAGGCTGTCGGGGGACGGGGGGAGCCCCACCCCGAGGGCCTTCTCGAGCTCGCGGCGCCGCACCTGCAGCTTCTGGAAGCCCAGGATCCCCAGGCCCACCCCGGTGTAGACGACGTCGCGTGCGCCGTTCCGGATGTCGTCGAGCGGGTCCGGTGCCATAGGCCCAGCGTAGACGGGGTGAACGGAGATCGACGATCGGACGACTAGCCTCGCCGGTCGTCGTGACTGACCCCGAAGACACCCGTACGCGCGCCGCCGGAGACCCCGGTTCCGGGCCCGACGACCCTCCGGGGCCCGCCCCGGCCGTGGTCGTCACCGTCGTCGCGCACGACCCCGGTTGGTGGTTCGAGGAGACGCTCGCGAGCATCGCGGCCCAGGACTACCCGAACATCTCGGTGCTCGTGGTCGACACCGCCAGCGCTGATGCGGCAGGCCTGCGGGACCGGGTCGCGGCCGTGCTGCCCGAGGCCCACCTCCGTCGGCTCGACACCGACCCCGGCTTCGCCACCGCCGCCGACGAGGTCCTCGTCGCGGTGCAGGGTGCCGCCTTCCACCTGTTCTGCCACGACGACGTGCGCCTGGCACCGGATGCCGCTCGCCTGCTCGTCGAGGAGGCCTACCGCTCCAACGCCGGTGTCGTGGGCCCCAAGGTCGTGCAGTGGGCCGACGAGCGCCGCCTGCTGTCGGTCGGCATGGGCTCCGACCGCTACGGCCAGCCGGTCCACTACGTCGAGCGCGGCGACCTCGACCAGTCCCAGCACGACGCCGTCCGCGACGTCTTCTACGTCCCCGGTGGGGCCACGCTCGTCCGGGCCGACCTCTTCGCCGCCCTGGGTGGCTTCGACCGGTCGATGACCTTCCACGGTGAGGACCTCGACCTGTGCTGGCGGGCCCATGCGGCCGGCGCCCGGGTCATCGTCGCCCCGGCGGCCCGGGTCGCCCACCTGGAGGCGCTCGGCGTGCGCCGCCCCGTCGACGACCGCCGTCGGCTCCAGCAGCGTCACCGCCTGCGGGCGATGCGCACGTCGACCACGTTCGGCACCCGCGTCCGCACCACCCCGATCGCCCTGCTGCTCGCGTTCATGGAGATCGTCCAGTCGGTCGCCCTCGGGCGGCTCCGCCACAGCCGCGACATCGGCTCGGCGTGGCTCTGGAACGCGCGCCACGGGGGGTCGGCCCGCAGCCGACGCAACGACCTCGCGGCCGTGCGCCAGGCGCCGGACGGCGACGTCCGCTCGTTCCAGAGCCGAGGGAGTGCCCGCCTGTCGGCCTTCGTCCGGGCCCAGCTCGGCCGCGACGACAGCGGCCGCCGCGACTTCGTGTCCAACATCCGGGCCGCCAAGGCCACCACCTCGGTGGTGGTGTGGGGCCTCATCGTGGTGTTCCTGCTGCTCGGCAGCCGGGAGCTGCTCTTCGGTCGCGGCGACATCCCGGCCGTCGGCGACTTCCAGCCCTTCCTCGGCCCCGGCCAGATGCTCAGCCGCTGGATCAGCGGCTTCCAGACCATCGGGCTCGGCTCCACCGCCCCGGCTCCCACCGGCTTCGGCATCTTCGGTGGTCTCGGCGTGGTGTTCCTCGGCGCCGTCGGCGTGCTCCGCAAGGTGCTGATCCTCGGCCTGTGGCCGGTCGGCGCCATCGGGATGTGGCGATTCACGAAGCCGGTCGGCTCCCGCCGGGCCCGCATCGTCGCCACCGTCGCCTACGTCATCGTCCCTCTGCCCGCCAACGCCATGGCCGAGGCGCGATGGGGTGGTCTGGTCGCGTACGCGGTGGTGCCCTGGGTGCTCGGCCAGTTGGCCGCGGCCAGCCGCGTGGCCCCGTTCGGCGACCTCGGCGGCAGCGCCGGGCCCGGCGTGCGATCGCGGCCGCTGCTGCACCGCGTGGTCGCCGTCGGTGTCCTCACGGCCCTGGCTGCCACCGTCGAGCCCGCCATCGTGCTGGTCGTGGTCGGATGCGCCGTCGCGCTCGTGCTCGGTGGGTTGCTGGCCGGCCAGGCCACTGGCGCTGGTCGGGTGCTGCTGGTCGGCGTCGGCGGTGCGCTCGCGGCCGTGGTGCTGCAGCTGCCGTGGAGCCTCTCCGCCGCCGACGGCTGGGAGGCCGTGGTCGGGGTGAGCAGCACCAGCGGGTACGACCTCGGCCTCGGCGAGCTGCTGCGCTTCGCCACCGGCCCGTTCGGCAACGGCATGTTCGGCTGGGCGCTGCTCGTCACCGGGGCCCTGCCCCTCCTGATCGGACGCCGGTGGCGGCTGGGATGGGCGGTGCGGGGCTGGGTGCTGGCCGCGGCCGGCATCGGGGTGGCGTGGGTCGCCGGCCAGGGCTGGCTGACCGAGGTCCTCCCAGGGCCCGACGTGCTGCTCGCACCGGCTGCCGTCGGTCTCGCGCTCGCCGCCGGTCTCGGCATGGCCGCCTTCGAGGTCGACCTGCCCGACTACCACTTCGGCTGGCGCCAGATCGTCTCGCTGCTCGCCGGCGCCGCCTTCGTGATGGCGTTGCTGCCTGCGCTCGGCAGCCTCCTGTCCGGCCGCTGGGACCTGCCCCGGGGCGACTACGACCGCACGCTGTCGTTCCTCGACACGCCGACCGACGCCCAGACCGCCCGGGTGCTCTGGGTGGGCGACGCCAGCGCCCTCCCCCTCGCCGCGTGGCGCCTCGACGCCCCTGCGGTCGACGACCTCGGGCCCAACCGGGTCCTCGCCTTCGCCACCTCCTCGGCGGGCACGCCGACGGTGGCCGAGGAGTGGGCCGGCGCCCTCGGCGCCGCCTCCGAGACCGAGTCGGCGCTGCAGGTCGCTGCCTCGGGAGGCACCACCCGCCTCGGCGCGCTGTTGGCCCCGATGTCGGTGCGCTACATCGTCGTGCCCCTCGCACCGGCCCCTGACCCCTACGCCCGCGACACCACCTACGTCCCGAGCGATCTGCTGGCCGTGCTCGACGGGCAGCTCGACCTCGACTCGGTCACGGTGAACCCCGGCGTGCGCGTCTACGAGAACGCGGCCTACGGGCCGTCGCGGGCACTCCTGCCGGCGGGCACGGCGCTCCCGCCGGGTGGCGAGGCCCTGACCGATCGGATCGTCCCCGGCCTGGCCCAGGCGCCGGCGGTGCTCCCCGACATCGAGGGCTTCTCCGACTGGTCCGGCACCGTCGACTCGTCCGGTGAGCTCTTCGTGTCGGCCGCGGGCGACGGCTGGACGCTCGAGGTCGACGGCACCGACGTGCCGTCCGCCGAGGCGTTGGGCTGGGCGAACAGCTTCCCCGTCGAGCAGGCCGGCGCCGCCAACCTCCGCTTCGACACACCGGTCGCCCGCTGGCTGGCCCTCGGCGGCCAGGTGCTGCTGTGGCTCATCGCCTTCGTCTACCTGATCCGCGTGCGGGTTCGTGAGGACGAGAGCACGGAGCTCCAGCCGGCCGCCCCGGCCGCACCCGAGGCCCCCGCTCACGTGGTGATCGGCGCCGACCTCGATCAGTTGCTCGCCGACGGGCCCACGGGTGGCGACCTTCCGACGATGGCCGTCCCTGTGGTCGCCCCATCGGACGACAGCCCGTCGCCGGGCGGGGCCGACCAGCCCGCGACCGGCCGCCGCGGTCGCCGCCGGAGGTCACGATGAACCGCACCCGCCGCCTGCCGGCGCTCATCGTCCTCCCGTTGCTCCTGGTCGCGGGGCTGGTGGTCCAGTCCCGCGACGATGACACGTCGGGTGCGGCCGTCCGCCTCTCCGACCTCACCGCCACCGCAGCGGCGCCGGGCACGCCCAGCAGCACCTGGTACTGCGCCGCCGGGTCGGCCACCGGGGTCGCGTCGGGCGACGGTGCGGGCGCGGCCGAGCAGGTCGTCGCCATCTCGAACGCCTCCGACACCGATGCCTCCGGCACCGTCACCCTGTTCCCCGAGGGCGGCGCGCCCAAGGCCGTCCCGGTGACCGTCCCCGCCCACAGCCGGTCGGACCTCAAGGTCAGCGACCAGGTGCAGGCGCCATGGGCGGCTGCGCTGGTCGAGACCACCGGCGGCGAGGTCACCGTCGCCCACGACCTCAGCGGCCCGACCGGCCGCTCCGTCTCCGACTGCGCCTCCTCACCGAGCGCGGAGTGGTACTTCCCCGCCGGGTCCAGCCGCGTCGGTCAGTCCGAGATCTACCTGGCGCTGTTCAACCCGTTCCCGGGCGAGGCCACCGTCGACCTCTCCTTCGACACCGACAACGGCATCCGCTCGCCCCAGGACTACCAGGGCCTCGTGGTCCCCGGTGGCAGCGTCGTGGTGAAGAAGGTCAGCGACGGCGTCACCGAGTCCGATCTGGTCGCCACCAACGTGAGCGTGCGCAACGGCCGCATCGTGGCCGAGCAGATCCAGACCTTCGCCGGCCGCGACGACGGGCCCAAGGGGCTCACCGCCACGGTGGGGGCGAGCACGCCTGCGCCGGTGTGGACCTTCCCCATGAGCGCCCCCGCCGACGTGAACGCCGCCGAGTCCGTGTCCGTGTTCAACCCCGGAGACACCGACACCGACGTGCTCGTGCAGGTCCAGCTCGACGACCCCGCCGTCAACGGCACGGTCGAGCCGTTCGAGGTCACCGTGCCGGCCCACCGCGCCACCGTGGTCGACCTGCGCTCCGATCAGCGGGTGCCACCTGGCGTGGCCCACTGGGTGATCGTGCGCACCGTCGACGGCTCCGACATCGTCGCCGAGCGCACCCTCACCGGAGGGTCCGAGGGCGTCAGCTACACGATCGGCCTGCCGGTGGTGGCCACCCGCTGGATCGCCACCATGGCGGCCAACGGCCAGCCCACGTCCCAGCTCGCCATCGTGAACCCGTCGGCCACCGACACCGCCACGGTGTCGGTGCGGGGCATCGGCGGGGGAGCGGTCACCGAGATTCCCACGGCCACCGACCTCACCGTCGCCCCCGGTGACTGGGTCGTCATCGACCTCACCCAGGCCGGCCTCGGCCCGAGCTCGTCGGTCGAGGTCGTGTCCGACGTCGGCGTGGTGGTGGGGCAGTGGATGGCCTTCGCCACGCCCGCCGACATCGCCACGCCGGTCGGCGTGCCGGTCGTCGGCACCCAGTCGCTCCCGGGCCGGGTCGTCGACCCCACCGTCGCCACCGAGGGCGACCTCGGCGGTGACCTGGCTCCGGCCCCGCCGGTGCCGGGCCCCGCGGTCACCGAGGAGCCCCTCGAGGCCGGCGACGACGCATCGTCCACGACGACCACGACCACCGCGGCAGGGGCGTAGCGACGGTGGAGCGCATCGCCCTCGGTTGGTGCTGGTCCTCAT
>CAVPCW010000018.1:0-17845 GCA_963702555.1 uncultured Actinomycetes bacterium
TCCTCGTCCTGCTCCACAGCGGGCGCGGTGGTGGCCTCTCCGACATGTTCGGTGGCGGCATGGGCGCGGCGGCAGCGGGCTCGACCGTGGTCGAGAAGAACCTCGACCGGCTCACCGTCGTGGCCGGGGTGATGTTCACCTTCACCTCGATCACCCTCGCACTGCTCATCGACAAGTAGGGCGGTCGTGGGCCCGCGGCCCAACGGGCGCGCCCGAGGCGTGCTCCTGATCGGAGCGCTGCTGCTGGTGCTCGCCATGATCGTGGTCATGATCGTGGCCACGGTCCGCGACGACGGCCCCGCCGCCCCGCCGACGACCACCCTCCTGGTGGGCGGCACCCTCCGCCTCGGCATGGTGGGGGCGTCCTTCCCGCTGGACCCCGCCACGGCGGTCGTCACCGACCCGGCGGCGGCGATGCTCGGCGACCTGCTCTGGTCCCGGCTGACCTCCACCGACCCGGACACCGCGGCGCCGTGCCTGCGCTGGCCGAGTCGTGGGAGGCCACGCCCGACCAGACGCAGTTCACGTTCCGCCTGCGACCGGACGCCACCTTCTCCGACGGCACGCCGCTGACCTCCACGGACGTGGCGGCGTCGATCACCCGGGTCGTGGCCCTCGGGGGCGCCAGCCTGACCGGGGAGCGGCTCTCGACGGTGAAGGGCGCCGCCGACGCGGCGTCGGGCTCGATGTCCGGGGTGACCACCCCCGACCCCTCCACCCTGGTGATCGCCCTGGTGTCGCCGATGGCCGACCTGCCGGCGATCCTGGCGGCCCCTGGGTTCGGGGTGGTTCCGGCGGCCGCCGCACGCGGCGAGCGACCGCTGTTGCCCGGCCCCACCAGCGGCCCCTACGCCGTGGAGTCGCAGGCCGACACCGGGCTCATGCTGCGACGGGCGCCCGCCACCCCCACCGCCGCGGCCCGCCCCGACGCTGTCGAGGTCAGCCGCTACGACACCGACACCGCCGCCGCCGACGCCTACAACGGCGGTGCCCTCGACCTCGCTCCGCTCCCTGCCGACACGGTCACCG
Source organism: uncultured Actinomycetes bacterium (assembly GCA_963702555.1). Classification (GTDB taxonomy): domain Bacteria; phylum Actinomycetota; class Acidimicrobiia; order Acidimicrobiales; family Acidimicrobilacustridaceae; genus CAMFLJ01. The sequence continues at coordinate 1,030 of CAVPCW010000018.1, forward strand.
GCCTCGTGCGCCCCGGGGTCGGCGTGGTGCGGGTCAGCCCCGCCGCTGCCCTGTGGTGGATCGCCGCCGACACCACCGATCCCGTGCTGTCGTCGGTCGAGCTGCGGCGCGGCCTGGGCCACGTCGCCGACCGGTCGGCCATCGTCATCGCCGACCTCCCCGGCCGCCGCCTGCTCGACGGGCTCTTCCCGCCGCAGCTGCCCGGCGGTGTCGACAAGGCCTGTGGCTCCAACTGCACGGTCGATCCGGCCGCCACCACGGCGGCGGTCACCGCCGCGTCGCCCTCGGGGCCTCCCACCCTCCTGCTCGATACGCCCGACAGCGCCGGGCCCTCGGCCTCGATGGCCGCGTTCGCCTCGTCGCTCGGCTCGGCCGGCATCCCCACCTCCGTGCGCACCCGCACCGTGCCCGAGTACCGCGACCAGGTCCTCACCGCCGACCGCCAGCTCTTCTGGTTCGGCTGGGTCGGGGCGGCGGCGACCCCGGAGGCCTACCTCCCGGCGTTGTTCTTCACCGGCTCGCCGGACAACGTCACCGGCCTGGCATCACCGGAGGTCGACGCCGCCATCCGGGCCGCCCAGTCCACCGCCGACCCGTCCGAGCGGGCGTCGCGCTGGGCCGCGGCCGAGAAGCTCGTGCTCGACCTCATGCCCGTCGTGCCGCTCGCCCAGGCCCAGAACGCCACGGCGCTCTCGGCAGCGGTCCAGGGCTTCGTGCAGCGCCTCGACGGCAGCTTCGCCATCGATCGCATCTGGCTGGCCGCCTCGTGACCTCCACCGACCCCGTGGTGCCGGCCCTCCGCCTCACCGACGTCGCCCTCGTGCGAGAGGGCCGTCGTCTCCTCGACGGCGTGAACTGGACCGTCCTGCCGGGGGAGCGGTGGGTGGTCCTCGGCCGCAACGGCTCGGGGAAGTCCTCGCTCCTGCGCATCGCATCGCTCTACCTGCACCCGAGCGAGGGCACGGTCGACGTGCTGGGCCAGCGCCTCGGCCGCACCGACGTGCGAGGGCTGCGCACGCGGATCGGCGTGGCGTCCTCCGGTATGGCCGACATGCTCCGCTCGGACCTCACCCCGGTCGACGTGGTGATGACCGCCAAGAACGCCGCCCTGGAGCCCTGGTGGCACCGCTACGACGACGCCGACCGGGCTCGGGCCCGGGCCTGCCTCGACCAGCTGGGGATCGTCCACCTCGCCGACCGGAGCTTCGCCACGCTGTCGTCGGGTGAGCGCCAGCGGGTGCTGCTGGCCCGCACCCTCATGCCCGAGCCGGGTCTGCTCCTGCTCGACGAGCCCACCGCCGGTCTCGACCTGGCCGGACGGGAGGATCTCGTCGCCGGTCTGGCCGACCTCGCCGCCGACCCTGCGACCCCCGCCACGGTGCTCGTGACCCACCACGTGGAGGAGATCCCCGACGGGTTCACCCACCTGCTGCTCCTGGCCGAGGGGCGGGTGATGGCCGCCGGGCCGCTCGACGAGGTGCTCGACGCCGAGCGCCTGTCGGCGTGCTTCGGGCTGCCGCTCGGGCTCGAGCACCGCCACGGTCGTTGGTGGGCCTGGTCGACCCGCTGACAGAGGGCCGCCGGTACGATCGGAACGGCTGCCGTTGCGTCGGCCGCCGTCCCACCCGGCCCACCGGAGACCTCTCCTCATCAGCACTGCGCTCGGACTGCTCGCCGTCGTCCTGCTCATCCTGGTCAATGGGTTCTTCGTCGCGGCCGAGTTCGCCCTGGTCGCCGTCGACCGCACCAAGGTCGATCACGCCGCCGAGCAGGGCAGCCGCCGGGCCCGCATGTCGCGAGGGCTGCTGCGGCACCTGTCGTTCCACCTCTCGGGCGCCCAGCTCGGCATCACCGTCACGTCGCTGCTCATCGGCATCCTGGCCGAGCCGGCCGTGGCCAGCCTGCTCGAGCCGGTGCTCGAGCCCATCGTCGGCGAGGGGGCGGTGCGAGGCGTCTCCCTGGCGATCGCCATCTTCCTTGCCACCGTCGTGCAGATGGTGGTCGGTGAGCTGGTCCCCAAGGGCCTGGCCATCGCGCGCCCCGAGCGCACCACGTTCCTGCTCGCTCCGGCGGTGCGGATCTACGGGCTGATCTTCGGTCCCGTCATCCGCTTCCTCAACAGCGCCGCCAACCGCACGGTCCGCCTCCTCGGGGTCGAGCCCACGGAGGAGCTGTCCAACGTCGGCACCCTCGCCGAGCTGCGGATCCTGGTCCGCACCTCCAACGAGGAGGGCACCCTGGCCGACTCGGCCTCCGCCCTGCTCACCCGCTCGATCCGCTTCGAGGGCAAGACCGCCGGCGACGTCCTCGTGCCCCGCACCGCGGTGAAGTCGCTGCAGTCGGAGGGCAGCGTCGCCGACCTGGTCGCCCTGGCCGTCGAGACGGGCCACAGCCGCTTCGTCGTGCACGGCGCCGACCTCGACGACGTGGTGGGCGTCGTGCACGTCCGCTTCGCCCACGCCGTGCCCGCCGCCGAGCGGGCGACCACGCCGGTCACCGAGCTCATGCAGCCCGTCGTCGCGGTGCCCGAGAGCCGGGCCCTCGACGACATCCTCGTCGACCTCAGACGGGCCCGGTCGCACCTCGCCGTGGTGATCGACGAGTACGGCGGCACCGCCGGCATCGTCACGCTGGAGGACGTGCTGGAGGAGATCGTCGGCGAGATCGACGACGAGCACGACCCCCTTCCGGCCCGCCTCACCCGGCCCCGCCGCACGGGCGAGTGGGTCGTGCCCGGCACCCTCCACCCCGACGAGGTCGTCGACCAGACCGGCTTCGAGGTGCCCGAGGGCGAGTACGAGACCATCGCCGGGTTCGTCCTCGACGCCCTCGGCCGCATCCCCGAGGTCGGCGACTCCATCGAGCACGAGGGCTGGACCGTCGAGGTCGCGGCCATGGACCGCCGTCGCGTGTCCGAGGTGCGCCTCCGGCCCCGACCGCGCGGCAAGCTCCGCACCGAGACCGAGCCGGTCGACCCAAGGCCGCGGAGGTCGGAGCGGTGACCGTGTGGCCGTTCGTCGCCATCGTGGTGCTGCTGGCCGTCAACGCCTTCTTCGTGGCGTTGGAGTTCGCCCTCCTGGGCTCCCGTCGTAGCCGGCTCGAGCCCCTCGCCGAGGCGGGCGACAAGGCGGCCCAGCGCAGCCTCGACGCCATGCGCGACCTCAGCGCCCAACTGGCTGGGGCCCAGCTCGGCATCACCGTGGCATCGCTGATCCTGGGCCTCGTCGGCGAGCCGGCGATGGCCCACCTGCTGGAGCCGGTCGTCGACCTCGTGCCGTTCATCCCCAGCGGCTGGACCCACGCCCTCGCCAGCGTGATCGGCCTGCTCATCGTGGTGTTCGCCCACATGGTCATCGGCGAGATGGTCCCGAAGAACCTCAGCCTCACCCATCCCGAGGCCACCCTGAGGGTGATCACCCTCCCGAACCGGGCCTACCTGGTGGTCGTGCGACCCCTCGTGTGGGCCCTCAACGCCATGGCCAACCTGGGCATCCGGGCGTTCGGGGTCGAGCCCCGCGACGAGCTCGCCAGCGGCCACACCGCCGAGGAGCTCGCCGTGCTGGTGGCGGCCTCACGGGAGGAGGGCACCATCCAGGGCTTCGCCGCCGAGCTGCTGTCGGGCGTGCTCGACTTCGGCGGGCGGGAGGTCACCTCGGTGATGGTGCCTCGAGACGAGATCTGCTGGATCGGCGCCACCGCCACGGCGCGCGACGCCGAGGCGGTCGTGCTGGAGCGGGGTCACTCCCGCCTGCCCGTCATGGGCGCCGGCGGCATCGACGACGTGCTCGGCTTCCTGCACGCCAAGGACCTGCTCCAACTCGACCAGGCGGTGTTCGAGCAGCCGCTGCCGCCGCGGCTCCGGCGTCGCATGCTCGTGGTGCCCCGCGAGCGGTCGCTGGAGGACCTCCTGCTGGCCATGCGTCGGTCGCGGGTGCACTTCGCCCTCGTCACCGAGGCCGACGGCACCACCGCCGGCATCGTCACCCTCGACGACCTCCTCGAGGAGCTCGTCGGCGACATCACCGACGAGCCCGACCAGCCCTGACCCTCAGGCGCCGGTGGAGTGGTAGCCGCCGTCGACGTGGATGATCTCGCCGGTGGTCTGCGGGAACCAGTCCGAGAGCATCGCCACGCAGGCCTTGGCGACGCCGGAGTTGTCGCGGACGTCCCAGCCGAGCGGGGCCCGCTCGTCCCACACGTCCTCGAACTTCGAGAAGCCGGGGATGGAGCGGGCGGCGACGGTCTTCACCGGTCCGGCGGCGACGAGGTTCACGCGGATCTGCTGGGGCCCGAGGTAGCGGGCGAGGTACCGGGAGGTGGACTCGAGGGCCGACTTGGCCACGCCCATCCAGTCGTAGGCCGGGTAGGTGACGGTGTTGTCGAAGTCGAGCCCGACGATCGAGCCACCCTGGGGCATGAGGGGCGCCACGATGTCGGCGAGGGCCTTCAGCGAGTACGCCGAGGCGTTCATGGCGACGGCGACGTCGTCCCAGCCGGCCTCCATGAAGGTGCCGCCCAGGCACACCGGGGGAGCGAAGCCGATCGAGTGGAGGGCGCCGTCGACGGTGCCCCACCGCTCCTGCAGCTCACCGCGCACGCGATCGATGTGGGTCGGGTCGGTGACGTCGAGCTCGAGCACCTCGGGCTCGGGCAGGAGCTTCCGGGCGGTCTTGGAGGTGTGCTTCATCCCGTTGCCGACGCCGGTGAGGATGATCTCCGCCCCCTCGGCCTGGGCGAGCTTCGCCACCCCGTAGCCGAGCGACGCCTCCGTCAGCACCCCGGTGATCAGTAGTCGCTTGCCGTCGAGCAGTCCCATGGTTCCTCCGATCGGGGATGGCCGCCCGACGTTACGTTGCCCACGACGTCCCGTGGTGCTCCCGTGCCCGGAGCCGTTGCTCCGGGGACCGCTCGCGACCGATCTGGGCGCGGATCGGCGCTGGTAGGGTCCGCCCCCATGGAAATCGGCATCGTTGGGGGAACTGGTCCGGCCGGCAGCGGCCTGGCACTGCGGCTGGCCGCCGCCGGGCATCACGTCGTGATCGGGTCCCGGTCGCAGGAGCGCTCGGCGGAGATCGTCGCCGTGCTCCACGAGAAGTGGCCCCACCTGGCCGACTCGATCGTCGCCGGCGACAACTCGACCGCCGCCAGTGGCGAGCTCGTCGTGATCGCCACCCCGTGGGACGCGGCGTGGACCACCGCCAAGTCGGTGGGCCACCGCCTCGCCGGCAAGGTCGTGCTCTGCATGGCCAACGCCCTCATCCGGGTGGGTCACGAGTTCCAGCCCCTCGTGCCGCCCCGCGGCTCGGTCGCGGCGAGCGTGCAGGCCGCCGTGCCCACGTCGTACGTGGTCGCCGCGCTGCACCACGTGCCGGCCAAGGAACTCGGCGACCTCAACCACTCGGTCGAGAGCGACGTCCTGGTCTGCTCCGACCACGCCGAGGCCAAGCGCCAGTGCATGGAGCTGGTCACCCAGATCCCCGACATGCGCCCGCTCGACGCCGGCGACCTCACCCAGGCCGCCCCGATCGAGGCCTTCACCGCCGTGCTGCTCCAGCTGAACATCCGGTACAAGACCCGCGTCGCCATCAAGTTCACCGGCATCGCCGGCGACCCGTTCGCCTGATTCGTGTGGGCGCAAAGGTACCCTTCGGGCGTTCCCGCCCCGAGGTGACCCGATGACCGATCAGAACCTGGCCGACGGCGCGCCGATGCGCCTCTACGACACCGCCCGTCGAGCGGTGGTGCCGTTCGAGCCGGAGCAGGTCGTCACCATGTACACGTGCGGCATCACGCCGTACGACGCCACCCACCTGGGGCACGCGGCCACCTACGTCACCTACGACGTGCTGCAGCGGCGACTGCGCGACCGCGGCCACGAGACCCGCTGCGTCCGCAACATCACCGACGTCGACGACGACATGTTGCGCAAGGCCAAGGAGCTCGGGGTCCACTACCTCGACCTGGCCGCGGCCGAGACCGCCCGCTTCGACAACGACATGCTCTCGTTGAACGTGATCACCAGTTGGAGCGAGCCGAGGGCCACCAGCGCCATCGCCGACATCCGGGGCTTCATCGGCATGGTCCTCGACCAGGGCCACGCCTACATCAGCGGCGGCGCTGTCTACTTCGACGTCAGCAGCTTCGAGAACTTCGGCCAGGTGTCGCACTACTCCCGTGACGAGATGCTCGAGCTCGCCCGCATCCACGGCGGCAACCCCGACGACCCCAACAAGCGCGACCCTCTCGACTTCGTGCTGTGGCAGCCTTCCGCCGAGGGCGAGCCGGCGTGGGAGTCGCTGTGGGGCCCGGGCCGTCCCGGCTGGCACATCGAGTGCTCGGCGCTCGCCCTGCGCGAGCTCGACACCACCATCGACCTCCACGGCGGCGGCTCCGACCTGATCTTCCCGCACCACGAGTGCGAGGCCGCCCAGAGCGAGGCCGCCACCGGCCAGGTCTTCGTGCGCCACTGGATGCATCAGGCGATGGTCCGCATGGACGGCGAGAAGATGTCGAAGTCGCTCGGGAACCTCGTGTTCATCAGCGACCTGCTGAAGACCTACGACCCCCGGGCGATCCGCCTCGGCATCGTCGTGCACCACTACCGCGACTCGTGGGAGTGGAACGACTCGATCATGCCCACCGCGGCCGCCCGCCTCGATGCGTGGCTCGCCGCCACCGAGGCCCCCGGCGCCGTCGACAGCGCCGTCGCCCTGGCCGAGGTGCGAGCCCGGCTCGACGACGACCTCGACACGCCCGGCGCCGTCGCCGCCGTCGACGCGGCTGTGGCCCGGGGCGAGGGCGTGGCCTCGTCGGCCGCCCTGCTCGGCGTGTTCCTGGTGGGCGACCCGCTCGTCTGAGGCGCCGTTCTGGCGCTGCAACGGGTTCCGGGCGCACTCGGGTGCCCGGGTACGCTCACCGCCATGTCCGACCAGATCTCGATCACCCTGCCCGACGGTTCCCAGCGCGAGCTCCCCGTCGGGTCCACAGCGGGTGATCTGGCGGCCTCGATCGGCTCCCGGCTCGCCAAGGCGGCGGTCATCGCCAACGTCAACGGCACCGAGCGCGACCTCGTGTGGCCCCTCGCCGACGGCGACGAGGCCGCCATCGTCACCGAGACCGACGAGCGGGGCCTCTACACGATCCGCCACTCGACGGCCCATGTGCTCGCCCAGGCGGTGCTCGACCTCTTCCCCGGCGCCACCTTCGCCATCGGCCCGCCCGTCGAGAACGGCTTCTACTACGACTTCGAGCTGCCCGACGGTGGCACGTTCAGCTCCGACGACCTCGACCGCATCGACGCCCGGATGCGCGAGATCATCGCCGAGAAGCAGCCGTTCATCCGCGACGAGATCCCCGAGGGCGACGCCCTGGTCCTGTTCAAGGACCACAAGTACAAGTGCGAGATCATCAAGGGCGCGGCCGAGGACCCCATGTCGGCCACCGAGACCGGCCTCGTGCGCACCTACGAGAACCCGCCCCGGTTCATCGACCTCTGCCGCGGCCCGCACGTGCCCCACACCGGGCGCCTCGGCCACTTCAAGCTGATGCGCGTCGCCGGTGCCTACTGGCGCGGCGACGAGAAGAACCCGATGCTCCAGCGCATCTACGGCACCGCCTGGGCGTCGAAGAAGGAGCTGCAGGAGTACCTGACCTTCCTCGAGGAGGCCGAGAAGCGCGACCACCGCAAGCTCGGCCAGGAGCTCGACCTGTTCTCCTTCCCGGAGGAGATCGGCTCCGGCTTGGCGGTGTTCCACCCCAAGGGCGGCACGGTGCGCCGGATCATGGAGGACTACTCCCGCCAGCGCCACGAGCAGGCCGGCTACGAGTTCGTGTACTCGCCGCACATCACCAAGGCGAACCTCTTCGAGAAGAGCGGTCACCTCGACTGGTACGCCGACGGCATGTACCCCCCGATGGAGCTCGACGGGGGCGTCGACTACTACCTCAAGCCGATGAACTGCCCGTTCCACATCCTGATCCACGACTCCGGGCAGAAGTCCTACCGCGACCTTCCCCAGCGGCTGTTCGAGTTCGGCACCGTGTACCGCTACGAGAAGTCCGGCGTGGTGCAGGGCCTCACCCGGGCCCGCGGCTTCGCCCAGGACGACGCCCACATCTTCTGCACCCGCGAGCAGGCTCCGGGTGAGCTGGCCCGGGCCCTCGACTTCGTGCTCGACCTCCTGCGTGACTACGGCCTCGACGACTTCTACGTCGAGCTCTCGACCAAGCCCGAGACCAAGGCCGTCGGCAGCGACGAGGAGTGGAACGAGGCCATCGAGGTGCTGCGCTCCGTGGCGCTCGACAAGGGCATGGAGCTCGTGATGGACGAAGGCGGCGGCGCGTTCTACGGGCCCAAGATCTCCGTGCAGGCCCGCGACGCCATCGGGCGCACCTGGCAGATGTCCACCATCCAGCTCGACTTCCAGCTCCCGCAGCGCTTCGACCTCACCTACGTCGGTGCCGACGGTGAGCGGCATCGCCCGGTGATGATCCACCGGGCGCTGTTCGGCTCGGTCGAGCGCTTCTTCGCCATCCTGGTCGAGCACTACGCCGGCGCCTTCCCGGCGTGGCTGGCGCCCGTGCAGGTCCGGCTGCTGCCGGTCCGCGACGACCACGACATCTACGCGTCACGCCTCGCCGACCGCCTCCGGGCCGAGGGCTTCCGGGCCGACTGGGTCGGGGCCGACGAGCCCCTCGGGGCACGCATCCGCAAGGCGAAGATGGAGAAGCTCCCGTACGTGCTCGTCGTCGGCGACGACGACGTCGAGCACGGCACCGTGGGCGTGAACCCCCGCGGCGGCGACGTCGAGCGGGGCGTCCGCGTCGACGAGTTCGTCGACCGCCTCGCCGCCGACGTCACCTCCCACATCTGACCTGATGGCCGCCGATCCCGCCGACGACGGTCGCCTCGTCCCCACCACCCCGGCCCTCGACCACCTGTGGGCCGGCTGGCGCCATGCCTACATCAGCGCGGTCAGTGAGCCCGACGACACGTCGCTCGAGCCCGACGAGACCGGGTCGCTCTTCGAGCGGATCCTTCGCCGGCCCGATGACGAGGCCTTCGTGGTGCACCGCGGGCCCACCTGCTCGGTGCTGCTCAACGCCTACCCGTACACGAGCGGCCACATGCTGGTCCTGCCCAACCGGGCGGTGGCCGAGCTCGAGGAGCTCACCTCCGACGAGCTCACGGAGATGGCGGTGCTCACCCGTGACGCCGTGGCGGCACTGAAGGTCGCCTACCGCTGCGAGGGCGTCAACGTGGGCACCAACCTCGGCCGGGCCGCGGGCGCCGGCGTGCCGACCCACCTGCACACCCACGTCCTTCCCCGCTGGGAGGGCGACTCCAACTTCATGACCTCCGTGGCGCTCACCCGCGTCCTCCCGGAGCCGCTCGACGTCACCTGGCGCAAGCTCGCCGCCGCCTGGCCCTCCTGACCCGGGGCCGTAGGTCCCGAAGGCGGGGGCTTTCAGTCCCTTCGGGGAGCTGATCGGAACCGATCGGCCTCCCGGGGCGACACAGTCGACGCATGAAGCGGATCGCCGTCCTCGTCCTCGCTGTCTCCGCGCTGCTCCCGGTCGCCGCGTGCGGTAGCTCGTCGGGGTCGGCGGGCGGCTCCACCGCCACCACCGCCGTCGCCCAGAAGGGCTATCGACCCGAGCCCAAGCGCGAGGTCGGAACGTTCTCGCTGGCCGACTACGCAGCCGAGCCCGCCGGCGCGCCGTTCGCGCTCGAGGCCGAGCCCGGTGGGCTCCTGCTCGTGTACTTCGGCTACCTGTCCTGCCCCGACATCTGCCCGCTCACGATGGGCGACACGGCGGCGGCCCTGGAGGCGCTCGGCGACGACGCCTCGAAGGTGCAGGTGGCCTTCGCCACGGTCGACCTCGAGCGGGACACGGGCTCCGACATCGTCGAGTACATGACCCACTTCTTCACCCCCGAGCAGATCCACGCCCTGCGGGCCGAGGACGACTTCCAGCTCCACGGCGTGACCTACGAGTTCGGGGCCCAGTGGTCGATCGAGCCCCATGAGCCCGGCTCGTTCTACGGCGTCGCCCACAGCGGCACGACCTACGCCGTCGACGACCAGGGCAACGTCGTGTGGGCGTGGCCGTTCGGCACCACCGGCGACGAGCTCGCCGCCAGCATCCGCACCCTGCTGGCCCAGACCTACCCAGCGGCGGCCTGACGCTTCCGTTCTCCCCCAGACCCCCATCCCACTCAATCCACGGAGAAGCCACCCATGAGTTCCATCACCCGAGCCCGCACCATCGCCGCCTCGCTCGCTGCCGTTCTCGCCCTCGGGGGCCTGGCGGCGTGCGGCTCTGACTCAGACAGCTCTTCCTCGAGCACGACGACTGCGTCCGGAGGCATCACCGTCACCGACGTCTGGGCCCGCGAGTCGGCCATGTCAACCGGCAACGGCGCCGTCTTCCTCGTCATCACCAACGGCGGCAGCACGGACGACGAGCTGGTGAGGGCGTCGGTGCCCACCGATGTGGCGGCGATGACCCAGATCCACGAGACCGTCGCCGCGAGCCCGGACACGACCATGGGCTCGGGCGGGATGACCGGGTCGACCGAGGGTGCCATGTCGGGCAGCACGATGGCCGGTGAGGGGATGATGACCATGCAGGAGGTCGAGTCGGTTCCCGTCCCGGCCGGTGAGACAGTGGCCCTCAAGCCAGGCGGCTACCACGTGATGCTGATCGAGCTGGTGGCTCCGCTCGAGGTGGGCCAGACCATCCCGGTCACCCTGACCTTCGCCGAGGCGGGCACGATCGAGGTCACCGCCACGGTGCGGGCCTCCTAGAAGGTGCGTCCGGGGGCGCCTGGACGCTACGGTCGGCCGCCGAATGACCGAGCCCTCCGACGACCAGGACGCCCCCGAGCCCACCCCTGAGGTGGACGGCGACAGCGAGCCCAGCGGCACCGTGCCGCTCTCCGACGCCGACATCCGCGACGCCCTTCCCGAGGACCTCGACGCGGCCGGCTACGTCGGCCCGTACATGTTCCCGAACAACAACCGGCGCCGCATCCCGGCGTACCTGTACTGGGGCATCTCCGCCATCACGATCGCGGTGTGGGTCGTCCGCCACGACGAGCAGGCCGTCCTGGTCAACACCGGCGTGCTGGTGGCGGCCGTGGTGCTGGCGCTGATCGGCGTCTACAGCTTCGTCTCCGGCTGGAACCTCGACGTCGACGAGTCCGACGCCCTGGTCGCCGCCACCCGCCAGGTCGGGTTCCCGGTCGGCCACGCCTCGGCCCAGATGGGCTGGCGGGGCCTGCTCAGCCGGCCGACCTGGCGCATCCTGCTGTACTCCGCCGACGACCCGCCCGAGAAGCGGGGCTTGGTGCTCGTCGACGGTGTCGACGGCTCGATCGTCGAGTGGTTCGTCGAGGACAACCCCGAGGACTGGTCCTCGCTCGACAGCTCGTCCTGAGTCCGGCGGGTCGGCGGCGGGTGACGTCCCGTCAATGGCCAGATCGGGGCCGGGTTCGTCGCGCAGCGCGGTCGCCTGGGCCGAATAACGAGAACGGTGGCTCCGCCACAAGGGTGTGCGCCGGCTCTCACGGGTCGTGGTATTCGACGGCGGTCCAGTCCGCATTGCGCGCGGAAAGCGATTTGGCAACTGCGCGTCGCGGTTGCGATCGTATATTTGTCGGTCACCGCCGGCGTGTGATTTCGCGCGGAACGTCGACAATCTGTGGTCGCGGTCCTCGAGACTCCTGGAAAAACACGGATTCTCGTATTTCGATGGTTCTGACGGTCAACAAACCGTTCATGGTGTGACCGTTGACACCGCTGATAGCTCTTCCTTCGGTGCGGGAACCCTTCCGCATGGTGCGTCGCTGGGGGGCGTGCACTCACACCACCTCACATAGGGGGAATTGCATGGGACGACGAGCAACTCGTCGATCTGCGGTGCTCATCGCTCTCGCGATGATCGCCGGCGTACTCGCTGCCAGTGTCGGGACGGCATCCGCCGGCACCCCGACCGTGGTCGCCACGCCCACAACCAACCTCGTATCCGGTGACCTCGTGAACGTGAAGATCACGGCTGATGTCACTGAAGCGACGCACTTCTACGCCGTCACCCAGTGCGGCAATGCGGACTCCAGCGGCAACCCGATTCCATCGGGCGTCGAGGCGAACTGTGCCGGCGCCGAGTCGCTGCCTGCCGGATATCTCCAGCTCATCAGTAACACCGGAAATGGATTCGGTGCGGTCGGCGGTGGCATCACCGCCGGAACGCTCTATGAGCTCAACCTTCCTGTCATCCGCACCGGGATCGGAACCAACGGGGCCCAGTGTGTCCCGGTCGGTGGAGCGATCTCCGATCCGTGCACGATTGCGATTGCGGAGTCCGATCCTGCTCAGGCCCGCTTCGGTCAGGTACTCGTCAACATCACCTTCCGGCCTCCGGCCACGGTGTCGATCGGATCGGTGACCGGTCAGACCGGTACTCCGGCTGTCACGACGGCTGCCCGCTCGACCAACGTGATCAATGTCACGGGCACCAACTGGGACGTCGGTGGCACGCTCACCGCCTCCCTGTGCAACGTGGCGCTCAGCTCGTGTGACCCGGCCGGGCTCACCGGCACGGCCACGATCGGCGCCGGCGGCTCGGTCTCCGGCGCACTCACCGTCACTGCAGGGGCGACGACCGGCGCACGAGCCGTCAAGCTCACGGACGGTGTCCAGACGGCGTCGGTCCCGGTGCAGATCCTGGGCACCCGTAGCATCACCCTCGCTCCGGCGGCCGGCGGTGTCGGCCTCACCACCACGGTGAACGGCGAGAACTTCGACGCCAACCAGCCCGTCGCCATCCAGGCCCTCAATGCGGCGTTCCAGCCGCTCGGCGCCCCGGTGATCAGCGGTTCGAGCTCGACCGGTGCGGTCAACGCCCAGTTCCAGATCACCGATCCGCTCACCCGCAACATCGCGGTGGCCGAGGCGGCGAACAACCCGCTGGTCAACAACGCGGCTACGGCGTTCGCCTTCAGTGCTGACTCCTGCAACAACGTGGGCTGCACCGTCCTCCAGACGGTCACGCTCGCGGTGAACCCGGGTGTCATCAACATGGCGCAGGCCGGCAACGCCGTCGGCATGGGAGCCATCAACCTGAACGGCACCACCCAGACCAGCACGGGCAACCTGCGCGGCATCACCATCACCGACGCCCGTGGCACGCTGAACGGCTGGTCGGTCACGGCCACGATGACCAACCTGAGCGGCCCGGTGGGCACGAACGGTGTCATCCCGGCCGGGAACATGACTGTCGTCACGCCGACCTGTGGGCCGCAGTCGGCCCTCACCGGCAGTGGTGTGGGCATTTCCGCCGGCACCCCGGGCCAGCCGTTCGACCCGACTGCCACGGTGTCTCTGTGCACCGCTGCGGCCGGCCAGGGTGGCGGCACCTATTCGATCGGCAGCGGCCTGAGCCTCACTGTTCCGGCCAACATCCGCTCGGGCACCTACACCTCCACCATCACGGTCCTGCTCAGCTAGCAGCAGCGACGAGATCCCCTGCGGAAGGGGGTACGGGGGAGCGGTCTTCGGGCCGCTCCCCCGACACTCCGCCGCAGGACCCGTTCCGGGGTGGGGTCGGTCGGCGACGGCCGGCCCCTCCCAGGACTGTCCCGGTCGGGCACGCCCGATCACCGTCCATGCAATCGCTCTTCGAGGAGCCCCCTTCCGCCATGTGCACCTCGCCTCTCCCCGTCCATCCAACGTCTCGGTCGGCGCTGCGACGCGTTCTCGCCGCACTGGGTCACCGTGGTCTGCGTCTTTGCTCTCGTCGGTGCCGGCACGGCTCCGCCCAGGAGGGCGCCAGCCGCAACCACTGGCTTCACTGTCTCGCCGTACAGCGAGGGAAACGTCAACGGCGTCTCGTCGCGCTCAGCCTTTGTGCTCGAAGCAAGTCCGGGCCAGACCATCAGCGACCGGGTTTCGGTCTTCAACTTCACCGACGCCCCGATCGACTTCGTCGTCTACGCCGCCGACGCACTTCCCGCCAAGGGGACCGGAGCATTCAGCCTCCAGCTGCCGGACGGGGCGACTGGCGCGCTGCCCGAGCCGGTCGACCTGGGCACCTGGATCCAGCTGCCGGTCGAGGTCCTTCTCCGCACAACCCGGAACCCGGACTGACATCCCGATCACCATCACCGTGCCGCTCGATGCCGAGCCCGGTGATCACGTCGGTGGCATCGTCGCTCTGAATCCGAAGGCGCATAGAGGGATCGGGCGACCTCAAGGTCGACATCAAGCAGGCCGTGGGTGCCCGGATGTACGTCCGGGTGGCGGGGCCGCTCAACCCCGAGCTCACCGTCAGCGACGTGAGTGTGTCGAGCGGTGGCCAGGCCTGGCTGGCGCCGATCACCGGGCCGAGCGACGCCACGGCGCGCTTCACCATCACGAACACCGGCAACGTCCGGATGACACCAACGGTCACCGTCGCCGTGAAGGACATGTTCGGACGCACGTCTCGACCAGGGAGATCGAGGACTTCGAGGAGATCCTCCCCGGCGCCTCCCTCGACGCCAGCGCAGAGTTGGGTGACCTCTCCGGGTTCGGGCCCCGCTACTCGGTGGAGATCACCACCACCTCGGGCGAGACGACCCAGTCCAGTGCGACCGCCTTCTGGGTCATCCCCTGGCTCCTCCTCCTGCTCATCGCCGTCGCCGTCATCGCCTTCGTGGTCATGCGGCGGCGCAAGCGTCCTGCTGCCGGCTCGTCCGGTGACGGGGGCGGCCCCGGCGGCACGGGCAACCCCAGCTCGCCCGCCGCCGGGCCCGCCGCGACCACAGCCGACGCTGACGGGCTCGTTTCCGTCGGAACTTCGTCGGACCCGGTCACCGGTCGACCCGGTCAGGCGTGATGGTCGGGGTTCGCCGCCTCCTGGCGCGCTGATTCGTGGGCGCGCTCGTTCTGGCCGGCCTTGCGACACAAGGTGTGTCGGAAGCCCAGACGGCCGTGCCGTCGCCATCCCTCACGGTCAATCCAGTCCAGGTGAGCGCCGGGGACAAGGTCTCCGTGGTGGGGGCTGGCTGGCCGGGATCGCAGCTCGTCGATGTCTCGATCTGTGGCAATGGTGGCGAAGGCGGCAGCGCCAGCTGCAACCGCAGCGGCGCGGCCAACGTCGGCGTGGGTGAGGACGGACAGTTCGGAGCCACCCTCGTAGCCGTCATTCCCCCGTGGCTTGTCCCTGTGTCGTCCGTGGCACCAGCGGACAGTGGTCTGCCGTGCAGCCGCTCGACGTGATCGGTGCTCCGATGCGAACGGCGCCGGCGGCCATCGCCGTCCCCGCCGTCGACGTGTTGGCCGTGGAGGGCTCCGGTCCACCGGCCGCATGGTTCGGTGGGTCGCCGACTCGTGACGTCACCGTCAGCGTCGCCAATCCGTCGTCCGGGGTCGTCCGGGACGCCCGGGTCGAGGTCCGCTGGGGGAGGCGGGCTCGGAGCAGAGCCGGATCCTCGAGGTCGGCGAGCCGATCGCGGCATCGTCGAGCGTGGTGGTCACCACGACCATCGCTCTGGGTGCCCTCACTTGGGGCGACGTCGAGGTCCGGGCCCGGGTGGTCACGACCGGTGAGCCGACCTGGGTCTCGACCAGCACCTCGTCGTACCCATGGGGACTCATCCTCGGTGCGTTCGTGCTGCTCCAAGTGGTCGTCATCCTGATCGTTCGGCGCAACCGGCGCCGGCGGCGCGAGCGGGAGGCCGAGCTGGCCGCCGTGGCTGACAGCGAGGTTGTGGACGGGTCGGGCGCCGTGTCCCTGGCCGAGCCCGACTCTGACGCCGATTCCAGCCCACGTGTGACAGCCGATGGTGATCGGTCGACCACTCACGCCGAGGCGGGGCCGGTCACCGCGGTCACCGCGGCCGCCGGCGGTGCTGCGGTCGGCACGATCGACCGGACCGAGACCGATGGCGCCGTCGACGAATCGTCTGCGGCCGCTGTGCAGCAACCCATGACCGGGCCGGTGATCGCCGCCCCGTGGACCCGACCGAGGAGATGACCGAGATGAGCACACCGCACCACGACCGGCGGCCTGGCCGTCCGAGACTTCGTCGTTCCCTAGCCGGTACCGGCCTGGCGGCGGCATTGGTGTGCTTCACGATGGCCGCCTTCACCCTGCCCGCAGCCGCCACGGGTGAGACGGTGACGGTCACGCCGTCGACCAGTCTCACCGACGGTCAGAACGTGACGGTCACCTTCACCACGACGGCGGCCACCGAGGCCACGGTCTTCCTCGGCATCACCCAGTGCGGGAACGCGACGACCGCTGGAGCCCCGTTGACCGTCGCAGGCACCAACGACTGCATGGGCGCGGCGGGCCTCGGCACGTCCCTCGTCACGTTCGGGGCGACCGGGGCTGGCGGCTTGGCCGGCCCGGTTCCGGCCGGAAGCCACACCGTCACCCTCAAGATGAAGAAGACCGGTCTCGGCACCAACCTGGCGCAGTGCCTCCCGGTGGGAGGGGCGATCACCCTGCCGTGCCGGGTGAGCGTCGCCACGGCGACCTTTGCCGGTGGCTACACCGGGCCCGGCTACAACTTCACGGCCAACGCCACCATCAGCTACGCGGGCGCAGCGACGACGACCACCACGCGGCTCCGACCACGACGACTACGGCGGCTCCGACCACGACGACCACTGCGGCTCCGACCACGACCACGACCGTCGCCCCGACGACGACCACCACGACCGGCGGCGGAAGCACGACCACGACAACGGCGCCGGCTACCACCACGACCACCGCGGCGGCCCGACACGACCACGACGGCGCCGGCCACCACCACGACCACCGCGGC